>LXQI01000009.1 GCA_001683845.1 Erythrobacter sp. ANT-B3C2 | reverse complement strand
GGCATGAAACCGGCAGGCGCTCCACTTAGCAATCGCGCGAGGCTGTGCAGACAAACCGAGCCACCTCTCTGGCTGGGTAGCGTAAGCTATGGGTGTGAGGAGGCTGCCGGCAAGAACGGTGCGTCGCGGTATTCCTGTCACTTTGAGCTTCGCCCTGCGCTACCCGAATGCTTTATAGCAAGTGAGCCTCTGTCCTTAGGTAATGTCAACGTCCGGCCGTCGGATGCCCGATCGACACCATTTTTGTGACCGTGCCAACGCCACAGCGCGGTGCTGACCCTGCAATGCGGCTTGTCTTCTGCATCAGCAGGCGCCAGAGACGTGCGGGAACGAAGCATGCGACATTCGGGCGGCAGCAGGTTTATGAAGCGCGTCTTCGATCTCGTGATCGCCGGAGCGATTCTGCTACTTTTCAGCCCGATCATCGCAACGGTCGCGCTGCTGGTGCGGGTGAAGCTGGGCCGACCGGTGTCGTTTCGCCAGGAACGTCCGGGGCTTAACGGTAAGCCGTTCACGATGATCAAGTTCCGTACGATGCTCGATAGCCGAAACAAGGCGGGCGAACTGCTGCCCGACGGCGAACGGCTGACGGGTTTCGGCAAGTTCCTTCGTTCCACCAGTTTGGACGAACTGCCTGAGTTGTGGAACGTCCTGCGCGGCGACATGAGCCTTGTCGGGCCGCGCCCACTCCTGCTGCAATACTTGCCGCTTTATACAACGGAACAGGCGCGCCGCCACGATGTTCGCCCCGGATTGACAGGCTGGGCGCAGGTCAATGGCCGCAATGCCCTGTCTTGGAAGGAGAGGTTCGAGCTCGATGTCTGGTATGTGGACCACCGCACCCTGGCACTCGATCTGCAAATCCTCTTTCTAACCATCCGCAAGGTTCTGTTCCGGGAAGGCATTTCCGCGGAAGGCGAGGCAACGATGTCACCGTTCACGGGGAGTGAGCACTTATGATTGGCGATTTGCAACGGGTCGTGGCTGTTTACGGAGCCAGCGGGTTTGGCAAGGAGATCATGCCGCTGGTGCGCGAGCAGCATGGTGCCGCTGGCGCCGATGTGGTCTTCGTCGACGATGGGCTGGCGGACGGCACAGCTGTCCTTTCCTTCGATGCCTTCAAGAACCTCCCGCACCCTGAAAAGCAGGCGGTAATCGCCATCGCCGATGCCTCGGTGCGCGAAAGGCTTGCATTGCGGTGCGTGGATGCCGGGATCGGCTTCCTCGAGGTACGAGCGGGCAATGCCATGGTGCTGGATGATGTCGCAATGGGCGAAGGCACCATCCTGTGCGGGTTCACGCATCTGACCTCCGCCATCCGCATCGGCCGGCACTTTCATGCCAACATTTATTCCTATGTCGCGCATGATTGCGTGATCGGGGACTTCGTCACCTTCGCTCCAGGCGTCAAATGCAACGGAAACGTTCACATCGACGATAATGCGTACATCGGGACCGGTGCGGTGCTGAAGCAAGGCGCTGCCGACAAGCCACTGCGAATCGGCCGAGGCGCAGTGGTCGGCATGGGTGCGGTCGTCACGCGCGACGTGCCGCCAGGCATGGTTGTCGTGGGGAACCCGGCACGCGTGATGGAGCGCTAGCGCGCCGCTTCGGCCAGCACCCTCCCCAGTGAATTTACAGCGCGGTCGAGTTCGCTATCTTCCATCGAGGGATGGGTCAGGAACATCAGGCTCGTCTCCCCCAGTTGACGCGCGACGGGCAACCGCTGCCCGGGCCTGAACCCCGTGTTGTCGAACGCCTTCTCCAGATAGACCTCCGGGCAGGTGCCGTGGAGCACCTGCACCCCAGCCTGCCTGAGCGCGGCGACAATCCGGTCGCGGTCCCAACCTTCGCGCAAGCCCTCCGGCCGAACATAGGCATACAGACGATAGAAGGCGTGTCGGTCCTGCTGTGGTGGCATCGGCACCCGCACCGCCTCTCCGAAAGGCGCCAGCGCTTCGGCGAGGTGCTGCGCGATCTCGGTCCGCCGCCCGGTCCATCCGGCCATCCGGCCGAGCTGAATGCGACCGACGGCTGCCTGCACCTCGAGCATCCGCCAATTAGTCCCGAAGCTTTCATGCACCCAACGAAAGCCGGGCGCGTGCTCGCGCTCGTAGACCGCTTCCCAGCTCTTGCCATGATCCTTGAACGACCACATGGCCGACCACAGTGCTGGGTCGTTCGTCGTGACCATTCCCCCCTCGCCGGCGGTGGTCATGATCTTGTCCTGGCAAAACGACCAGGCGCCGACATGCCCGAGGCTCCCGACGCTACGGCCTCCCACCTGCGCTCCATGGGCCTGCGCACAGTCCTCGATCACAGCGAGATCGTGCGTTTTCGCCAGTGCCATGATGGCGTCCATGTCGCACGGCCATCCCGCCAGGTGAACGGGGATCACGGCCCGCGTTCGATCGTTGATCCGCTCCGCAATTGTGACGGCATTGATGTTGCCGCTGTCGTGGTCAACGTCGGCGAACACCGGCACAGCGCCGGCATTCACCACGCATGATACCGAGGCGATGAATGTACGCGGGGTGACGATCACTTCGTCCCCGGGCTGGATTCCTAGTGCGCGCAGGGCCACGTCGAGCGCCAGCGTGCCATTGGCCAAGGCGATTGCGTGCGCGCTTCCCGTCCATTGCGCGAACTCGTGCTCGAACCGGCGGCCGATGTCGCCCGTCCAGTAATTGACCCGGTTCGAGCGGATCACGTCGGCCACCGCCTCGGCCTCTTCGGGCGTGAAGGCGGGCCATTTGCTCTCGGCGTTGGAAATCATCCCGCTCCTGCTTGCTGGCGAGGGTTCACGCCATAGCGGCGCGCCGCCTCCTGCATCACGCCGAGCGTTTCGTCGATGGCGCGGTCGAAGCCAAGTTCCGCCTCGTAGAAGCGGCGGCCGTTCTCACCCATGCGAGCGCGCTCCGCGGCGGGCATCTCGGCCAGCTGCCGGATCGCCTCGGCGAGCGCCTCCGCATCCCCCGGCGGGCAGACCAGTGCCGCGCCAGCGCGCCGCAACAGCTCCGCCGCCTCACCGGTCAAACCGGCCAGAATCGGGCGCCCGCAAGCGAGATAATGCTGCACCTTGGAGGGAATGGTGATCGCATAGAGCGGATCGTCCTTGAGCTGGACGGCGAGCGCGTCGGCACGGTCGAACACGCGGTCCATTACCCGGCGGTCGAGCGGACCATGCAGTGTCACGCGCGAAGGGGCGACGCGCTCGGCATGGGCTGCAAGCCGTTCGCGTTCGATGCCGTTGCCGAATAGGTGGAGGTGGAGTGAAGGCACACCCTCCCCGGCCAGCGCCACGGCATCGATCAGGCCGTCGAGCGCCTGCGCCTGCCCCAGATTTCCCCCGTAGACGACGTTGAAGCGATCGAGGAACGCATCCTCCGTTCGCTCGGGAAGCGCGGCGCCCGCCCTGCGGCAATAGGTCGCCCAATTGTAGATCCGTTGAAGCTTGCGCGCCGGCACGCCGCGCTCGCGAAGCCGGGCGAGCATCCGGTCGGATTGTGGGACAATCATGGTCGCGCGGCGATAGACGAAGGTACACAGGGCGCCGAGCACCCGGGTGATCGACTTGCCCGCCATGCCGGAAGCAGCGACACTGTCGGGCCACAGGTCCTGGATCTCGACGACCAGAGGCTTGCGGTGAAGTGCGCAGAAGATCGCCGCCGCCGCCGATGGCGTGACCGGGGGGTGGTAGACATAGACGAGGTCGTATCGGCCCCCGCGCACGAGCCCGAACAACAGCGTGCTGATGAAGAAGCTGAGGTAATTAGCGATGCGTCCGGGCGCGGAGCTGTTGTGGGAAGGCCACAGCGCCAAGCGGTGCGTGACGATGCCGTCGACCGCTTGGCGCTGGTACGGCCGGATCCGGTAGCCGGGGTAAAGCTTGCCACCCGGGTAGTTCGGAAGACCGGTCGCAACCTCGACCTCATGGCCCCGCGCCTCCAGCGCGGCCGCGAAGTCCGCGCCCTTGAAGGCGGGCTCGGGCTCGAACCACTGGGTAAGGAACAGGATGCGCATGCGGCGGCTGTAGGCGATCAGACCGTGTTTCCAAGAGAGAGCGCCACCTGGGGGCAGATATGCGGGGTAAAATCCCCAGCCTGTTGCTTTTCGCGCCGCGGCCCGCCAACCCACGGCGTCTCGGCGCATGGATGGACCGGCAGTGACTTGCGACGATGTTTTCCTCCGACCCGAACGCGCGCGGATGATGATTGCATGAGGAAAACCGCCTCGGAGCCGATCGACCTCCTGCTGTTCGCCGCCGTGCCCCGCCGGACGATGCTCGACCAGGGCTTCTATGCCGCTGAAGCCCAGGGGCTTCGCGGCATGCCCGGTGTGCGCAGCGTAACCGCGACCAACAGCCTCGCCCGCGTTCGCCGGGCTCGTGTCGATGGCATCGTTTCCTACTTCTACTCCCACACCGCTGCCGTGGCGGCGATCGCGCGAATGCGGGGAATACCCGTTGTCGCCACCGGCGGGGGCGAGCAGCTGGTCCATGACGCGGCCACGGGCGCGGCGAATTACGCGGCGCGCCTGGCCGCTTTCCAGGCCTGCACCGCGCTGGCAGACCGGCTGCTCGCCACCTCGACCGACGATTATGAACGGATGCGGGCGGTCGCCCTCCTCGGACGCAACCGGATCGAGCGCAGCTTCCATGGCGTCGCGGCGGTCGAACAGGCATCCCCGCACCACTTCCAGCACCCGCGCGCGCCGGCATCGCTAGTGACGATCGCAGGGCTCGACAGTTCGCTGAACGTCCAGCGCAAGGGCGTGCTGGAGGCCGTCGACCTGCTGGCCAAGTTCCAGGCACAGACCCCTTCGGCGTCGCTGACGATCATCGGCCGCACCACCTGCCAAGACATGGTGGCCGCTCACGCGCGGATGCGCGGGGTTGCCGATCGCGTCCGCTTCGCCGGCTATGTGACGGAAAAGGAAAAGCTGGCGCTGCTGCACAGCGCGCGCTTCTATGTGCAATTGTCGGAATACGAGGGTTTCGGAATCGGCGCGCTGGAGGCACTGGCCCATGGTTGCCAGGTGATCCACACCAATGTGGGGGGGCTGCGCGATACCGTGGCCGATTACGGCATTGTGCTCCCGCGCAGCGCCGTCGCCGGGTTCGATCCCGCGCCAATCCCGCCTTACACCCCGCCCGACTGGCCGCGTTTCGCTGCGCATCTCGCGCAGTTCGGCGTCGAGCGCCGGGCCATGGCAATCTTGCGAGCACTGGGGTTGGACTCCAGCCCTGCCGGCTCCAAGCAGGCAGGCCGGTAGTGCGTTTCCGGCCGCGCAGCCTCGTCGGCAATTCTCTCGGAAGCGTCTTTGCCAGCGGAACGCTGATCCTGTCTGCCGTTTTCGTTCCGGCCATCCTGGCTCGGGGCTTCACCCGCCCGGAGCTCGACCTGTACATGGCGGCCTTCGCCTTCGTTCCGGCGATGCTGATCCTGCCCCAGTCCCATCGCGCGGTCAGCGCTACCCAGCTCAACCATCTCATGGCAGCGGAAGGTCAGCAAAGCGCCATGCGCGCCTTCTGGCGCTTCACGCTCGGTGTCGGCGTTCTGCAGCTGCTGCTGGGCCTGGCCGGCATCGCCATCTACACCAGTCTCTATGGCTCGACGCAGATCGGCGCCGCCTCGCTGCGAACGGGCCTGTACTGTTTCCTGACTTACACGCTGGGCGTTTTGGCGGCGGGAACGGTGGTCGCGCCTGCCGCTGCTCAGCATGATTTCCGCCCGGACAACGTGGCCAAGCTGTGGCCCGGTCTGTTTCAGCTCATCGGGCTCTTCGCGGTCTGGCAGGCCGGGCTGAGCGACCCGCTCCTGTGGGCATTCCTCGTCTACCTGGCCAGCTCGTGGTCCATCGCCATTGGGCTGGTGTTCTGGGTCGGCCTGCCCGGTGCGCCGCATGGCGCCGGGCCCGATGCGCGCGCTGGCGACCATTCCGCAGAGCCTCTGGCTGCCCGGCACGCGGCAGAGGGAGGCCCGCAGCCTTTCCTGCTCAAGAGCCTATCAGGCGTGGTCTGGTGGAACCTGACGGCCTTCCTGGCCACCACGGCCGCCGTGATGGTCGTGGCGGTGAACCACCCCGGCAGCCTTGCACCCTTCAGCATCGCAACCAGCCTGCTCGGCATCGTTTCGGCCGGCCTCATCGCCATTTCCGGCCCGGTTGCGTTGCACGCGGCCTCCCTGCTAGGCAGCGGCCCGGAACGCCGTCGCCGGTTCTACCTGATCGTGAACAGTCTGTTCCAGGGCTACATCCTCCTGGCCGCAGCAGCCGTCGCGTTCATGCCGGTGTGGCTGTTCGAACTCTGGCTCAACGCTGAACTGGCGGCGGACGTGAAGCTGTTCTCCCTCCTCCTGCTGCCGGCTTCGATCCTGCGCCTGCTCACCATGGCATTCACGATTTTCGTGATGAGTGCGGGCCGGCAGCATACGCTGTGGCTGAGCCCACTGGTCGAGGCCGTCCTGTCCGTCGCCGGGGCCATCGTGTTGGGAACTTTGCTCGGGGCAACCGGCGTTCCGCTGGCGCTGGCGCTCTCGGCCGCCATCCGGCTGCTGATCACCATCCTGCACGACAGCCCCCGGAACAGGGAGGCGCTCGGCTTCGGCCCGCGAGAGGTGTTGTTGCCGGGTTGGCAGCTTGCTAGGGCGCCGCGGTGCTAGCCTATGCAAAGCCGACATGCTGCATCGTATGCGGCACGAGCCTCGGGCCGGGCCCGCGTGGTGTCGAGGACAAGGTGTACGGCGTATCGGGCCACTGGAACTTGGTGCGCTGCCAGAATGCCGATTGTGGCGCCCTGCTCCTCGATCATGACCTGACGGCTGCCGAGATCGCCAGCTTCTACGCAAGCTACAGCACCCATGCGCCGCCCGTGCTGGCCGCCACCGGCGTCAAGTACCTGTATCGCCTGGCGCTACAGCAGATCTGGCACGATCGCCTCGGCTATCCGCCGGAACAGGCGGGGCCGGCGCGGATCCTCGGCCGCCTGCTGGGCTTGGTCCCCTACTTCAGGGCAGAGGCCGCCTCACGCCTGTTCTGGCTCCCGCACAAGCCCGGCGGCACCGTGATTGAAATTGGCTTCGGCAATTCGCAGGGTATGGCCTTCCTGCGGGAGGCCGGATGGCAGGTGCGCGGCGTGGAATTCGATGCCGTTTGCATCTCCAGCGCAAAAGCGCTCGGGTTCGAGGCTGTACAGGGGGATTTCGCAAGCGGACTGTTCGATGAAGGCTCGGCTGACGCGGTCGTCGCCAGCCATGCGATCGAACATGTCCCCGACCCTGGCGCCTTTATGGCCGAGGCGCATCGCGTGCTGCGTCCTGGCGGGTATCTCGTGCTGCGGACGCCGAATGCAGCCTCTCGCGATGCCCGCAGGTCCGGTGCCGCCTGGCGGGGGCTGGAAGTTCCCCGCCATCTGACCATTCACACACCCGCCTCCTTGGCGGCACTCGCAAGGCACGCAGGTTTCGATAGCGTCAAGGTGCTCGGCACACCACTCGGGGGCTTCATCGCGCAGCAGAGCGCGGAATTGCGGCAGGGGCAGAAGCCCAGCCCGGTTCAAGGCAGGAAAACCCTGCTGTACAATCTGGCGGAGGCCCTGAGAGCAGTGGTCTCCAATGGTTCTTGCGACGAGATCGTCCTCATTGCGGCGAAGGGAAAGTGTACGGCAACGGCGCCAGCGGGACAAACGATGCTTGCGACAAGCCCACAGTTGGCGGAAGCGCGCCCGCTACGATAGAGGGCGGATCTGAATTGCAGATGCGCCCTTGAAGACAATAGGACACGTCCTTCATGTTCAAATGGATCTTTCTTGCCCAGGTGGTGGTCTATCTGTTGTTGATGCCGAGCATCCGCAGACCCCTGGAGCTTGGCTATTATCCGCCGTTGGGCGTTGGCATTCTGGTGATCATCGGCTTAGCGGCGGGATTTTTGTTTGCCCACTTGAAGTCGGACCCTCTCGCTGCTGCAGCGGCGGGAACTCCCGACAAGCTACAGCCTCGCCCAATTCTAACCTTTGCCATTCCCGCCCTTGCCGTGCTCTACGCTGTGATCGTTGTCGCCTTCGGGCTCCTCAACCGGCGACAGGGGTCGGAGTTTATGGCCGAACTATATTCAGGCCTGCCGATCTACGTACTGGCCATTGTGCGGGGCTATGAAATCCTCTTTGTCCCGCTCGCACTCGGCTACGCCTTCTCCCAATCTTCCGAGAGGATCGGCCAGCGTATCTTTGTCGGGATCGCACTTGTCGCATCGTTGCCCTTTATGGGCGTAGCGGATTCACGGGGACGTCTCCTTGTTCTCGCCGTCTACATGTTGTGCTTCGTGCGCCCTGCAGCTTTCGTGCAGTCCCTGTATCGCAATGCCCGCGTCTATATCGCGGCCGCTATCGTTGTCGGCACATTCGTGTTCTTCAGCATGCGTCGATCGGAAGGGTATAACTCGTTGAACGATTACCTTCTGCTGGAAGTGTATCAGCGGCTCGACGGTCTGAGTCTCGTAACCGATCTTCGGGACGCGGGGTTGCTTGACAGGATTGGACAGTTCGACCTTGAAATGTTTACGCCGTTGCTCGCCAAACTCGCCTTCTTAGACGCAGCGCGGGAGGCCAAGCTCCTGGGGCGCACTTCAACAAAGCAATATTATCTTCAGGACCTTCTCGGCCGCAATCAGCTAGATTATCCTAATTCGATGGCCACCGATCCGCTCTACTTTGCGGGATGGGCCGGGATTGTTATATCGTTCTGTATTTTAGGATTCATTATTTCAAAGTTTGATCGGTTAGTGGTAAAACGTGAGTTATTTGCAGATTTGAATAAGGCAGCTTTGTCAATAGCCTTTGTCACGGCTTTCGCTTTATTTGAGAACGATTTTGTCGGTGCAGTGTCTACATTCTTTCAAAATTACCTGTTCACCTTGCTGCTCCTGTTCTTTGGCTTCACTCGCACATCAGAAGCGGCAACGAACAGGTCGCCAGCAGGGTCACTCATCGCTGCGCGGACAGCAGGGCCCTGAAGCGGGCCAGATCGCGATCGAACAGCGCCTTCAGAAGAAATTTGCCGCGGAGCCAGAACAGCGCCAGGCGATAGTGGCGATGGTGTTTGCGCAAGAACCGACGTTGCGAGGCGAAATGCCACAAATAGCGCTGCACCGGGATGGAAGTCGAGCTGGAGCCAGCTTCGTGCAGCACCCGTGCAGCCGGGGCGCAGACAAGTCGGTAGCCCGCCGCGCGCAAGCGCTGGCTTAGATCCGCATCCTCCCAATACATGAAGAAGCCCTCGTCAAACGCTCCCACATCCGCCAGCGCCCCCGCGTCGAGCAACAGCGAGGCGGCCGTGCACCAGGCATAGGGCCGGTCCAGATCGCCTTGCGCCTCGACATTGCCGCAGGTCAGCGCCGCCGGGCGCATCCAGCTGCCGAAGTGCGGTTCATGGTGTCCGGCGGGATCGATCAGCAGCGACCCGACCGCACCGACACGGCCCGACGCAGCAGACGCGGCGTCGAGCAGCGCCGCGAGGCAGCCGGCCTCGGGCACGGCATCGTTGTTGAGCAGCCAAATATGCGAGAACCCTCCGGCCAGCGCCGCATTAATCGCCGGATTGCACCCGCCGCCGAAGCCGAGATTGCGCTCGTTGACCAGCAGGCTCGCCCGCCCGGCACGGCCAGCGAGCGCCAGGCGTAGCGTTTCCGCCGAGCCATCGGCGCTCCCGTTATCGACGACGAAGACGTGGTCCGGGGCACGCGTCTGCTCGAAGACCGCGTCCACGGCGCGCAGGGTCATCTCTGCGGCGCGCCAGTTGACCAGCACTACCGCAACGCGCAGGGGCCCTGCCGCCATCAGACGTAATCGTGCATCCGGATACCGTCCCATGCGTTCGACAGGCGGGCGGTTCCAAGGATGAGCTTCACCACGCGCTCGCTTGTATTGGTGATCCGGTAATCTCTCGGAACCTCTCCCGCGATTCCGGCCTGACGGTGTTCGTGGTGCATGGCCACAGCGGCCTCGACTCCGGCGAGGATGTCATCCGTGCCGACCCCTGTGACAATGATGTTGCCGGTATCCATCGCTTCGGGCCGTTCGATCGCATCGCGTGGGGTCACGGCGGGGAAGTCCAGGATGGCACTCTCCTCGGCAATCGTCCCGCTGTCCGAGATCGCGCAGCGCGCGTGCATCTGCAGATGGTTGTAATCATGAAAGCCGAAGGGTTTGAGATATTGCACCCGGTCATCCAGCGCCTGGCCTTCCAGCGCTTCGAGCCGGTTCCTCGTGCGCGGGTGCGTGGAGACGATCACCGGGGCATCGTGCTCACTGGCCAGGCTGTTCAGCGCGGCGACCAACCCGGCAAGCCGCGCTTTGCTGTCGACATTCTCCTCGCGGTGCATCGAGACGACGAAGTAGCCGCCCGCAGTGAGGCCGAGGCGTTGCAGGATGTCGGATTGTTCGATCCGGCCGCGGTAATGCTCGAGCACCTCGCGCATCGGCGATCCGGTCAAATAAACGCGGCGATGCTGCATCCCCTCCGCCAGGAGATGCCGGCGGGCGTGCTCGGTGTAGACCAGGTTGAAATCGCTAATGTGGTCGACCAGGCGGCGGTTGGTCTCTTCGGGCACGTTGCGATCGAAGCTGCGATTGCCCGCTTCCATATGATAGATCGGGATTTTCATCCGCCGGGCCATGATCGCGGCGATGGCGCTGTTCGTATCGCCCAGCACCAGCAGTGCATCGGGCCGATCGTCCCTGAGCACCTGTTCGGTCCCGATCAGGATACCGCCCAGCACCGAACCCAACGTGGAGGTATCAACGCCAAGGAAATGGTCGGGCCGGCGCACCTCGAGGTCTCCGAAGAACATTTCGTTCAGCTCGAAGTCCCAGTTCTGCCCGGTGTGGACGATGCGGTGGTCGGTATAACGGTCGAGCCTGGCGATCACCCGCGACAGCCGGATGATCTCCGGCCGGGTGCCCAGGACGGTGGTGACCTTGAGCCGTGCCATGTCAGGTCTCCCCGGCGACCGTGTCTGGGCGGTCGCGGTCGAAGACCTCGTTCGCCCAGAGCAGCGAGATCAACTGCGTTTCGCCGATATTGGTGACATCGTGCGACCATCCCGGAACCGTCTCGACGACCTGCGGGTGTTCGCCCGAGGTCTCGATCTCGTGTCTCTCGCCGGACAGGATATGACGGAAGCGGAACCGCGCCCGTCCCTGCACGATCAGGAATTTTTCCGTCTTGGTGTGGTGGTAATGACCGCCGCGGGTGACGCCCGGGTGCGCGGTGAAGAAGGAGAATTGCCCGCTGGTCCGGGTCTTGAGCACCTCCGAGAACGAGCCGCGCTGATCGGTATGCAAGGTGAGCGGATAGCTGAACTCGTGCGGTGGCAGGGCGGATACGTAGGTCGCGTACAGGGCGCGTGTCAGCCCGGTTCCCACCGCGTCGATCACATTGTCGTCGCGCCCACGCCGGAAGCCCGAAATCGTCTCCGCTACACCCCCCACGGTCGTCTCGAAGATCGGGTCCAGCTCCACCATACCCTTGGCCACTCGCCCCTCGACGATTGAAACCAGCGTCGCGACGACATCGTCGATGTACACCAAGCGCAACGGGGCATCAGGGTCGTTAACCAAGATTGGCAAATCGCGGGCAATATTGTGGCAAAAAGTCGCGACTGCGGAATTGTAGTTCGGCCGCGCCCATTTGCCGAAGACGTTAGGCAGGCGCAGGACATGGAGTGGCGATCCGGTTTCCCCCGCCATCCTTTGCAGCCGATCCTCCGCCGCCAGCTTGCTGCGACCGTATTCGGTGGGCTCGTTCGCCCGGATTGTCGAGGCAAAGGCGATCCGCACCGGCCGCCCCGCCGCCTGCACCGCCTGGGCCAGCAGCTCTGCGGTGCCGTGATTGACTGCCATGAACTCGGCGGGATCCTCAGGTCGGTTGGCGCCGGCGAGGTGAATGATCGCGTCCGCCTGTGCAACGGCACAGAACCACTCGTCGCTCCCGCTGGTCCGCACCAGCGGCAGAACCTCCATGCCCAACTCGCCAAGGCGGACCTGCACGTTGCGCCCGATGAAGCCATCTGCCCCGGAAACCGCGATCCGCTTGCTGGTCATCAATCAGCTCCGGTCTTTTCGCCGCGCAATACCGACTGCATGTATTCGAGCCTGCGCAGGATCGCGCTCATGGCCGCTTCGTCCAAACGCCGGGCGTTGTGCGAATTGAAGTCCTCGGCCTCGGAGATCCGCCGCTCGCCCTCTTCCACGAAAGCCGCGTAATTGAGGTCCCGGTTATCGGGGGGAACACGGAAGTAGGTACCATGGTCATCGGCAATCGCCATCTCCTCGCGGCTCAGCAATGTCTCGAACAGCTTCTCGCCATGGCGCGTGCCAATGACCTTCATCGGATGGTCGGAAGCACCCAGCACGTCTAGGACGGATCGCGCGAGCGTCTCAATCGTCGCCGCCGGGGCCTTCTGCACAAACAGGTCGCCATTGCGGCCGTTCTCGAACGCATAGAGCACCAAGTCGACCGCTTCGGCCAGAGTCATCATGAAGCGGGTCATCGACAGATCGGTGATCGTCAGCGGCAGCCCCTTGCTCACCTGGTCAACGAACAATGGGATCACCGACCCGCGTGAGGCGAGGACATTGCCGTACCGCGTTCCGCTGATCACCGTCTTCGTGCCGAGCGCGAGCCGCGATTTGGCTACCATCACCTTTTCCATCATCGCCTTGGAGATCCCCATGGCATTGATCGGGTAGACGGCCTTGTCGGTCGAGAGACAGACCACGCGCTCGACGCCCGCGGCGATCGCGGCTTCCAGTACATTGTCCGTGCCCATTACGTTGGTCTTGACCGCTTCCATCGGATGGAATTCGCACGAAGGCACCTGCTTGAGCGCGGCGGCATGGAAGATGTAATTCACGCCCGTTACCGCAGCGGCAATCGAGCGGGTATCGCGCACGTCACCCAGATAATACCGCAATCTCGGGTCACGGTAGAAGAGGCGCTGATCCTCCTGCTTCTTTTCGTCGCGGCTGAAAATGCGGATTTCCGCGAAGGGTTCATTGATGAACCGCTGCAGCACCGCCGACCCGAACGAGCCGGTGCCGCCGGTGATAAGGAGGATCTTGTTCTCGAACATCGGGTTGAGGTTCACATCGCTTTACAAAGGGAAAAGCCGTCGCCGCGGCCCGCGCTGGGTCGTAGCAAACCCTTGCGTGGGATCAATAGCTTCACTTTCGGCGGTGGCATCGGGTAAGAGCGCCCGCGATTAGACGCATCCCGGCCCGCTGCGGGCCGGCCCATACGCCAGCGGTTCGCCGTGCATTCTTGTTCCTGGAGTTACAATGGCGCTTAGCGGAGTTTCAGGCCCACTGCTCGCGATGTCGAGGGTGTCCAAGCGCCTGATGGTCGTCACGCTGGACGTTGCGCTCTGCGCGCTCACCGTCTGGGTCGCCTATTACCTGCGGCTTGGATACTGGATCGAACTGGACGGCCGGCCGTCTCTAGCTGTCGCGTTCTCTGTTCTCATTGCCGTGCCGATCTTCGCCACGGCCGGCCTTTACCGCGATGTATTCCGCCATTTCGAAAGCCAGCAAATCGTCACGATCGGAGCTGCCATCGTTTGCTATGCGGTGCTCTATGCTACACTGATTTCCGCCTATGCGTTCGACAATATTCCGCGGACGCTGGGCTTCATTCAGCCGGTGCTGCTGTTCCTAGCGGTCTGCGCCTCTCGCATCGGCGCCTCGTGGCTATTGACGAAACGCGTGTCCTTCGGCACGCGGCCATCGGAGCAAAGGCGCGTCCTCATCTATGGTGCCGGTTCCTCTGGGCGCCAGCTTGCCCGCGCGGCGGCGCAAAGCCGGGAGATCAAGGTCGTTGGCTTTATCGACGACGATGCCTCGCTGCGGGGCAGCACTATTCTGGGCAAGCGCGTGTTCGCGCGCGATCACCTGGCCGGTCTGATCGAGCGCGAGGCCATCGCCGACGTGCTGCTGGCGATGCCCTCGGTTTCACGGCGGCAGCGAAACGAGATCATTGCCAGCCTGCGGCAACTATCCGTGCGTGTGTGCACACTTCCAGGTCTGCTCGACATGGCGCATGGGCGCGTCCAGATCAGCGACTTGCGCGAACTGACGATCGAGGACCTGCTGGGCCGCGATCCGGTCGATTCCGATAGTGACAGTGTCCATGAAAGGATCGCCAGCAGCACCATCTTGGTCACCGGTGCAGGTGGCTCGATCGGGAGCGAGCTCTGCCGCCAGCTCATCAAGGCGGGCCCTGCCCGCCTGCTCCTTCTCGATGTGAGCGAATATGCGCTCTATGCCATTCATCGCAGCCTGAACGAGCATTGCTCGGTCGAGCTGGTCCCGCTCCTCGGGTCGGTGACGGATCCGGTCCGGATGGACGAAATCCTGGCGAGCTGGCGCCCGACCATGGTGTTCCACGCCGCCGCCTACAAACATGTGCCGTTGGTGGAACACAACCCGCTAGAGGGGATCCGCAACAACGTCTTCGGAACGATGCTGGCGGCAGAACTGTCGATCAGGCACAATGTGCGGGATTTCGTGCTGATCAGCACCGACAAGGCGGTGCGGCCAACCAACATCATGGGCGCCAGCAAGCGCCTGTCGGAGATGTGCCTGCAGGCACTGGCGGCAAGCAAGCCCGCCACCAAGCTGTCGATGGTCCGGTTCGGGAACGTCCTGGGCTCCAGCGGCTCGGTCGTCCCCCTGTTCCGCGAGCAGATCCAGGCTGGCGGTCCGGTGACGATCACCCACCATGATATCACCCGCTACTTCATGACCATCCCCGAGGCGACGCAGCTGGTGGTGCAGGCCAGCGCCATGGCCCATGGCGGCGAGATGTTCGTCCTCGACATGGGTGAGCCGGTCAGGATCTACGATCTTGCCCGGAACCTGATCGAGCTGTCCGGCCTGACCGTGCGTGACGAGAACCACCCGCACGGCGACATCGAGCTCGTTACCGTGGGGCTGCGACCCGGCGAGAAGCTCTATGAGGAACTCCTGATCGGCAACGATCCGCTGCCGACAGGGCACCCACGTATCATGAAAGCCAGGGAACCGCATGTCCCGCTAGCCGAATTGCGCCCCCAGCTGGACCAGATGCGGGCCTGCATCGAAAACAGCGACGTGATCGGTGCGCGCAATCTGCTGTGCAAGCTGCTTCCCGAGTACACCCCGACTGACACAATCGTTGATTACGTCCATGTGGCACAAAGGGAGCGCTTGGAGCTGGTTCATTGATCCTCGTAAGCGAGCCTTGCGACAGCTCGACTCCGCAGAACAACGAAGGCGCCCTTAAGCCCCGCTGATCTTCGGGTCAGCCCTTACCGTGGTGCATTGTTTGGCATGCGCCCACTCAGCCACACCGCCGCGATCACCACCAGCGCCATGATCATCGGCGTGCGCGCCGGATAATCCACCGCACTGGCAATAATCACCAGCAGCAGCATGGCAGAGCCGAGACGCGGCAGCAGGCCCGATGATCCATCCTTGGCGCGCCAAACGCGCAGGCTCATCCACAGCCACCAGCCAATCGCCACTGCCAGCAGAAACAGACCGGGCAGCCCCGCATCGAGCACCACCTCGAGCAGATCGTTATGAGCGCGGTTAAAATATTCCAGGTTGAGCAACCCCATGGGCTCGGCAATGCGATAGGCTGGGTCAAAAGTGCCCAACCCAGCCCCGGCCGGGAAATAGGCTCCGGTCATCGCCCACACGGTGGGCAGGGCCTGCCGGCGGAGATCGTCCCCCACCTCCAGCGACAGCGCTCGATCAAGCGAAACGGCCCGGTCAAGCGACACGCTGAGAGCCACGGCGGTGAGGAGAAGTGCCACGGTCCCTGCGACCAAAGCGATCGCGCCCCAGCGGGGCAGACGGCGCAATTCACCCATGATCCGACGGCGCACGATCAGCAGCCCGGTGCCGATGCCGAGCACACCCACCACCATGCCCGTCCGCGAGCCCGTCGCCAGGATGATCAGCCCGAACAGCGCCAGCAGCGCCAGCGCCAACAGCCCCTTCCAGCGCGCGCCCTGCCGCTCCTGAAAGCCCCACACCAACGCCAGCTGGCAGCCGATCGCGGCGAACAGCGCAAAATGGTTCCGATTGGCAAAAGAGGCGCTGACATAACCAGGGATGTCATTAATCATTGGATGGTCGAAATGCCCCCCAGTAAACTGCAGCAGCCCGATCATCGAGGAGGCCAGCACCAGCCCCAGCAGAACCGGCACGATCCGCCGGTGCTCGGCCTGCGTCAGCCTGGCCAGCACCAGCAGCGTGGCGAACGGCACAACCAGCGAGGACAGCGCATTGGCGGTCGCCGCCGGAGAGATCGACAGCGGCCGCCAGGGCTGCTCCTGCCCGGTCACGATGGCCGCCTGCGCCAGCAGCTCGCGCCCGGGGAGGCCGGTCCACACGGATGGCGGCAAAGGGATCAGTTGCAGCGCTGCCAGCGCGATTGCCGCCAGCACGAACAGCGCCACCGGCATCACCGGTTGCCAACGGGGCCGAGCCGCGAACAGGACGAAGACGATCAGGATCGCCCAGGTGCCGCCCCGGGTCACCGCCTGCCCGATCACATCGGCGCGCGAGGCGCCGCCGGCAAACCACAATAGCGCCAGCAGCGCCAGCAGCAGGCCGAAGGAAAGGCTCGGCAGGAACGGAATATTCGAGAGGGCGCGTCTGGGCATCGGCCGCGTCTAGCCAAATGCCTTGTTGGAGGAAACCGCCATCGGGAATAGAAGCCCGCCCCATGCTGTTTCTTGCCATCCGCCCCACCCTGCAAGGCGCACTTGCCCTGCTCCTGGTTGCCTGCTCCAGCCCGGAGGAAACCACACAGACGCCGCCAGGCGAAGAACCCGCGCGCCAGTTCAGCGCGGCCGAGCGGGCGGCGGCGCAGGCGCTCTCGATCGGCAACCGGGGCACGATGCCGGAGGCGGCCAGCCCGTACGAACAGGCCTTGGCGTGCAGCCAGGCAATCGAGTCCATCACCGAGCGGTTCCGCCAGTCCGGCGCGCTGACCGAACAGCAGATGCAAGCAGTCGACCAGGCCAAGGCGCTGTACGATCGCCGGGCTCAGCTGCTGGCCAGCCAGGCGGACCGCTCGGCCGACGAATCCCCGACCGATCCGCGCGATGCGGCGCAAGACAGCCCGGCCCCCCGCGAGCAGGCGTTGCTGGCGATGGGCTGCCTGCAGGAGCTGGATGCGACCGGTTGAGCGCCCCCTGCCCTCCCCTTCATCCAATTTCCAAAAACTTCAGGCAGTTAGATGAGTTAAAGAGGGTTAGAGAAGTTAAGCGCCGTTCAAGGCCGCAGAAACCGCGCAATTCCGCTGATTCGCCCGCACCCTCTCGTTCCTGAAGGAACGATGATCCGTTCCCGGAATGTCGAAGCTTCGTTCTCGAAAGAACAACGGTCTGTTTCCGGAATGTCGAACCTCACGCTTCCGAGGCATGAGCCCGTTCCCGGAGTGTCGAAAGCCGCGATTAAGCGATGGCCCGAGGGGCCATGATGAAGCGAAATGATCGAAGCGACCGACGATAGGCTTCAATAGTGCGGACAACAGCCGCAGCATGGTCGCCGAGCGCTAAAGCATGCGACACTTCAGGAACGGTAGACACTGCGTGGCCTCTCCGTCCTGCCCTGCCCTCCCTTCAGCGCAACTCGTGGCGGTGCTTCGCATGGTGATGGGTTGCCCATCCGACGAAGGCTTTCTGCCAGTTGGCCGGCGTGCGTTCGGGTGCAGCGGCAACCCAGCGCTCGAACTCGGCGTGGAGCGCGTGCAGATCTCATCCTGGGCAGATGTTGCGCAGATGCGTCGCCGTCTCTCCCCTGATTAATGACGAGCCACTGACCATCTATGGCGAAGCCAGCCGCAACGGAGCGGCGCGGTTGCAGGCCGAAGGCGTGACCTTCAAGCAGACCTTCTTAGACGTGAAGGCGCGCTGATATGGAGCTGAAATGCTATAAGAAGCGAGCGTTTGCCGCCCCGCGCACCTTTCTGGGCGCGGCGCGAGTAAAGCCGCAGGTGCAGGCCTGTCGCCCGCCCAGTTCGAAAGGCTACTTTAATCCTGACTTTGTTGCCGAGCTGGAAGACGGGCGGCAGTTGATTGTTGAATATAAGGGGCCGACCGATCCCGACGCGCCGGAAAAGAACAACATCGGGCTTAAGGCAGAGGCGAGTGCGGGCACATTGCTGTTCCTGATGACCGTCAAGCGCCGACGCGGCCGGCCGGGGAGTGGCCGAGCAAATCCTGCATGATTTCGGCTGGGGCAGATAGGGGGCAGGCGCGGGGAGCTGATTGCATCTGAATGATTGCCACCCGAAGTATCTGGGGGTATAATTGGGCGTACTCTGCAAAAGCCTTCGCTACGGAGTGCCGGAATTGACAGGTTTTCGAGCTACTCTGTGATTCCCGCTACCACCGCGGTTCCGCAAACCCTCTCGCACCTTCTGACCTTCCCCCGGTATCCTCCGGTCAGGCGAACTTGCCGGCATATTGCGGCAGCGCGGTTTCGCTGGGAGGACGGGAGAGATCGGTATCCGCCACCTCGTCGGTGTGGACGTGGAAGTGCATGAGGTCGGCCGGGCCGAAATGGGTGGTGATCGCGGTGTCGGTCGCGTCACGGCCGCGGGCCATCACGATCCGGCCATACCGGGGGCGGATGTGCCGTGCATCGAACGTGTACCAGCGGCCACCGACAAAGGCCTCGAACCAGGCGGAGAAATCCATGGGCGCGTCGATCGGGTCCCTTCCGATATCGCCCATATAGCCGCTGCAATAGCGCGCGGGGATGTGCAGCTCGCGGCACAGGGTGATCGCCAGATGCGCGAAATCGCGGCACACGCCAAGGCCCTCGCTATAGCCCTCGAAGGCGGTGCGATCGTTGCGCGCATAGCTATAGCCGAACTGGATCTGCCGGTGCGCCAGCTCCACCACCGCCTGCACCTTGTCCCACCCGCTCTCGTGGGGGTTGGCGGCGCCCCAGGCAGCGGTGGTGAGCTTGCCGACCTCGCAATAGCGGCTGCCCAGAAGGAACGGCAGCGTCTCGTCGGGCAGTTCGGCCACCGGGTGCCAGGCGGCCTCGCGGACGATCGGATCGGCCTCGTCGGGCACCTCGACTACGAAATCGCGCCGCACCCAGGTATCACCCGGCGGCAGGACGAAGCGCGAGCCGACATTGCCGAACATATCGGTATAGTGGTGCACCTCCAGCGCCGGCTCGGTGATGAGGTCCTGCGGTGTGTGCAGCTGGGCCTCATATTCGGGCCGCAGATCGAGCAGGCCGATGGTGGGGATCGGGTTCCAGGTGCGAAAGCACATGTCGAAGCCGGTGCGGATCAGCATGGGGCAGGCTCCTGCTGCAGCGGTGCGGAGGGGCGCCGGGCGCGGTTGACAAGGGAGGCGGGCATGCGATCCTTCCTTCATGACGCACGCCCAGCCGGACGGCAAGCTGCTGGCCGGGACCGACCCGGCGCCCGTGATCCTCGCCGGCGACCCGCTGGCGCCCGGGCCGCTGGTGCTCCTTGGCGACCATGCGGGCCGGGAGATCCCCCGCTCGCTCGGCACGATGGGCCTTTCGGAAGAGGACCGGCACCGGCACATCGCGTGGGACATCGGGACCGCGCTGCTCGGACGACAGCTGGGACAACGGCTCGGCGCGCCATTCGTTTCACAGGGCTTTTCGCGGCTGGTGGTCGATTGCAACCGCGACCCGGGCGACCCACAGGCGGTCCTCGCCATCAGTGATGGAACACGCATTCCGGCCAACGAAGGGCTTGGCGGGGAGCAGCGGGCGCAGCGGCTGCGCGCGGTTCACGAGCCGTACCACCGGGCCATCGCCGAACTGCTGGACGCCCGCGCCGGATGGGGCCTGCGCAGCGTGCTGGTGGCGCTGCACAGCTTCACCCCGGTCTATGGCGGCGCGGTGCGGGTGTGGGATGCGGGCGTGCTGCATGGCGGACCGGGGGATGGCTATGGCCGCCGGGTGCTAGGGCTGCTCCAGCGGCGGGGCGAGAGATGGGTGATCGGCGACAATTTGCCCTACGCCTTCGACGGCACCGATTACACGATCCCGCGCCATGCCTTTGCGCGCGGGCTCGAGTGGATGGAGCTGGAACTGCGGCAGGATCATCTCGCGACTGCGGCGCGGCTGGAGGCGGTGGCGGACTGGCTCGCGCCGATGCTGGTCGAGGCTTTGGTGGAGGGGGCGGGGTGAGCGCTTGGTAAGGGCTGTCCGGGAGGGTCGCGGCCGGGGGCGATCGGGAGGGAGCGGCCCTGACGGGATCTCAGGCTCCCGCCGGGCGGCTCAGTCATCGTTGGGCGAAAACGCTGGCGGGGCGGTAGGAGGCGAATGAGTCACCGCCATGTTGTCGATCAGCCGCGTGCCCCCAATCCGCGCGGCGACGAACAGGCGCGCGGGATTGGGGCCCAGTCGCGCAAGCGGAGCCAGGCTCTGCGCATCCGCCAGCACCGCGTAATCGACGCTGGCAAAGCCGCCGGCGAGCAGCGCGCGTTCCAACTCCGCCAGCGCCGGCGCGGCCTGTGCCCCGGGGGCGATCCGCGCCGCCGCTTCGCGCATTGCTGCCGGGAGCACGGCGGCGCGGGCGCGGTCTTCGGGCGAGAGGTAGGCATTGCGGCTCGACAGCGCGAGGCCGTCCGCCTCGCGCACCGTGGGCACGCCGACGATCGCCTCGGCCGCAGGGTGCGTGAGATCGAGATCGCGGGCCATGCGGCGGATCACCACCAGCTGCTGCCAATCCTTCTCGCCGAATAGCGCGATATCCGGGCGCAGCTGGTTGAACAGCTTCAGCACGATGGTCGCCACGCCGGCAAAGTGATCGGGCCGAACGGCGCCACACAGGCCCTCGCTGACGCCCGCTACGCTGATTGTAGTGGAAAAGCCCGGCGGGTAGATCGCTTCGGCCGGCGGTGCCCACAGCAGGTCCACCCCTTCGGATTCCAGCAGTTGGACGTCCTCGGCGAGGCGGCGGGGATAGGCGGCGAGATCCTCGTTGGGGCCGAACTGGGCCGGGTTGACGAAGATCGATATCACCACGCTGCTTGCGCGCCGTTTCGCCTCGCGCACCAGCGACAGATGGCCCTGGTGGAGTGCGCCCATCGTGGGCACCAGTGCCACCGGCCTGGGGAGCGTCGCGAGGCCCTTTTGCAAGGCCGCGAGATCGTTATGGATCAGCATCGTATCGCCCATGCAAGGCGCTTGCGTGCGGGGCAAGAGGGCCGCGCATCGGACGCGAAACGGGACCGGCTGAACGGGCGAGGCTAGGCAGCGCCGGGCCGCTGGACTAGAGAACGGGCACATGGCCAATCGACCCGCTAACCCCTCCCCGTCGCCCGGGCCGCACCGGATCGTGTTCGCCAACGAGAAGGGCGGCACCGGCAAATCGACCACCGCCGTGCATGTCGCCGTGGCGCTCGCCTACCGCGGCGCCAAGGTGGCAACGATCGATCTGGATCACCGCCAGCGCACCCTGTTCCGCTACCTCGAGAACCGCGTCGAGACCGAGCAGCGGAGGCGCATCGCGCTGCCCGGCGCCAGCGCGGCGGTGTTTGGTGAGGGGAGCGCGGAAGAGCTGGAGGAGCGCGTGGCCGAGATCGGCGAGGGCATGGATTTCGTGCTGTTCGATACGCCGGGGCGTGACGATCCGCTGGCGCGCCACGCGGCGGCGCAGGCCGATACGCTGGTGACGCCGATGAACGACAGCTTTGTGGATTTCGACCTCATCGGCCAGGTGGATGCGGAAAGTTTCAAGGTCCGCCGCCTGAGCTTCTATGCGGAGCTGATCTGGGACGCGCGCAAGACCCGCGCGATGAAGCAGATCAAGGAGCAGCGGCGCGAGATGGACTGGCTGGTGGTGCGCAACCGCGTGCAGAAGGTGGATGCCAAAAACCAGCGGCGGATCGACCAAGCGCTGGCCGAGCTTTCCAAGCGGGTGGGCTTTCGCGTGGCGCACGGCCTTTCCGAGCGGGTGATCTATCGCGAGCTGTTCCCCAGCGGGCTGACGCTGCTGGACAAGGGCCAGCTGGGCGAGCTGGGCACCAGCCATCTGGTGGCGCGGCAGGAGCTGCGCGCGCTGATCGCTGCGTTGAACTTGCCAGAGCCCTGCAATACGGCTGATAATGCGGGTGAGCGTGTGGTTCCGGCGAGCGAGGCGGCTTAGCATGGGGCAGCTGCTGACGCTGGTGCTGGTGGCGTTGATCGCCTGGCGGTTGGTGATGGGGCACTGGCCTTGGCAGGCTCAAATCGCCGCGCACAAGCGCAAGCTGGTGGCCGCTCGCCGCCTGCTGGGCGTGGCGCCTGCCGCAACGCGCGAACAGGTGCTCTCCGCCCATCGTCGCCGGATCTCCACCGTTCACCCGGATCGCGGCGGCAGCACCACGCAGGTGCACGAAACCAACGAGGCGCGCGACCTGTTGCTCGCCCATCTGCCGCACGACCGCAAGGAGGAAGCATGAGCTACCAGTTCAACCCAACGGTGCTGCGCGAATACGACATTCGCGGGATCATCGGCCAGACGCTCGGCCCCGACGATGCGCGGGCCATCGGGCGCAGCTTCGGCACGCTGCTGCGCCGCGCCCGTGAGAACGATGGCGAGCGCGGGGGCAAGGATGGCAGCCCGTTGGTGGCCGTGGGCTACGACGGCCGCGTCAGCTCGCCAATGCTCGAACATGCGCTGGTGGAGGGGCTCAACGCCAGCGGCTGCGACGTGCGGCGGATTGGCCTCAGCGCCACGCCGATGCTGTATTACGCGGAGGCCTCAGACGAAGAGGTGCATGGCGGCATTCAGATAACCGGCAGCCATAACCCCCCCAATTATAACGGCTTCAAGATGGTCTTTCAGGGACGTCCGTTCTTCGGGGCGGACATCCAGCGCGTGGGCGCGATGAGCGCGGCGGGCGACTGGGCGGACGGCACCGGCAGCGTGGAAACCACCGATGTAATGGACGCCTATATCGAGCGCCTGCTGACCGGGCTGGACGGGATCGACCCCGCCACGCTGGCCCGCTTGCGCATCGGCTGGGACGCGGGCAACGGCTCGGCCGGGCCGGCGCTGGAGCGGCTGGCGGCTCGCCTGCCCGGCGAACACCACCTGCTGTATACCGATGTCGATGGCAGTTTTCCCAATCATCATCCAGACCCCACTGTTGAGGACAACCTTGCGGATCTGCAGAAACTTGTCGCGGACAAGTCCCTCGATTTCGGAGTGGCTTTCGACGGTGATGGCGACCGGATCGGCGCGATCGACGGCGAGGGCCGGGTGATCTGGGGCGACCAGCTGCTGATGATCTTTGCCGAGGATCTGCTCAAGACGCGCCCGAACGCCACGATCATCGCCGATGTGAAGGCCAGCCGCGCGCTGTTCGACCGGGTGGCCGAACTGGGCGGCCAGCCGGTTATGTGGAAGACCGGCCATTCGCTGATTAAATCCAAAATGAAGGAGACTGGTTCGCCACTGGCGGGCGAAATGAGCGGACACGTGTTTTTCGCCGACACCTATTACGGTTTCGACGACGCGCTTTATGCCGGGGTGCGACTCATCGCCGCCGCTGCGCGGCTGGGCCGGACGGTAACGGAATTGAAGAGCGCCATGCCGGCCGTGGTCAATACGCCCGAGATGCGATTTCAGGTCGACGAAAGCCGAAAATTTGCCGCGATCGAGGAGGTGCAGGCGCGTCTCGCCGGTCCGGACGCCCCGGAGGGGGTCCTAGAGGTGAACGACATCGACGGCGTGCGCGTGAACACCGCCGATGGCTGGTGGCTGCTGCGCGCTTCCAACACACAGGACGTGCTGGTCGCGCGGGCGGAGAGCTTCAACGAAGAGGGGCTGGCGCGGCTGATGGGGCAGATCGACGATCAGCTCGCCGCATCCGGGCTGGAGCGGGGGCCGCAGGCGGGGCATTGAGACCGCCGTAGGGCGATCTCGGTGCTCCCGCCGCACCTGCCCTACAGGACAGGTTGGTGTTGCGCTGCACGGGCGCGCGCTTGTTCCGCAGGCTCCAGCATCGCCCAGCGGCGGAACCGGTCGAGATTGCCGGGGTTTCCTTCCCGACTCCAGGAAAGCCGGTGCTCCCCATGTTGATCGACGATGATGTCGCCGAGGCGCGGCAAGAGGAACTGTTCGCTACCATTGCAGAGGCGGGTTTTCCCTGCGTGGGTGCGAAATCGGCGATGGCGCGCGGCACGCTCAAGGTGCTGGCTGGCCGCTCGCTGGAGAGCGCCTGGAACGACGTCCAGATCCATTCCGAACTGCTCGACTGGGCGCGCGCCTATCGCGCGGATCCCGGCGGCCTGCGCAGCCTGGCGGTGGTGTATGATGGGCCGCTCGGCCTTTCCGAGGAGGAATTCGAGCGGGCAATGTGGGACCGGCTGCAATCGCTTTCCGACAAGGACGAGTGGCGCGGCCAGCCTTACGACCAGCGGGTGAGCGCCGATCCGGGCGATCCGCATTTCTCGCTGAGCTTCGGCGGCGAGGCGTTCTTCGTGGTCGGGCTGCATCCCGAGGCCTCGCGCCCGGCGCGGCGGTTTCCGCGCCCGACGCTGGTATTCAATCTGCACGACCAGTTCGAACGGCTGCGTGACGAGGGGCTGTACGAGAAGATGCGCGACCGCATTCTGGACCGTGATCGTGAGCTGGCGGGCGATACCAACCCGATGCTCGCGCGCCATGGCGAGGCCAGCGAGGCGCGGCAATATTCGGGGCGGATGGTGGACGAGAGCTGGCAGTGCCCGTTCCGCGACAAGCGCGCCGTGCCGGCCGAGTGAGCGGCGAGCGTAGTTCCGACGCGGGCGTCGTCGAGATCGCGCCGCGCAGTGGCGTCGCGTTCCGCCTGGCTAAGGGCCAGCAACTCACGGTGATCGACCCCGAAGGGGTGCAGGTGGCCGATCTGCTGGCCTACAGCGCGGACGATGTGCGCGAGGTGATC
This sequence comes from Erythrobacter sp. ANT-B3C2, assembly GCA_001683845.1. Taxonomy (GTDB): domain Bacteria; phylum Pseudomonadota; class Alphaproteobacteria; order Sphingomonadales; family Sphingomonadaceae; genus Croceibacterium. The sequence goes on along the minus strand of LXQI01000009.1, from coordinate 70,483 downwards.
TCCAATGGGCGAACCTTCGATTACGAGGAGACGATCGCGCTGACCGTGGGCCATCGGCTGTGGTCTAACCGGTCGAATGTGATGCTGGAGATCGTGGCGGACGATGTGGGCCGGCACGATTTCCTGCTGACCCCGTGCAGCGAGGCGACTTTTCGGCATTTCTATCCCGAGCACCCGGTGCACCGCGGCTGTTTCGGCAATCTGGCGGAGGCGCTGGCGCCATTTGGGGTGGAGCCGGACATGATCCCGACCGCCTTGAACCTGTTCATGAATGTGCCGGTTGAGCCGGATGGGCGGTTGCGGGTGGATCCGCCGACCAGCCGGGCAGGTAACCGCATCGTGTTGCGCGCGGCGATGGACCTGGTGATCGGGCTGACCGCTTGTTCAGCCTATGCCTCCAACGGCGGGCGCTTCAAGCCGATCCATTATACGATCGGGTAACGCCTCCAGCGCTGAGACCAAAAGGGGCCCGCGAGTGGCGGGCCCCTTCGTGTGTGGCCAAGCTACGGGATCAGGGCAGCGAGCCGCTGGTGCTGTCGCTGGTGGAGCTATGATCGCCGCTGCTTCCGGTGGTGCTGCTGCCCGTGCTGCTTTCCGGTGACGGACGGCTGGAACTGCCCTGACCGCTGCGGAGCTGACCGGCTTGCTGGTTGATGCGCAGATTGTTCTGCACGTGCTTCACGCCCGAGATGTCGTGCACGCAATCTTCGGCCTGGCGCTTCTGCTCGCGGGTGGGGACGGTGCCATCGAGCGTGACCTCGCCCTCCTGCACGGTGACCTGGATGTTCTGGGCATCGACACCCCGATCGTCGGTCAGGTGATCGCACGCATCTTCGAGGATGCGTTCGTCCGACCGCTTGTAATTGGTGGGGCCGCGACCGGAATGGTCGAGGGTGCGGCGACGCTGCGCGGCCTCCTCGTCGCCGAACCAGCTGGCGACCTCGTCTCCGGCGCGGTCGAAGAAGCCGCGTTCATGGCCGCCATCTTCGTTGCGGCCCCCAGCGGTGCGGTTCTGACGGCGAGGGGCGCCGCCGAATGCCGAACCGGCATCGCGATCGGCGCTGTTGCCCCGCTGCTGGCGGGAAGAGTCCCGCCCGCCGTAATCGTCCGAATGGAAGCTGCCGAAGTCATCGTCATCGCGGCCGGAACGGCGATAGCCGCCGGTCGACGAGCCAGCGATGCCGCCTGCCGGGCCGAAGGCGTAATCGTCGCGCGCGTAGTTTGCCTGACGGTCGGCGACGCCGCGATCCCGCACGGCAAAGCCGTTGTTTTCGGACCCTCGATCACTGAAGCCCCGATCTTCGTAGCGGCCCTGCTGGCTGCTGCGGCCGTAGTTCGAGCCCGAACTGGCCCCATAGGAACCGCCGTAGCGATCATTGTCGGACTGGCCATATGTGTCGCGGCCGCCGTCGCCGGTTTGCCGGTACTGGCGATCCTCGTCATGGTCGCCATATTCGCTGTCGGAGAACTGCTCGGACTGGCGGCCGTTGTCCTGGTCGGAACGGTCGCGACGCGAGCGGCGATAGGATTGGTTGCGGTTCATCGAAATTCTCCCACCATCATGCTGCCCGCATTGAAACAGGATCGTCCGCCTTGCCGACAGCGAGCGAGGGCGGGTGCCTGCCCCACCGCTTGGCGGGGGTCATGCATGCTAAACCGGCGAAGGGGGCTACGGGTTGCGCGGTTCGGCGCAGGCTTGGGGCATTTTGGCGCATCGATATTCGCTGGCGCGCCGGGCTGTGGAGCGGGGCCGCGGTGAGCGGGGCGGCACACGCTCTGCCGGAGGAGATCACCCGCTGGTTCGCCGGGCGGGGCTGGCGCGTGCGGCGGCACCAGGCGGCAATGTTCGCCGCCGACGAGGCCGGGCTCCACGCGCTGCTGGTGGCCGATACGGGTGCGGGCAAGACGCTGGCGGGCTTCCTGCCAACGCTCGCCGCCTTTTGCCCCTCGGCCGGCCCGCCGCCCGAGGGGCTGCACACGCTGTATGTCTCACCGCTCAAGGCGCTGGCGCATGACGTGCAGCGCAATCTGGTGGCGCCGGTGGAGGAGATGGGGCTGGGGCTGCGGATCGAGACCCGCAGCGGCGATACACCGTCCGACCGCAAGCGCCGCCAACGCTCCCGCCCGCCGCATGTGCTGCTGACGACCCCCGAATCGCTCTCGCTGCTGCTGTCCTATCCGGACAGCTTCGACCTGTTCGCCGGGTTGCAGCGGGTGGTGATCGACGAGGTGCACGCCTTCGCCACCGGCAAGCGGGGCGATTTGCTGGCGCTGGCGCTGACCCGGCTGCAGGCGATCGCGCCCGGGCTGCGGCGGGCGGCGCTCTCGGCCACGCTGGCCGACCCCGAGGCGTTTCGCGGCTGGCTGGCGCCCGATGGCGAGATCGACCGCGTGGCGCTGGTGGAGGGGGAGCCCGGGGCGCCGCCCGAGGTGGAGATCCTGCTGCCGATCGAGGAGCGCGTGCCGTGGGGTGGCCATGCGGCCACCTGGGCGGTGCCCCAGCTTTACGAGGCGATCCGCCGGAACCGCACCACGCTGATCTTCACCAATACGCGCTTCCTCGCCGAATATATCTTCCAGCATTTGTGGGAGGCCAATGAGGACACGCTGCCGATCGGCATTCATCACGGTTCACTCAGTCGCGAGGCGCGGCGCAAGGTGGAGGGCGCGATGGCGCGCGGCGAGCTGCGCGCGCTGGTGGCCACCGCGAGCCTCGACCTGGGCGTGGACTGGGGCGACATCGATTGCGTGGTGCAGATGGGTGCGCCCAAGGGTTCCAGCCGCCTTTTGCAGCGGATCGGGCGGGCCAACCATCGGCTCGATCAGCCCAGCCGCGCGCTGATCGTGCCGGGCAACCGCTTCGAGTTCCTTGAGGCGACCGCCGCCAAGGAGGCGGTGGACGAGGGGCAGCGCGATGGCGAGGATTTCCGCCCCGGCGGGCTCGACGTGCTGGCGCAGCATGTGATGGCCTGTGCCTGCGCCGCCCCCTTCGACGAGGGCGCGCTGCTGCGCGAGGTGCGATCGTGCCTGGCCTATGCCTGGATCGATGAGGCAGTGTTCGGCCGGGTGCTGGGCTTCGTTGCCACGGGCGGCTATGCGCTGCGGGCTTATGATCGCTTCAAGCGGATCACCCGCGACGCGGATGGGAGCTGGCGGCTGACCCATCCCGAGCAGGCGGCGCGGCACCGAATGAACGCCGGGATCATCGTGGATGCCGAAATGATCGAGGTGCGCTTCGGCAGCGGCAAGGGAGCGCGGCCGGGGCGCTCGCTGGGCAAGGTGGAGGAGCGGTTTGCCGCCGGCTTGCGGCCGGGTGACACGTTCCAGTTTGCCGGCGTGAACGTGGAAGTGGTGAAGATGAGCGACCTGGAGCTGATCGTACGCGCCAGCGCCAAAGCGGCCATGATCCCCTCATACGGTGGCTTGCGGCTGCCGCTGACCACCCATCTGGCCGACCGGGTGCGGGCGCTGCTGGTGGACCGGCCGGGCTGGGCGCGCTTTCCCGACGATGTGCGCGAGTGGCTGGAGGTGCAGGATTGGCGCTCTCAGCTGCCCGGGCCGGACAATCTGCTGGTGGAGAGCTTTCCGCACTCCAAGCGGCACTATACCGTTTACTACACCTTCATCGGCTGGAACGCGAACCAGTCGCTGGGGATGCTCATCACCAAGCGGATGGAGGAGCGCGGGCTGCTGCCGGGTGGTTTCGTGGCCAACGATTATTCATTGGCGGTGTGGGGGCTGCGGCCCGTGGACGATCCGGGGCCACTGCTTTCGCCCGATATTCTGGCGCATGAATTCGTCGATTGGGTGCAGGATTCTCACCTGCTGCGCCGCGCTTTCCGCGAGGTGGCGGTGATCGCCGGGCTGGTGGAGCGGCAGCAGCCGGGGCAGGGCGTAGCGGGCCGCAAGAGCGGGCGGCAGGTGACCTTCTCGACCGACCTGATCTACGACGTGCTGCGCAAATACGAGCCCGACCATGTGCTGATCGAGGCGGCCTGGGCCGATGCCCGCGCAAGTATGACCGATGTGGGCCGGCTGGGCGACATGCTCGACAGTGCGGCCGAGCGGCTGGAGCATGTGGTGCTCGAGCGGGTCAGCCCGCTGGCGGTGCCGGTGATGGTGATGATCGGGCGCGAGAACATGCCGCAGGGCGCAGTGGATGACGAACTGCTGCTGGAGGCGGAGACGCTCGCCGCCGCGGCGATGCGCAGCGATGTGGGGGAGTGAGGCGCTGGCCAGCGGGGGTGCCGGGAAGCGGCGCGGACGGCGGATGCAAAAAGGGGCGGGATGACCCGCCCCTTTCGATCCTGCTGCGGCTGGCGCCGGATCAGCCGCCGAACTGGCGGTACTTCTCGTTGCCCACGAAGCCGAACTTGCTCACGCCGGAACCCTTGATGATGTTGAGCACCTTGGCCGAGAGGTCGTAGCTGGCCTGCGCCTCGGGCTCGAACTGCAGCTCAGGCTCCACCGCCATCGCCATCGAGCGCTGCAGGTTGCCGACCAGCTCCCCTTCCGAGATCGCATCGCCGTTCCACAGGATCTCGCCATTGGGGGTCAGCACGATCTTGTTCTGGATCGGATCGACATCCGGCGTATCCGGATTTTGGCTCGGCTGCGGGAGGTCGATATCGACCGAATGGGTCGCGACCGGGATGGTGATGATGAGCATGATGAGGAGCACGAGCATGACGTCGATCAGCGGCGTCGTGTTCATGTCCATCATCGGCGAGCCATCGTCTTTGCCGCCTGACATAGCCATGGCAGGTTACTCCTCTAGTGTTCTTTGGCCGGTCAGCCGTTCGGGTCTGTCGGATTGGAAATGAAGCCCACGGTGGGGTAGCCGGCGCGCTGCACGTTGTAGATCGCGCCCGCCACGCAACGCCACGGCGCATCCTGGTCACCGCGAATGTGGACCTGAGGAATCAACTCGGGAGTCGCCATCAGCGCCTCGGCGCCACCGGCCCGCTGCACGATCCGGTCCAGCCGGTTGAACGACATCTCGTACAATTCTTCGGAACCGACCAGCGTGGTGTTGTTGAAAAACACCCGGCACTCGCCCTCGCGGTAAGCCCCTTCAAAACCCGTCCGCGTGGTGCTGGGGGTGCGGCCGGCCTGATCGGTGGTGGTGACCGTGATCAGCAGGTTCTCCACCTTGTCCTGCGATTCGGCCGATCTGAAGATGGGCACATTCAGCTGCTCGATATTCTGAATGGCGACCGGGATGGCGATGAGGAAGATGATCAGGAGCACCAGCATCACGTCCACTAGGGGCGTGGTGTTGATGTCCGACATCGGCGTCTCGATGCCTCCAACTGCTGAAATGGCCATGCGTTTGTCCTATCTCACTCGTCTTGCGGAGGCGCGGTCTGCGACGGGGCGGGCAGCCCGCATGTCGGCCCGCCCCTTCGGGATCGCCTGCTCAGCCCGCCATCAGCGGTTGTGGCTGGTGGCGCCGCCGGCTGCGCCCGCCGTGGTGGTGCCGCTGCCGGTGCCGACCGTGGTGGTGCCCGCTCCAGTGCCCGTACCGGTGCCCGTAGCCGTGGTGCCACCGGTGGTCGTGGTCGTGGTGGTGGTGCCCGGCTTGGTGGCGGCCGCTGTTGTGGTCGACTTGCCGCCCTGCGTGGTGGTGGTCTGGGTCGTGTGCTCGGGCCGGATCTTGCCGCCCGAGGTCAGGTTGGCGAGGATGTCGGTCGAGAAACCCGTCAGCAACGCGGCGATGCGACGGTTGCGCGACTGCAGCCAGTTGTAGGCCAGCACCGCCGGCACGGCGACGAGCAGTCCGATGGCGGTCATGATGAGCGCCTCGCCCACCGGGCCCGCGACCTTGTCGAGCGACGCCGAACCGGCCAGGCCGATGTTGATCAGCGCGCGGTAGATGCCGATCACGGTGCCGAGGAGGCCAATGAACGGCGCGGTGGCGCCCACGCTGGCGAGGAAGGGCAGGCCGCCCGCGAGCTTGGCGTTGATCGAGGATTCTGACCGGGCCAGCGAACCGTGCAGCCAATCATGCGCCTCGAGATTGTCAGTCAGCTTGTGGTGCTGCGATTCGGCGGCGAGCGCGTCGTCGGCCAACTGGCGCCAAGCCGAGTTCTTCTCCAGCTTGGAGGCGCCCTCGCTGAGCGAGTTGGCGCGCCAGAAGCTGGAGCGCACGGCATTGTACTGCTTGAGAATCTTGTTCTGCTCCAGCAGCTTGGTGATCAGGATGTAGAACGAGCCCACGGACATGATCACCAGGACGCCGAAGATGGCCCAGGCGATAAAGCCGCCCTGGTTCATGGCCTCCATGAAGCCGAACTGGTTGGCGGGTGCTTCGCCGCCTGCAGCGGCCATAAGGTCAATAAGCATGCGGGTATTCCTCTGTTGAAGGGGTATTCTGGCGCGAAACGCCGTCAGTGCGGAACAAGGCCATTAATCGGGGATCTGCCACAGGATCGATGTCGACCATGTGCTGGCCACCGGCTGGCCGTTCTGCGTCGCCGGGTTAAAGCGGCCACGCCGTTCGAGCAGGCGGCAGGTGGTGGTGTCGAGTTCGTTAGAACCGCTGGAGCGGGTCACCTCGCAATTGGTGACCCGGCCATCGGTGCCGACATTCAGCCGCACGCCGGTGGTGCCCTCATCCCCGTTGCGCAGCGCGCGCGCGGGGTAATCGTTGGTGTTCGCCCAGCTGCCCGGGTTGCCGCGCGGGGAGGCTGCGCTCGGCGGGGCCGAGGGCGGCGGGGCCGGTGGTGGCGGAGCCGGGGGCGAGGGCGGGCCGGGAACGGCCGCGGGCGGGATGCGCAGCACGGGCGGCGCCGGGGGCGAGATCTGCGTGGTCGTCACGATGTTCGGCGGAGCCGGACTGATGCGGATCGGCGGCTGCGGAGCCACCGGCGGCGGCGTGGTGACCGGCTGCGGCACCGGCTCCTCCTGGGGTGGCGGCGGCTCCGGTTCCGGCTCCGGCGGCGGCGGCTCGGTGATGTCCACCGTGGTCACCACGTCGCGCACCGTCTCGAATGCCGAATAGGCGAGCCCCGTGATGAGGGCATAGCCGAGCGCCAGGTGGATGAGGATGACGAGAGCGATCGCAACGACGCGACTCCCACTCATCTGTTGGTCAGCGTAAGCCATCCAGTCCCTTCACTCCGTCTTAATCGGCGGCAGGGCAAAAGCCTGCCGCAGCTTGGTCATTCGCGAGCCCGGGCCCGGTTGCAGGCCATTCAGTGCCTTTGGATTCGCACACTGACAGCTGTCAGTGAGATTTGTCCAGCATCAAGGCATGATCGGAAACGCCGATCGCCTTTAAACTTTCCCGATCTTGCGCGCGCCTTTATGTTGCCTTGGTACCACAGGTCTCTCTTGCCGGGCTCTTAACCGCCGCTGTTGTGATCAGCAAACCCTTTGTGATTAACCCCTGATTCACGTGTCCCGGTCTGCAACACTTGCCGTTGGCGGGAGCCGATGCGAGTGGCCGGGCGTTTCCGAACCACTAGGAGATGAGCCGATGTTCGATCGCGTGACGCAACCTTTCCGTCGCCGACTGGGAGCCGCCAGTGCTGCGCTGGCCGCGATTGCCGTGCTCGGAGGCTGCATGGCGACCGAACCGGTCCGGGCGCAGGCGCCGCTGCCGCAGGAAGCCAGGGGCACGGCGGCGGGCGCTGCTGCGGGGCTGACTTATGCTGACATCGCCGACCTGGTGACCACCGCCTCCACCATCGCGGTGGTGGAGGTGCGCAGGCAGGCGACGGTGGAGCGCGAGCGGGCGCCCGGCCTCGCGCCCAGTGATGCCCGGTTGTTCCTCGAGGCGCGCACGGAGGTGCTGCTGACCGGGCGCAGTGCGCTGGGCGAGGAGCTGACCTTTCTCGCCGACCGGCCCCTGCGGGACAATGGCCGCGCGCCACGGGTGCGCAAGGAGCGGTTCGTGATCTTCGCCGATCCGGTGCCGGGCCGCCCGGGCCAGCTGCAGTTGATCGATCCCAGGGCGATGTTGCCGGCCGACCCGGCGCTGATTGAGCGCCTGCGTGGGGCGATCGCCGCATTTGCGGGGGCCGATGTGCCGCCGATCGTCACCGGGGTGCGCGATGTGATCTCGGTGCCCGGCAATCTGGCGGGCGAATCCGAGACACAGATGTTCATCGAGACCCGGAGCGGTGCGCCGGCCACGCTTGGGGTGGTGCGCCGCCCGGGAATGGCGCCGGATTGGGGCGTCTCGTGGGGAGAGGTGGTTGATCCATCGGCTCGCCCACCCGAGCCCGGCACGCCGGCCTGGTATCGCCTCGCGTGCTCGCTCCCGCCCACCATTCGAACCGATGCCCACCTGCAGGAGGGGAATGCAGCGCGGCTACAGGCGGAGGCGGATTACCGCTTCGTGCTCGACCAGCTCGGCCCCTGCGAGCGCACCCGGGGATGAGGCTGCTGCACAGGCATCTTTGCGGGTGGGGCAGCACTGAGCCCGAGCGGTGAGCGTCACTCGCCCCTAGCCAGCCGTCGCGCGCTCGCCTAACCGCGCCCCCGCATTCAAGGGGGAACCGATGGCCGCACCGCTTCGCATTGCCCTAGCCGGGCTCGGCACCGTCGGCGCCGGGGTGATCCGGCTGCTCGGTGCCAATGGCGCGCTGATCGCCCGGCGCGCCGGGCGCCCGCTGGCGATCAGCGCCGTTTGCGCGCGCGATCGCGGCAAGGATCGCGGGATCGACCTTTCGCCTTTTGCCTGGGAGGACGACATGACGCTGCTCGCAGGGCGCGACGATGTCGACGTGGTGGTGGAGCTGGTGGGCGGTGCCGATGGTCCGGCGCTAGCGCTCGCCCGGCGCACGCTGGGCGCGGGCAAGGGTCTCGTCACCGCCAACAAGGCGATGGTGGCACATCACGGCATGGAGCTGGCCGGTGTGGCCGAGGCGGCCAATGGCGGGCGCGGCGTGCCGTTCCTGTTCGAGGCCGCGGTGGCCGGCGGCATTCCGGTGATCAAGGGGCTGCGCGAGGGCGCGGCGGCCAATTCGCTCTCGCGCATCTACGGTATCCTCAACGGTACGTGCAATTACATCCTCTCGACGATGGAAGACACTGGCCGCGATTTTGCCGCCGTGCTGGCCGAGGCGCAGGCGCTGGGCTTTGCCGAGGCCGACCCGGCCTTTGACATCGAAGGCACCGATGCGGCGCACAAGCTGGCGATCCTGGCGGCGATTGGCTTTGACGCGGGGATCCGCTTCGATGCGGTGGAGGTGGCGGGCATCGCCCGCATCCGCGCGGCCGATATCGCGCAGGCCGCCGCGCTGGGTTATGTCATCCGGCTGATCGGCCTGGCCGATTGCGAGGGGCGCGACGAGCGCGGGCGGCCCCGGCTGTTCCAGCGCGTGCAGCCCTATCTGGTGCCGCGCGATCACCCGCTGGCGGCGGTGGACGGGCCGACCAACGCGGTGGTGGCGGAGGGCGATTTCTGCGGCCGGTTGCTGTTCCAGGGCGCCGGCGCGGGCGACGGGCCGACTGCGAGCGCGGTGGTAGCTGACCTGATCGACATCGCCCGCGGCGATCCCGGCCCGCCGTTCTCCATCCCCGTGGCCGAGCTGGAGCCGCTCGCCCCGGCGGACCCGGGGGAGCGTCGCAACCGCGCCTACATCCGCTTTGCAGTCGCAGACCGGCCGGGCGTGCTGGCCGAGATCAGCGCGGCGATGCGTGATGCCGGCGTTTCGATCGAAAGCCTGATCCAGCAGGGCCGGCCCGAGGAGGGCGGCCCGCAGGCAGCCGAGGTGTTGGTGGCGATGGTGACACACGAGGGCCCCGAGCGCGCCGTGACCCACGCGCTGGAGCTGCTGGGCGGTTCGGCCAGCTTTACCGAGCCGCCGCTGGTGATGCGCCTGCTGGGCTGATCGCGCGCGGGTGCCCTGCTAACCGGGGCTATTCCCGCGGGGTGGCAAATGGATCGGCGAGCGCCGCCTGCCGGCGGGCCTCCGCCAGTTCCTCCGGCGTCAGCGCAAATAGCACCTTTTCCGCCACCTCGCGCGGCAGCGGCTCGGGGATGGCTTCGAGATCGATGAAGATCGGCCGGTAGGGCTCCTTGCCCACCCTCATGCAAACTCCGCCGGTATCGCGACAGGAGGGCGCGAATTCGGGCGCGCGCGGCAGGCCATCGCGCACCGCGCGGCCCGCGCGGGTCGCCTCGTCGAGCGTGGAGTCGATCCGGTATTTGTCCGGATCGGGTGCACAGACCACGATCCGCATCGGATCGTTCGAGGGTTCGCAGGGCTTGTCCGGCCGGTTCGCGGCGGCGTTGGTGACCAGCAGCTGCTCGGGGCTGACCCCCGGGTTGGCCAAATCAAAATTGTCGATCGACCCCGCGCCTGTCGTCTCTTGGGCCGCCTCCTGTGCCTGCGCGCCGACGGCCCCGCACGCGAGGAGCAGCGCGGCGAGTGCGGCGAACGACCTGATGCGCGTTGCTCCCATCCTAGATCCGCCTGTCTTGCTTCCGGGCGTGAATTGCGCCTGAACGCAGCCCGAGGGCAGCCAAACCGGCGAGGATGGCGCGACCAGCCTTTCCCCAGCGGCAAGGCGCGGGCAAGGTTGCAATCATGTGACGCTGGGCTAGAGCCGCGGCGGGGCCAGCCGAAGCCCCGAACAAGCGGGACCGTGAGCGCATGAAACTGATGGCCGGCAATGCCAACCTGCCGCTCGCCCGGGCGATCGCCAGCTATCTCGAAACCCCCCTCACCGACGCCAGCGTCCGCCGCTTTGCCGACGAGGAGATCTTCATCGAGATCCACGAGAATGTGCGCGGCGAGGACGTGTTCATTGTGCAGTCCACCAGCTTCCCGGCCAACGACAATCTCATGGAGCTCCTGATCGGCATCGATGCGCTGCGCCGCGCCTCGGCCCGGCGGATCACCGCGGTGGTGCCCTATTTCGGCTATGCCCGGCAGGATCGGAAGCCTGGGCCGCGCACCCCGATCTCGGCCAAGCTGGTGGCCAACCTGATCACCCAGGCGGGCGCCAATCGGGTGCTTTCGGTGGATTTGCATGCCGGGCAGATCCAGGGCTTCTTCGATATCCCGACCGATAACCTCTTCGCCGCCCCGGTGATGGCAGCGGATATTCTCGCGCGGCATGGCGGCAAGGACCTGATGGTCGTTTCACCCGACGTGGGCGGGGTGGTCCGTGCCCGCTCGCTCGCCAAGCGGCTCGACAATGCGCCGCTGGCAATCGTGGACAAGCGGCGCGAACGACCCGGCGAATCCGAGGTGATGAACATCATCGGCGAGGTGAAGGGGCGCACCTGCATCCTGATCGACGATATTGTCGATTCGGGCGGCACTTTGTGCAACGCCGCGGAGGCGTTGACCGAGGCGGGAGCGGACAGCGTGGCCGCCTATATCAGCCACGGCGTGCTTTCGGGCGGGGCGGTGGCGCGGGTGAACAAGAGCGCGCTGACCGAACTGGTCATCACCGACACCATCCTGCCCACCGAAGCGGCGCTGCAATCGAACCGCATTCGCGTGTTGACCATCGCCCCGCTGATCGGCGAGGCCATGCGCCGGATCGCGGACGAGAGCAGCGTTTCGAGCCTGTTCGACTGATGTGCGCCCAGCGTCCGACGACGGGCCGGTGAAGCTTTCTGCCGAGATCGCGCTCGCGCATCGGCTGGCCGATGCGGCGCGGGTGGCGATCCGGCCGCATTTCCGCACATCCCTCGAGGCGGAGCGCAAGGGCGATGCCTCGCCTGTTACCGTGGCCGACCGGGCGGCGGAAGAGGCGATGCGCCGGATTCTCACCGCTGAGGTGCCGCAGGACGGGGTGCATGGCGAGGAGTTCGGCGCCAGTAAGGGACGCTCGGGTCGGCAATGGGTGCTCGATCCGATCGACGGCACGGTCGCCTTCCTGGCCGGCCGCGCGACCTTCGGCACGCTGATCGCGCTGCTCGACGGCGGCTTTCCGGTGCTCGGCATCATCGACCAGCCGATCCTGGGCGAGCGTTGGCTGGGCGTCGCCGGGCAGCCAACCACGCTCAACGGCCAGCCGGCCAGCACCCGCGCCTGCCGCGAGTTGGCCGATGCGATGCTGGCCACCACTGGCCCGCATTATTTCACCCCCGGCGAGGGCGACGCCTACATGGCGCTCGCCGCGCGAACCGATCACAAGCGCATGATCATGGGTGGCGATTGTTACAATTACGCGCTGCTGGCGAGCGGCTTCCTCGACGTGGTGTGCGAGGCGGGGCTCAAGCTGCACGATTTTGCCGCGCTGGTGCCGGTGGTGGAGGGTGCGGGTGGGCTGATGTGCGACTGGAGCGGCGATCCGCTGCACGCGGGTTCGGTCGGCCACGTGCTGGCGCTGGGCGATCCGGCGCGGCTGGAAGATGTGCTGGAGGCGCTGGGCGGGCATAGTCCAGTGGACGGCCCCGCGGGCTGATGCACCTGTTCTTCTACGGTGTGCTGCTCGGCCAGGTCGCGCAGGGCCCCGTGCGCGATCTGCTCGTGGGTCTCGGTTCTGGGCGGACGGCGACCACCGGCGGCCGGCTCTACGCCGTGCCCGATCCGCGCGGCTGGTACCCGGTGCTGGTGCCGGGCGAGGGGCGCGTGCGCGGCATGGTGCATGCGGCGGGCGCGGTCGACCTCGCGGCGCTGGATCGGTTCGAGGGGGTCGACCCGGCCGACGCTGCCGCGGGCGAATACCGGCGAAAGGAGGTGGCAGTCTGCTGCGAGGGCGGCGAGGCCCTTCGCGCCTTGGCCTATCTCTACAATCGCCCGGTCACCCCCGAGCTGGTGGCCATTCCGCATGGCGACTTCGCCCGCTGGCTGCGCGAGACCGGCGCGAGCGTCTTTGCCGGTGGCTGAGAGCTTGCCTTTGCGCTCAGCGGGCCGTATGGGCGCCCGCTTCATCGACACGCGAATTCCGCCGGCCTGGCCATCAGGGCTGCCACGGCCGGTGCAGGCGTGTCCCTCAAGAGGAGACGAAAATGCCCAAACTGAAAACCAAGAGCGGGGTCAAGAAGCGTTTCAAGATCACCGCCACGGGCAAGGTGAAGCACGGCGTTGCCGGCAAGCGCCACCGGCTGATCAGCCACAACGCCAAGTACATCCGTCAGAACCGCGGAACCTCCGTCCTGTCCGAAGCGGACAATCCGACGGTGAAGAAGTGGGCCCCCTACGGGCTCGGCTGAGCGCGTTTCACTGACAGACAGGAGCTAAACCCATGCCCCGTATCAAGCGCGGCGTTACCACGCGCGCCAAGCACAAGCGCATCCTCGACCAGGCCAAGGGCTATCGTGGACGCCGCAAGAACACCATCCGAGTCGCCCGCCAGGCGGTGGAGAAGGCCGGCCAGTATGCTTATCGCGACCGCAAGGTGAAGAAGCGCACTTTCCGCGCGCTGTGGATCCAGCGGATCAATGCGGCGGTGCGCGGCGAAGGCCTGACCTACTCGCAGTTCATGCACGGCGTGAAGCTCGCCGGGATCGAGCTCGACCGCAAGGTGATGGCCGATCTGGCGATGAACGAAAGCGCGGCATTCGGCGCGATCATCCGCCAAGCCAAGGGCGCGCTGCCCGCCTAAGGGCGGGATTTGCGTCACGATCGCATTTTCGGACATTCTGAGGGCATGCGCGGTTGGACTGCGCGCGCCCGTTCGGCTGGGCGCGGACTAACCGGCAGCTGCTTGCCGTGGTGCGGGGATCGCGTTAGAGGCCCATCATCTGTTCAGCCGAGAGGCCTTCATTGCAGATGTGCTGGCCGCCGTTGCCGGTATCGCTGCGCTCGGTTGACCGGAACTTCGCCCGCTGCAGCAACGCGAGCCGGGCGGGTGGCGTCGGGGGGCGCAGGGGTCGCATGGGTAGCGATGTTTCGCTTGAGGTGAAATATTACCGGCTGAGCGACGAGCTGCGGCCGCATTTCACCGCCTTGTACCTGTTCGATCTCCAGTGCCCCGAGGGGCAGATCGTGGAGGATTATCTCCACCCCGAGTGGGCGGCGATGCGCTTCACCTGCGGCTCGCCGCCGCTCGCAGTGATCGGGGCAGGGCCGATGGAGACCAAGTGGCCGTTCGTGGTCAGCGGTCCGAACAGCAGGTCGATCCACTTCGGGCTCCCCGCCTCACGCATCTGGGGCCTCGGGCTGCAGCCGGGTGGGTGGGCCAAGTTCGTGGATGGCGAGGCGCAGGATTTCGCCGACCGGATGGTGAATGGCGCGCTCGACCCCGCCTTCGCGCTGTTCGCACCCATCCTGCCGATGACGCAGGACCCGCACCGCGCGCCCGACCGAATCGCCGAGGACATCAACGCTTTTCTGATGCGCCATGCCGGCCGGCCGGCGCCGCGGCTGGCACAGGTTCACGCGCTGCACGATGCGCTGCGCGACCCCGAGACCGCCCATGTTGCCGAGATCGCCGAGCGGCTTGAGCTCGGCATGCGTTCGCTCGAGCGGCTTTGCCTGCGCTATTTCGGCTTCCCGCCCAAGCTGCTGCTGCGCCGGCAGCGGTTCCTGCGCAGTCTCGCCCGGTTCATGCTCGACCCGGAGCAGAGCTGGAGCGAGGCGATCGATCGGCAATATTACGACCAGGCGCAGTTCGTGCGCGATTTCCGTTCGTTCATGGGCATGACGCCGAGTGAATATGCCGAATGCCCGCACCCCATTCTCAGCCGCATCATGGCGCAGCGCATGGCCGACCAGGGCGCGGCGCCCGAGACCGACCTGCCCACCCTGCTGCGCTATGTCGCCGAACCGGCGGCGCTTGAGCTCGCCGTGGAGCGCGGCGACGACGAATAGGGGCTTGGGCCGGCGCGGCGGCCTCGCTACAGCGCCGCCCACGATGAGCACCGACAATCTCGAACCGATCGCCCGCGAGGCGCGCAACCTGATCGCCAATGCCAGGGGGCTGGCGGAGCTGGAGGCGGCGCGCGTCGCACTGCTCGGCAAGCAGGGCAGCATCTCGGCGCTGCTCAAGACGCTGGGGGCGATGAGCCCGGAGGAGCGGCAGGCCAGCGCACCCGCGATCCAGGCGCTGCGGCAGGAGGTGGCCGATGCGCTCGGCCAGCGCCGCATGGCGATGGAGGCGGCGGCGCTGGACGAACGGCTGGCGGCCGAGACGCTCGACCTCTCGCTGCCCGCGCCCGAGCGGCCGCAGGGCTCGGTCCACCCGGTCTCTCAGGTGATGGAGGAGCTGGCGGAGATCTTCGCCGATCTTGGCTTCAGCGTCGCCACCGGGCCGGAGATCGAGGACGATTGGTACAATTTCAGCGCGCTCAACATGCCCGAGAGCCATCCGGCGCGCGCGATGCACGACACGTTCTATTTCCCGGATCCCGCGCCCGCGATAGACGGCCAGGCGCCCGGGCGGATGCTGCTGCGCACGCACACCAGCCCGGTGCAGGTGCGCACGATGCTGGGCACGCTCGACCGGCAGCCCGGCGGCGCGCCAGTGCGGATCATCGCGCCTGGCCGGGTCTATCGCAGCGATAGCGACGCGACCCACACGCCGATGTTCCACCAGGTGGAAGGGCTGGTGATCGACCGCGATATTCACTTGGGCCACCTCAAGTGGACCCTGCAGACCTTCCTCGCCGCCTTCTTCGAGCGTGACGATCTCGTGCTGCGGCTGCGCCCCTCCTACTTTCCGTTCACCGAGCCATCGGTGGAGGTGGATGTCGGCTTTGCGCTGCAGGGCGGGCCGGCCGGCAAGGTGCGGGTGCTGGGCGGCAGCGGCGATGCGCCGGGGCATGGCTGGATGGAGCTGCTCGGCAGCGGCATGGTCAATGCCCGCGTGCTGGAGATGAGCGGGTTCGATCCGAACGCGTGGCAGGGATTCGCCTTCGGGGTGGGGGTCGACCGGCTGGCGATGCTGAAATACGGGATGGACGATCTGCGCGCCTTCTTCGACGGCGACGGGCGCTGGCTGCGGCACTACGGCTTTTCCGCCTTCGACCAGCCGACGCTCTCTGGCGGCGTGGGAGCGCGGCGATGAAATTTTCGCTCGAATGGCTGCGCTGGTTCCTCGACACCAGCGCCTCGGCAACCGAGATGGCCGAGGCGCTGAACCGCATCGGCCTTGAGGTGGATGCGCTGGAGGACCCGGCCGAGAAGCTGGCGGGATTCCGCGTGGCCGAGGTGCTGGCCGCCGCGCCGCACCCGCAGGCCGACCGGCTGCAGGTGCTCAGCGTCTCGCTGGGCGAAGGTGAGCCGCTGCAGGTGGTGTGCGGCGCGTCCAACGCGCGCGCGGGGATGAAGGGCGTGCTCGGCCTACCCGGCGCGGTGGTGCCGGCGAACGGGATGGAGCTGCGCAAGAGCGCGATCCGCGGCGTCGAGAGCAACGGCATGATGTGCTCGGTGCGCGAGCTGCAGCTGGGCGACGAACACGAGGGCATAATCGAGCTGCCGGGTGATGCGCCGGTGGGCGCGAGCTTTGCGCAATGGCGCGGCGCCTCGCCGGTGTTCGACGTGGCGATCACTCCAAACCGGCCCGATTGCATGGGCGTGCAGGGGATCGCGCGCGATCTCGCTGCCGCCGGCATCGGCACGCTCAAGCCCCGCGCCACGGAGCCGGTGCCGGGCTCTTTCGCCTGCCCCGTGGCGATCCGCATCGAGGACGAGGAGGGCTGCCCCGCCTTCTATGGGCGGGTGATTCGCGGGGTGCGCAACGGCGCCTCGCCCGAATGGATGCAGCAGCGGCTGATCGCGGCCGGGCAGCGGCCGATCAGCGCGCTGGTGGATGTCACCAATTATCTGATGCTCGCCTTCGGCCGCCCGGCGCATGTCTATGACCTCGCCAAGCTCAGCGGTGCGATGGTGGCGCGGCGTGCGCGGGAGGGCGAGCAGGTGCTGGCGCTCAACGGCAAGAGCTACACCCTCAACGACAGCATGACGGTGATCGCCGACGAGGTGCAGGTGCACGATATCGCCGGGATCATGGGCGGTGAGCATTCCGGCGTGACGGAGGCCACCAGCGACGTGTTGCTGGAGATCGCCTATTTTGCGCCGGAGCGAATCGGCGCGACCGGGCGCAGGCTCGGCCTCGCCAGCGATGCGCGCACGCGGTTCGAGCGCGGGGTTGATCCGGCGTTCCTCGACGAGGGGCTGGAGATCCTTACCGCGCTGATCCTGCGCATCTGCGGCGGCGAGGCCTCGGAGGTGGTGCGCGCCGGCTCGCCGCCGTCGGAGCCAAGGCGAATTGCTTACGATCCCGCGCTGGCCGAGCGGCTGGGCGGTGTGGCTATCGAAGAGCCAGAGCAGCGGCGCATCCTTGAGGCGCTCGGCTTTGCGGTTTCGCCTGACTGGCAGGTCACCGCGCCACGGCGCCGGCACGACATCGAAGGCCCGGCGGATATTGTGGAAGAGGTGGTGCGCATCAACGGCCTCGACCGGGTGGCCAGCGTGCCGCTGCCCCGTGTGGATGGTGTTGCGCGGCCGACGGCGACGCCGCAACAGGCACTCGAGCGTCGCCTGCGCCGCGCGGCCGCGGCCCGCGGCCTGCACGAGGCGGTGACCTGGTCGTTCCTGCCGCAGGCGCAGGCCGAGGCCTTTGCGCCGGCGGAGGGTGCGCTGTGGGTGCTGGAAAACCCGATCAGCGAGGAGATGAAGGCGATGCGCCCCTCGCTGCTGCCGGGCCTGCTCGCTGCTGCCGGGCGCAATCGCGACCGCGGGGTGGCGGGGCTGCGCCTGTTAGAGATCGGCCGGCGCTATCTGCGGGCGAGCGACGGCACGAGCGACGAGCGGCCGACGCTCGGCCTGCTGCTGGCCGGCGAGAAGCAGCCGCGGGGCTGGGCAGATGGCAGGGCGAACGGCTTCGACGCGTTCGATGCCAAGGCCGAGGCGCTGGCGCTGCTGCACGAGGCGGGTGCGCCGGTGGAGAAGCTGCAGGTGATGGGCCCCGATGCCGCGGGACCGGGGCCGCAGTTCCACCCGGGCCAGTCGGCGACCTTGCGGCTGGGCCCCAAGCTGGTGCTCGCCCGCTTCGGCGCGTTGCATCCGCGTGTGCTCGAAGCCTTCGATGTGGAAGGACCAGTGGTGGCCGCCGAGCTGTTCCTCGATGCGCTGCCGGAGCGGAAGGGAGGCGGCTTTGCCCGCCCGCCGCACAGCCCTCCGGCACTGCAGGCGGTGACGCGCGATTTCGCCTTTCTTGTCCCCGCCGATCTGCCTGCCGGCGAGCTGGCCCGGGCGGTGCGCGGGGCAGACAAGGCGAACATCGTCGACGCGCGCATTTTCGACCGCTTTGACGGGCCCGGCGTGCCCGAGGGGCAGGTCTCGCTGGCTGTGGAGGTGGTGCTGCAGCCGGGCGCGGCGAGCTTCACCGAGGCTGATCTTAGGGGAATTACCGAGCGGATCGTGGTGACAGCGGGCAAGCTCGGTGCGGTGCTGCGGGGCTGACGGGAAGGCGCGGTCCGCTCCTCAGGGAATGCACAGCACCGTGGACCCGCGCTGTGCCTGCGGCTAACCGCGAGGCCATGCCTTCCGATCCCGTATCCAGCCGCCGCACCTTCGCGATCATCTCCCACCCTGATGCAGGCAAGACCACGCTGACCGAGAAGCTGCTGCTGCAGGGCGGCGCGATCCACCTCGCGGGCGAGGTGAAGGCCCGGGGGCAGGCGCGGCGGGCTCGCTCGGACTGGATGAAGATCGAGCAGCAGCGCGGGATCTCGGTCACCAGTTCGGTAATGACCTTCCAGAAAGACGGCATTACCTTCAACTTGCTCGACACGCCGGGACACGAGGATTTTTCGGAAGACACCTACCGCACGCTGACCGCGGTCGATTCGGCGGTGATGGTGATCGATGCGGCCAAGGGCATCGAGCCGCAGACGCGTAAGCTGTTCGAGGTATGTCGCCTGCGAAGCGTGCCGATCATCACCTTCGTCAACAAGGTGGATCGCGAAGGCCGGCCCACCTTCGAACTGCTGGACGAGGTGGCCGACATGCTGGCGCTCGACGTTTCTCCGCAGAGCTGGCCGGTGGGGATGGGCGGCACCTTCGCAGGCGTGCTCGACTTCGCCAGCGGCGCGGTCAGCCGGCCGGAAGGGCCCAGCCGCGAATTCCTGGGGCAGGTCGATGCCGAGCCGGAGATCGCCGAGGAGATCGCCGAAGAGGCCGAGCTGGCACAGGCCGGCTATCCCGAGTTCGATTTGCAAGCCTATCGCAATGGCGACCTGACCCCGGTGTATTTCGGTTCTGCATTGAAGAATTTCGGGGTGGCGGAGCTGATCGAGGCGTTGGCCCGCCATGCGCCGCCGCCGCGTCCGCAGCCGGCCGAACAGGGCCCGATCGGCCCCGAACGCGACGAGGTGACTGGTTTCATCTTCAAGGTGCAGGCCAACATGGATCCGCAGCACCGTGACCGGATTGCCTTCATGCGCATGGTTTCGGGCACTTTCCGCCGTGGCATGAAGCTGACGCCTTCCGGCCTCGGCAAGCCGATCGCGGTGCACTCGCCGATCCTGTTCTTCGCGCAGGACCGCGAGATCGCCGACACCGCCGAGGCCGGCGACATCATCGGCATCCCCAACCACGGCACGCTGCGGGTGGGCGACACATTGTCCGAGAAGAACGATGTGCGCTTCACCGGCCTGCCCAATTTCGCGCCCGAGATCCTGCGCCGGGTGGCGCTGGTGGACCCAACCAAGACCAAGCAGCTGCGCAAGGCGCTCGACGATCTTTCAGAGGAGGGGGTGATCCAGGTGTTCTACCCGGAGATCGGCGCGCAATGGATCGTGGGCGTGGTCGGCCAGCTGCAGCTGGAGGTGTTGGTGAGCCGGCTTGAGGCCGAATACAAGGTGCACGCGATGCTTGAGCCTGCGCCCTTTGCCACGGCGCGCTGGCTGAAAGGGCCGGCGGCGGCGCTGGAGCAGTTCGCCGGCTTCAACCGTGCCAATTTGGCGCGCGACCGCGATGGGGACATGGTATTCTTGGCCAAATCGCCCTGGGACGTCGGCTATCAGCAGGAGAAGAACCCCGAGATTGCCTTCGGCGCCATTAAGGAGCGTTGAGCATGGGTTCGGTGGCGGAGACCGTGCAGGATCGGGGGCACGTCTTGGTCGCAGGGCCCGAGCGCGACCGATGCGGCTGACCTTCGCCAGCTACAACATCCATAAGGGAATCGGGCGCGACCGGCGCTGCAACCCCGAGCGCATCCTGGCGGTGCTGCACGAACTCGGCGCCGACGTGGTCGCACTGCAGGAGGCGGATCGCCGGTTTGGCGCACGCGAGGCGGTGCTGCCGCGGCAGCTGCTGGAAGAGCAGCACTGGCGGGTTGTGCCGCTCGCTGGCCGGCCGGCCTCAATCGGCTGGCACGGCAACGTGATCCTGTGCCGGCGAGGGATCGAGATCCACGACGCCCAGCCGATCGCCCTGCCGACTCTCGAGCCGCGCGGTGCGATCCGCGCCAGCCTGAGCGTAGAGGGGCAGGGCTTCGAGGTGGTGGGCATGCATCTCGACCTCTCCGGCATTCGCCGCCGCCGGCAGATCGCCACGGTGTGCGCGGAACTGCGCGAGCGCGGCACGGCCGGCGTGATGATGGGCGATCTCAACGAATGGTCGCCGCGACGGGGCGCGCTGCGCGCTTTCGACCGGGAGTGGACCGTGCTGAGCCCGGGCCGCAGCTTCCCCAGCCGCCAGCCGCTAGCGCCCCTCGACCGCATCATCCACTCGCCGCACTGGGTGTGCCAAAGTGCGCGCGTGCACCACAGCGTGCTTTCGGCCGTTGCCTCGGACCATCTGCCGGTCGTCGCCGAGTTGGCGTTGGTGCCGGGGTCTCGGACATAGCATCCTTTCAAGAACGCGCTTGTCCTGACAAAAACCTAGGACAATTCGCCTTCCGCTTCGCCGATGATAGCGCAGTTCGCGACTGCGTATAGCTTTGGTGGTAGCTTCAGCATCCGCCGCAGAACCTCGTCTTCTTTCTCTATAGGGTGTCTGGCATGGAGATAAATCCGGATCAGGAGTTCCAGTCACAGGAAGACGAAAAACGAGGTTATCGCGCGATTGCGCGCGTCGCGCTCTACTGGGGCCCTGTCGAATTCCAGGTCGAAGGGATGCTAACACTCCTTAGGGCCCGGCACCAATCGCAAGGGCCGTTTCCAGCATCATTCTCGCGCAAAGTGGATGAATTGAAAGATCACCTCAAGGCAGAGGAAATTTTAGGTGAAATACACGCATTCCTGCGCCCTCATCTGTCCGAAGCGAAGCGCCTCCATCAAATTCGGGGCCATATTGTGCACAGCTACTTCCAGGGGCAGCTTAGCAACGGCAAGCTGATCTTTGGCCGATCCGAACTGAAAAACGGTATCGTATATCGACAAAGCCGATATTCAATACCTGAGCTTGAGAAAGCCACCATGGAGATGATGGCCGTCCATAACGAGCTGGCGAAGATCCGTATGCCACTAAATCGCAGCGGTCATACGGTAAGCTTCATCTTGCGATAAAGTTTGAAGATTGCCGCAGCCTCCGGAATCGCGGTCCAATGATCGGACCTCTCCCAACCGCGGATAATCAAAGCAGCTTCGCTGATAAGGGCAACATCAGAGTCAGACTTGTCAAGCAGAACTGGCTTTATCAGATCTGATGCCTGCTTTGTCATGTACCTAACTGCCCAAACTTTGGGCAGCTGCGTAGAAGCTTGGCAAGTTTTCCGTGCCGGCTGCTGGATTGTCACTTTTCCGGATCGTAAAACGATCATCGGCAGGCTTGGCACGCTGATTGCTTGTTTGACCCTCAGCCGGGATCGCCCGGTGAAGAACGGGGGTTCGGCATGAAATTCATCATCGCCATTATCAAACCATTCAAGCTCGACGAGGTGCGCGAAGCGCTTGGCGCTATCGGCGTGGCGGGCATGACCGTCTCGGAGGTCAAGGGCTTCGGCCGCCAGAAGGGGCAGACCGAAATCTACCGCGGCGCCGAATATTCGACCAACATGCTGCCCAAGGTGAAGCTCGAAATCGCAGCCAGCGACGCGTTGGCGCCGCAGGTGATCGAGGCCATCCAGCAGGTCGCCAGCACGGACAGCATCGGCGACGGGAAGATCTTCGTGCTCGATCTCGTCTCGACCACCCGTATCCGCACCGGCGAGACCGGCGACAATGCGCTGTGAGCGCGCTTGCAAGAGGGGCAACAGCATGATCCGCAAGGCTATCTACAGGATCGGCGCGTCGGGGGCCGCGCTGTTCACCACGACCACCGCCTGGGCCGCCCAGGCCGCCGCCGCCGCGACTGACGCCGCAAGCGAAGCGGCCGGCTCTCCCATTGCCGCCGCGACCGAGGTCGTGACCGGGGTCGCTGCCATTCCCAACCCCGGCAACAATGCCTGGATGATGACCGCGACTGTCCTGGTGCTGCTGATGATCCTGCCGGGTCTCGCGCTGTTCTATGGCGGCCTCACCCGCTCGAAGAACATGCTCTCGACCATGACCCAGATCGGCGCCACCGCCGCGCTGGCAATGCTGGTGTGGGTGATGTGGGGCTATTCGCTGGCCTTCGGGGATACCACTTACGAGGGGACGATTGGCCTGTTCGTCAGCGGAGGCAGCTACTTCCTTTCCGGCACCGATGCGAGCAGCACCGCCGCCACCTTCTCCGACGAGGTGATCAGCAAATACGTCTTCATCAGCTTCCAGATGACCTTCGCCGCCATCACAGCGGCGCTGATCCTGGGCGCGACCGCCGAGCGGATGAAGTTTTCCGCTGTAATGGCCTTCGTGCCGATCTGGCTGACGATCGTCTATTTCCCGATCGCGCACATGGTGTGGGCCACGGGCGGTTTGCTGTTCGAGGATGGTGCGCTCGATTATGCCGGTGGCACCGTGGTGCACATCAATGCCGGCGTGTCGGGGCTGGTGCTGGCCTATCTGCTTGGCACGCGCCGAGGCTACCCCGCCGAGGCCATGCCACCGCACAGCATGACGCTAACCATGGTCGGGACCGGCCTGCTGTGGGTGGGCTGGTTCGGCTTCAACGCCGGATCTGCGCTGGAGGCCGATGGATCGGCCGGCCTTGCGATGATCAACACATTCGTCGCGACGGCGGCTGCGGCGCTAACCTGGATGGTGATCGAACGGGTGGTGGGGCACCGGGGATCGTCGCTCGGCTTCTGCTCGGGCGTGATTGCCGGCCTTGTGGCGGTAACGCCGGCGGCCGGCAATAGCGGACCGTTCGGCGCCATGCTGCTGGGCATCGTCTCGTCCGCGGCCTGCTACATTGCGGTGGCGAAGGTGAAAGCCAGGTTCGGGTATGACGATACGTTGGACGCCTTCGGCATCCACGGCATCGGCGGCATCGTCGGCGCGATCGGCACGGCGGTGGTGTACCAGCCGTTCTTGGGCGGGCCGGGAGACGGTTCCACCGCGCTCGGCACGCAACTCGGCGTCCAGGTCTACAGCGTCGTCGTGACCATCGCCTGGGCCGCCATCGGCACGTTGATTGCCGGTTTGATCGTTAAGGCGGTGCTTGGGCTGAGAGTGGCTGAGCAGACCGAAGTCGACGGCCTCGACATCGCCGAGCACGGGGAGAGAGCCTACAATCATTGATCTGTCTGTCGAGGACCGGAGGGGTTCAGCCTTCCGTCGGACACTTGCTCCGTTCCTCCTGCGGACCCACCTTGATGATCGGGGCGGCAAGCCCCGGCCATCTCTTTAGGGGCAGATCGACCAACGCACCCTGGCGAGTTCCTGTCGGAATGTTGGCGTCACGACATCATTGTGTATCACTTGCGCAACAACCCAGTGCAATTCCAGCGCAGTCGACCTAGGCAGTCCCCCGGGGGCTGGAACGATTTGCCCTGTCAGCCCTTGCCTGCATGCGCTCAGCGCGAGTAGTTCAGTGCCGGTCTCAAGAACCAGGAACTGTGGCATCTGCTCGCAGTTCTGTTGCATCCAAGCCGGTTGCGACTAAAAGGCCGAGTGCGCAGGATCGAAGGGGAAATCAATATGCGAAAAATTGCGCTGGGAATGGCCGTAGCAGCGACTGCGTTCGCGCTACCGGCCACCGCCAGGGACGGTCAGGCCTATATCGGCATCGATATGGGCCTTTCCATTGCCGAAGACGTGGACGTCAGGGTCGGGGGCGTCGAGGATGCCATTACGATCGACCATGATCATGGCTACGATCTCGGAGCTGTGCTCGGCTACGATTTTGGATTTATCCGCACCGAAGTCGAAGCGACTTACAAGGAATGGGAGCCGGACCGGCTGCGTTCGAGTTCCACTCGCGTAACGGGTTTTGATGGCCAAGGCGGCACGCGGACGGGCACGTTCGATCCCGTAAACGGTGAGCTTCAGGTTATCACTGCGATGGCCAACGCACTGTTCGATATTGGCGGTAATGATGGCGTGGGCATTGCCTTCGGCGCCGGTGTTGGCCGTGCGTGGGTTGAGGCCGATTATGCCGTTGGTGCTCGTAATGCGTATCTGAGCGACTCGGATCGCGATTGGGCCTACCAAGGTCTCGTTCAGGTGCGTGTTCCGGTGACGGACGATGCGGAAATCGGGCTGAAGTACCGTTATCTGAACACTAAATCTTTCAATCTGGTCGACACCGTTGGGCGGACGACGAATTTCGAGCTGGCGACTCACTCCGCGATGCTGTCGCTGATCGCGAACTTCGGTGGCTCAAGGGCGGTTGCGCCGCCTCCACCGCCTCCGCCTCGGCCACTGCCGCCGCCGCCGCCGCCGCCGCCTCCGCCGCCGCCTCCGCCGATGGTGCAGTGCAACAGCGGGCCGTACATCGTATTCTTCGAGTGGGATCGATCGAACATCACGCCCGAGGCTGCGAGCATCCTCAACAGCGCCGCAACGGCCTATCAGAACTGCGGCAGTGCGCCGATCATGCTGGCCGGCTACACCGACCGTTCGGGCACCGTGCAGTACAATCTGGGTCTTGCAGCCCGTCGCAACGAGAGCGTGCGCAACTACCTGACCAGCCGCGGGATCCCTGCGGCGCGGATCAGCAGCGAGGCGTTTGGTGAAGCCAACCCGCGCGTGCCGACCGCCGACGGCGTACGCGAGCTGCAGAACCGCCGGGTGGAGATCACCTACGGTCCAGGTTCGGGCATGTAGCCCGCGCAATCAGGCAATCAGAGAAGGGGCTGGGGGAGCGATCCTCCGGCCCTTTTTCTTGTAAGTTCGTGGAGTGTCCGGCCAGCGGGTGTTTCAGTCGAGAGATTGCGCGGCAAAGATGTCCATCAGTGGCTTGATCGGGGAGATATCGTACCCCGCGCGAGCGGCATCCGTGGCGATTTTGGGCAGATCCTGCCCCAATTTCGCTTGCGCGAGCGCCCAGAGGAACGTGGAGCGGGTGCCGGAGCGGCAGTAGGCCAGGATCGGCCCATCAGCCGCCCGAAGCGCATCGGTCATCGCGGCGACTTGCGGCGCGCTGAACCCTGAATGTGATATCGGAATGGACAGGTAGGCGAGGCCGCTTGCCCGGCAAGCCTGTTCGACACGCTGACCAGGTGTCTGGTCGGCGGACTCGCCCTCGGGGCGGTTGTTGATCACCATGGCAAAGCCGCGCGTGCTGGCCTCTGCCACATCTGACTCGGTGATCTGTGGGCTAACGCAGAAGTTGTCCGAGACACGGCGGAAATCGCTCATTCCGCGGGCCCGTTCTGCCTGACGGGTCCGCCAGCGGTCCGGGCTGAACGCCCGCTGCGTCTGCACTTGGAAATATTGAGCATCTCGACCCCTGAGTAAGCGCCATAGTCGCGCAGATATAGCCCTTGGCAACGTGGAAGCCAAAGCTGTCTATTGTCGGCATCAATCCGATCACCGAAAGGCAAGTGCCAGCATGACGAGAGCCGGGTTGCGCTCGCTGAACCGCGACAGGGGGTCGGCGGCGGCAGCCAGCATCATCAGGGCGGTGATCACGACGGCGGTGACCATGATCTGCAGCTCGTCAGTCATCCCGACCGCCGCCGGATCGGGATCGAAAAATCAATGTCGAGCATGATCGGCGCGTGGAGTCTGAAGCGTTACCAGCCAGCTGATCAGAACAGCACGCCGATTCGCAATCCTAGCGCCAGCAGCGGGCCCACCATGCGGGCGATTGCCGGATGCTCTGGAGGCAGCTTGTTCGACAGATGGCAATGGAACTCAGATCGTCTATTATGAGACTTTCGAGCACGATCAACGTGAGCACGGTGGCCCACGCCGCAGCATCCGAGAGCAGCGCGAGAATGTGGTCCCTCTCCGCGCCGTTCTGCGCAACGGCGGTCGGCGACAAGAGGGTCTCTCCTGCAAACAATGCGGTCACTCAGGCGTCATCTTAAATTGTTCGCACAGTAGGATGATCTGGGCTATAGGCGCGCACTGGAGTGGCGGGGCAGTTTCCATCGCTCCCGGCTGGCAAGACATCGATGTCCCCGGCTATGGCAAGGGCGAGAATAAGGGTACGTTCGGTTCATGGGTTACGATAAAGGGCGTCGCGGCCGGGGGCGCGACAAGCGGGACGGTTTCGGCGAAGACAACTTCGACCCGTTCGCGGACAATGGCCCGCCTCGATTCGGCGGCGGCGGAGACGATTGGCGCGGTGGTGGTGATCGCTTTGGCGGTTCCGGTGATAGCGGCGGATCTCGGGGCGGGGGCGGCTTCGGCGGTGGTGCCGGACGCGGCGGCCCGCGGGCTGGCGGCGGCGGCGGCGCTGGCGGGATGCCGGCGCAGGTTGTCGGTACCGGCCAAGGCAAGGTCAAATTTTTCAATTCGCAGAAGGGCTTTGGCTTCATCCAGCGCGATGAAGGCGGCGATGACGTGTTCGTCCATATTAGTCAGGTGGAGCGGGCTGGGCTGGAAGGTCTTGCCGAAGGGCAGGAGCTTGCCTTCAACCTGGTAGATCGCGGCGGGAAGATTTCGGCTGCCGACCTGCAAGTCGTGGGCGATGTGATCCCGGTGGACCAGAGGGCGGGTCCGAGTGCTGGTGCCGGCGCTGGTCCGAGTGGCGGCAGCGCAGGTGGTGCCCAGCAGCGGCAGCTGACGGGCGACAAGGCGACGGGAACGGTCAAGTTCTTCAACGCTATGAAGGGCTTCGGCTTTATCACCCGGGATGACGGCAAGGAAGATGCTTTCGTCCATATCAGCGCCGTGGAGCGCTCGGGGCTGGCCGGAATTAATGAGGGCGATCGGTTCGAGTTCGATCTCGAGGTCGATCGCCGAGGCAAGTACTCGGCGGTCAACTTGGTACCCGCACAGGGCTGAGCGGCAAGCCGGTTTCCTGTGCCCGGCAATCCAGGTTTCCGGTTCGATCGATACATAGGCGCGACGGGCGGTCCTTGATGAGAGGGCCGCCCGCGTTATTTGTACCTAAGGCGTGCCAGGAGGCATGAGATGTCAATATCCCCTCTGATGCCTGTCTATCCGCGTTGCGAGGTTCGGCCCGTTCGGGGCGAGCATTGCCACCTGATATCGGAAGACGGCACACGCTACCTCGATTTCGCCGCTGGCATTGCGGTCAACCTGCTGGGTCATTCGCATTTGGGCCTGATCGGTGCGATCCAGCAGCAGGCTGCGACCCTGATGCACGTGTCGAACCTATACGGCAGCCCGCAGCAGGAGCGGCTAGCGCGGCGCCTGGTCGAGAGCACATTTGCCGATACCGTGTTTTTCACCAACTCCGGCGCGGAGGCAGTGGAAGCCGCGATCAAGACCGCTCGGGCCTATCATCAGGCCGGGGGCGATCCGCAGCGGTTTGAGCTGATCACCTTCGACCAGGCCTTCCACGGGCGGACGATGGCCACGATCAGCGCGTCGAACCAGGATAAGATGCACAAGGGTTTCGTCCCGCTTCTGCCCGGCTTCCGCTACGTCGAGTTCGACGATCTTGCCGCTGCCGAGGCGGCTATCGGACCTCAGACAGCGGGGTTCCTAGTCGAGCCGATCCAGGGCGAAGGTGGCGTAAGGGTTGCCTCGCCAGCCTTCCTACGCGGCTTGCGCGAACTGGCCGACGCGCACGATCTGTTGCTCGTCCTCGATGAAGTGCAGACGGGCGTTGCCCGTACCGGCACGCTCTACGCCTACGAGCATTATGGGATCGAGCCGGATATTCTGGCAACGGCCAAGGGGATTGGCGGCGGCTTTCCGCTCGGCGCGTGCCTCGCCACGGAGAAGGCGGCGCGCGGGATGACCTTTGGCGCGCATGGCTCCACGTATGGCGGCAATCCCTTGGCCATGGCGGCGGGCAATGCGGTGCTTGACGCCATCGCTGACGATGACCTCCTTGCCGAAGTGCGCAGCAACGGGGAACGTCTGCGCAGCCGTCTGGAGCAGTTCATCGGGAATTATCCGGAGCTGTTCGAAGAGGTGCGCGGGCTGGGACTGATGCTCGGCCTGCGCATGAAGGGCGAGCCGCGTCCCTTCATGCAACACCTGCGCGACCGCCACCAGCTGCTCACCGTCGCGGCCGGCGATCGGACCCTTCGCCTCCTCCCGCCGCTGGTGATCGGAGAGGCGGAGATCGATGAGTTTTTCGAGCGCCTGTCCGCTGCAGCGGCCGATTACCGGTTACCGGAACCAGCTTGATGGAACCGAGGCACTTCCTTGACCTGGCTGATGCCGGGGGAGAAGCGCTGACGGCAATGATCAACGATGCGCGGGAGCGCAAAGTCGCGAGGCGCGGATGGCCGAAGGGAAGAGTGGATGGAGATGCGCCGCTGGCCGGGCGCGTGCTGGCGATGATCTTCGCAAAGAATTCCACCCGCACCCGCGTGAGCTTCGATCTTGCCATTCGCCAGCTTGGCGGCAGCTCCATCGTGCTCGACGCGGCGAGCACGCAATTGGGCCGCGGCGAATCGCTCGCCGACACGGCGCGAGTGCTCAGCCGCATGGCCGATGCGATCATGGTGCGCACCGACGATCATGCCAAAATCGAGGAAATGGCACGCCACGCTACAGTGCCGGTGATCAACGGCCTGACTGATCGCTCACACCCGTGCCAGGTTGTCGCCGATCTTTTGACACTGGTCGAGCATGGTAAGGGTCTGCGCGGGCTCGAGCTGGCGTGGCTGGGCGATTGCAACAACGTGCTGCATTCGCTCATCGAAGCGGCGGGGCTGATGGGGTACAACGTGCGGATCGGCACGCCGCATGGCTATCTGCCCGATACTGGGCTTGTGGATCAGGCGCGCACCGCCGGATCGCAGATCGTGATCGTTGCCGATCCGCGGGAAGCAGTGGAGGGAGCCGATGCCGTGGCGACCGACACTTGGGTGTCGATGGGCCATTCCCATGCGCACAATAAGCTCGCTGCCATGGCGCCGTTCCAGGTAACAGAGCACCTGATGCGCTTGGCGAAGCCCAATGCGCTCTTTCTCCACTGCCTTCCGGCGCATGTGGGGGAGGAAGTGAGCGAAGAGGTGTTCGAAGGGCCGCAGTCGGTGGTGTTCGACGAGGCCGAAAACCGCATCCATGCGCAAAAGTCGATCCTGCTCTGGAGCCTGGGTGCGCTGGGCTGAGTTGGGGCTGGGTTTGCGCGTCCGGGCACCCATATCGGGCGAGTGAACAATCCCGATGATCTTCGCCGCGTGACCGGTCTAGACCAAATCCTCGCTTTCAGTATTCCGGGCCGCAGCATCCGTGGGCGCGCGGTCCGGCTAGGGCCTGTGCTCGATACCATTTTGGCGGCCCATTCCTATCCGCCCACGATCCAACAACTGCTCGCCGAAGCGCTCGTCCTCACGGCGTTAATGGGTGCGCTGCTGAAGCGAGATGATGGCCAACTCACCATGCAAGCTCAGACGCAGGATGGGGCGGTGCAACTGCTCGTCTGCGATTACCGCGCGGGCGAGTTGCGCGGATACGTGAAGCATGATGCTGACCTGCTGGCCAAACAGGGCGCCGAGCCGTCGCTCGCCGCGCTGTTCGGCGTAGGCCACCTCGCAATCACCTTTGATCTCGCCGAGCGCGGCGAGCGCTATCAGGGAATCGTACCGCTGGAGGGCGCCTGCCTGGCCGAAGCGGTCGAGAGCTATTTCGCGCAGAGCGAACAGGTGCCCACGCTGATCCGCACTGGTGTGGCGACCGTGCCATCAGGCTGCATCGCAGGTGGGCTGCTTCTTCAGCACCTGCCGGAGGGGGAAGAGGGCCGCGAGCGCCTGCATGTCCGCAATAGCGACCATCCCGAGTGGGAGCATGTGGCTGTGCTCGGGCACAGTGTGCGGCACGAGGAATTGGTCGATACCGGTCTGCCGCTGGAAGATTGGGTGTGGCGGCTGTTTCACGAAGAGCGTGAAGTGCGCGTCCAACAGGTCACGCAGCTGAGTAGGGGTTGCCGCTGCTCGACTGTCCATTTCGAAGCGGTGCTGGCGCGCTTCCCAAAAGAGGATCGCCGCGACATGCGAGACGAAGACGGGATCATTCGTGTATCATGCGCCTTCTGCTCACGCGAGTTTCCGATCCTTGACTGAAACGGCTTCTCAGGAGAGATGAAGAGGGGGCACGATGGAAAAGATCATTGTGACTGCCGAGGGGAATCAGCGGCTGCCCGGCGCACGAAGGTTGGCACGGTATGGCATCCTGTTGGCCGCGACCATGCTTACGGTTGCTCCGGGAGTAGCTTGGGCCACTCGTTCAACGATGCTCGACAGTCTCTCCCCCGGAATGTGGACAGTCCGCGACCGGCACACCGGGGCACAAGATCGCATCTGCGTACGGACGGGTCGTGAGTTCATCCAGCTGGGTCATCGTCAGGCACGCTGCAGCCGGTTCCTGATCAGGAACCTGCCGAACGAGGTGGTTGTGCAATACACGTGCGAAGGCGAGGATTACGGGCGCACCACCATCCGCCAAGAAAGTTCAGCACTCGTCCAGATCGCCAGTCAGGGAATTCGAAACGGCAGGCCCTTCACGTTCAACGGTGAGGCGCGAAGAAGCGGGCGCTGCTGACACCGACGCTTGCCGCCGCGCAGATGCCCCCTTAGTTCCCATCCGATGACCCAAGCTGCCAAAAACGCGATTGTTCTGCTTTCGGGCGGTCTTGATTCGATGGTGGCAGCGGGGCTCGCTAAGGAGGCCGGTTTCACGCTGAACGCACTGACAGTGGATTACAGCCAACGGCACCGGCGAGAGATCGGCGCTGCGGCTCGGATCGCAGCAGAGCTTCAAGTGCTGAGGCACATTATCCTGCCGCTCAACCTTCGGGAGTTCGGCGGTTCTGCGCTGACGTCCGACCTGGCCGTGCCGAAAGAGGGCAACGGCTCGGGAATTCCCACAACCTATGTGCCCGCACGCAACCTGATCTTCCTCTCGCTGGCGCTGGGTTGGGCCGAAGCGCTCGGAGCGTGTGATCTCTTCATCGGCGTGAATGCGCTCGACTACTCGGGCTATCCCGATTGCCGGCCGGAGTTCATCGCCAGCTTCGAAGAGAGTGCTCGCTTGGCCACGAAGGCCGGAGCAACCGGAGAGGCCTTCCGCATCCACGCCCCGCTGCAGCACTGGGGTAAAGCGCGAATCGCGATGGAGGCAAAGCGCTTGGGGCTTAATGCGGGAATGAGTTGGTCATGCTATGACCCCACTGCCGTTGGGCTCGCATGCGGATTATGCGACAGTTGCCGCTTGCGACAAAATGGCTTCCGAGAAGCTGGTATCGCAGATCCGATCGTCTACGCAGCCCATGCTTCAGAGCCATGAGCACAAGTTCGGTTACCGCTAGAAACCGCGCAGATCATCCTCGTTCGAGCACTCCGCACGCTAACCGCGCCCCAGAATTACCCGCCGGGTCGGTTTGATAATCGTCGGCAGTAGCGTGGACCACGACTGCAGTTCCATCCGCGTCGAAGATCTGTGGAAGCACCTCCTGGGCAGTCCCCCTGAGGGTGAAGCTCACGCTTCCATCACCTGCCGGCCCCACAACTGCATTGGGCAGATCGCCCAAATGCACGCCTCGCGGGTTATCGAAACCGTGCGCCTGACCCCCGGGATTGAGGTGTCCGCCAGCAGAGGTGAAGTCGGGCGGTGTGCACGATCCCGTCATGTGCAGGTGAACGCCGTGGGTGCCGGGAGAGAGGCCGCTTAACGTGATTGTCACGTTCACATCCGATCCGCTCGCGATCAACCGTGCTGTGCCGGCTGGTGTACCGTCGGCAGTCCTGAGCTTCGTCTGCCCAAGGCTCGTTGTGCCCATCTCGTCGATCGTCTGACATCCGGCCAAGGATGCTGCCAGCGCAATCCAAGCTGTGGAAAACGGCTTCATACTTCAGCTCCCCTTTTGCTTGTAAGCTTAACGAGGATCAGCTGAGATGGCTCCGACAAATCAGTTCGAGGGCAAGATCCCTCCTGCTATGAGGGCAGCGATCAGCTGTGCGATCGCGGCGCGCGCTTCTGCGTCGACCATTGTTCCACCCGCCGGCGCGTCGATCGGCTTTGCCCGCTGCCATTCGCCCCGAAACACCCGGTCCTGCTTGTTTGGCCGATCGAGAACGCGCATCCCGTCGCGAGGCGGCACGAATAGCCAGGTTCCTGCCTGGTAGGAAGCGAGCTGCCCTTCGTGGCCGGCCCATGCTCCGGACGCGGCCGCCCCTACGAGCCAGCATTCGCCTTCGCTTACATTTACCGGCGGCTCGTTCTCCTCGCCTTCGATGGCTGCATGCAACAGCAAGTCGGTGAACGAAACGGCCTCGTTGATAAAAAACTCTTTCTGCGCTTGGCCCGGATACAACAGGGGCAGACCAAATCGAGGGCTCCTCGACGTGAATTCGATTGGGCTGGTCATGGGGTTCGATCCTTGGTGATCATGGCAGATTAGCGAGGAGAAGCGGGTGAGAAAGGCTATGCAAGCCGACCTGGCGGACCCACAGACGAGCGCCGGAATGGGCTGCCTGCAGATCGGGTGTCAGCGCAAGACGCGCCCGGTCCAACTCCCATCGCACGACTGGCTGATCGGCATCGCCGATCCCCGCGAGATAGCACTCGGTCGGCTCGACCATCGGGGTTTCCACCTCCTCGCCCCAGACCCAAGCGCCTCGCGCACGCCGGGTCCATTCAAAGGCGAGCACACCATCTGAAGAAATGGTGTAGCGCGGATGCACCGGCGTAAGTGGCCGCAGGCTTGCGCCCGTATTCAGCAGCGCTACTGTTACCGGCTCCGGATCAGCAAGCCCGATCGCCGCGATTTTCGCGCCGCCTGTTCCGCTGAACTTTGCAATATCCAGAGCCACCAACGTCTCGTCCAGCAGCACGAAACGAGCGCCGGCCTCATGCCCTTTCGCCGCTTCGGGTTCTGTGCCGCCGCGAGCGCGTAAGAGGCCGGTCAACAGCCAACGCGCAGGGCCGATCCGCTTCGCGCTCGCGAATTGCATGATCTCGCCATCGACCAGCGCGCGATTGGCTCCACCTGCCAAACCTATCCCGGACGTACTCGCAAGCTCAAGATCTTCTGAAACGAGCTCGACCTCGAGCTCCGCCTCGCGTTGCAGCAACATTCCGACAGACCTCCCCAGGCCACTCCGCGTCGCGCCGAGAATGCTTCTCCGTGAGCCACTGCTTCCTAGGGGAACGAGGTTGCCGTCGACTTCGAGATATAGCGCCGCCCCCTTCCATCCGCTTGAGGAGGAAGAAGCGGCGGCATAGATGCGGCGCACGTCACTAGCGCCAGCTCCATCCAGCGGAAGCTCGAACGCTGCCAGGTGGGTCGGCGTTGCCACACGGTCTGGAGCGGGCAGAGCCTCTCCCGCCCGCGCGGCGGTTCGCCGGGTCGGGCACCGCGGCAGGCGTCGCAGTTCCAGCTCCACTCCCAGCTCTCGCCACTCCCAGGTTTCCACACGCCAAAGGCCGCCTTGTCCAGGCACTCGCACAACCGAGCCTGGTGCGATCGCCGGATCAAGCTCGGTCGACCTCCAGACCAGTGTCTCGCGCGACCACCCCGCGCGCTCAGCCGCTGCATTGGCGAGCGTGCGCGCCGCCGTCGCTTCGAGCGCACCTGGAAATTCGATGATGTGCTGACGGCCCTTGCGGGCTCGTCCAACAGATCGCTGCAACCCGGCTTGGTAGTCTCGTGCGATATCGTAATAGCGCAGTCCCTCGGGAGCATCCTCGAGATCGGGTACCCGCCGCCGCGACGTGCCCGTTGCCGCCCCAAAGCTACCGTCGCCTGTATCGACCGCAGGCTCAGCCAACATCGGAGCTTCAGACGGCACCTTATCGGCTGCACGTAGCGTAAGTCGGTCGCCACCCGCATCGAGGGCGAGCGGATAGAGTTGGTCGATCGTTGCCAGCGTGGCAGAAAGAGGTCCGCCTTCATCGCTAAACCCGCTTAGCCCATCGAGCGACCGATCAACCTCCAGCGCCTCGTCTACCGGTTCGACGAGCTGGGTCAGTTTCACCTCGCCACGGTCGGCTATGATTTCGAAGGTCAGCGCGGGGACGCGGTTGCCGAACTCGGCCAATTGCAATCCCTCGAACACGCAATAGGCAAAGCCTCGGAACGCCGGGCAGCCGGCTCCCTTCTGCGCCGCAATGAGGGGATCGGGCCGTTGATCGCCATGGCCTGTGTAAACCCGCAACTCGCAACCGACTTTAAGGTCGCCTGCGGCGCCGCGCAGCAGGTTGCCGTCGGCCCAAATGCGACCCAGGCGGGTAATCGGACGGCTCGCCAAGGCTACGGCAAACGAAATGGAATAGCTATAGGCCGCCGTGGCGGGCCGGCCCTTGCTGCCCCCGTTTTTTTCGCTGCTCTCGATCAGGTCGGTCGCCCAGATGATGCTGCCTGCCGCACGCATCGTGCCGTAGTGGCGCGCGATTGGCGTGCCATAGCTGGAGGTCGTCACCGAAAGCTCTTTTAGTCGGGCACCTTGCCGTGACGAAGACCCGCCAATTGACCGGTCGAGCTGGCTGCCTACCAGCGAGCCGAGCGCGCCCCCAAGGGGGCCGCCCAGCGCTGTGCCCAGTGCGGTGAAAACAAGCGTCGCCATGATGTTTGAACCTATTGATCCGAAAGCCGCCAGTGGTGCGCTAGAGGCCAAGTCAGCGGAGCGGGGCTGAGGACCACTTGACCAAGCCCCGCATGTGCATGGACAATTCCATCCGCTGTAACGATCGCCGCATGGAATTGCGCTGGGCCTGGCCGTGCCACCAGCACGTCGCCAGCGAGCGCCTGTCCGTCCGCGTTCGTCAGACCCAGTAGGCGTGCGGCTGCTATAAACTCATCTATCTCGGTGCGGCGCAGCCGGTAGTGCAGCGGCACGCGCGGCACCCGGTCAATGGCGGCGAGCGACACCACAAGAACGCCGACGCAGTCTAGGCCTTGCTGCGGATCACGCCCCAGCAACCGGAAGTCGACGCCGACAAGTTGCCGGGCAGCGGCCGCGAGTTCATTTCGAACAGACATCGCTCAGCCTTGCGGATAGCGTGCGATCAGATCGTTGCCGGGCAAGAATGGCTCGCCCCGGAAGTTGATCGCATTGCGAAAACGATTTTGGCATGTCTCCAGTGTGTGGTCGCACCCCTCGCGCAGCAGTGCCCTTGTCCCCAGTGCGAGTTCGGCATCGAGTCGAATATCGAGCACCAATCCCCCCGGCCCGCTGCTCATAATCTCCATCCACTGGCCCGCATAGGGACCGTCGATCCACCGCAGGCTGCCGTCTTCAAGGTCTTCCGGAGCTGGACCGCCAGCGAACTCAACCACATTTCCATCGAGATCCACTGCCGAGAGCCGAGCTTCATGCGTAAATCGCGGTGCGCTCAGCGTACACCCAGGGCCGCAGAACTGGGCCCGGCAAGTGGGGCTCGTGCGCGGCACCAGATCGGTCAGCAGGGCCTCCTTCGCCGATTGCAATTCGGCGTGGTAGCCGCCGCCTTCCTCGGTCACCCCGCCAATGGTGCCCCGGTAAAGCACCGCACGATCCAGCGTCTCCCAGTCGACGAGTCCGATTTCAATTCGTGCCCCATCGAACCGTCCCGTGGCGAGATCGTCGGCACCAATCGAATCGGCCGTGAGCACTCCCTGCACCTCGGCGCTGTCGGGGCTGAGGTCGGCAGTGCGCCGAATGGCACTGGGCACCATGCCCGGCGAGCTCTGGTGGCGTAAGCCATTAAACCATAGGTCCTGATCGTGGCTGGTCAGCCCGATCGCTACCCCGTCCTTGCGGTAGATCCGCCAGTAGGTCGCAATACACTCCAGTTCTTGGCTGAAGAAAACCCTGCTCACGCGACTTCCCGTACTTCGACCAGCGGCACCGATGGCGCTTCCCCAGCCGCGAACGCCGCTCCGGTGATGTCGAGCCTGTCGGTTGCGAAACGGACCGGCACATCGAACAAAAATCCTGCGCACACCTCCGCTCCCGCAAGCGGGGCCTCGTGGAACACGATCCAACCTCCTTCTTCCAGAGCCCAGGCATCGGTGGCAAGGCCACCGACGCTCGCCACCACGCTCGAAGCGCGCGGCCGGGATATGAACCGCAATTGCGGATCGGGTCCGGCGTAATGCTTGCACAGACGGAAACGAGCTGTAAGGCCGTCTCCCTTCGCGAGCAGCTGGTCACATGGCCCGGGCACCCCTGTCATCCCGGCCGAGCTAAAGTCGAACGGGTCGCGGAGTCGAAAGCCCCGTGCGGCGCCTCGCCGGGCGCGAAAAAAGGCAATCAGGATCCCGAGTTCCGCTTCGGACCGAACGCCTGGTCCAACATCGAAGTGTAGCCGGGCGTCGGTCCAGTGGCTGGCGCGTCGCTCGTGCCCCGATGCCGTCAGCGAAACGGAGGTCGAGAACTCCGCGCTGACCCCAGCATCCCGCCCAAGCGCAAGCGGATAGAGCACATCATCGAACGCTTGCATGTCAGAGACCCTCGGAGTGGGTAGGCGAGTGTAACCATCGCGGTTTATCTGGGGCAGCGCCCAAACGAAGAGCCGTGCCACTCCTCGCTTCTGCGCCTCTTCAATGCCGGCATCGATCAGCTGCCACTTCCCCTCGGCTTCATGCGCCATGAGAACAAAGCCAGCCAGATAGTCCTGCCGTGCAAGCGGGTAGTCGAGCTTCTGCTCGACGGTACGGTAAGCGGCGTATCGATCGCCCTCGTTTCCAGCGGTCAGCCAGTCATAATCCTCCAACTGCAGTCGATCGTACGCCGGCCAGGCCCATCCGGTTGGCAGGTTCGCCCGGTGCAGCTCGGGCATCGCGGCGTCGAGAACCGTCGGCGTAAAGACCAGCAGCATGGTTTCGGCTGTGCCATTCGCCTCACGGATCACCCTGTCGCGAAGGGCCGCCGTTGAACTTGCCAGCAGCTCTCCAGCCCTGTCGAGCATCGTAAGCTGCACGGCCGATAACTGCTGACGCAGGTCTGTGATTGCTGGTACATCGCCGAACACCGAGCGCGCGGTTTCGTCGTAAAGTGCGATCTGACCGTTAGGGAGCGTCCACCACCAGGGCTCGCCCACCTGAAATGAGATTGGCAGCCCCGCCTCTCCCAAAATCTGAGTGAAACGCGCGGCAACTTTCTGAAGAAAGGCCATAGCCTCCCCATTCGCCGGTGAGAGCAGAGTGGAGGGAGGAACCCATCCGGTGAGCGCCGGTGAACCGTCGGGAAAGCGCTGCCGCCACTCTTCTGGACAATGTTCGGCAAACAATTCGTATGAGAGTGAGACGATCGGCCGGTAGCCCTGCGCCTCACACTCGGCAAAAAAGCTGCGGTGCCAGCTTTCGGCAGGACCGCAAAGCGGCTCCGTGATACCCGCTCGCAATGCTCCGTCATCTGCTTTGGCCAAGCGATAATAATGGCTCATTCCGACGTAGTGGATCACCGCCCCCCGGTACCCCAGGCCGCGAAGGTTGTGCACCAGCCGGGCGGGCGCTAGATTGTAACTATCGTCATAGGCTGTCGCCATCTGCAGGTCATGCGGCGGCAACAGGACGTCACCGACTGTCAGCATTGGCCGGTCGCCGGAGCACTCAATCGACGAAAGCTCGACCCATCCATTCTCACGTGCGGCCAGTCGACCGGCATCGGCAGGGTCGAAGGCAGTGGGTGCGACCGAAATGAACATACGTTCAATCGAATATGGCCACACCGGGTCCAAGCCGCCTGTTTTGTCCCACCCTCCAGCCAAAGCAGAGAACGGCAGCGTCAGCAGTGCATCCTCGGGAGTGCCTTGAGCATAATTCCACAGGCGGACGTACCAGCTGTGCGCGGCGCCAGCGGCATTCTTCCCCTCAATCGTCAGCGTTGGCCCATGCACCTCATCGAGCGGCACAACGCCGCGCGAGCGCCAGCGAAACCGCAGGATCGTTCGCGAATAGTCGCGGTTAGTCGCATAGCCGAGCAGCGGGTGGTCGAAACGGTCGAGGCTTTCCCAGATCAATCCGGCTAGTTCGTTCCGATGGTGAAACTCGGTCTCCACTCTCAGTGAATCTGCGCCGGTCGTCACCAGGGAGCCCATCATCGGGCGAGGAAAGTCGAGGGTCCAAAATCGCGGATCGAACCGCTGAATATAGTCCGACTGCTGACCGTCCAGCTCCCGTGCAAGCCAGAAGGCCATTTCTCTCGCCCCCCCTTTAGAACGTCTGCAGCGCGCGGCGAACTGAGCTTGCGACCTGTCGCGAGGAACGGCGCAGCGCGCCTGGTGCATCGCCGCCGCGCGGCTGGTCGAGGTGGATGGAAACTCGCACATCGCGCGCGCGCTGCCCCTGCCCTGCCTCAATCCGCCCCGAAGAAGTCGGCACGAAGACTTCAGGACCCCGCTCGCCCACCAAATAGGCCGCCCCGGGCGACACCGGACCTCCCGTCGCCCTTCCGGGCAGACCGAACAGCGAACCCAGTGCGCCGGACAGAACCGAGCCCAGGCCCGGTGCGCCGCCGCTCGCCCCGCCGCCGCGCAGCAGGCTTCCGATGCCGGCCTGCACCGCCTGAGCGGCGATCTCGTTCATGGTCTGCAGCGCGACCTGCTTGAGGTCGTCAAAGCCCACGCTGCCCCGCCGGATTGCCGACAGCAGCCCGCGTTCGAACACGTTGCCCGCCTTGGCGAAGCCCTCGATCAAGGTTGTGTCGAGAGCCCCGCGCATTGTTTCGATGTCCGAGCGAAATCCTTGGGTGCTTGCGCGGACCTCGATCATCAGCGTGTCGATCTCGTCATCCATTGCGGTCGCGCTCCATCAATGCGTCCATTTCCCGACGGTTCAAAGGCTCACCCTCCAGAGACCCGCTTGCCGCAAAAATTGCCGCCAGCTCGGCGGGAGTCGTCTCCCAGAAGTCCTGCGGCAGCCAGCCGAGTACTTGCGGCACAAGGCCCGAGAGCCGCAACGCCGCTGCGGAAAAGGTCACACTCATTGGGAACCCTGCAGGATCTGAGAAAGCAGTGCCCTCAAAGGTTTCGCGCTCTGGGCCAACCCGCCGGTCAGCACCGCTTCACCGACCTGCTCCTGCGTCGTCTCCCCGCGATCGACGAGGCAATGCCAAAAGAGGATTGCCAGCTCGTGCAGCCGCAGCCGCCCCTCACCGGCCCGCTCTACAAGCGCGAACAGCGGCCCCAGCTCTTCCTCCGCGGCCACCAGCGAAGCGAAGCTTGGACGAAGTACACGCGCGCGGCCCGCGATCACAATGCTCGCCTCCCCGCGAACCGGATTGGCGATACCGCTCATGCCTGGGTCACCGGACCGCTGCTTTCCAGCTGCAGCGTGTAAGTGCGTTCGCCATTGAAATCGCCGGCGTAGTCGAGGCGCTGCACCAGAAAACGGCCGCGCAACCTCTCGCCATCTTCGAACGATAGTTCGTAATCATCGATCGTCCCAGCAAGGGCATGCGAGCGAATGGCGCTCTCCGCCGTGCTGCCCAGAAAGATGCCTGCGGCGCTGACGGAGACGGAGCGTGTACCTGCTCCCCCCAGCAGTTCGCGCCAGCCATCCGATCCCTTGTGGGTGATCACGACCGTGTCGCCGTTGATTGACATCTGTGTCGTGCGCAGGCCAGCCACGGTGTGGCGGTTTTCGCCGATCTTGAGGAGGAAGGCAGAGCCTTTCTGGGCACTCATTTCGCGTGTTCCCTTTGCAAAAATCGTCAGTGTGCGAGCAGGCGGAAGCGATACTCGATCAGCATGGCACGCATGTTCGCCGGCCGCTGCTCGGCGCGGGCGCGAAGGAAGGTCGCCGACGCGACGTAAAATCCTGCCTGCGCTCGGGGGAAGTCCTCGATCCGCTCTTCAATCGCTTGGACCAGCAAGGCACCCGCCGCCGGTTCGTCGCGCCTAAGGTGCAGTTCGAGCGCGATCCGCACCTCACGGCCCTTCTCTGTCTTGGTGCTCCAGTCGGTGCTCGCACTTGCTACCAGGCCCAGCCAAGGCGCGGCCGCTCGTAGAGGGGCCTCCTCGGCTACCTGGTTGAGTCCGCTCATCAGCGCGGCGTCGGCGCGCAGCCAATCGATCAGCGCGGCTCGCAGCAGCGTTTCCATTATTATCAGTCCTCAGCCGATCAGGGGCCACAGAAGGTGCGGCTTCCTCCAGCGCTTGGTGTCGCCTCGCTGCGCGCGTCGTCGGTCCTCGGCGCGCGCGGCAGCCAGCCTTTCCGCGCGCGCCTGCATATTCCGGAGGAAATGCCCGCCGGACCTCTCTCTCGCGCTGATCATACCAGTCGCAGACTGCGCCAGGGGCGCCACAGTGCCGCTACCGCTGCGGGCGGTGCCGCATTGCCCGCTTCGCCCGAGCGCATGGAGTAGTGGTGCGCTGCCAGCCGCAGAATGCCCTGCCGCAGTCCTTCGGGCAGCGCCTCCCAGCTGGCAGCCATGCCCGCAGTGAAGCGCACTGCGGTCCGACCGCTGCCGGTCTGACGGACCAACCTGACCCGTGCCCCACCGTTAGCATCCAGCTCCACCGCGTAATCTAGAGGAGCCAGCGTGAAGCGCGTTGCATCGGGAAGGATCCCCTCTAATCCCGCCACCGCCTGAACGGGGCGGGTCTTGAGGCTCTGCCACAAGCCGGAGGAAGGCAAAACTTCCTCGCACAATGCCTCGAGCGGCATCTGTCCGGTGAAGGCCTCGCACATTTCGAGCGCGCTGTGCAGCAAGCCCGAAAGCAACGCGTCGTCGCCCGCAATGGTGATCGCCAGCCAGTTCTTGAGCTCGTCGAGAGCCGTACCCGCCACCATGGCCGGCACGACGATTGCCCGCTTCATGGCGGTCTCCGTAAGTTAGCACTGGGGGAGGGCACGCCCGCGACCCCGAGTGGGAGGGGGTGCGCGGCACGGGCGTGCACGCAAGGGCGACCGCCGAAACACGGCGGTCGCCCAGGGATCGTCGCTACGGCCTAAGCCTCGATGCGCAGCAGCTTGATCGCTGCGCTGTCCAGCACCTGCCCGCCCACGCGCTTGGTAGCGTAAAAGTGCACGAACGGCTTGTTGGTGTAAGGATCCCGCAGGATCGTCGTCGCGCTGCGCTCGGCAATTAAATAACCGGCCTTGAAGTTGCCGAAAGCGATGGGAAACGTTGCCGGCCCGATTTCGGGCATATCTTCGGCCTCGACCACTGGATAGCCCAGCAGCCGGTCAGGCTGACCGTCGAAAAGGCCCGGCTGCCACAGGAAGGCACCCTCAGGCGTCTTGAGCTTGCGGACTTCGGCCAGCGTGGTCGAATTCATCACCCACGCCGCGCCCTGGCGGTGTCCCGCCTTCATCGTGTGAACAAGGTCAATCAGCCGGCTGTCGGGATGGGTGTCAAAGCCCGCCGCGTCGCCTGAGCCGATATATTGCAAAGTGCCGAACGGGCGCACCGCATCTCCGGCCAGCGACACCGGCGAGGAGAGAAAGCCTAGCGGTTGGTTGGTACCCGTGCCCTTGATGAAGGCACTGCCCTCGGCGCGGGCGAATTCCATTGCGATCTCGCTCGCTAGCCAACCCTCAAGGTCGAAGGCGGCATCGTCGAGCATCGATTGGCTAGCAGCCGGGTTGGCGAAAAGCTCGCCTGTCGGGGGCGCAATCTCGGCGAAGTCGGGTGTGTCGGTCTCGGGGCGGAGGCCCACTTCACCGACCCAGCCGCTCATCGTACCGCCAGTGGCGATGAGCTTTCGATAACCCCCACTGCCGACGGAGACCACCTGCGCCAGCTGGCGAATGGGGCTGATTTCCTTGATTTCGCGGGCAATCAGCGCGTCGATTTCGCGCGGTACGGCATAGCCGCCATCGGACGGCACCACGCCGGTGATTGACTTCAACTCGGTCTC
Source organism: Erythrobacter sp. ANT-B3C2 (assembly GCA_001683845.1). Classification (GTDB taxonomy): domain Bacteria; phylum Pseudomonadota; class Alphaproteobacteria; order Sphingomonadales; family Sphingomonadaceae; genus Croceibacterium. Next base: position 28,434 of record LXQI01000009.1, on the reverse strand, counting down.
GCGTCCCTGCCGGAGATAGTGATCGACAAAGCCCTTCACTTCCGGCGCGGTGCACGTCCCGAGCGCCGGGCGCCCGGCAGCGCGGCTGACCCGCGCGAGCCGGGACTTCACCTCGTCCACATCGGAACGCAGGCCGGTGATTTTCTCCTCGGCAGCATCCTGGCGAGCAACCAGGTCGAACGATGCGGCGAGCACATCATTATCGGTGTTGATCATCATGGGGGTAGTCCCTTTCCGGTTATAAAAATGGCCTGCCTTCGGGCGGCCGGACAAAACAGTGGATCGTATGTTGCGCTCAGTGCAGCAGATGCACCCGCGCCAGTTGTTGGAGCGGATGGGTCACCAGGCTGATCTCGATCAGTTCGACATCTTCAAGCACGCGGCCAGCCGGTGTCAGTCGGTAGCAGCGGGCGCGATAGCCGAAGCTGAGCCCACTCACCGCGCCTTCGCGCAGCAGCTTGGCGCCATAGCTGGCCACGCTCTCCACCCGGGCGATCACCCGCAGGCCGCGCTCGTCCTCTCGCAGCTGCTCGACCGTGCCAATGCGCTGGCCTGGTCGATGCTGCCATAAAAGCGGCAGCGGATCGCCGCGGGCGGTCAGCCAGCCCGAGAATGCGCCCGGGCGGATAATATCGCGCGCTCCGTCGGCTATATCGAACAGGGCCGCATAGCCCGCGATGCGGAAAAGGCGGGCGGCGCTCACTGGAACATGTCCGGCACGCCGAGCCGCACTGCTATGCCGATCAGCAGCACCGCCATGAACCCACGAACAACCCACTCGACCACCGCCTTCCACGCGCTCGTCTTGGCCACGCGCCACGCGCCGAGCAGCTCGCGCAGCTCGCCAATGTCGTTCGGCGCCTTCTCATCGGCGAGGTCCAACCGGCGCAGAACCCGTTCGGCGCCCAACTCGCTGGCCTCCTCCACAATTGCTCGCAGGGTGATCAGCTCGCCACCCTCGGTCGCGGCTTGCGCGATCAGCTTGGCAAGCATGTCCTCACGGCTCATGGCTTGCCTCCTTGGGAGGGCGGCAGGCCCAGCATTGCGCGCTTTTCGTCCGGGGTTAGAAAGTCGGCGTCGGCCACCTGCTTCCAGAGCTTCTCCCGGTCCTCGGACAGCGCCGGCACCCGGTCGAGGTCGACCGCCAGAGTCGCGCCCGGGAACCACGGCCCGAGGCCCTGCTGCAGCCCACCCAGGATCTTGCCCGCGAGCGGCAGCAGCGTCAGCCGCCACAGCGCGCGGTTCGCCTCGCGATAGTTCGAATAGGTGTTGTCGCCCGGCAGCCCCAGCAGCATTGGCGGAACCCCGAAAGCCAGCGCGATGTCCCGCGCCGCCGCTGCTTTCAACGCGGCAAAGTCCATGTCGGCAGGGCTGAGCGAGAGGCTCTGCCATTTCAGCCCGCCCTCGAGCAGCATGGGGCGCCCGGCGTTGACGCTGCCGCTGAACGCCGCCTCCAGCTCGGCCTTCAGCCGATCGAATTGCTCTGCCGTCAGCGTCGTCGTATCTCCCGGATTGTACACCAGCGCGCCCGACGGCCGCGCCGCGTTCTCCAGCAGCGCCCGGTTCCACGCGGAGGCGGCGTTGTGGATCATCACCGCCTGCTCCGCAGCAGAGAGGCAGCCGGCGCCGTAATGGTCATCGGCGGGGTGAAAGGCCTTGAGGTGGATCACCGCCGGCCATCCGTCCTGATCCTCGACCGGCAGGGTAAGCGTATCATCGCCCACCTTGTACTGGTAGGCTGCCGGCCAGCCATCAGTGCCCATCATCACAGAGACGCGCTCGGGCCGCAGTGCGAACAGCTCGACCGGTCGGCCATCACCCCCGCGCATCACCTGGACATAGCCGTTGCCATGCAGCAGCAGGTGGGCCGCGAGCGACTCCAGCAATGACTGTCCGGCCGAGGTTGTGCCGATCAGCTGGCGCAACTCCTCGTCAGAATAAGCCAGCGGCGAGCTGCCGACGCCCTCGGAGACGATCCGGACCGCGCGCTGCGCCACCGGATTGTCCAGAAAGGCATGCCCCACCGCTCGCCGGTACTCATAAGGCGGTCGCCCGGAAGGGCTCTCGAAGGCCACCGACCATGGCGAGAGGAAGCTGCGCGCCAGTGGCACGCGCGCCCCGCCACCGCCCTTTAAGGCGGTGCGCAGGCTGTCGAAAAAGGACATCCGGCAGTTCCCTTGTTTGTGGGTCGTTCTGGCCCGCGAAGCCGTGCGAGAGCGCTTGCTGATCCGATGGCACCGGTCAGCCGCTTTAGGTTAAGTCAGTCCAGGTGCCGCGCCCGGCAGGCGCTCCGCCTGCCGGGTCGGGCGGCTAAAGCGAGGCTAAAGCTGCCTCACCCGCGGCCTAGCGAGGCTCGTCAACATCAGTTCGGTCAGCGCCCACACCATAGCGTCAGCCCGGTCGGGGCTGCGGCCAGGTCCTTCATAGGTGCCGCCCGCCATCAAGCCGCAAAGCTGGTCCTCCAGTTTCGGGAACTGCCCGACATGGTGGACCCGGCCGGTCTCGTAGAGCGCCGCGATCGGCTCGGCCCGCGCCACCTTGCCGTGGCTGGCGTGGACCAGCTTGATCGGCATCTGGCAGTCGGCCACGCGCAGCACGCTTTCGACCATCTTGCCGCCTTGGTTGGCCTCGGCGACCACTCGGTCGGCCTTCCAGGCCAGCGCGGCTGAGGCAACTGCCTGCGCCCAGCGCTCCGGGGTTGCCTTGGCGACACTGGCATCCGCCAGCACCATTCCAACCCCGCTATCGGTCAGCCCGGCCACGATGATGCCGCACTCGTCGCCGCGGGCGGAGGCGGGCGGGTCCACCCCGACCACCACCCGCACCATCGGCTCGCCGGAGAAAGCCCTGCGGTTCTTCTCGATCAGCCCGCGAGACCACAGCGCCCCTTCGGCCTCTTCCAGCAACTCGCCGTTCAGCTCCTGCCGCCCTAGGGCGGTGTCGCCGAACTGCTTGCGCATCGCGCTGAGGAAGCTCGGCGGCAGATTCAGCGCATTCGCATAGGTGCTGCCACGCGTCACCACCACGTCCGCCTCGTGTTCGCTGCTCAGCACCTGCCTCAACAGCGGCACCGCCCGTGGCGTCGTCGTCGCCAGAATGCGCGGTCGCTGTCCGAGCCGCAGGCCCATCTGCAGATTGTCCCAAGCGCGCACGGCGCGTTCACTCGCCTGATCCCACTTGGCGATCTCGTCACACCAGGCATGCGAATGCTGCGGCCCCCGCAGGCTCTCCGGCTCCGCCGCAGAATAGAGGAACGCCTGTGCGCCGTTAGGCCAGGTCACCCTGCGCAGCGAGGCCTCGTAGAGCGGCCGTGCGGAAGGCGGGCAGCAGGCGATCAGCCCGCTTTCGCCTTCGACCATCACCGCCCGAGCTTCCGGCAAGGAGGCGCCGACCAGCGCAATGCGCGCGGCCGGTTCGCTCTTTGCCACTTCACGAACCCATTCGGCACCAGAACGGCTTTTTCCGAAACCACGTCCGGCCAGGATCAGCCACAGCCGCCAGTCTCCCGCCGGCGCTCGCTGTTCGGGCCTCGACCAAATGTCCCAATGGTAGCGCAGAACCTCCTTCTCGGCCGCGCTCAGGTCGGTCAGGAAGGCCGCGCGCGTGGCGATCGGCAGCGCGACCAGCCAGCGCGCCTTGTCATGAAGCGCCACTCTATGCCCTGGGCTGGATGATGCCGTCCTCGGCGAGCAGCCCGGCCACTTCGCGTTCGCGCGCCCGCATCGCATCGATCTTGGCGTTAATCGAATCAAGTACCGCCTGTTCGTCGTCGCTCTCCAGCGGGTTCGCGCCTTCACCCGCTACCCGCCCCCGGTGAGCGGCCAAGACGCGAAAGCCTGTGGCGAGATCGAACTTCCGCTTGGTTCCGTCTTCGTCGACCTCCTCGAGCCGCCCGCTGCGCAGACGATAGAGCAGGTCCAGCTCCAGATTGTCGTAGCCTTCGCAGAGCGCTTCGAACCAGCGCCGGCCGAAGTCCGGATCCTCGCGCCGGGTCTTGTAGGCCCATTCGGCGCGAACCCCGGCCCGTTGGGATGCGACCTCGACGCTGGAGGTTTCGCCCAGCGCAGCGATGAACACGTCGCGCCAATTCTTAGGCGCGCCATGCTTTCGACGCGCGGCTTGCGCGCCGTTGCCGGCCTCGGTCATGCCTGATCTCCAAGTGGGGGAGCAACACCGCTGCGATCGGTGCCCCGAATCGCAAGATCGCGATGTTCCTTGTCTCTAACCAAACAGCGTCACGATGTCAATGATGAAGAACCGTTTTGGTTAGAATGCATCGCCCTTGCGTCGCACGTGCCCGTCGCATAGGGGCCGTTTCTGGTTCGGCAGAGGTGGTCGATGCTGCGCAGTCTGTATGATTGGACGATGGAGAAGTCGGCGCATCCGCACGCGCAATGGTGGCTGGCCCTCATATCGTTCATCGAATCGAGCTTCTTCCCGATCCCGCCTCACCCTCTGCTGGGGCTGATGTGCCTGGCCGAACCGCGCAAGGCGGTCCGCTTCGCGCTCGTCTGCACCATCGCTTCGGTGCTGGGCGGCCTGTTCGGTTATGCGATCGGCTACTTCCTCTACGAGGCGGTGGGTGAAGCGCTTCTCGCCGCGCTCGGCCTTACCGAAGCCTTCCCGAAGGCCGCCTGCTACCTGCGCGAATACGACGTCGAGGTGATCATCATTGCCGGCGCCACGCCGGTGCCGTTCAAACTGCTGACGATCACCGCCGGGTTTATCGAAATGGCGCTGGTGCCCTTCATCCTGGCCAGCATCGCCGGGCGCGGGCTCATCTTCATGACCGTGGGCATCCTGTTCCGGCTGTTCGGTGCACCGATCAAGCGCTTCATCGACAAGTACCTGCCGTACGTCACCACCGCCTTCGTGCTGCTGGTGATCGGCGGCTTCCTCGCGCTCACCCTGCTCGACCGCGGGGAAGGCGCAACGGCGGATCGCTGCGAGAGCGCCACGATGGGATCGCTTGGCATCTGATCCACCTCGGCGCTCGGCGCAAAGCGGTTCAGATGATCCCCACCGCCTTGCCGGCGCGCTCGAACATGCCCAGGATGGTCTCAACCTCCTCCTCGGAATGTTCGGCGCATAGGGAGCAGCGCAGCAGCGTCATGTTGGCGGGTGTGGCCGGGGGGCGCGCAAGGTTTACATAAAGCCCCTCGTGCAAGAGCGCCTGCCACATCATCGCCCCGTGTTCGAGGTCGGGCATCATCACCGCCACAATCGCGCTCTGCGGCTCCTCGGTGCCGAGCGTGAAGCCCAATTCGCGCAGGCCCGCGTGCAGGCGCTTCGAGTTGGCCCAAAGCGCCGCGCGCTTGTCGCCCGCCTGCATCAGTTTGCGAATGCTGGTCGCGGCGGTCGCCACCACGCTCGGCGGCAGGCTGGCGGTGAACACATAGGGCCGGCACACCAGCCGCAGGATCTCGAACTTCGGGTGGTTCGAAACGCAGAACCCGCCCACCGTGCCCACGCTTTTGGAAAAGGTGCCGATCACGAAATCGACCTCGTCCAGCACACCTTGGTCCTCGGCCACGCCGCGCCCGTTCTCGCCGATGAAGCCCATCGAATGGGCCTCGTCCACCAGCACCATCGCGCCCTCTTCCTTGGCTGCCCCCACCATCTCGCGCAGCGGCGCTACGTCTCCGAGCATTGAATAAACGCCCTCCAGCACCACCAGCTTGCCCGCGCCGTCCGGAATGCGCTTGAGGCGCTTGACCATCGCCTCCGTGTCGTTGTGCCGAAAGGGCACCACTTCGGCATTTCCTAACGCACAGCCATCCCAGATGCTGGCATGCGAATCGATATCGAGGACGATGTAATCGCCCTTGCCGGCCAGCGTGCTGATGATCCCCAGATTGGCCTGGTAGCCGGTGGAAAACACCATCGCGTGGTCCATGGCGTAGAACTCGCGCAGAGCGTCCTCCACATCGCGGTGGCCTTGATAGGTGCCATTGAGCACGCGGCTCCCGGTGGTCCCACTGCCGAAATCCGCCAGCGCGCGTTCCCCGGCCGCGATCACGTCGGGGTCGAAGGTCATGCCCATGTAATTGTAAGTGCCGAGCAGGATCGTATCGCGCCCGTTGCAAATCGCTTTGGTCGGGCTCAGCACCCGTTCCATCACCAGCGAGAAGGGGTCTTCCACCCCGCCCGCCAGCAGCGCCTCGCGGGTGGCGATCACCGGGTCGAACTTGGACATCAGGTCGGGAGCTCCCCCAACCCTTTCGATCGGCTGATCGGCCTCGGCCACGCCTTCGCTCATCGCGCCCTCACTTGCCCGCCTGCGAGCAGACCGCACTCACCAGTTCGCCGTAGGTCTCGATCTCGGCCTGCTGGTTCATGCTGATGATGATGTCGAACTCGTCCTCGATCGCGGCCACGAAATCCATGACCGTCAGGCTGTCGAACTCGAGGTCGCCGGAGAACGTCGTGCCCTCGGCCACCTGAATGTTTTTCTTGTTGAACGGTTCGATCAGCGCCCGGATGCGACTGTCGGTTTCGGCGCGGTCCATGGCGGCAGGCTCCTAGTGCAGCAGGCGATGGGCAAAGCCCTTGCCGCCCTGCCTGTCAAGCGTGCCTGTCCAGCGCGCCGCAACGGCTCGCCGGGAGATCCGACCGGCTGCCCGCACTCGACAAGCGGCGCCGGCATCCCCATTGACCGCCCCATATGCCTCTCCGCGACCCCGATCAGCCCGCACCCGATGCCATCGCGCTTGCCCTCGGCGCGCTCGGCTGGGTGCTCGCCGATCAGGCGCGCGCCCAGCGCCTGCTCGATCTCACCGGGCTCAGCCCCGAAGCCCTGCGCGCCTCGCTCGCCGACCCCCACGTGCTGGCCCCCACGCTGATGGCGGTGCTCGATTTCCTTGCCGCGCACGAGCCCGATCTCACCGCTGCCGCCGAGGCGCTCGGCACCAGTCCCGCTGCGCTCGTCGCTGCCCGCCAAAGCCTCGCCTGATGCGTCCGCTGGTTGTCACCGATTGCGACGAGGTGCTGCTGCACATGGCGCGCCACTTCCGCGACTGGCTGGCCGAGGAGCACGCGGTCGAGTTTCTGCTCCATGGCGAGCCCTTCCGCCACTCGTTGCGCCGCACTACCGGTGAACCGCTGGCCGAAGAGGAGATCTGGCCTTACCTGCACGCGTTCTTCGATAGCCAGATGGCGAACCAGACGCCGATCGAGGGCGCTGTCGCCGCTATCGTCGAGCTTCAGCGCGAGGCCGATGTGGTGGTGCTGACGAATTTGCAGGATCGGTTCAGCGAAAGCCGCCGGGCTCAGCTCCTCGCTGTGGGGATTGATGCCCCGGTTTACACCAATCAGGGCCCCAAGGGTGCTGCGATCCGGCGCATCGTCCAGGACCTCGGGCGCGAACGGCCGGCAGTGTTCATCGACGATCTCGCCCAGCACCACGCCTCTGCCGCCGAAATGCAGCCCACCATCGGTCGCCTCCACTTCTGCGGCGAACCGGCGATTGCCGGCCAGATCCCCTGCGCCCTGCGCGATGGCCACGCCCATGCCCGGATCGACAATTGGCAAGAGGCGCTGCCATGGCTGCTCGAGCGCCTTCATGGAGAACAACGATGACGATGATCCACGCCCGCCTTGCCGAACTCGGCCTCACCCTCCCGCAAGCCGCTGCGCCGGTCGCCAGCTACGTGCCGGTGGTCGTCGCCGGTGATCTCGCCTACGTATCGGGGCAGCTCCCCTTCATCGGCGGCCAGCTGGTCACCGGCCGCCTGGGCGAGGGACCGACGCTCGATCGGGGTATCGAAGCCGCCCACGCCTGCGGGCTGATGATCCTCGCCCAGCTCGAAGCTGCGGTCGGGCTCGATCGCGTTGCGCGCATCGTCAAGCTCGGCGCCTTTGTTTGCTCGGCACCCGATTTCACCGACCAACCGAAGGTCGCCAACGGCGCCTCCGATCTGATGTTCTCGGTGTTCGGCGATGCCGGCCGGCACGCCCGCAGTGCTGTCGGCGTACCCACGCTGCCCCTCGGAGCGCTCGTCGAGGTCGATGCGATTGTCGCCCTTTCGCCCGGCTGAGCGCGGCATGCTCGCACAATCAGGCCTGAGGTTCTAACGGTCCGCCATGGCGCACGGCACTCTTACCGCGCGGGTTGCCCCATCGGTCGGCTCGCTGCAACAGAAGGCCTGGGATGCGCTGGCGGGCACCGAACATCCGTTCATGCGCCACGCTTTTCTCACGGCGCTGGAGGATTCTCACAGTGTCGGCCCTGGAACCGGCTGGGCCCCGGCGCCGCTGGTTGTAGAGCAGAGCGGGGCGGATGGGTCTGCCCGTCTGCTCGCCGCGCTGCCGGCCTATGCCAAAAGCCACAGCCAGGGCGAATATGTGTTCGATCACGCTTGGGCCGAAGCGTGGCAGCGCGCGGGCGGCGCCTACTATCCCAAGCTGCAGATCGCCGCCCCATTTACCCCAGCGACCGGCCCGCGGCTGCTGCTCTCGAATGAAAATCTCGCCGCCCCGCTGCTGCGCACAGCCGAGCAATTGTGCGAGGATAACGGCTTCTCCTCCGCGCACGCGACATTTGTCGATCCGGCGCAGATCCCGCTGTTCGAGGCCGCCGGCTGGCTCCGCCGCAGCGATATCCAGTTCCACTGGCACAATCGCGGCTATGCCAGCTTTGAAGATTTCCTCGGCGCGCTCGCCTCGCGCAAGCGCAAGGACCTGCGCAAGGAGCGGGCCGCTGCGCAGGAGAGAGTGACCATCCGCGCGTTCTCCGGTGCCGAGATCCGCTCCGAACACTGGGATGCCTTCTGGCTGTTCTACCAGGATACCGGCGTGCGCAAATGGGGCCGCCCCTATCTCACCCGCGCCGCTTTCGAACTGATCGGTGAGCGCATGGGCGAGCAGGTACTGCTGGTGCTGGCCTTCGATGGCGCCCGCCCGATTGCCGGCGCGCTCAATTTCATGGGGCCCGAAGCGCTTTATGGCCGCTACTGGGGCTGCTTGGTGGACAAGCCCTTCCTCCATTTCGAGCTCTGCTATTATCAGGCAATCGATGCTGCGATCGAGCGCGGCCTCGATCGGGTCGAAGCGGGCGCGCAGGGTGGGCACAAGCTGGCCCGCGGCTACGAGCCGGTGCAGACCGTCTCGATGCACCATATCGTCGATCCGGGCCTGCGCGCCGCCATCGCCGATTACCTCGAGCAGGAGCGGTGCGGCATCGCGGCAGACCAGCTGGTGCTGGGCGAGCGCATGCCGTTTCGCAAGATCGGGTAAGCGGGAGGCGCGCTCAGGCCGCTCGGCGGTGGCTTGCCGCGAGCCACTGGCGCGCCCGGCGTTGTGCCTCGGCAATTTCACGCGCGTTCAGGTCGCCGGCAATCTCTGCGCGGTAATCGGCCGCATCCTCATGACCCCGCGCGGCGGCGAGGTTGAACCACATATGCGCCTCGATCAGGTCGCACTCCACGCCATGGCTCCCGGCCGAGAAGGCCACGCCCAGTTCGAAGCACGCAGTGCTGTCGCGCTCGGCCGCACCGATCGCCCGGGCGATGCGCATCCCAGCCATCGCGGAGGTGCCGTGGTGATCGGTGATCTGCTCCATGTTCATGCCAGTCATCCTGCACCTCCATTTCGGAGCACCCCCCGTGCCCTCGTGCTGGACAGAGTTTTGCCGAACATGGTCAAGATTCGGTTAACGGCGAGACCAGCGGAAAAGGGGCCACCTGCAGGCACTTGCTAGGCAAAGCCCCGTTCGGCTGCGCTTCATCGTGAGCCATCTAGGCACGAGCCGGGATTGCCGCTTGTGCCGGATTCGCGCTGCCCGTATAGGCCGCGCCAGCCAGCGCGGGCCGGCGACGGGCACGGGCGACACAGGTGCGTCGGCCGCCCGTGCCGAAGGGCAGGAGTGGCATGCGGAGTTCGCAAATGGCCTCGAACTCGGGGGACGAAATTGACATCTTGGCCAAAGCCAAGCGTGCTCTCGACCGGGACTATGCTCCCGGCGAGGACGAAGAGTACATGTCGGCCCAGCAGTTGAATTATTTTCGGGTTCTGCTGCTCGAATGGAAAAAGTCGATCCTCAGCGCGTCCGAAAACACGCTCCAGCTGCTGCAGGACGGTCCGATTCGCGAACCGGACCTCACCGATCGCGCTTCGAGCGAAACCGACTGGGGCATCGAGCTGCGCACCCGTGACCGGCAGCGCAAGCTGATTGCCAAGATCGATTCAGCAATGCGCCGGATCGACGAGGGCGAATATGGCTGGTGCGAAGCCACCGGCGAGCCGATCGGCATCAATCGCCTGATTGCCCGGCCCATCGCCACAATGACAGTGGAAGCGCAGCAGGCGCATGAGCGACGCGAAAAGATCTCGCGCGACGACTGATCTGATTTGGGACGCTTGCGGCAAGACACTTGCCCCGTTAACTTACATTTAAGCATACGGGCTCAACCCGGCTTCTGCGCCGGGGCGGATTGCTCCGGGGCGCCGCCGCCGGCAGCAGGCCGACGGGGCTCACAAGGGTCAACGGGCGTAGCGGATGAACACGAACGAACCACGCCAATCCAGGCGCGATAGCCTTTTCCTTAATGCGCAGCTGCGCATTGATGGACTCGATGCGGTACACCGGGTCAAGATCCGCAACCTCTCCGCACGCGGGCTGATGGCGGAAGGTGACGTCAGGGTTCAGCGGGGCGCGCCGGTGTTGGTCGAACTGCGCCATATCGGCTGGGTCGAGGGCACCGTTGCCTGGAAGCAGGATAGCCGCTTTGGGATCGCCTTCCTGGAAGAGGTCGATCCCCTCGCCGCCCGATCGCCCGTCGCCGATGCGCAAGACTACGAAGGGCCGCGATTTGCCCGCGCTCAAGTTACCACCCCGCCCGTGACGGATCCCGACAAGCTCCGCAAGATCTGACTCGCGAGGCGCGGGCCGGTTGATGCTGCGCCCCGCCGCCTCTAATGCGCCCGGGCGATGACACCGCGGCTGGTCCTTCTTTCGCTCGCTGCCGCACTGGCACTGACGGGCTGCGGTCGGAGTGACGAGGGCGCGCTGGCCATCGCCTTTATCGACTCGCCCGAAGGCACGCTCGCCGCCGACCTGCGCCTGTCTTCGGGCGCGCGGCACATGCGCGCCGCGTCCCAAGAGGGACTCGTCGGCTTCAACGCGCAGGGTGAGATCATTCCCGGCCTCGCCGATCGCTGGATCGTCACCGGTGATGGGATGAGTTTCATCTTCCGGCTGCGAGACGGAAGCTGGCCGGACGGCACCGATCTCTCTGCGGAAAGTGTGCGCAACGAAATGGCCAGCCTGATCCGCGAACTGGACGGCACCGCACTCGCGCTCGATCTGGAGCCCATCCGCGATGTTCGCGCGATGGCCGGGCGCGTGGTGGAGATCCGGCTGTCGAGCCCCGCGCCAACGCTTCTGCAGATACTCGCCCAGCCCGAAATGGCGCTCACCCGCGAACCAGGCGGCACCGGCCCGATGCTGCTGGAACAGCGGGGCCGCGGCGCCGTGCTGGCGCTCAAGCCCCCTTCCGAACGCGGGCTGCCCGATGACGAGGAATGGCGCGAGCGAGTGCGGCCGATCGCGCTCACGGTCGCCAGTGCGCAGGAGGCGATCGACGGGTTCGACGCGGGCCGGCTGGACCTTGTGCTCGGCGGACGGCTCGGAACCTGGCCATTGGCGGATACCGGGCCCCTGTCGCGCGGCACGGTGCGGATCGATCCCACGCTCGGTCTGTTCGGGCTGCAGGTCCGGCGCGCAACGGGCGTGCTGGCCGATGCGCCCCGGCGCGAGGCGATCGCGATGGCGATCGACCGTCCGGCGCTGATCTCTCCGTTCGGGATCGGCGGCTGGATCCCGACCACGCGCGTGGTCCCGCCCAACCTGCCGGGAGATCCGGGCTACATCGTCGAACGTTGGGGCGACCTGACAATGGAGGAGCGCCGTGCACTCGCCGCTCGCCGCATTACCGCCTGGCGGGCGGCCAATGGCGGTGCCGGGGCTCGCGTGTCGCTTGCCATGCCCCGTTCGTCCGGCTTCGACATGCTGTTTCGCCAGCTGGCCGACCAGCTCGCGGCAATCGGCGTCGTGCTCGTCCGTTCGTCCGGCCGCGCGGATGCCGATCTCGTGCTGGTCGATCGCGTGGCTCGTTATGCGGAACCGCGCTGGTTTCTCAACCAGTTCCACTGCTCGATGGGCGGTGGCCCATGCGATGAGGAGGTCGACTTCCTGGTTGAACAGGCCAATCTCATGCCCGATGCCGGCGCCCGCGCTGCGCTGCTGGCGGAAGCCGAGGCCGAGCTGACGCTGGCCAACCTCTACATTCCCTTCGGCCAGCCGCTGCGCTGGTCGCTGGTGCGCAGCGGAATTGACGGATTCGCCGCCAACCAATGGGCATTCCATCCCTTGCCGCCGCTGGCGCAGATCGCCAGATAACTCAGATGGCCCGGCCTCCCGATTTGCCCCTTCCCCCACCCGAAGGCGGCGCTCAGCGCCCCCGCCGGATGCCCGTTCTGCCGATAGGTCGTAACCCGGCCGCGATCCGGCAGCGCGTCGAAATGATGGAGCGGGTGCTGGAGCGCAGCTTCGTCATTCCGGGCATCAACCGGCCGGTCGGCCTCGACGCTGTCGTCGGGCTCGTGCCCATCGTCGGCGATCTGCTCACAGGGGCGATGGGTGCGTATATCGTGTGGGAAGCGCGCAACCTCGGCATGCCCAAGTGGAAGCTGTGGCGCATGGCCGGCAACATCGCCTTCGACACGGCGCTGGGCGCGGTTCCCATGGCGGGCGACCTGTTCGATTTTCTGTACCGCTCGAACACCCGCAACCTGCGCATTATTCAGCGCCACCTCGACAAGCACCACCCGCTGATCGTGCAATAGGCGCTGTGGGGTTCCGCTCATCGGGTGCTGCCCGCGCCGGCTTTTCGCGCTAGTCGGGCCGGCATGGCCACCGCTCCCACCCCGATGATGGCGCAATATCACACGCTGAAGGCCGAGGCAGGCGATTGCCTGCTGTTTTACCGGATGGGTGATTTTTTCGAGCTGTTCTTCGAAGATGCGCGCCGGGCCAGCGCGGTGCTCGATATCGCGCTCACCAGCCGGGGCGAGCACGAGGGTGCGCCGGTGCCGATGTGCGGCGTGCCGTTCCACTCGGCGGAGGGCTACCTTGCCCGGCTGATCCGCGCGGGGGAATGCGTCGCCATCGCCGAGCAGGTCGAAAGCCCCGAAGAGGCCCGTCGGCGGGGTGGCGCCAAGGCGCTGGTGACCCGCGCGATCGTTCGGCTGGTCACCGCCGGCACGCTGACGGAAGAGGCGCTGCTCGAACCGCGCCAGGCCAATCTGCTGGTCGCGGCGTGCGAGCTGCGTGGGACCTGCGGGATTGCGGCGTGCGACATCTCCACCGGCCGTGTGGCACTGGAGGAGTGCTCGCCGGCGGATCTCGGCGCGGCGCTGGCGCGGCTGGGAGCGAGCGAATTGGTGGTGCCTGAGGACTGGGCCGAACCACCGCTCGGGGCGGTTCCCCGGCCCCGCGCTGACTTCGCCAGCGATGCGGGCGAGGCGCGGCTGAAGGCGGTGTATGGCGTCGCTACGCTCGAGGGCTTCGGCCAGTTTACCCGGGCGATGCAGGCGGCGGCCGGCGGCCTTGTCGCCTATCTGGATCATGTCGGGCGGGGCACGCTGCCGCTGCTGCTGCCACCAACCCTGCGCGCGAGCGCCGAGGTGCTGGCGATGGATGCGGCCACTCGCGCCAGCTTGGAGATCACCCAGGCGCAGGGCGGCGGCCGGGCAGGCAGCCTGCTCGCCACAGTCGATCGCTGTGTCACCGGCGCCGGCGCGCGAATGCTGGCGGAGGATCTCTCAGGCCCGCTAGCCCACCGGGAGCGGATCGAGCAGCGGCTCGACCTCGTCCAGTGGCTGCACGACGATCCGTTGCTGCGCGCCGATCTGCGCGCCGCCCTGCGCAGCTTGCCCGATCTGGGCCGCGCACTTGGCCGGGTGGTAGCCGGGCGCGGTTCTCCGCGCGATCTGGGCCAAATGCGCGACGGGCTGCTGGAGGCGCGAAGAATCCGCGATCTTCTCCACGCCCGTCCCGAACCTCCGGCGCTGCTAGCCACGCTGATGCCCGAGCTCGCCGGCCATGCCGCGCTCACTGACCTTTTCGGCCGTGCGCTGGTCTCCACCCCGCCGACCGAGCGCGGCCAAGGAGGCTACATTGCCGGGGGGTATGATCATGCGTTGGACGAACTGCGTGAGGTCTCCGGCAACGCCCGCCGCGCAATTGCCGCGCTGGAGGCGCGCTACCGCGAGGAGACCGGCATCGCGGCGCTGAAGATCCGCCACAACGGCGTGCTTGGCTATTTCATCGAGGTTCCCGCGCGCCACGCCGATCGGCTGATGGTCGCCGAGAGCGGCTTCAACCACCGCCAGACGATGGCCAATGTAGTGCGCTTCAACTCGCTCCAGCTGCACGAGGAGGCCGACCGGATCGGCCAGGCCGGGCGCCATGCGCTTGCCGCCGAGGAGGCGCATTTCGAGAATCTGGTGGGCGAGGCTGTCGCCGCACGCGAGCGCATCGCCGCCACCGCCGCCGCGCTCGCCCGGATCGACGTCGCCGCCGGGCTGGCTGAGCGCGCAGCCGAAGGCGGCTGGGTGCGGCCGCGCCTGGTCGAGGAGCCTTGCCTCGACATCACCGATGGCCGCCATCCGGTGGTGGAGGAAGCTCTGCAGCGGGCCGGAGAGCGCTTCGTCGCCAACCATTGCCGCCTCTCGATCGAGGACCGGTTGTGGCTGATCGGCGGGCCGAACATGGGCGGCAAATCGACCTTTTTGCGGGCCAATGCCCTCATCGTCCTCCTCGCCCACGCCGGAGGATTTGTGCCCGCCGCTGCGGCGCGCATCGGCCTGGTGGACCGGCTGTTCAGCCGCGTGGGCGCGGCGGACAATCTGGCGCGCGGCCGCTCCACCTTCATGGTGGAGATGGTCGAGACGGCCGCGATCCTCGCCCAGGCGACCGAGCGAAGCTTCGTGATACTCGACGAGGTCGGCCGTGGCACCTCGACTTACGATGGCCTGGCGCTCGCCTGGGCGGTGGCCGAGGCGATCCACCAGACTTTGCGCTGCCGCTGCCTGTTCGCCACCCATTATCACGAGCTCGCGCGGCTGGCTGAAAGCTGTGAGGCGCTGAGCCTGCACCATGTCCGCGCCAAGGAGTGGAAGGGCGATCTGGTGCTGCTGCACGAGTTGGCGGAGGGCGCGGCGGATCGCAGCTATGGCCTGGCTGTTGCGCGGCTCGCCGGCTTGCCCAAGCCGGTGCTGGCGCGCGCCGCGACGGTGCTGGAAAAGCTGGAGAAGGGCCGCGCTCAGACCGGCGGAATCGCCGCGGGCTTGGGCGAGCTGCCGCTGTTTGCCGCGGCGCTGGCGGCCCCGGCGGCGGAACAGCGCGACGATCTGCGCCAGACCTTGCAGGCGCTCGACCTCGATTCGCTGACCCCCAGAGAGGCTCTCGACCAGCTCTATGCATTGCAGCGCGAAGCGCGCGAGGGCTGATTGCAAGCGGGGCGCAAGCGCCTTGCAACGGCAGCGCAACGGATCCGCAAACGTCAGCGAGAAAGCAATTTGCAAGCGGGGCGTTTGCCACCCGCAACCCACTTGCTACAGGGGTGCAATGGGCGATGGGTCGGACCAGAAGGCGGACAAGAACTCGCTGGCGGAGGACCGGACGGACCTCGCCGAGGACCGCACCATTCAGGCGACCGAGCGGACCTTTGCCGGGTGGATGCGAACCGCCTTCGCCGCGATCGGCGTCGGCATCGGCTTCCACGTGGTGTTCGGCGAATTCGAACCGCCCTGGCTGGGCAAGGCGATCTCGACCCTGTTCATCGTCCTGAGCATAACGATTGCCTTCACGGCTGAGCGGCGTGCGTCGAGCACCTTCGCCCGCCTGTCGAGCCACCGGATCGACCGGCCGAGATCGCCCAACGTCCGCTGGATGACCTGGTCGATCATCGCGGGCGGGCTGGCGCTGATCGGCGGGCTATGGTTCCTCAACGACGGGTCTGTGGGCGAAGGCGGGTAGCGCGGTCTGGACGCGCGCCCAGACCGTCTGCTTGGACTGTCTTAGCGGCGCTCGGTGGTGCCATCGGAGGGCAGGTCGTCGAGCTTGTTCTCCTTGGCGTATTTGTCTTCGTTGTCGTCATGGTTCGGCTCGCCGCGATAGGCGCTCATGTCGATCCGGCCGGACTGCTCCATGTCGCGCATGTGATCGACCAGGTCCTGAGTCGAATCATCCATGATCTCGCCCGGTTCGTCGGACTTGATGCTGTCGAGCGGACTTGCCTTGCGCGCCTCGCCGCCGAGTGCCTCGGATGCGACGGTCTGGGCCTGTTCGCCCTCGTCATCCTGCTCCGAATTGTGCAGCTCGGGCGCCATCAGATCGTTGCGCTCTTCATCGGGTCTCTCGGACTTGCGGGTGTCGTTGGTCATGGTGATCTCCTTTGCGGGAAAGAACGGGCCGTGCCGAGCGGGCGTTCCCGTCAGCGCGTGGGCACCGGCTGCTCGCCCGAATAATCGTAGAACCCCTTGCCGGACTTCTTGCCCAGCCAGCCGGCCTCGACATATTTCACCAGCAGCGGCGCGGGGCGATACTTCGTGTCGCCGGTGCCGTGGAACAGCACCCGGGTGATCTCCAGGCAGGTATCGAGGCCGATGAAATCGGCCAGTTCCAGCGGGCCCATCGGGTGGTTGAGGCCGAGGCGACAGGCTGTGTCGATATCGCGCATGGTGGCGGTGCCGTTGCCCAGCGCAAACACCGCCTCGTTGATCATCGGCATCAGGATGCGGTTGACGATGAAGCCGGGCTCGTCCTCGCTGGTGACCACCTCCTTGCCGAGATGCGCGGCGAAAGCGCGCATTCGCTCCACGGTGGCGGGCGCGGTGGCGAGGCCGGGGATGATTTCGATCAGCTTCATCACCGGCACCGGGTTGAAGAAGTGCAGCCCGATGAAGCGTGTGGGATCGGGCACATTGGCGGCCATGCGGGTGATCGGGATCGAGCTGGTGTTGCTGGCGAGGATAGCGTCCTCGGCGAGCACCTTGCCCGCCGCCTCGAAGATGGAGCGCTTGATCTCCTCGCGTTCCGTCGCCGCTTCGACGATTAGCTGGGCTTCGGCCATCGGCGCGTAATCGACCAGCGTTTCGATCCGGGCGAGTGCGGCATCCGCTTGATCGGAGCCCATTTTCTCCTTTTCGACCAGCCGGGCGAGGCGCTTGCCGATGCCGCTTTTCGCCTTGTCGGCCAGCGCCTGATCGCGATCGGCGAGGAGCACCCGCAGGCCGCTCACTGCTGCCACCTGGGCGATTCCGGCGCCCATCTGCCCCGCTCCGATCACTGCGATCGTGTCCATCCGTGCCACTCCTGTTCGCTTTCCGGCGCGGGGTAGCGGGGTGGCGCGTGGGAGGCTAGCGGTTCGCGCCCGGTTGCCAGAGAACATCGCCGCCGTCAGCCGCGGCGGCCGTGCGGGCAAGGACGAAGAGGTAGTCCGAAAGGCGGTTGATGTAGGCGATGGCTGCGGGGTTGACCGGCGCTTCGACGGCCAGCGCGGTGGCGGCGCGCTCGGCCCGTCGGGCCAGTGTACGGGCCAGATGCAAGCGGGCCGCAAGCTCGTTGCCGCCGGGGAGAATGAAGCTTGCAAGCGGGGCAAGAGCCCCGTTCAAGCGGTCGATACGCTGTTCCAAAAACACCACTTGCGAAGGCACGATGCGCAGCGCGTGATTGGAAGGCGCAAAATCCTCGCCCGGGGTTGCCAGATCGGCGCCGAGATCGAACAGATCATTCTGGATGCGGCGCAGATCCGCGGCGGCCTCGCCCTCCGCACAAAGCAGCGCCCAGCCGAGGACGGAATTCGCCTCGTCCACCTCGCCGATGGCGGTGATGCGCGCGGAGTGCTTGGCCTCGCGCGAACCGTCGACAAGGCCGGTGGTGCCCTCGTCGCCCGTACGGGTGTAGATCTTGGTCAGGCGAACCATTGCTCGGGCCTCGAAGGGTTTTAGCGGTTGACCATCAGCAGCACGGCGACGGCGACGATCGCCAGTCCCTGGTACTTGACGCGCGCGAACATCGCCTTGTTCTGCCGCAGCTGCATCTCCGTCACCATGTCGCTGTTGCTCTCCAGATCGAGGCGGGTGCTCTGCAGGAAGGCGATAATGCCGCGCACCAGCGAAACGACCACCATGGCCGACAGCACGACGATGAGGATGACCAAGAAAATGTTCATGAGAGGCCATGTAGGGTGCTTGCCAGCTTGATACCAGCGGGGAGAAGGCGATTTCGCAAGCGCTCCGCGAGGGCCGGGCCATCCTCTCCCCTGGCGCGCAAGCTGGCGAGCGAGGAGGAGCCGCGGCTCTTGGCCAGCTTGCGGCCGGTCTGGTCAACCAGCAGCGGGTGGTGGTGCCAGATCGGCACGGGGAGCCCGAGCAGCGCCTGCAGCAGGCGGTGGACATGGCTGGCCGCGAACAGATCGGCCCCGCGAGTCACCAGGGTCACCCCGTCGGCCGCATCGTCCAGCGTGGCGGCGAGGTGGTAGCTGGCGGGCGTTTCCCGGTCCTTGCGCACCAGCACCACGTCGCCGGCCAGTTCGGGGCGAGCCTGTTGCTCGCCGGCGAGGGCATCTTGCCAAATGAGCGGGCCGGTGCGGCGAAGTGCTTCCGCGACGTCGAGGCGCCAGGCGGCGGGCTCCTGGGGATCGAGCGAAGCGCCGCGGCAGGTGCCGGGGTAGACCGGGCCATCGGGCCCCTGCTCAAAGGCCGCTGCGGCGATTTCGGCGCGGGTGCAGCGGCACGGGTAGAGCAGCCCCTCGGCGCGCAGGGCCTCCGCTGCCCGGGCGTAGCGGGCGATGCGGGCCGATTGCGGCGGCACCTCTTGCCATACGAGGCCCAGCCAGGCGAGATCGGCGCGGAAGCTGGCTGCCAGTTCAGGGCGGGAGCGGGCGCCGTCGATATCCTCGGTCCGCAACAGGAAGTGGCCGCCGGGATCGTTGGTTTTCGCCAGATCGTGCGCGATAATGGCGGAGAAGGCGTGCCCGAGGTGCAGCAGGCCGTTGGGACTGGGCGCGAAACGGGTGACGACCAAAACCAGCTGCTCCCGCCCCGCACCCTGCCGTTCGGGCAAAACCGATGCGACTCGCGGGAATTCCTGTGGATTGGCCCTGTGTAACAGGCTTGACGCTTTTCTTCGCAAATGCTTGCCTGCACGCATCAGGGAGGACACGACGAGTGTTCAACGCCGAACTGATCGAACGCGTGGCGCACTTCCGCAGCGCCGAGGACGATCCTGCGCGCAAGCTGGAAAGCTGCCCCGCGCTGGTGCTCAACGCCGATTACACCCCGCTGTCCTATTATCCGCTGAGCCTGTGGCCATGGCAGACCGCGATCAAGGCGGTGTTCCTGGAGCGGGTGGACATCGTCGCCAGCTACGAGCGGCAGGTGCATTCGCCCTCGCTGGACATGAAGATCCCCAGCGTGATCGCGTTGCGCCAATTCGTCCGCCCGAGCGAATTTCCAGCCTTCACTCGCTTCAACCTGTTCCTGCGCGACCGGTTCGTCTGCCAATATTGCGGCAGCCCCAAACATTTGACCTTCGACCATGTGGTGCCCCGGCGGCTGGGCGGCCGGACCACCTGGGAGAACATCCTCACCGCCTGCGCGCCGTGCAACATGAAGAAGGGCGGGCGCACGCCGGCGCAGGCGCATATGCAGCCGATGGTGCGGCCGATCCGCCCGACCAGCTGGCAATTGCAGCAGCACGGGAAGGCGTTCCCGCCCAACTATCTGCACGAAACCTGGCGCGACTGGCTCTATTGGGACATCGAGCTGGATGAGTGAGGGCGCGGCGCGGCGGCCTGCCGGCCCGGTTTTGCCACGCAGCGCTTCCTCCCGGCGCGGTGCCGCGCTAGGCGGGCCGTAAAAGGGGAGACGCCGCGTTGGCCGAAGACACCGACAGCTTCACCGCCCGCGAGGCGCTGTTCTACCACTCGACCATCCGGCCGGGGAAGATCGAGATCATCGCCAGCAAGCCGATGGCGACGCAGCGCGATCTGAGCCTTGCCTATTCGCCCGGCGTGGCCGCGCCGGTTGAGGCGATCGCCGCCAACCCGGCCTGCGCGGCCGAATACACCGCGCGCGCCAATCTGGTGGCGGTGATCTCCAACGGCACCGCGATCCTGGGACTGGGCAATCTGGGCGCGCTCGCCAGCAAGCCGGTGATGGAAGGCAAGGCGGTGCTGTTCAAGCGCTTCGCCGATGTCGATTCGATCGATATCGAGCTCGACACCGAAGACCCTGAGGCCTTCATCAATGCGGTGGCGCTGATGGAGCCGACCTTCGGCGGGATCAACCTCGAAGACATCAAGGCGCCCGAATGCTTCATCATCGAGCAGGCGCTGCGCGAGCGCATGAAGATCCCGGTGATGCATGACGACCAGCACGGCACCGCGATCATCGCCACGGCCGGACTGCTCAACGCCTGCTATCTGACCGGGCGCTCGCTGAAGGACGTGCGGATGGTGGTGAATGGCGCGGGCGCCAGCGCGATCGCCTGCACCGCGCTGATCAAGGCGATGGGCGTGCCGCACCAGAACGTGACGATGTGCGACCGGGCGGGCGTGATCCATCGCGACCGCGCAGAGCAGATGGACCAGTGGAAGAGCGCGCATGCGATCGACACCGAGGCCCGCACGCTGGAGGAGGCGCTGGTGGGGGCTGACATCTTCCTCGGCCTTTCGGCCGCGGGCGCGCTGAAGCCCGAATGGGTGGAGCGCATGGCGCCGCAGCCGATCATCTTTGCGATGGCCAATCCGGTTCCCGAAATCTGGCCGGATGATGCCAAGAAGGTTCGCCCGGATGCGATCATCGCCACCGGGCGCTCCGATTATCCCAACCAGGTCAACAATGTGCTGGGCTTTCCGTTCATCTTCCGCGGCGCGCTCGACGTGCAGGCAACCGCGATCAACGAGGAGATGAAGATTGCGGCGGCCGAGGCGATTGCCGAGCTGGCGCGCGAGCGGGTGCCCGAGGAGGTGGCTGCCGCTTATGGCAAAAACCAGCGCTTCGGCACCGAGTATATCATCCCCGCCCCGTTCGACCCGCGGCTGATGGAGACCGTATCCGCGGCAGTGGCCAAGGCGGCGATGGATAGCGGCGTGGCGCGCAAGCCGATCGCCGACCTGGAAGCCTACAAGACCTCGCTCAAGGCGCGGCTGAACCCCACCACTTCGGTGCTGACCAAGGTGTATGAGGAGGCCCAGAAGAACCCCAAGCGGGTGATCTTTGCCGAGGCCGAAGAGGATGTGGTGCTGCGCGCGGCAATCCAGTTCCGCGATTTCGGCTATGGCACGCCCGTGCTTGTGGGCCGGACGCAGGCGGTGCGCGAGAAGCTGGCCGAGCTCCAGGCGTCCAATCCCGACAGCTTCGAGATCCAGAATTCGGCCGATTCGGCGCTGGTGCCGGACATGGTGGACTATTTTTATGCCCGGCTGCAGCGCCGCGGCTTTACCGAGCGCGACGCGCGGCGGATGGTCAACCAGGATCGCAACGTGTTCGCCGCCTTGCTGGTGGCGCTCGGCCATGGCGATGCGATGATCACCGGCCTCACCCGGCCGTTCGCCCAGACGCTGCGCGAGGTGCAGCTGGTGATCGACCCGAAGCCGGGCGAAGTGGCCTTCGGGGTGCACGCGATGATCGGCAAGAACACCACCGTGTTCCTGGCCGATACCACGATTAACGAACGGCCGAGCGCGTCCGAACTCGCGCATATTGCCTGCGAGACTGCGAAGGTGGCGCGCCGGCTGGGGCATGAGCCGCGGGTGGCGTTCCTCTCCTATTCCACCTTCGGCAACCCTTCGGGCAAGTGGCTGGAGAACATCCGCGGCGCGGTGCACATCCTTGACGAGCTGCAGCCCGGCTTTGAATACGAGGGCGAGATGGCGCCCGATGCGGCGCTCAATCTCAAGGTGATGCGGCTCTATCCTTTCAGCCGGCTTTCGGCGCCGGCCAATGTGCTGATCATGCCGGGGCTGCAATCGGCCAACCTTTCGGCCAAGCTGCTGCGCGAGCTGGGCGGGCAGGCGACGATCGGCCCGATGCTGATCGGCATGAAGTGCCCGGTGCAGATCGCGCCGATGACCGCGATCGCGCCCGACGTGCTGACGCTGGCGGTGCTGGCGAGCGCGGGGGTGGTCGGTTGAGGGGGGGCCGGGCGACGGGTTTGCGGGGCGCATTCGACCGCGGCAAATCGGCGCATTCCAGAAAGCAGGGTTTCCGTTCTTCAGGTGCCCCGACGATGCGGAAGAATCTGACCGAGTGAACGGGGTCCCGCTCAGCGGCGGCGGTAGCGGAAGTACCAGACCTTGGTAGCCGAAAGCTCGCAAGTCGCTGATAAAGCGTTATAAAAACGCTGATAAGTGGTAGCGGTTTTGAGAAAAGTAAGCACCGGGTAATCACCGTTTAGCGTACAAATGGCGGCCTATGTCGTGTCCGTGAGCATATGTCAGCGGGCGGTGGGTGTCACGCTAGGTCGCTCGAGGTGGTGATTTCCTTTTGAGAGGAAGAGGGCGGCGGCTGTCGCCGTGACGGTTAGAGTGTCGGGAGAGAGGCTCCCGGCCGGGCCGTCGCGGAGACGTATCATGACACAGGTTCAAGTTCTCGACGCGAGCCCCGACCGCAGCGGTGGCTACAAGGTGGATGTCGGTCGCGGCCAGCGGATCGGCCGAGTGTCGTCGGAATGGTTCAGCCGTCCGGCGGATGAGCGCTATCTGTCGCTTGATGCGCTGATGGCGTCGGTGAAGGGCCGCGCCGAACGCAGCCGCACGCGTACGGTGGAAAGCGCGGCGGTGCGGGTCGAGGCGAGCCGGGACAATGCCGAGCGCCTCGACCTGATCCTGCCGGGTGCCGATCAACCAGTTGCGCCAACCCATTGGAGCTTCGGCCAACTGGCAGCACTGGTCGGCGCGCCTGCCGCCTATCTGCGCCAGCTTCCGGCACCGCTCGCAGGCATCAACCTGCAATATGGCCTGACGAACCACCGGGCCGAACAGGTCAAGACGCTGGAGACCGACGATGGCCGAATGGAACTGCGCGCCGTCACCGGCCCCGACTATGGCCGCATCTACGACCATGAACTGGTCGCCGCCGTGCAGCGCATCGCTGGGAGCGGCACGGGTGACACGCGCTGGAAGGTCCCCGGCGTGCTCGACTGGTCGTCCGGCATTTACAATCCGATGGTCGATATCACCGCCGACACGACCACACTCTATGCCTCCGACCGCGATGTCTTCCTGTTCCTGGTCGACGACCTCACCCCGATCGAGGCTGGCAAGCTGCCCGACGGCTCGCCGGACCTTTACTTCCGGGGGTTCTATTGCTGGAACTCGGAAGTGGGCGCCAAAGCGCTCGGCATCGCCAGCTTCTATCTTCGCGCCGTCTGCCAGAACCGCAATCTGTGGGGTGTGGAGGATTTCGAAGAGATCAGCATCCGGCACAGCAAATACGCCGCCAACCGCTTCGCCCATGAAGCGGCACCGGCGCTGACGCGGTTCGCCGACTCCTCACCGATGCCCTTCGTCAATGGCATCCGTCAGGCGCGCGAGCGTTTCGTCGCCCGGACTGACGACGACCGGACCGATTTTCTGCGCAAGCGCGGATTCGGCAAGGCCGAGACCGCCAAGATCATCGACACCGTGCTAGCCGAGGAAGGCCGCAAGCCGGAATCGGTGTTCGACTTCGTCCAGGGCATCACCGCATTCGCACGCGGCAAGGCCCAGCAGGATGTGCGGCTCGACCTCGAGACCCGCGCCAAGAAGCTGTTCGACCGGGTCGCGGCGTAAGCCTTCGTCATCATCCGGATACTGTGACGCGGCGTCGCTCTCTTCGGAGGAAGAGGGCGGCGCTTCGCTTCGTGACGGTTCGAGGTGTCGGGAGAGTGGCTCCCGGCCGGGCCGTCCGGAGAAGTGTCATGCCCAAGTCCAATCTCAAGCTCACCCTCAGCGTCAGCCGCGACATCCCGTTCGACAAGTTGGTGCTCTCGCAGTCCAACGTCCGCCGGATCAAGGCGGGCGTCGGCATCGAAAACCTTGCCGAGGATATTGCCCGGCGCACGTTGCTGCAGTCGCTCACCGTCCGCGCTGTCGTCGATGCCGATGGCAACGAGACCGGCATGTTCGAAGTGCCGTCGGGCGGTCGCCGCTACCGGGCGCTGGAACTGCTGGTAAAGCGCAAGCAGCTTCCCCGCAATGCGCCGGTGCCCTGCATCGTCCGCACCGCAGGCGATGCCGAGGAAGACAGCCTGGCCGAGAACATCCAGCGCGCCCCGCTGCATCCCCTCGACCAGTTCCGTGCCTTCCTCGCCTTACGCGAAAAGGGACAGTCCGAGGAAGAGATCGCAGCCCACCAGTTCGTGTCGGTGGCTGTGGTCAAGCAGCGCCTCAAGCTCGCCAGTGTCAGCACGAAGATTCTCGACGCCTATGCCGAGGACGAAATCACTCTCGACCAGCTGATGGCGTTCACCGTCAACGGCGATCACGAACGGCAGGAGCAGGTCTTCGAGCGCCTGGCGGGAACGCATGACCGGCAACCCTATGCGATCCGTCGTATGCTGACCGAGGGCGCGGTGCGTGCGTCGGACAAGCGCGCCCGGTTCATCGACACCGAGGGCTACATCGAAGCCGGTGGCAGCATCATGCGCGACCTGTTCCAGGGCGACGACGGCGGCTGGCTGCAGGACGTGGGTCTCGTCGACTTGATGGTCGCCGAGCGGCTGCGCGAAGAGGCGATGAAGGTGCAGGCCGAAGGCTGGCGCTGGATCGATGCCGCGCCCGACTTCCCTTATGGCCATACCTATGGGCTGCGGCAGTTGCGCGGCACACCGGTCGAGATCACCACCGAAGAGCAGGCCACCCGTGATGCCTTGCAGGCGGAGTTCGACGCGCTGACCGACGAGTATGAAAACGCGCCTGAACTGCCCGACGAGGTTGACGAGCGGCTGGGTGAACTGGAGACTGCGATCGAGGCGCTCGACCAGCGTCCGCTGGCTTTCGATGCCGATGAGGTGGCAAGGGCCGGTGCATTCATGAGCATAGCACCGGACGGCAGCCTGCGGATCGAGCGCGGGTTTGTTCGGCCCGAGGACGAGCTGCCGGTTGAGCTGGAAGCTGGCGCAATCGGGGACGACACTGCCGACTCCTCCAATGTCGACGACACTATCGTTGGCGCTGGGCAGCACGGCAGCACCGACAACGGCATCGAACCTGCCGCAGAGCCGGAGGAAGAAGAAGGCCTGCGCCCGATTCCCGACCGGCTGATGTCCGAACTGACCGCGCACCGCACCATCGCTCTGCGGGATGCGGTTGCACAGTCGCCCGCAGTGGCGTTCCGCGCCTGCCTGCACGCACTCGTCCTGCGGCTGTTCTATCGCTATGCGCTCGACAGCTGCCTCGAACTCGAAGCCAAGCATGTCGGGTTCGGCCAGCAGGCACCGGGGCTCGGCGATACCGTGTCAGCGCGGGCGATTGATGCCCGCCATCAGGCGCTCGCCGATCTGCTGCCTGCCCAGCCCGAGGCGCTGTGGGAGGCATTGGGCGACATGGACGACGGCCAGAAGCAGTCGCTGTTCGCCCATTGCACTGCTTGCACGGTCAACGCCACGTTCGAGGCCTACAACCGTCGGCCGCGTGCGCTTGGCCATGCCGACCAGCTTGCCGCAGCGGTCGATCTCGACATGGCGGCGGCAGGTTGGACGCCGACGGCCGACGGGTTCCTTGGCCGGGTGACCAAGGCGCGCATCCTGCAGGCGGTGGCGGAAGCCAAGGGCGAACGGGCCGCCGAAAGCATCGCGCATCTGAAGAAGGGCGACATGGCAGCGCGCGCCGCTGTGCTCCTCGAAGGCACGGGGTGGTTGCCTGAACCACTCCGCACGCCGGGCCGGCCGCTGCCGTCTCCGGTTGCGCTGGATATCGAAGCCGATTCGCTCACCGACGAGGGCTCGGATGCCGTGATTGCCGTTGAGCCTGAGAGCGAAGTGGGAACGGCGGCAGAAGACGGCACACGGTCCGTGGCGGACGAAGAGCCGATTGACGATACTGCCGGGGCCGAGGGCGACACCCCCTTCGCCGTCGCCGCCGAGTAGGTCGCGCTCCCCAGACCCGCTCGCACCTCGAGGGTCCGCTGCTCCCCCGCGGCGGACCCTCTTTCTGTCTCAAGGAGGACAAGATGCGTGATGCATCAGACCTCGCGCAGCGCCTCGCCAGAAATGCCGAAGGCGTCTGTCGCCATTATCTGCCCCAAGGCCGCCGACAAGGTCGCTATTGGCTCGTTGGCGATGTCGAGGGTTCGCCCGGACGTAGCCTGTTCGTTCGGCTGACTGGTACCGACACCGGCAAGGGTGCGGCCGGCAAATGGACCGACGCCGCCACCGGCGAGCACGGCGACCTGCTCGATCTCATCACCGCCAACCAGCGTTTGGCATCACTTGCCGATACGCTCGAAGAAGCACGGCGCTTTCTGTCGCTCCCGAGCCCGGAGCCGAAGACATTTGAACGGCTACCGTCGGTTCCGACCGGGTCACCGGACGCTGCTCGGCGCCTATGGGCGATGTCACAGCCGATCCATGGCACGCTTGCCGAAGCCTATCTGCGCAATCGCTGCATCACCGATCTGCGCGAATGCGGCTCGCTTCAGTTCCATCCCAGCTGCTGGTATCGCGCCGATACCGAGGATCCGCCCGACACCCCCGATGCGTTTCCGGCATTGATCACAGCAGTCCGCAGTGATGCCGGAACACTGACCGGCGTTCATCGCACCTGGCTCAATCCCCACTGCAGCGGGAAGGCGTCTGTCGCCACACCGCGTCGCGCCATGGGCAATTTGCTCGGCAACGGCGTGCCGTTCGGACGGCCCGATGCGGTCATGATCGCCGGGGAAGGGATCGAGACGATGCTATCGCTGCGCGAGATCATGCCGACGATGCCCATGATCGCAGCTCTGTCGGCGGCTCACCTGTCGGCCTTGCACCTCACACCTCCACTGCGCCGTCTCTACATCGCCCGCGACGACGATCCCGCCGGGCATCATGCCGCCGACACACTCGCTAATCGGGCGACTGAGGCCGGGATCGAGCCGTTGATGCTGACCGCCAGCCTTGGCGACTTCAACGACGATTTGCAGCGGCTCGGCCGGGACGAGATACGGGCAGCGGTGCGGGTGCAACTCGCCTCGGAGGATGCCGAGCTGTTCATCGGCTGAGCATGGGCAGTGACGCCCCCAAGCCCGACGTCCGTTCGCCATCATTGGCCGCTCTCCATCAGAGCCGCGCCTCTGCCTTCGAGAGGGGCGAGAGAAGCGGAAGCCGACCGGGCCGGCAATGGCTGCGCGCGACTTTCTTCCCCGCCCGCGGCTCACCCCTTGCGGGGTGGTCGCGGGCTTCCTCGCGAGACAAGAAAGTCGTGCTCGCCATCCTCCGCTGCGCTCCGGCCCGAGGGTGCCAGCCCGGTCCGCCCCCGCTCTTTGCTCGCCCATGAAGGCCGCGAGAGGCGCGGTCGAAGGAAGAGCAAACCCCATGACCGAGAACGACGAACCCCAGGAGCAATCCCCGACCGCGCATATCCTCGATGAACTGCAATTCTATGGCTTCCGGCTATTCCACGACGAACCCGACCCGCGCCCGCTGCCCGAAGGCGACCGCGTTGCTGGGGCGGTTGCCGACATTTTCGACGCACTGATCGGCACGCTGGCCGATACCCGGCTCGAACCCGATCTCGACGATCTGCTTTGGTCGACGGTCAACCTGTTCCACCGTGCCGCCGAGCGGGTCGAGCGCGAACTCGACGACAATGAGCAGGCGCAGCGCCGGTCGCAACGGGAGCAGGATGGGTCGGAAGTTGCCTCGGTCGAGCTGGAGCGATTGCTGGGACAAGGCCTGACCCTGATCGAACGGCGCAACGCCCACGAACTGATGCGCGATGCCGCTTGCGATCTCTATCGCACCCATACCGGTTCGGCTTGGCATCCACGCCATGGCAGCCTTGTCAACCGACGCGCCCTGACCGCAGCGATGGTCGACAGCCGCGACTTCATCGCCGCCCGCCGCCGCGCCGAAACAGAGGTCATGCTGCCGGCCGGACCGAAGGTCGCGTTCACCGGTGGCAAGGACTGCAACGACACCGATGCTATCTGGGCCGCACTCGATCGGGTCCGCGCCAAGCATGCCAACATGGTCCTGCTGCATGGTGGAGGACCGTCTGGAGCTGAGCGCATCGCTGCATGTTGGGCTGACAACCGCAAGGTTACGCAGGTGGCATTCAAGCCCGATTGGGCCAAACATGCCAAAGCAGCGCCGTTCAAGCGCAACGATGCCATGCTACTGGATAGAATCTAACACTTGGTGCCCGCGTTTAACGGCGGCGATGATCCGGTCTGGATCGGCGG
>LXQI01000008.1:301912-304271 GCA_001683845.1 Erythrobacter sp. ANT-B3C2 | reverse complement strand
GAGTTTGATCCTGGCTCAGAACGAACGCTGGCGGCATGCCTAACACATGCAAGTCGAACGAGACCTTCGGGTCTAGTGGCGCACGGGTGCGTAACGCGTGGGAACCTGCCTTTAGGTTCGGGATAACAGTTGGAAACGACTGCTAATACCGAATGATGTCTTCGGACCAAAGATTTATCGCCTTTAGATGGGCCCGCGTTGGATTAGGTAGTTGGTGGGGTAAAGGCCTACCAAGCCGACGATCCATAGCTGGTCTGAGAGGATGATCAGCCACACTGGGACTGAGACACGGCCCAGACTCCTACGGGAGGCAGCAGTGGGGAATATTGGACAATGGGCGAAAGCCTGATCCAGCAATGCCGCGTGAGTGATGAAGGCCTTAGGGTTGTAAAGCTCTTTTACTGGGGATGATAATGACAGTACCCAGAGAATAAGCTCCGGCTAACTCCGTGCCAGCAGCCGCGGTAATACGGAGGGAGCTAGCGTTGTTCGGAATTACTGGGCGTAAAGCGCGCGTAGGCGGCTTATCAAGTCAGGGGTGAAATCCCGGGGCTCAACCCCGGAACTGCCTCTGAAACTGGTAGACTAGAATACTGGAGAGGCGAGTGGAATTCCGAGTGTAGAGGTGAAATTCGTAGATATTCGGAAGAACACCAGTGGCGAAGGCGACTCGCTGGACAGTTATTGACGCTGAGGTGCGAAAGCGTGGGAGCAAACAGGATTAGATACCCTGGTAGTCCACGCCGTAAACGATGATAACTAGCTGTCCGGGCTCTTAGAGCCTGGGTGGCGCAGCTAACGCATTAAGTTATCCGCCTGGGGAGTACGGTCGCAAGATTAAAACTCAAAGGAATTGACGGGGGCCTGCACAAGCGGTGGAGCATGTGGTTTAATTCGAAGCAACGCGCAGAACCTTACCAGCCTTTGACATCCTAGGACGACTTCTGGAGACAGATTTCTTCCCTTCGGGGACCTAGTGACAGGTGCTGCATGGCTGTCGTCAGCTCGTGTCGTGAGATGTTGGGTTAAGTCCCGCAACGAGCGCAACCCTCGTCCTTAGTTGCCATCATTTAGTTGGGCACTTTAAGGAAACTGCCGGTGATAAGCCGGAGGAAGGTGGGGATGACGTCAAGTCCTCATGGCCCTTACAGGCTGGGCTACACACGTGCTACAATGGCATCTACAGTGGGCAGCGATCCCGCAAGGGTTAGCTAATCTCCAAAAGATGTCTCAGTTCGGATTGGACTCTGCAACTCGAGTCCATGAAGGCGGAATCGCTAGTAATCGCGGATCAGCATGCCGCGGTGAATACGTTCCCAGGCCTTGTACACACCGCCCGTCACACCATGGGAGTTGGATTCACCCGAAGGTGGTGCGCTAACCTGCTTGCAGGAGGCAGCCAACCACGGTGGGTTCAGCGACTGGGGTGAAGTCGTAACAAGGTAGCCGTAGGGGAACCTGCGGCTGGATCACCTCCTTTCTAAGGATTTCGGCGGAAAGCGCCGGGCCTCGTGTCCGGAACTGCTTCCTCTGAATTCTCAGAACATGCCGTCGTCCTCATGTCCCTTCATCGCTGGAAACGCCGCCGCGGCCCTCGGGTTGTGGCGGTGGCGCCTGAGCTGGCTTTCGCCGCCCGCGGCCTTGTGGCCCCTCGGGCCTATGGCGGGGCCGGTAGCTCAGGTGGTTAGAGCGTACGCCTGATAAGCGTAAGGTCGCTGGTTCGAGTCCAGCTCGGCCCACCATCGCAGGTGCATGGTTGGGGGCCTTAGCTCAGTTGGGAGAGCGCTAGCTTTGCAAGCTTGAGGTCGTCGGTTCGATCCCGACAGGCTCCACCAGACATTCCAGGGATGAAGAAACGAGATCCGGTTTCGGCCGGTAGTGCGGGGATCTGCCCCGTGCGTCTTTGACATTGTGAATGGGTTTTAAATCGATGCCGTGGCGGTGTCGTGCGTGACGCGTGGGAGCGATCCTTCGTGGAGCAAGCGACGCCATCACAAGATCAATCAAATTGATTATCTGGCTGAGATAATTCCTCCGCGCCTTTGTATCGGCAAGCGCTATGCAGGCTTGTCGTTGATGGTGTGGATTCTCAAGCGTGAGGTAAGAGCATTTGGTGGATGCCTTGGCATGCACAGGCGATGAAGGACGTGGCACGCTGCGATAAGCGTCGGGGAGCTGTGAGCAAGCTTCGATCCGGCGATTTCCGAATGGGGAAACCCACCTTCACCATTTCTCTCGATATGCGGTTCGCCGCCGATCGAGTGAGGTGGATTAGGTATCACCAGACTGAATACATAGGTTTGGTGAAGCGAACCCGGGGAACTGAAACATCTCAGTACCCGGAGGAAAAGACATCAAC
>LXQI01000008.1:239412-299412 GCA_001683845.1 Erythrobacter sp. ANT-B3C2 | reverse complement strand
TAATCTCTCTTTTCGCGCTTGAGAATTCCACACTGTCAACGACAGGCCTGAGTGCCGTGTTGATTGGAGGATATTCCAGCCTGTATGTTGTATTTGACACATCGATTAAAACCTTCGCCAACACGCCGGCTTCATTGCTTGGTGGTCATAGCGCCTGTGACCCACCCGATCCCATCTCGAACTCGGCCGTGAAACCAGGTAGCGCCGATGGTACTAACGCTTAAGCGTTGGAAGAGTAGGACGCCGCCAGGCATTGTAGCCGGTGTGCCGGCGAAGGAACCCATTCACATGTCTCCTCATTCGAGACGGTCCGTCCTCTTGGGACGTTTGTTCACAGCTTTGGCTTCCAGCCTCACGGGGTGCTTAGGCCGGGTACCTCGGGGTTGACGACAGGCTAGGTGACGCGGGGTGGAGCAGTCCGGTAGCTCGTCAGGCTCATAACCTGAAGGTCGTTGGTTCAAATCCAACCCCCGCAACCACATCGATTTGAATTGGCCGGCTATCTCTGCGGGGGTGGCTGGTTCGTCGTGTTTGAGCGACTATTCCGCTGAGGTTTCCGGCCACGCGTAGATCTATGCACAACGGCGTGGGTCTGATCGTGGCGAGCAGCGAAATGGGCAACTCGGCAGCGTCCTCCTTGATCCCGGCCGATGGCACAGAGCCTCGCATGCTTTTCATTGCTTTTTTGTCGATGAACGGGAGGGAGGGTCCAGCGCCAGACGGGCCGCATGTGCGCACTCCGCACTCGACGATTTCTCCTTCGTCGGCTTCGCTTGCAACATTGTCGAAGGGGTGTGCCGCGGACGCCGTTCAGGAAATTCTGGGTGTTGAAGCCCTCTTTCGAGCTCATCCTGACCGCGGAGTCCTAGCAATCATATGGGAGAAGCTGCTTAGCCGACGGTCGGTTTTCAACTGACGAGTGTCACTCTGTGCGCCTCACAATCCGCGTAAAGAAATTACACCGCGTATCTAATGAAGGCGATCAGATGTGAATTGCGGGTTTGAGCTTGGCTCGAGGAGCGGATAACGTCGCATACTCGGGCATGTGGAGGTTTAGGGGGGATGAGGCTCCGGCGGAGCACTACCATCGCTGCGGTGGCGATCCTGCTCGCTCTGGTCTGTGGAGCGTGCAGTTCTGCCGACTTGCCTCCCGCTAGGGCTACAATGGCAGTTCCGGAGACCTGGGCGGAAAGCCATCCGCCCCCCGTCCTGCTCGACCTGACCCGCTATTGGCAGCTGCTTGATGATCCGCTGCTCAGCGCGTTCGTCGAAGCGGCGTTAGCGGAGAACCTGGATCTGGCGCAAGGTGCCGCGCGGGTGGAGCAGGCGCGAGCGCAGCTTTCCTTTGCGCGCGCAGCTTATCTGCCTCAAGTCACCGGCGGCGGAACGGCGCGGCGCGATGTGGGCAATTTTGCCAGCGACGATCTGACCTTCTCGCTCGGCGCCGATGCGGCCTGGGAAGCGGATTTGTTCGGCCGGATCGGGGCGAACGTGGCCGCCTCGCGAGCCGACCTCGCGTCAGTGGGCTATTCGCTGGCCGATCTGCAGCGGCTGATCACTGGGCAAGTGGCGCTGGCGACCATCTCCGCCCGCGCGACTGCCGTTCAACTCGCCATCGCCCGCGACACGCTGGTGAATCAGGACGATAATCTGCAGATCGCGCGCTGGCGCGTGCAGGCAGGGCTCGTGTCCAGCCTCGATGTCGAGCAGGCGCGCAGCCAGCGGGCGCAGACCGCGGCGACCATCCCGCTGCTGCAGAGCAACCTTGCTTCCACCGCCAATGCGATTTCCACCCTGATCGGGGAGCCTCCGGGGCGGGTACTGGCGCTGTTGGAGAACATTGTTGTTGTGCCCGCCCCGCCAGAGACGGTCGGCTTTGCCGCGCCGGCCGAGGTGCTGCGGCGGCGGCCCGACGTGCGCTCGGCCGAGGCTGCGCTGCTGGCGGACGGCGCGCGGATCGACCTCGCACGGGCGCAGCTGCTGCCGCTGGTGCAGCTTGGCGGCACCATTGGCACCTCGCCGGCGAACATCGGCAATCTGTTCGATCTGGTCACTGGCGGCCTGTTCGCCTCCATCAGCCAGCTGCTGTTCGACGGTGGGCGGACGCGCGCGCAGATCGGTTCGGCCGAGGCGCTCGCGCAGGGCTCGCTGGCAGCCTGGCAGCTGACGATCCTGGATGCGCTGGAGGAGGTCGAGACCGCAGCGTTCGACCTGCGGACCGGGCGCGAACGGGTGTTGATTTTCGAAGAAGCGCTGGACGCGGCCGAGAATTCGGCAGTTCTGGCACGCAGCGAATACGAGGCCGGGCTGACCGATTTCCGCACCCTGCTGACGGCGGAGAACCTGCTGCTCTCCGCCCGCAACGCCTTGGTCAGTGCCCAAGCCGAGCGGGCGAGCGCCTTCGTCCGGCTAACTCAGGCGCTCGGCGGCGGCTGGTCGCCCGATGCCGATCTTATGCCCAATCGCAACGGAGCGAACCGATGAACGACCCCTCCTCGGTGCCGCTACGGCAGGCGGAAAGCCTTGCTCGGGAGGGGGGCGAGCAGCCGCAATCAGTGGAGGCGTTTCTCGGCACGCACGCCAGGCCGCGCTGGCGGCGCTGGGCCAAGTACTGGATCCCGGCGCTCATCGTGCTGGCAGTGTTCCTCTGGTTCGCGGTGTTCTCCGGCGGTGACGAGCAGCCCGACTACATCACCGAGCCGGTAGTGCGCCGCTCGCTCGACCTGACCGTCACGGCGACCGGCAATCTGCGGCCGACCAATCAGGTCGAGGTCGGCTCGGAGGTGTCCGGCCGGATCGAGCGCGTGCTGGTCGATGTCAACGATCAGGTCGCCCAGGGGCAGGTGCTGGTGCGGATCAACACCGAAGTGATCGAAGACCAGATCACCCAGGCTCAGGCGAACCTCAATGCCGCGCGCGCCTCGGTCGCACAGGCGCAGGCGACGCTGGATGTCGACAGCGCTCAGCTCGAACGGCTGCGCGAGGTTCGCCGGCTATCAGGCGGACGGGTGCCGTCCGAGACCGAGCTGGAGACTGCCCAGGCCAACGTCCAGCGTGGAAGGGCGGCAATCGCCTCGGCGCAGGCCAACGTCTCCTCCGCCCGCGCCGCACTGTCTTCCAGCGTGACCGCGCGCAACCGGGCGGTGATCCGCTCGCCGGTTTCGGGCGTGGTTCTCGCCCGCCGGGTGGAGCCGGGGCAGACGGTCGCCGCCTCGTTCAACACACCGACGCTGTTCGTGCTCGCCGAGGATCTCTCGACCATGCAGCTGCGCGTGGCGATCGACGAGGCCGATGTGGGGCAGGTCGAACCCGGGCAGCGGGCCAGCTTCGTGGTCGATGCCTATCCGGGCCGGCGCTTCCCGGCGCAAGTGACCCGCATCGATCTTGCTTCGAGCAATACCGCCAATGCAACCGGGACCGGGCAGACCGGCGCAGGCGGGCAGGCGAACTCGGTGGTCAGCTACGAAGCGCGCCTCTCGGTGGTCAATCCGGGCGGGCTGCTGCGCCCGGGCATGACCGCCAGCGCAACAATCGCCACGGATAGCACCGGGCCTCGGCTGCTCGTCCCCAACAGCGCACTGCGGTTCGACCCGGGGGCCGAGGACGATGAGGGGGGTGGCAACGTGCTCAACCCGGAGATCGGACTGCAGCAGCAGGATCAGCAGGCGACGATCGGCGCGGGGAGCCGCCAGCGGGTGCATGTGCTGCAGAAGGACGGCACCCTGCGTGCCATTCCAGTGATCACCGGACAGAGCGATGGACGGCTGACGGCCGTCACCTCGGACGCGCTCAGGCCCGGCATGCGCGTCGTCACCGGCATAGGTGCGGAGCCCGAATGAGCGTTCTGCCCCTCATCGAGCTACAGGAGATCACCAAGATCTTCGGCAACGGCGCGGCGGCGTTCCAGGCGCTGAAGGGCATCGACCTGACCATCGAAGCGGGCGATTTCGTCGCAGTCATGGGGCCATCCGGTTCGGGCAAATCGACGACCATGAACATCCTGGGCTGTCTCGACGTGCCGACCTCGGGGGTATTCCGCTTTCGCGGGGTCGAGGTGCAGGCGCTCGACCGCGACCAGCGCTCGCTGCTGCGGCGGCGGTACCTTGGCTTCGTGTTCCAGGGCTTCAACCTGCTGGCGCGCACCACGGCGCTGGAGAATGTCGAGCTGCCGCTGGTCTATCGCGGCGAGAAGAAGGCGGTGCGCCGCGCGGCTGCGATGAATGCGCTGGACCAGGTCGGGTTGGCGCCCTGGGCCGGCCATTCGCCGGCCGAACTGTCGGGCGGGCAGCAGCAGCGTGTCGCCATCGCCCGCGCGCTCGTCACCCAGCCGGACGTGCTGCTGGCGGACGAGCCGACCGGCAATCTGGATACCGAGCGCTCGATCGAAATCATGGAACTGCTCACCCGCCTCAACGCCACCGGCATCACCATTCTGATGGTGACGCACGAGGCGGAAATGGCCGCGTTCGCGCGCACCATCGTCCATTTTCGCGACGGGCTGGTCAACCGCATCGAGCGCGGAGTGCGGGCCGCCGAGCGAAGCATCGCCTGATGTTCGGCACGACGCTGCTGATCTCGCTGCGAGAGATCCGCCGGCATCTGCTGCGCTCGTTCCTGACGACGCTGGGCATCATCATCGGCGTTGCGGCGGTGATCACCATGGTCACGTTGGGGCGCGGGGTGACCGCCTCAATCAGTGAGGAGATTTCCTCGCTCGGCTCCAATGTCTTCATCATCTTTCCCGTGACCGTCGACCAGAGGGCCCCGGCGCCGTTCGACGCAGCGGATGTCGAGGCAGTGCGCAACCAGATTGCCGGGGTCACTCGGGCGGCAGGGTCGGTCAACTCCAGTGCCACGGCCTTCTACAACGGCCAGTATTGGCAAACCGGGGTGCAGGGCGCCAACAGCGACTTTCTGACAGCGCAGTCGATCGAGCTGGTGGAAGGACGCCCGTTCACCCCGCAGGAGGAAATCGCCGGGCGCAACCTATGTTTGATCGGTCCCAAGGTGCGGGAGGCGATCTTCGTCCCCGGCGTCACGCCGCTGGGAGAACAATTGCGTCTGAATAGCGTGGTGTGCACGGTCATCGGCGTGCTGGAGGAACGCGGATCGGCTGGCGGCGGCGGTCAGGACCCCGACGATGTGGTGATCATGCCTCTGAAGACGGTGCAGCGGCGGTTCACCGGCAGTGACGACATCCAATATTTTGTCGTCAAGTACGAAGCGGCTTACGACAGTGGCCTGATCCAAGCCTCGCTGATCGACCTGTTGCGGGAGCGGCGGCTGCTGCAGCCCGGGCGGGACAACGATTTCAACATCATCGATACCGCGCAAGTGAACGATGCGGTCTCGGCGGCGACCGGTGCGCTGACCGCGATGGTTGCCGCCATCGCGGCGATCAGCCTGCTGGTGGGCGGCATCGGGATCATGAACATCATGCTGGTGTCGGTGACCGAGCGTACGCGGGAGATTGGCATTCGCCTGGCGATCGGCGCGCTCGCCCGGGAGGTACAGCTGCAATTCTTGACCGAGGCAGTGGTGCTGTGCTGTTTCGGCGGCCTGATCGGCATCGGCTTCGCCCTGCTGCTGTCCACGGGCCTCGCGGGGCTGCTGGATGTGCCGTTCGTCTTCGACCCGACGATCAACGTGCTGAGCTTCCTGTTTTCGGCCGTGCTGGGCATTCTGTTCGGCTACTATCCGGCACGGCGTGCCTCGAAGCTCGATCCCATTGAAGCCCTTCGCCATGAATGAACTTGCAGGGGCCGGGTGGCAGGTGCCAAAGTTTCACGGGATGGTATCTCAACGGCGCGGTCTGGTCCCCTGCGGGTCTAGTAACGACCCACATCGAGCGGAGCTGGTGAGAACCATCGCTGCGACCGTGCGCGCTCGAATCTGGCATGTGCACTCGTTTCGGGCGGGACGTCATTCATCCTGCAGACCAGCTTGGTAGCCACCTTAAGAACGTCAGGTAAGCCAAGCATGTTGCGTGGTGTAGCGCAAATGGCAGAGCAGACGCTTACCAAGCTTTTGTTTTCCGGAATTTTCTTCGCCTTATGCTGTAAACCCTGACAATTTTAGTGCTAGCAAAATCGACAGCTTAGCGGCGGGTGTAAGCCGCAGATGACAGTGCTGCCCGCGGGTTCTTTGCTCATCGAACGCAATCGAGACTCGTAGCCGTGGGTTTTCAGACGGCGCTCGTCGAATGGGCAGGGCCGTCGCCGGCCCGGCAGTCGCGCGACCATCCAACGTGAGCTGGGCATTACACAAGCTGCCAGGTAGTGAGCCCATCGGCGCTCTTGGGTCCATTTTGCTACAGTTGCAGCACTCGCCGCCGGGTTGGATCCGCCAGGGCTCTGAGGCTTGAACTCACGGTGCGAGGTTTAGCTGTTTATCTTTGGTCAATCGGGCAGATCATCGAGCCAAGCGATTTTCCCATCTGCAATGGTCGCCTGCCGACCGGAAAGCTTCCACCATCGAGGAGGGAGGTTGAAAGACGACCATTCGCCCTTGCCGCAGAACTGCACGACGACTTCCTCGGGCAGACCATCGGTTTGTGCGACTATGCCTTGAAATCCGGCCTCATAAGTCTTGTATTCCTTCGGCCAGCCCGGTTCGGGGTCAACCATGCGTCGCCTTCAGGGAAGCTTCCCGACAGCTTTGTCCGGCAGTGCCAACTTCCCCGTGATCTGCCGCAAGAACGCCGCCTCTTCTGCACAGTACGGCGAGCCGTCGGCATGGAGAATATCATGGAACCACGGCTTGGCCCCGCGCTCGATGTGAGGGTTGTCACGGGGGTCCCAAGCGAAGTGAGTCTGGGTCCGCCCCCGCACCAGCCCCCAATGGAAGGCCGCAACGCGATGTTCCTTGGCGTGCGGTAAGATCGACTGGAAGGTGCTGCCCACCGCACGCGCCATGTACTCGGTGCATAGCAGCGGTCTGCCGAAGCTTCTCAGCCACTTAATCCGGCGAGCGAACTTGTACGGCTTTTCGTAGCTGTGAAACGAAATCACGTCAGAGTTGGAGAGCTGGATGCGCTGTATTTCGGTGAGTCGATGGGGAGCCGACCAGTTCCCCAACCAAACGGCGCTTGTCAGCGGCTGCGTCGGCCCGGCCGCCCGGGCCCATTGGAAGGCTTGCGCCAGAAGCGGGGAAACGAGCGCGGCTTTTGCGGCCAGCACCGTGGCGTCGCACAGTGACACCTGGGGCCCGTTGTCCGGCTCGTTCCAAATATCCCAGGCGAGCACGCGATCGTCGTCCTTGAATCCCGACACGACGCCCGTGACATAATCGCGCAAGCGGGAATGCTGTGACGGATTAGACAAGGCCGAGATGCCGGGTGATTGCACCCAGCCAGGGTTGTGCACGCCCGGCGTCGGATCGCGCTGTGGTCCGAGCCTCGGCTCAGGATCCCAGCATGAATCGAACAGCACCATCATCGTGCGAATGCCGTGTTTGGATGCCACCGCGAGATAGGCATTTATTCGCCCGATCAATCCTTGCGGATCTTGATGCCAAAGCAGGTCGTGCAGGTAGACCCGCGCCGAGTTCATGCCGAGCTCGGCGGCCCATCCAAGTTCCCGGTCAATTGCGGGCAGGCTGAATGTGTCCTGCTGCCAGAATTCTAGCTGGTTGATGGCATAGGAGGGTGTAAAGTTGCACCCGACAAGCCAAGGCAGACGTCCATACCAATTATGAGCTGCCTCTGGCGACCACCGATCATCGAGCGCGTTCAGCCCGACCGCCTCGTCCGGAGAATCGTCCGACTTGTACATAAAACCCACCCTCGTCCGTCACGACGATCCACTCTTACGTGATGTAAGTTAATGCAAGCTTGAACGATGGCATTTTCAACGGGCGTTGAGCAGTTCGGTTCCGAAGGCGCAAGAAGATCGGACAGAGGTTAAGGCGCGCGTTCGAGCTCAACGGTCAAGCTCCGTCCTACGCTGCCGAGGAGGGCTCTCGCGTCCAGTGTGCTCTACCTCGCGACCACTCTACAACAGTCGAGAACGCCTTGGGGCGCGGACCGCCACGTGCTCGGTCTGCTGATAGACGGCGAGCCTCCAATTGGCACCTCAGCAGTGGCGTTGCGCTGACCTGGACTGACTTCGCCAAGCGTTTGGCTCAGCAGCAGGCGATTTCTTGAACGGTACCTCCACGTCGAGCGAAGGAGCGCCCTGGAATACACGGCGGAACGTCGCCAGCGCTTGCCCGACGATCTGATCCATATTGTAGTAGCGGTAGGTCGCGAGCCGCCCGACGAAAGTCACGTCAGGCTCATCACGGGCAAGCGCCTCGTACGCCTTGAACAGCTGCTGGTTCTCGCTTCGTGGAATCGGATAATAGGGATCACCCACGGCGGCGGGGTACTCGCGCGTAATGCTGGTCTGCCGGCTATTCTGTCCCGTCAGGTGCTTATACTCGGTTATCCGGGTATAAGGGACAGCCTCGTCTGGATAGTTCACGACCGCGACGGTCTGCAGCCATTCCTGCTGTAACGTCTCGTGCTCGAAGCGAAGTGACCGGTAGGGCAGCATGCCGAAGCGGTAGCCGAAATATTCGTCGATCGGGCCTGTGAAGACCAAGTGATCATGCTCATGGGCGCCGCGTGCCTCCTGGTAATCAACACCCAGCAGCAACTCGATGTTGGGGTGATCCAGCATCCGCTCGAACATGCGGGTGTAACCATCGGCCGGCATCGCCTGGAACTTGTCCGAGAAGTAGCGATCGTCCGTGTTGGTGCGTGTCGGCACGCGCGAAGTGACCGCTTTGTCGAGCTCGGACGGATCAAGCCCCCACTGCTTGCGCGTGTAGCCCCGGAAGAACTTCTCATAGAGTTCCCGGCCGACAGCCGAGACCACGACGTCTTCGGAGCTCTCGATCACCGGCACCGGCTCGGCGCGTGAGGCGAGGAAGGCCTCGGCCTCAGCGTCGGTCCTCAAGTTGAGGCTGTAGAGCTTGTTGATCGTGGTCCGGTTGATGGGGATGGGAACCAGCAGACCGTCCACTTTGGCCAGAACTCTGTGTTCGTACGGCCGCCATTCGGTAAAGCGGGAGAGATAGTCAAATATCTCTGCGGAGTTGGTGTGAAAGATATGCGGGCCGTACTGATGGATCAGCAGGCCCGCTTCGTCGAGGCAGTCATAGGCATTGCCAGCCACGTGTGGGCGACGGTCCACGACCAGCACCCGTTTGCCACTAGAAGCGAGCCGCTCTGCCATCACGCTGCCGGCGAACCCGGCTCCGATCACCATCACGTCATAATGGGTGGGCTGAGGGGCGTGTCCGTTTCCTGAAGGGACGATCGGCTGGACTTTGTTTCCATGCCGCAAGCGCGCCTCGACCAGCGCCCACATCCGTTCGACGGTCTGGTCCCATCCACTCTGGGCAAGAAGTTCGTCCGCTTCCGTGAGCCAAGCCCCTTCGCGCGGCAAGGCAAGTGCCTGTTCGCACGCGGCCACAAATCCCTGCGCGCCCTCGCCGATCTTCACCCCCTCGAGATCGCCATATTGGCGAATGACGTCGGTGATCGGAGTTGAAACCACTGGTCGACCACCGGCCAGGTATTCAGGGGTCTTGGTAGGACTGATGAAGCGGGTCGCCTCATTGATGGCGAACGGCATCAGGGCGACATCCCACCCCGAGAGATAATCCGGCAACTCGTCGTAAGTCTTCCCGCCGAGGCAATGGATGTTGGCTCTCCGCGGCAGTTCGGCCTCTGAAATTTTCACCACGGGTCCGATCATGACAATCGCCCAATCGGGTCGGCTGTCCGCAGTCTTTGCCAGCAATTCGAGATCGATGCGCTCGTCGATCACCCCATAGAAACCGAGTCTCGGGCTGGGCAGATCCCGTTGATCGCGCGGGGCCGACGGGTCGGAACGTGCGCGCTCAAAGTGCCGGCGATCGACGCTCGATGGAAACGCATACACATCGGGGTGGCGGCCGCGCTTGGCTTCGTGGAGGCTGTACCCGCCGGTAAACACGAGATCTGCCCGCTCGAGCAGTTCCCGTTCAAGGCCGAGCAGTTCAGGCGGCGCTCCCTTGAAGTTCGCGAGCTCGTCCATGCAGTCGTACACGACGCAATCGGCCGGCAGGTGCCGTGAGATCGGCAGCATCATCGGCGTGTAATACCAAAGCACGCGCCTGCGAGCCTTGAGGCGTAGAACGAACTGGTCAAGCAAGGCCCGAGAGGCAGCATCAACTTGCTGGGGAGCCAGCCCGCTGGGCAATTGCGGTGTGGCGACCACCACTGCACTGCGCCGGCAGGGGCGCACATTCAGGCGGGACTCCTCCAGCGCTGGAACGAACTCGGGCTCTTCCCAGAACACGACCGGGCGCTCCTGCGCCAAACGGGTCATGAGCTGCTGTGGCCGCTGAAAGACGAAATCCCAACGCAAGTGGCTGAAGCAAAGGATGGCCGATTCCCCATTCAGCCCCGTGCCGGACCTCCCGAAGCTCAAAGAGCTCCCAGAGTTAAAAATGGTCATATCTGTTCCGTATACAGTGGCTTTACCAAAACAGACCCAACACTTAGACGTTCCGCTGCAAGGAAAACTTATCCGGATTAATAACTTAGATAATCATCCCGGATGTTGCTGTGCGGTGGCGGGCAGGCTCCTCGCAAGGAGTTCGCATTCGAGCGCATCGTGGGCGCAGAACATCCGCACGGTGCTGGCATGATCGCAGGACAAGCGCCGCAAGCGTTGCTGGTTCGCCAACCGGGCGAACCGATCGACCTCCATCATCCGCTGGTAGCCGCGCAAGGCCGGAGGGCATTCGTACACCTCCGAGCCGACTTCGCCGCGATAGAAATAGGCATCGCCGGCATGCAGCAGCCAGCCCTGCCCCGTCTGAATCGCGACCCCCGCATGGCCCCAGGTGTGGCCGGCCAAGGGCACCAGCAGGATCTCGGGCGGCAACCCGGCAAGATCGCGAACCGCATCGAAGCCGAACCATCGCTCTTCGCCGCCCATCGGATAGAGGCGCCAATCCTTGACCTCGTCCCATTGCTGAGGGCGATAGCGGCGCGCTCCGACGAAGGCTCCGCCGCGTTGCTGGTCGGCAACCTCCTTCTCGCGTGCTGTCACGTGGATCGCGGCGTTCGGAAAATCCTCGATACCTCCGGCATGGTCGAAATCCAGATGGGTGAGGACGATGTGGCGCACGTCGCGGGGATCCAAGC
Source organism: Erythrobacter sp. ANT-B3C2 (assembly GCA_001683845.1). GTDB lineage: Bacteria > Pseudomonadota > Alphaproteobacteria > Sphingomonadales > Sphingomonadaceae > Croceibacterium. The sequence goes on along the minus strand of LXQI01000008.1, from coordinate 288,230 downwards.
CCAGCCCGCGGATCTGGGCGATCGCCGTCTCCTCCGCCCGCAGCTGGATATTGTTCAAGGCCAGGAAGAGCGGCGACAGGCGGCGGCTGGGGTGATCTACATCCCGGGTGCCAAAGCCGGTATCCACCAGCACGAGACCGGCGTCGGTTTCGAGGAGCAGGCAATGGCAGACAAGCTGGCCGAAGGGCGAATCGCTTCTACCGTCGAACAGTCGGCCCCCGATCGGGCAACAGGTTCCGCAATTGAGATGGTGGATGCGCATGCGCTAATCGCCTTTGCCAGTGGAGCGATCCGGCATTGCGCCGGGGTCGAGCGGCCGCAGGCGCCGGCGCGTCCGCTGTTCGAGAGGGACCTCGCGGGAGCGGCTGTCGCGCCAGAACGCCACCAGGCCGATGATGACGGTCATCGCCAGCGGAGCAGCGATCGCCGGCAACGCGCCCCGCTGGCCACCTGGGCTCCTCTTGGTGCGGATCATGCTCATGGCTTGCTTCCTTTCCGTTCTGCCAGCCTGAGGGCAGCATTGCTCGCGGTCAGGGCCGCGAACTTGGTAGCGCCACGATTGCGCTTGGAACGGCGCCTCCATCAAAAGACTTCTCTGTCGATGGCGTTGTACCAACAGCGCAAAAGGTTCGGCGTTCCGGTAATGACCTGTTTGCGTCGACGCGACGGCGAGACAAGCAAGCACTTACTCGCAGCTGGGCTTGATCACGAATTCGTCAGCCCACGGAGATAAGGCAGAAGGCGAATGGAAGAAGGCCAGTTCCGAAGCGACGTTCGCACTGGTGCTTGGCGGGGGCAACGCTCTCGGGAGCTATCAGGCCGGAGTGTACCAGGCCCTGCACGAACATGGCCGTGAACCCCGACTGGGTTGTCGGCACGTCATCGGGGGCCATCAATGGAGCCCTGATCGCGGGCAATGCGCCGGAAGACCAGACCGGACGATCACTGGGCGGCGTTTGCCCTGGACCAGCCGATGCATCCTGCACCCAGGAGCGAGCTGCTCACGAAGATGGCGCCGCTCAGGTACATCTTTAATGGCCTTGCATCCTCGCCCAAGCGCACAGCCCACACCAGGCCCGAGTTGCTGATCGGTAACCCGCCGGCCGATTGGATTGCGGTGAAGGCGTCTGCCTGGCTCAACCCCGGGCGGAACAGGACCAGCCCGCCTTCGGGCTCTGCCGGCGGTACGGCCGCCCAGATGCCGGATCCGATCAGCACGGCCGACATGATGGTGGCCAGCAACCCGCCGCGCGAGGACCCGCCAGATCCCCCGGTCCCCGCGGAGCGTCGACGGACCACCAAAGCCAGCGCGATTGGCAAGATACCGAGCACCACCAGCCACCCGATGTCCCACGGCAAGGGGTCGGACACATCAATCCGGGCACGGTGTAGGCCGAGCAGCCAGTGGTTCACGGTGACATCGGCGGTGTTCCAGGCCCCAAACCCCAACAGCATGGCAGCCGCGAGACGCCGGCCGACCGCGCCTTCGTGAAGCGCTGCACGACCTCGAAAGAGGAGCACCAACGCCGCCAGCGCGACCAAGTACATCGCCATGTGGAACACGCCGTCAAAGAAGACCTGCCGCTGTACGCCACCGATGCCCGGCACCAGGCTCAGCACGTGGTGCCATTGCAGGATCTGGTGGAACACGATGCCATCGAAGAAGCCGCCCAGCGCGATCCCGAGCAACCATCCCGCGACTACCAAGCGGCGGCGATCCGTGTCAGTGCCTTGCGGGTAACTCTCGATCATATCGTGCTTTCCTACCGCATGCTGAGCGCGATGCCCTGCAAGGCCCATTGATCTCTGAACCTTACGAGAGGGAGGTGGTTCACGGCCTGACGAATTGAGTGCGGTGCAGGGACAGCGCCATCACTTGCGCCGATGGATGCCATTGAACCCTGGGCATGCGCTGCCTGAAGTTGTCCGCTCGTGTCCTGCCGCCTTGCCTATCCTTTGAAAAGGAACGGGTTCATACCGGGTGGCTGAGCCGTAATGGTCACCTGTTGAATGGCATCCGTTGCTGTCCGATCACCACTCGAGCGGATTGACGGACGAACGCCATCGTTCTGGCGTTCTCAAAGCCTGCCTCGGTGGCTGTATTATGGAGATCGCGCGCGCCGGGCACCGCGACATACCCCGCACCCTCAGCGGGCATGATTTCACCCGTCGCGCCGGGTACGAATTGCTCGGGCGGGCGGAAATGTTAGCCGTTCCGTGTCACCAGATGTGCTTCATCGATTGCGGCGGCGAACGCCATCAGCCAGTAGCGTCGCGAAGCCGAGCCACAGCGTCAGCGGGATGCCTGCGAGTGCAGCGGGGCGGTCCACCCGCGCAGCAGTGGCGACGTATGCGGCGCTGGCGCCAGTCATTGCAGCAGCGGCCGCGGTGCTCGTGGCAAGGGCATGGCGGCGAAAGAAAATCTCTGTCCAGCCGCCGATCATCGCATTGGTGCCGAGCCATAATCCCAGCGCCGCGTTGCGCTGGCGGGAGGGAGGCTTGCGCAACAGACGATAGCCGCCGATGGCCATTCCCGCTTCCAGTATCGGCCAGACAGCCCCGAACACCAGATCCGGTGGGGTGAAGCTGGGTTTGCGGAGCCGGTGATACCAGATGCTTATGCCGGCGTGGCGAGGGTCCGGCGAGTTTCGCAGCCCGAGCAAGGCATTGGCGCCAAGGACGCCGACAACAATAGCGCCGGCAAGGATTGCGCTTGCGCCGCGGCGGGCAGGCAGAGGATGCTTCATCCCCGTCAATCCTCAGACCGCCTCGCCAGTTCCGACCGCCCGAAGCAAAATGGACGGAGCCATTGCGGGGCCACTAAGCAATCCACCCTGCACCGTTGCAAATCACTTACCCGTCCGCAGCCATCATCCTCTAACTCCAGCGCGAGGGTTCCTGCCTGCTGCGTCAGGACGACCCGGATCGTCGCGGGCCCCTGTTGCTTCACACACGCCTTTTCGCAGGTCCGAAACCATGTTGGCATGTTTCACATCGTGATGATGGAGTGCGATGAAGCAGGCACATCCATGATCTGCGCGGCACATTCTGCACAAAGCTGAACAAAATCGGCCCTGATGATCAGGAGGTTGCCCGGGTGATGGGCTGGTCGCCGGACCAGTCCGTGGGATCCCTCGCTACTCTGTGAATTAGAGCAAGGTAGTGCGAGCAAGCGACGGGCGAATACGGGGCACGATGAGCGCCGCACCATAGATCCGCCTGTTGACCGTTCGCTGCCGCATGTGGCAATTGCCAGCCAGTTTCGGCGGAGGGTTGTGAATTTAGCTGTAAACTCAATGACTGATCTCCCGATGATAGCGAGTAAGATCAAGCAGTTGCGGGTGTAGCTCAATGGCAGAGCAGAAGCTTCCCAAGCTTACGACGAGGGTTCGATTCCCTTCACCCGCTCCATCCACGGTCGCTGCAACGTGTTCTGTGACCCTAGCGCAACGGCAGTGATCGCTCTGCTCTCCCCGCGCGTGTTCCCGTGCATGGCGTGACGTGAGAGCGACCCAAGGCGGGTTGTTCCGCTTGGCGGAGATCGCACCGATTGCCCCGCTCCGGCTGTCAGCCGTCCTTCCCCGACAAGCTCCCGAGCACCCGCTTCAAGGTCGTATCGGCGGCATCCTCGAAGGGTTCGAGGACGATAGCGGCGCCCGCGCTTTTCATGAGTTCGGCGTCGATATGCCGGTAGATTGCGACCGCAACACTGCCTTCGAACCCTTCTCTCTCCAGCGTCCGAAGCAAGGTGGGACGGGGGTCGAGCGTGGTCATGTCCGGGCCGTGATGGCGCATGGTGGAGATGATCCGTTTCGCCGATGCCAACGGTAGTTCAGCGAGGTAATCGGTATCCGTGGCGTTGCCGTAAACCGCGTCCAAGCCGCGCCTTTGCCATTCCTCCACCATGCTGGGGTCATAGTCGATCGCGAGCGTGGGGACCTCTTGCTTGAGCAGCCGGGCCGCCAGCGCGCCCCCGAGCCCCCGAGCCCAGCCAGGCCGAGCAGGATCACGGCCGGCGGTTCTTTGCGTTCCTGCCGCTCGTCCTGCTCCTCGCGAACCGGGCGTTTGCGCTTGAACCGGCCGAGCACAGGTTCGATCCGCTTGTAGAGCCAATGTGAATAGGTGATCATATAGGTGGATGCAGCGATGGTGATCAGCCCTACCAGCGTGACCAGGCCCAGCTCCGCCTCGGTGACCTGTCCCAGCGCCACGCCCAGACCAATGAAGATCAGCGAGAATTCACTGATCTGCGCGACCGTCAGCCCCGCCAGAAAGCCGGTGTGCTTGCGATAACCCAGCAGTGCCATGATGATCAGCACGATCAGCGGGTTGCCGACCAGCACAAAGGCAGAGAAGACCAGAGCCGCCGGAATAACTTCGCCGAGCACTTCCAGGTCGAGCTGCGCCCCCAGCACGAGGAAGAAGAACAGCAGCGGGAGATCGCGCAGCGGCGCCATGCGCGACGCAATGGAATCGCGGTAGGGCGTGGAGGCTAGAGCAACGCCGGCGAACAGGCCCCCCAGCTCCAGCCCGAGACCGAGAATTCTCCGATCGCGGCGAACAGGGCTGCCAGACCGATCGAAAACAGGATCAGCAGTTCCTGGCTTTCCGCGATCTGTCGCGTGAGCGGGTTGGCCGCGTAGCGGATGATGAGGACGACCACGCCGGCCATGATCGTCACCGCAGTGAGCGCGCCGATGATGGAGGTCCCCTCGTCCTCCGCCCCCTTGCCGAAGGTCGACAGGACGACCATCGAGAGAACCACCACAATATCCTGGGCAATCAGGAAGCCCAGCGCGACCCGGCCATGGAGCGGATCGAACTCGCGCTTGTCGGTCAGCAGCTTGACCACGATGATGGTGCTGGAGAAGGTCAGCGCCACGGCGATGTAGAGGCTGGCGACACTGCTGAAGCCCAGGGCAATGCCGATCAGGTGGCCGAACACCGAGGTGAACAGAACCTGCCCCAACCCGTCGCCAGCGATACGAAGCCGAGCGACCGGATCAGGCGGTAATCCATCTTCAGCCCGACCAGGACCAGCAGGACGGCGATGCCGAGATCGGCCAACAATTCCAGCGGGCCTTCGGAACGCGCCACCCCCAGCACCGCCGGCCCCGGAAGGATGCCGACCACGATGTAGCTGACGACCAGGGGCTGCCTCAGGAAGTGACCGATGAGGCCAACAACCCCCGCCAGGATCAGCAGCGCCGCAATTTCAGAGAAAAGCGACTCGGTTATGAGATCAAGCAAGAGCTTCCTTTCGCGGCGCCAAAGCCCGAGCGCGCCGACCTCGTGGGGGCGCCGTCCGAGCTGCTCGTCCAACGAACAGAGAAAGTTCGGTGCGAATTGAAAGGCCGTCTGTCAATGAACAAGGAAGACCAATCGAGATTAGTCAAAGAATTTCGATCATCGGATTGCAGATCGGCCGATCCTGCAATCAGGATGTTCCGCTCCCTGGCCTTGTTTGCCGGGGTGGAGGAGGGGTCTGCACGAGCACTGTTCGGTGATTGGCGGCAACTGTCCTCACCCGGCGCAGGTCACTCGAGCCCGCTCACCGCTCCCGCTATCGCGTGCCGCTCGGCGTGGAGGCGAGGACCTCGCTCATCGGGGCGGCCCGCCCGGTTGCCTCCCGCTCGCGCAATAAAACTGCGCGCGCCTCTTGCGCAGAACGGCGACCCGGCCGATGTCGGCAGCCGACCGAGGCCCCAGCGCGACATGTGAGAGTGCGGCGCTGTGAGCGAAATCTGTAAGCTGAAAGAGCGGCCGTCATGAAGATCCTTGTGCCCGTGAAGCGGGTGATCGACTATAATGTGCGCCCACGGGTGAAGGCGGATGGCAGCGGGGTAGACCTCGCCAACGTCAAGATGAGCATGAACCCGTTCGACGAGATCGCGGTGGAAGAAGCCGTGCGCCTCAGGGAAAGGGGCGCGGCAGCGGAGATCGTGGCTGTCAGCATCGGCCCGGCCAAGGCGCAGGAGACCCTGCGTACCGCACTTGCGATGGGTGCCGACCGGGCGATCCTGGTCGAGACCGAGCAGGAGGTGGAGCCGCTGGCGGTCGCCAAGCTCCTCGCCGCGATCGCTGCCGACGAACAGCCGGGGCTGGTGCTGATGGGGAAGCAGGCGATCGACGACGATTGCAACCAGACCGGCCAGATGCTCGCTGCCCTGCTGCGCTGGCCGCAGGGCACCTTCGCCTCGAAGGTCGAGATCGAGGACGAAGCGGTGATCGTCACGCGCGAGGTGGATGGGGGATCGGAGACGGTGCGGCTTCAGCTTCCCGCGGTTGTCACCACCGATCTGCGACTGAACGAGCCGCGCTATGCCTCGCTCCCCAACATCATGAAGGCCAAGAAGAAGGCGTTGGAGGTAAAGACGCCGGCGGATCTGGGGATCGACATATCGCCACGCCTGACGGTGTTGAAGGTGACCGAGCCGCCAGTGCGCCAGGCGGGCGAGATGGTCGCCGATGTGGATGCGCTGGTAGGCAAGCTGAAAGCGCTAGGCGTCGTCTGATTGGGCCTGATCGGGCCCTGCACGTTAATGATCCCGCCCGCACCGGCCCGGTGGCGAGCGGACGAAAGGAAGTGAACACATGACCGCACTCGTGCTTGCCGAACAGGCCACCGGCGGCGCCATCGCCGATGCGACCCTGGCCGCGATCACTGCCGCCGCGGCGCTGGGCGGGCCCGTGCACCTGCTCGTCGTGGGTGATGGGGAGGGCGCGCGTTCCGCCGCTGCCGCTGCCGCGTGCATCACCGGGGTCGAACGGATACTGCTCGCCGCCGACCCCGCCTACGGCGCGATGCTGGCGGAAAATGTGGCGCCGCTCGTTGCCGGGCTGATGGAGGGCTACGATGCTTTCGTGGCGGCGGCCACCACCACCGGCAAGAACATCGCTCCGCGGGTGGCCGCGCTGATCGACGTGATGCAGGTCTCCGAGATCCTCAGCGTCGAGGGGCCGCGCAGCTTCACCCGGCCGATCTATGCGGGCAATGCCATCGCCACGGTGGAGAGCGCCGATCCCAAAATCGTGCTCACCGTGCGCGGCACCTCGTTCGAAAAGGCCGCGGCTGAGGGAGGATCGGCAGAAGTGGAGGAGGTGAGCGGGCCAGAAGGCACCGGGGCTGACGCGGGCCTCTCGTCCTTCGTGTCGCTCGATGCCACGGGCGGCGAGCGCCCTGAGCTGACCAGCGCCCGGATCGTGGTATCGGGCGGGCGCGCGCTGAAGGATGGCGAAACCTTCGAACGGATTATCACCCCACTGGCCGACCGGCTGGGGGCGGCGATCGGCGCCAGCCGCGCGGCGGTGGATGCAGGCTATGTGCCCAACGATTACCAGGTGGGGCAGACCGGCAAGATCGTGGCGCCCGACATTTATATCGCCATCGGCATTTCGGGCGCAATCCAGCATCTGGCGGGCATGAAAGATGCGCAAGTGATCGTGGCGATCAACAAGGATGCCGATGCGCCGATCTTCCAAGTGGCCGATGTCGGTCTGGTCGCCGATCTGTTCCAGGCGGTGCCGGAACTGACGGAGAAGCTCTGAGCGAAAGGCGAAGCCGATGTCGGCCAATATCGCGGAAATGGAGCGCCGCCGTGCCGCCGCCCGGGCCGGCGGGGGCGAGAAGCGGATCGCCGCGCAGCACGCCAAGGGCAAGCTGACTGCGCGCGAGCGGCTCGACGTGCTGCTGGACGAAGGCAGCTTCGAAGAACTCGACACCTATGTCGAGCACGATTGCAGCGATTTCGGCATGGAGGCGCAGCGCATTCCGGGCGACGGCGTCGTCACTGGCAGTGGCACCATCGATGGCCGGCTGGTGTTCGTGTTCAGCCAGGACTTCACCGTCTTCGGCGGCTCGCTTTCGCACCGTCATGCCGAGAAGATCTGCAAGATCATGGACATGGCGATGAAGGTGGGCGCGCCCGTCATCGGCCTCAACGATAGTGGCGGCGCGCGCATCCAGGAGGGGGTCGCCAGCCTCGGCGGCTATGCCGAGGTGTTCCAGCGCAACGTGCTGGCCAGCGGCGTCATTCCGCAGATCAGCGTGATCATGGGGCCGTGCGCGGGTGGGGCGGTCTATTCGCCGGCGATGACCGACTTCATCCTGATGGTGAAGGACAGCGCCTACATGTTCGTCACCGGGCCCGACGTGGTAAAGACCGTTACCAACGAGGTGGTGACACAAGAGGAGCTGGGCGGAGCGGTGACGCACACCACCCGCACCTCGGTAGCCGATCTGGCGCTGGAAAACGACATCGAGGCACTGCTCGCCACGCGCGAGCTGGTGGGGTTCCTGCCGGCCAGCAACCGCGCCGAACTGCCGGTGCTGCCCACCAGCGACCCATGGGACCGCGAGGAGCCGAGCCTCGACACGCTGATCCCCGCCAATGCCAACCAGCCGTACGACATGCACGAGCTGATCGCTAAGGTCGTGGACGAGGGCAGCTTCTTCGAGATCCAGCCTACGCATGGCGCCAATATCATCGCCGGCTTCGGGCGGATCGAGGGGCGGCCGGTGGGCTTCGTTGCCAACCAGCCGATGGTGCTGGCCGGCGTGCTCGACATCAATGCCAGCCGCAAGGCCGCGCGCTTCGTGCGGTTCTGCGATGCGTTCGAGATCCCCATCGTCACCCTCGTCGACGTGCCGGGGTTCCTGCCGGGCACCGCGCAGGAGCACAACGGCATCATCAAGCACGGCGCGAAGCTGCTGTTCGCCTTTGCTGAGGCCACCGTGCCCAAGATCACCCTGATCACCCGCAAGGCCTATGGCGGCGCCTATGACGTGATGAGCTCCAAGCATCTGCGCGGCGATCTCAACTATGCCTGGCCCACCGCCGAGATCGCGGTGATGGGCGCCAAGGGCGCGGTGGAGATCATCTTCCGGGGACTTTCGGCCGACGAGATCGCCGAGAAGACGCGCGAATATGAGGAGCGCTTCGCCAACCCCTTCGTCGCTGCAAGTCGCGGCTATATCGACGAGGTGATCCACCCCCGTTCCACCCGCCGCCGCATCGCCTCCGGCCTGCGCCGCTTGCGGAACAAGCGGCTGGAGAACCCGTGGAAGAAGCATGACAACATTCCGCTCTAGCACCGTGCGGGCCGCTTCATGAAGCTCGGCCGCCTCAACCACATCGGCATCGCCACGCCCTCGATCGAGCGTTCCGTCGTGCATTTCCGCGACACCATGGGCGCGACCCACATTAGCGAACCGTTCGACCTGCCCGAACAAGGCGTGCGGGTGTGCTTCGTCGATACGCCAGGGGAGGGCACGACAGCGGGCACGCAGATCGAGCTGATCGAGCCGCTGGGGGAGGGCTCTCCGCTGCAGGGCTTTCTCGCGAAGAACCCGCTCGGCGGTCAGCATCATCTCTGCTTCGAGGTGGCCGACATTGCCGCAGCGCGCGAATGGTTCGAGGGGCAGGGCAAGCACATCCTCGGCCCCACACGGATCGGCGCGCATGGAACGCCGATCTTCTTCGTGCATCCCAAGGACATGATGGGCCAGCTGACCGAGATCATGGAGAGCCCCACTGGGGCGCACTGATGGCCGAGATTGAGATCAACACCGGCGAAGATAGCGGTGCGGCGCCCGGGCCGCGGCAGATTCCCGAACCGCCCGCGCACGCCGCGCTCGCCGATTGGCAAGCCGCCGCTGCCAAGGAGGCGAAGGGGCGCGACCTCACCTGGCACACGCCCGAAGGCATCGCCATCCAGCCGCTCTACACCGCAGCGGATTTGCCGGCAGAAGGCCCCGGCCTGCCCGGTTCGGCGCCCTTCACCCGCGGGCCCTATGCCTCGATGTACGCGGGGCGCCCATGGACCATCCGCCAATATGCGGGCTTCTCCACCGCCGAGGAATCAAACGCTTTTTACCGCCGCAACCTCGCCGCCGGGCAGAAGGGGCTGAGCGTCGCTTTCGATCTCGCCACGCACCGTGGGTATGACAGTGACCATCCGCGCGTGGTCGGCGATGTCGGCAAGGCAGGCGTGGCGATCGACACCGTGCGCGACATGGAGATCCTGTTCGATTCCATCCCGCTCGACACGATGAGCGTCAGCATGACCATGAACGGCGCGGTGATCCCGGTGCTGGCGTTCTTCATCGTGGCCGCCGAGCGGCAGGGGGTGGCGCAGGATCAGCTCAGCGGGACGATTCAGAACGACATCCTCAAGGAGTTCATGGTCCGCAACACCTATATCTACCCGCCCGCACCCAGCATGCGCATCGTGGGCGACATCATCGCCTACACGGCCACGCACATGCCCCGCTTCAACTCGATTTCGATCAGCGGCTATCACATGCACGAGGCCGGGGCGACGGCGGTGCAGGAACTGGCCTTCACTATCGCCGATGGAAAGGAATACGCCCGCTACGCGATGGAAGCCGGGCTGGAACTGGACAGCTTCGCCCCGCGGCTGTCCTTCTTCTTCGGCATCGGCATGAACCTGTTCATGGAGGTGGCCAAGCTGCGCGCCGCGCGCACCCTGTGGTACCGCGTGATGGACGATTTGGGCGCAACCTCTGAAAAGTCGAAGATGCTGCGGACCCACTGCCAGACCAGCGGCGTCTCGCTGCAGGAGCAGGACCCCTACACCAACGTCATCCGCACCACATTGGAGGCGCTGGCGGCGGTGCTTGGCGGCACGCAGAGCCTGCACACCAACGCGCTGGACGAGGCGATCGCGCTCCCGACCGACTTCTCCGCCCGCATCGCCCGCAACACGCAGCTGGTGCTGGCCGAGGAGACCGGCATCGCCAATGTGATCGACCCGCTGGGCGGCTCCTATTACGTCGAGGCGCTCACCGCCCGGCTGGTCGAGAAAGCCGAAGCGCTGATCGCCGAGGTGGATTCGGCCGGGGGAATGACCGCCTATGTCGCCACTGGCTGCCCCAAGGCGAAGATCGAGGAGGCTGCCGCCGCCCGGCAGGCGAGCGTGGACCGGGGCGAGGCGGTGATCGTGGGCGTCAACAAATACCGCCTGGCCGAGGAGGCGCGGATCGAGACGCTCGAGATCGACAACCACAAGGTGCGCGAAGGGCAGATTGCCCGGCTCGAACAGGTCCGGGAGGGGCGCGATGCGGAGCGCTGCCGCGTGGCCCTCGCAGCGCTGACCGCCAGCTGCCGCGCGGGGCCCGGTGAAGGCGAGAACCTGCTGGCGCTCGCAGTAGAGGCAGCGCGTGCCGACGCCACTCTGGGCGAGATCTCGTCCGCGATGGAAGCGGTGTTCGGCCGCCATGACGCGCTGCCGCAGCCGGTGCGCGGCGTCTATGCCGCGGCCTATGAGGGCGATGCGCGCTATGCCCAGGTGACGGACGGCGTTGCCGCAGTGGCGCAGCGGCTGGGCCGCACGCCGAGGCTGCTGGTGGCCAAGATGGGCCAGGACGGGCATGACCGCGGCGCCAACGTGATCGCCTCGGCCTTTGCCGATATGGGCTTTGAGGTGATCTCCGGCCCGCTGTTCCAGACCCCCGAGGAAGCCGCCCGGCTGGCGCTCGAACGCGGGGTCGACGCGGTGGGCGCCAGCACGCTCGCCGCCGGCCACCGGACGCTGGTGCCCGAGCTGATTCAGCACCTGCGCGCCGCCGGGCGTGCTGACATTAAGGTCGTCGCGGGCGGGGTGATCCCGCCGCAGGATTATGAATGGCTGCGCGAGGCCGGGGTGCAGGGCATCTACGGCCCCGGCAGTAATGTGGTGGAATGCGCGGCCGACCTGCTACGCCTGCTTGGCCACAACATGCCGCCCGCCGGCGAAGCGCTGGAGAAGGGTGAGTGAGCCTTCTGTTCGCCAGCGCCCTGCTGTTTCTCACGCAGGGGCAAGGCGCCATGCCCGAAGCCGAGTGCGCGGCCCCGGTCGCGCAGACGGCAATGAACATCCGCGCCTATCGTGATTACGAGCAGGCGGACCGTGCGCTCAACGAGGCGTGGCGCGCGGCAGCCGCGAGGTCGAAGGAGGGGATCGCGAACAGCCCAGACACCGCAGCGTTTGAGCGCCTGCTCGCCGCGCAGCGCCACTGGCTGATGTTCCGCGATGCGCATTGCCTGGCGCAGACCGGCCCACGCGAGGGCAGCGGCACGATTGGGCCGCTGCTTCACCATCGCTGCCTGGCGGAAGTGACGCAAACGCGCACCGCACAGCTGCGGGCGGCGTCCGAACCGGGGTTGTAAGCATGTTCTCCAAGATCCTCATCGCCAACCGGGGCGAGATCGCCTGCCGGATCATCCGCACCGCGCGGCGCATAGGCATCGCCACGGTGGCGGTGTATTCCGATGCCGATGCCCGCGCGCCCTTCGTGGCCATGGCCGACGAGGCGGTGCCGATCGGCCCGGCGCCGGCTTCCGAGAGCTACCTCCTGCCGGAGAAGATCATCGCAGCTTGCCGTCAGACGGGTGCGGAGGCGGTGCATCCCGGCTACGGCTTCCTCTCCGAGCGCGCCGCCTTCGTGGAGGCGCTGGAGGCGGAGGGGATCGCCTTCATTGGCCCTCCGGCGAGCGCGATTGCCGCAATGGGCGACAAGATCGAGAGCAAGAAGCTCGCCCTCGCCGCCGAGGTCAGCGTGGTGCCCGGCTTCGTCGGCGAGATCGACAGCACCGATCATGCGGTGCGGATCGCGGGCGAGATCGGCTACCCGGTGATGATGAAGGCCAGTGCCGGTGGCGGCGGCAAGGGCATGCGGCTCGCCCACGGCGAGCAAGACGTGCGCGAGGGTTTCGAGAGCGTAAAGCGCGAGGGCCTCGCCAGCTTCGGCGACGACCGGGTGTTCATCGAAAAGTTCATTCTGGACCCGCGTCACATCGAGATTCAGCTGCTGGGCGACCGTCACGGCACCATCCTCTACCTCAACGAGCGCGAATGCTCGATCCAGCGCCGCCACCAGAAGGTGGTGGAGGAGGCGCCCTCGCCCTTCGTCACCCCGCAGATGCGCCGGGCAATGGGCGAGCAATGCGTCGCGCTGGCGCGGGCGGTGGGCTACCATTCGGCAGGCACGGTGGAGCTGATCGTCAGCGGTGCGGACCCGACGGGAGAGAGCTTCTACTTCCTCGAAATGAACACCCGCCTGCAGGTAGAGCACCCCGTCACCGAGGCGATCACCGGGATCGACCTCGTCGAGCAGATGATCCGCGTCGCCGCGGGCGAAAAGCTCGCCTTCGGCCAGGAGGATATCGGCATCGACGGCTGGTCGATCGAGACGCGCGTCTATGCCGAGAACCCCTATCGCGGCTTCCTGCCCTCCACTGGCCGGCTGGTGCGCTATCAACCGCCGGCCGCTCCGTGGACCGACGATGGCACCGCAAACGGCCGCCGCGGCACCGGCGGCATCCGCGTGGACGATGGCGTGTTCGAGGGCGGCGAGGTCTCGCTGTTCTACGATCCGATGATCGCCAAGCTGATCACCTGGGGCTCCACCCGCGACGAAGCGGCCGACCGACAGGTGGCGGCGCTCGATCGCTTCCACATTGAGGGGCTGGGCCATAATGTCGATTTCCTCTCTGCGCTGATGCAGCACCCGCGCTTCCGGGCGGGCGAGCTGACCACCGGCTTTATCGCCGAAGAGTTTCCCGAAGGCTTCGCCGGGGCCGCGGCCGACGAGACGCTGCGCATTCAAATTGCTGTAATCGCTGCCGCGATCGAATGGGGCTGGGCGGCGCGTGGGCGGCGGATCTCGGGCCAGCTCGATGGCGCGGTGCCGGTGACGTGCGAGTGGGTCGTACAGCTGGACGGGCAGGATTACCAGGTGACACTGGGTGAAGGGCACGCGCTTGTCGACGGCCAGCGGGTGCAGGGTCATTGCGACTGGCAGCCCGGCATTAGTAACGCCACCGCCAATGGGCCCGAGGGTGTGGATCTCGACCTGCTGGTCGCGCGCGAGCGGCCGCACTGGCGCATCACCACCCGCGGTCGCAGCTTTCGCGCGCTGGTGCTGCCCGCGCGCCTTGCGCCGCACGCCGCGCACATGCTGGAAAAGGTGCCGCCCGATACCTCGCGCCTGCTACTCTGCCCCATGCCCGGGCTGCTGATTGCGCTGCACGTGCGCGCAGGCGATGCGGTGGAGGCGGGCCAGCCGCTCGCCACGGTGGAGGCGATGAAGATGGAGAACATCCTGCGCGCCCAGCGTTCCGGTATTGTGACGCGGATCAACGCGACCGAGGGCGAGACGCTGATGCTGGACGCGGTGATCCTCGAACTGGAATGAAGGCCGTGCATGTGAACGGATGGAACAGGCGAACATGAGCGAAGGCGAGAGCATGGAGGCCGATGTATTGATCGTCGGCGGCGGCGTGGCGGGACTCTCCGCGGCAATCCGGCTGAAGCAGCTTGGGCCCGATCTCGAGGTGATCGTGCTCGAGAAGGGCTCGGAAGTCGGCGCGCATGTGCTCTCGGGCGCGGTGGTCGATCCACGCGCGCTGGACGAGCTGCTGCCCGATTGGCGCGAAACCGGCTGCTTGATGGCCGCCGTGCCGGTGACCGACAACTTTCACTGGCTGCTCGGTCGCACCCGCAAGACCGCGCTCCCGCACGCGCTGATGCCGCCGCTCATGTCCAACAAGGGGTGCTACACCGGCTCGCTCGCCAATCTCGCGCGCTGGCTGGCCGAGCAGGCAGAGACGCTGGGCGTGATGGTGTTCCCCGGCTTCCCCGCCGCCGATGTGCTAATCGGCGAAAGCGGAGCCGTGGAGGGCGTGGTGACGCAGCCGATGGGAGTCGCCGCCGACGGCTCGACCAAGCCCGATCACCAGCCGGGCATGGAGATCCGCGCCAAGTACACGCTCTTCGCCGAGGGCGCACGCGGGCACCTCACCAAGCGGATGAAGGCGCACTTCGCCCTGGAAGCCGATTGCCAGCCGCAGACCTACGGCCTTGGTTGCAAGGAGATCTGGGACATCGATCCGGCGCGCCACGTGCCCGGGCGGGTGATCCACACACAGGGCTGGCCGCTGTCCGAAAGCAAGAGCTGGGGCGGCGGCTTCCTGTATCATCAGGCGGACAATCAGGTCGCGCTCGGCTTCGTCACCGCGCTTGATTATTCCAACCCCTATGTGAACCCGTTCGAGGAGTTCCAGCGCTGGAAGACCCATCCGGCGATCCGCCCGATCATCGAGGGGGGCAAAAGGGTCGCCTATGGCGCTCGGGTGATCAACGAGGGCGGCTGGCAGAGCGTGCCCAAGCTGGCCTTCCCCGGCGGCCTGCTGATCGGCTGCTCGGCGGGTTTCGTCAACGTGCCGCGCATCAAGGGCAGCCACACCGCGATGAAGAGCGGAATGCTCGCCGCCGAAAGCGCCACCGCCGCGCTTGCCGCCGGGCGCGCGCATGATGAATTGGCCGGTTACGACAGGGCGGTGCGCGCCAGCTGGATCGCCGACGAGCTCAAGACGGTGCGCAATGCGCAGCCTGCCGTGGCGAAGTTCGGTGGCAACATCGGCACCGTTATCGCGGGTGCGGACATGTGGATGCGCACGCTGCGGATCGGCCTGCCCGCAACCCTGCGCCACCAGCGCGATCATGAGCAATTGCAGCCCGCCGCCAGCCACCAGCCGATCGCCTATCCCAAGCCCGACGGCAAGCTCACCTTCGATCGGCTGACCTCGGTGGCCTTCAGCTACACCAACCACGAGGAAGACCAGCCGAACCATCTCAAGGTAAAAGAGCTGGCACTGCAGCGCCAAAGCGAGCTGGCGGAGTTCGGCGGCCCTTCCACCCGCTATTGCCCGGCCGGGGTTTACGAGTGGCTGGTGGAGCCGGGCGCAGAGCCGCGTTTCGTGATCAACGCGCAAAACTGCGTCCACTGCAAGACCTGCGACATCAAGGACCCCAACCAGAACATCGAGTGGGTCACGCCCGAAGGCGGTGGCGGGCCAAACTATCCCAACATGTGAGACAAAAGCCGCTTTGCATCATCGCTCCAGGCGATTGCATCGAGCGGCAAAGCAGTCGAAACACTTGTGCAAACCTGCCGTTGTACAGAGCAACAGGGTTGGAAATTCAGCAAAGGCGCAACATGGCAAAGTCGGGCGACAATTCGAAGAGCGCGCTGGTGGAGGCGCTGAACGGCGCACTGGCGGATCATCTGGCGCTCTATATCAAGACCAAGAACTTTCATTGGCACGTCGCCGGCCCGCGCTTTCGCGATCTGCACCTGCTGTTCGACGAGCAGGCCAAGCAGCTGATCGGCCTGGCAGATATTATCGGCGAGCGGGTGCGCAAGAATGATGCCGCGACGCTGACCTCGGTCGGCTCGGTGGGCAAGGCCACCCGGATCGGCGACCAGGACGATGTGTCGCTCGATGCCGATGCGATGGTGAAGGAACTGCACGCCGATAATGGTACGCTGCTCACGCGGTTGCGCGAGGTGAAGGAAGCGTCCGAGGAAGCGGAGGATTTCGCCACCAGCGGCCTTGTCGATGAATGGATCGACCAGGCGGAGGAGCGGGTCTGGTTCCTGGCGCAGACGCTCAAATAGGCGACGCCTGTATGGCCGATATCGAGTTCATCACCGATGCGAGCGACGAGGCGATCGCCGCTTGGCTGCAGCAACGGCTGGAGGCGGCGCTTATGCAACGCGACGGCCCGGTGGCGGTGTGCCTGCCCGGCGGATCGACTCCGGGGCCGATCCTGAAGCTGCTGGCGGAGGCGCCGCTCGACTGGCAGCGGATCACCCTGTGGCCGGGCGACGACCGCGTGGTCCCGGCCGACCATCCGGCGAGCAACGGGGGGCAGTTGCGGTCGCTGCTCGGCGCCACCGGCGCTCAGGTGGTGGCGCTGGATCGGATGGAGGCGGTGCCGCATTTTGCGCTGACCTTGCTCGGCATGGGAGCCGACGGCCATATCGCCTCGCTGTTCCCCAACACCGACCCCGATCCGCGCGATCCGCAGGCGATCCGCCGGCTGACCCCCGACCCGCTGCCGCCCGAGGCGCCGTTCGACCGGATCACCCTCACCATCCCCGCGCTGCTGGAGAGCGAGGCACTGGCCTTTGTGATCCACGGGGCGGAGAAGCGGCGCGTGTTCGAGGCGGCGATGGCGGGGGAAAGCGACCTGCCGGTTGCCCGGCTGCTGCGCACGGCGACGCAGAAGGTGACGTGCTTCGCCTGACGGTGCGGTGAAGCGGCTGCTGCCGCCCGCGCTGCACCGGGTGCTGCTGCGCCCCGCTCACCTCCTGCGGGTGCTGTGGTGGCGCTGGCGGCGCCCGCTCGTGCACAGCGTTAGCGTGATCGCGCAGGACGGTGAGGGGCGGGTGCTGCTGATCCGCCAGTCCTACGGCCAGCGCGACTGGAAGCTGCCGGGCGGCGGCATCAAGGCGGGCGAGGACCCGGCACTCGCCGCCGAACGGGAATTCGGCGAGGAACTGGGCTGTCCGTTGACGGACCTGACCTTGCTGCGCGTGCGCGACGAAGCGCTGTTCGGCGCCACCAACCGGGTGCATCTGTTCACCGGCCGCCTCGCGGGAGAGCCTCGGCCCGATCGGCGCGAGGTGCTCGAAGCACAGCTGTTCAGCCTCGGCGCGTTACCCTCCAATCTGGGCGAGCAGGCCCGCGAGAGGCTCCGATTACTGGATGCGCCGCCCGCCTGAGAAGCGGCGTGCCATGCTTCTTTCGTGCGGGGCGGCGGATCAGAACAGGGCGAGCTGGCCGGAGGGGTTGCTCGCCGCCACGCCCGGCGCTGGCGGCTCCGCCTGCTCTTCCCGCTCCAGCGCGCCCAGCGTGAGGCCCAGCAGGCGGATGGGCATCGGCAGCGGCAATTGCTCATCCAGCAGCGCGCGGGCGAGCGCGGTGAACTCGGCCTCTCCGTCGATCGCGCGGGGCAGGGTGCGGGCGCGGGTGATCAGCGTGAAATCGGCGAATTTGAGCTTCAGCGTCAGCGTGCGGCCGCGCGCCTGCTTGTCGGCGATCCGCTGCCAGACGATGCCGATGATCCGCTCCAGCGCCTCGCGCAGCTCCTCGGGCGCGGACAGATCCCCGAAGAAGGTGCGTTCGCCGCCGATGGATTTGGCCGTGCGGTGGGTGCGCACCGGGCGATGATCGATGCCGCGCGCGGCGCGCCACAGGGTCTCGCCGAAGCTGCCGAAATGGGCGCGCAGCCACTCGGGGTCCTTGGCCGCGAGGTCCGCGCCGGTTTCAATTCCGAGCTGCGCCATCTTCTGCGCCCCGCGCGGCCCGATGCCGTGGAACCGGCGCACCGGCAGGCTCTGAACGAAGGCCTCGCCTTTGCCGGGGCGGATGACACACAGCCCGTCTGGCTTATTCTGGTCGCTGGCGAGCTTGGCGAGGAACTTGTTGAAGGAGACCCCGGCGCTGGCGGTCAGCCGGGTCTCCGCGGCGATCAACCGGCGGATCTCGCGCGCGATGGCGGTGGCTGAGCCCAGACCGGCCGCATCCGCGGTGACGTCGAGGTAGGCCTCGTCCAGGCTCAGCGGCTCGACAAGATCGGTGAAACGACGGAAGATCTCGCGGATCTGCATCGAGACCTCGCGGTAGATGTCGAAGCGGGTGTGGCGAAACACAAGGCCCGGGCACAGGCGCTTGGCGGTGACCGAGGGCATGGCCGACCGCACGCCGAACACCCGCGCCTCGTAGCTGGCGGCGGCGACCACGCCGCGCCCACCGGCGCCGCCCACCGCCACCGGCTGCCCGCGCAGTTCCGGGAAATCGCGCTGTTCCACGCTGGCGAAGAAGGCGTCCATGTCGACATGGATGATCTTGCGCGGCGCTTCTGCGCCTTCGGCCAGAGCCTCCTCGGCTGGACCCTCCTCGGCCGGAGCCTCCTGAGATTGCGGATTCGCCATGGCCTGCGCATCCTAGCGCGTGGGCGGGGCGCCCTGCGAGCGGGTTGTTTACCGCACCGCAGCGCGGGTCTACGGGCCGCGCATGGCATCTGCCGCTCTCCCCCAGGACAAGACCATCGGCGAGCGCGAGCTGGTGGTGATGGTGGCGCTGTTGATGAGCCTCAACGCGCTGGCGATCGACGCGATGCTGCCCGCGCTGGACGACATGGCCGCCGATCTGGGCGCACAGCAGGGCAACCGGCGGCAGCTGGTGGTCGCAGTGTACCTGCTCGCCACCGGCCTCGGCTGCCTGCTGCCCGGATCGCTGGCGGACCGCTTCGGGCGGCGGCCGCTGCTGTTCGTCTCGCTGGGCGCCTATGTGCTCTGCTCCGCGCTGATGGCGCTGGTGGAGCGGTTCGACGTGCTGCTGGCCGCGCGCGCGGTGCAGGGGCTGTTGAGCGCGGGCATCTTGGTGGTGCCGATGGCGGTGATCCGCGACCGCTATGAGGGCGACCGCATGGCGCGGTTGATGAGCCTCGTTTCCGCTGTCTTCATCACCGTGCCGGTGATCGCGCCCAGCCTGGGGCAGGGGGTGCTGTGGGTGGCCGGCTGGCGGTGGATCTTCGTGTTGATGGCGGGGCTGGCGCTGCTGGCGATGCTGTGGGTGTGGGCCCGCCTGCCCGAGACGCTCGACCCGGCCAATCGCCAGACCATCGACCTGGGCGACATCGGCCGCAACATGCGCGCGGCGCTGATCAATCGCGGGGCGATCGGCTATGTGCTGGGTGCCGCGCTGCTGGTGGGCGGGGTGTTCGGCTATGTGAACAGCGCACAGCAGCTGATCGGCGAGCATTTCGGGGCCGGCGAGTGGTTCCCCATCGTGTTCGGCGGAACGGCGGCGATGATGGTGGTCTCCAACCTCGTCAATTCGCGCATCGTGGAGCGCTTCGGCGCGCGGCGGGTGAGCCATTCGGGGGTGCTCATGTTCATCGCCGTGAGCGCGGCGCAGGTGTGGGCGGCGCACGAGCGGCCGGGCGAGCTGGCGTGGTTCGTGCCGCTGATGGCGGCCAACCTCGCTCTGTTGGGCTTCCTGGGGGCCAATTTCGGCTCGATCGCGATGCAGCCCTTCGCGCGCACGGCCGGATCGGCGAGCAGCGTGCAGACCTTCTTCCGCATGTTCGGCGCGGCGCTGGTGGGGCTTGCCATCGGCCAGGCCTACGATGGTAGTGCACAGCCTTTCGCCCATGCGCTGCTGGCCACCAGCATCCTCTCGCTGCTGCTGGTGCTGTTCAGCGAGAAGGGGCGGCTGTTCCGGCGGCTGCACCGGCCGCCCGGCCCCCGCCTGCTGCCCTGAGGGCGCTGGATCAGCGAACGTCCTCGTCGGGGAGCGGGGTGGTCGGGTTGGGGGGGATCGGGCCGGCCATGCGCACGGCGACGAGGATCTTGCCGCGATCCCAGCGCGGCGGCTGCGCTGCAGGCGCTGGCCGCGGGCGCAGCGTCTCGCGCAGGGCGAGCGCAATATGGCGCAGCTTGGCGAGCGTGCCGGTGTGCACGCGGTGGTCCCACGCGGCGGGGCCGCGCGCGCGCACCTCGCGCCCGATCGCTCCGTAGATATTGGCCGCCGACAGCACCGCCCAGCGCTGGCGCCAGCCGAGCCGGGCCGCACCCTGCCGGGCCGCCGCTTCGTGGCTTTCGCCCAGCTCCACCAACTGTGCGACGAGGCCGACCAACTGTTCGCGAAAGGCGGGCTTCATATGCTGGCCGGGCGGGATATCGGCCTCCACCAGCCACTCGACGGGGATGTAGCAGCGGGCGGCGGCATCGTCCTCCCACACGTCGCGGGAAATGTTGCTGAGCTGGAAGGCGAGGCCCATGTCGCAGGCCCGGTCGAGCGTTTCGGCATCGTCGGCCGCCACGCCCATCACCCGCGCCATCAGCACCCCCACCGCGCCGGCGACGTGGTAGCAATAGCGCATCAGGTCGAGCTCGGTGCGGGGGCGCCAGCCGGCGGCATCGAGCGCGAAACCCTCGATCACGTCGTCGATCACCGCTGGCGGAAGCGCCGCCTCCTGCGCCACCTGGCCCAGCGCATCGAAGGCCGGATCGGCGGTGGGCTGGCCTTCGAGCGCGCGGGCGGTGAGGATGCGGATCGCCTTGATCCGGTCCGCCGGGTCGCCCGCCTGCGCGCGCAGGGTGCCGCCATGGTCCTGCCCATCGGCAATGTCGTCACAGCGGCGGCACCAGGCGTAGAGCAACCAGGCGCGTTCGCGCGTTTCCCGGTCGAACAGGCGGCTGGCGGCGGCGAAGCTCTTGCTGCCCTTGGCGATCGACTGGCGCGCATCCTCGACCAGCTCCGCGCGCGTGCGGCCGCCGCCGATCTGGCGCGGGGTTTCGCGCAGGATGCGCGAGGGCGCCAGCATGCGCTCGCCGGGCGCCCCGCCGGGTGTGGGGCGGGCGGGCAGGGTCTTGCCGGAGCGCCCCTCCTTCACAGTTCCTCGGCGCGCATGGCAAAGATCGGCCGGTGCGGAACGTGGGCGCCGAGCCGGTCGAGCAGCGGATCGAGCATTTCTTCGACCACCAGGATGGCGGCGTGGTCCGGACGGATGAATCCGGTTTCGGCCATCTGGCGGTAGAACGCCACCAGCGCGTCGTAAAAACCAAAGGCGTTGAGCAGGCCAACGGGCTTGGCATGATAGCCCAGCTGCGCCCAGCTGATCGCCTCCCACAATTCGTCCATCGTGCCGACCCCGCCGGGCAGGGTGACAAAGCCGTCGGATAGGTCGGCGAAGGACAGCTTGCGCGCATGCATGGTGGGCACCACGATCAGCTCGGTGCAATCGTGATTGGCGAGTTCGGCGGTGGCCAGCGCCTCAGGGATCACGCCGATCACCTCGCCGCCGGCGCCCAGCGCGCCATCGGCCAGCGCACCCATCAGCCCGCGCTTTCCGCCGCCATAGACCACCCCGATGCCCCTCTCCGCCAGCACCGCGCCCGTGGCGTGCGCTAGCGCGACGTAGCGCGGATCGGGCGGGGTGGCCGAGCCGCAATAGACCGCGAGGCGCTTGATGCCCGTCACCAGATGCGGCGCTTGCTCATGCCGCCAGATCGGCCAGCATCAGCCCGGCGGTGGCCTTGGCGCTGCCGACCACGCCGGGGATTCCTGCGCCCGGGTGGGTGCCCGCGCCCACCAGGTACATGTTGCCGATCACGTCGTCGCGATTGTGGCCGCGGAAGAACGCGCTCTGTGTCAGCACCGGCTCCAGGCTGAAAGCGCTGCCCAGATGGGCGTTGAGATCGCTGGCGAAATCGGTCGGCGCATAGTGGAACTGGGTGACGATCCGCTCGTGGATATGCGGGATCAGCCGCTTGCCGATCTCGTCCAGGATGCGGCGCGCGAGCTGTGGGCCGATCTTCTCCCAATCGATCGCCAGCTTGCCCATGTGCGCCACCGGCACCAGCGCGTAGAAGGTGCTCATCCCCGGGGGCGCCATGTCCGGATCGCTGACGCTGGGGTGATGCAGGTAGATTGAGAAATCGGCCGGCAGGACGCCGTGGACGTAGATATCGTCCAGTAGGCCTTTGTAGCGCGGGCCGAACAGGATCATGTGGTGGGGAATATCCGGCCAGGTGCCCTCCAGCCCGAAATGGACCACGAACAACCCGGGCGAAAAGCGCTTGCGGGCGAGCGAGCGGCCCATCTTCTGCCCGCGCCGATTGCTGCCCAGCAGGTCGCGATAAGTGTGCACGATATCGCCGTTGCTGGCGACCGCATCGAACCGCTCGCGCCAGCCGCTGGCGGTGGCGACCTCGGTGGCGCGGTTGCCCAGCGTGCCGATCTCGGTCACCGCATCGCCCAGCCGCACGGTGCCGCCCAGCCGCTCGAAATGGCGCACCATGCCGGCGACGAGGCGATTGGTGCCGCCCTTGGCCCACCACACGCCGCCGTCCTTCTCCAGCTTGTGGATCAGCGCGTAAATCGAGCTGGTGGTCATCGGATTGCCGCCGACCAGCAGGGTGTGGAAGCTCAGCGCCTCGCGCAGCTTCTCGCTGCGGATATATTTGGAGGCCATCGAATAAACCGAGCGCCAGGCCTGCTGCTTCGCCAGCGCCGGGGCGGCCTTGATCATGCTCTTGAAATCGAGGAACGGCACGGTGCCCAGCTTGACGTAGCCTTCATGGTAGACCGCCGCCGAATATTTCAGGAATTCCTCGTAGCCCGCGATATCGGCCGGATCGAGCTTGGCGATTTCGCGCCGCAGCGAAAGATCGTCGTTCGAATAGTCGAAATTGGTGCCATCGGGCCAGTTGAGCCGGTAGAACGGCATCACCGGCACCAGCTCCACATCCTCCTTCATGTCGTGGCCGGAGAGCGCCCAGAGTTCGCGCAGGCACGCCGGATCGGTGATGACGGTGGGGCCGGCATCGAAGGTGAAGCCCTCGCGCTCCCAGAAATAGGCGCGGCCGCCCGGCTTGTCGCGGCCTTCCACCAGCGTGGTGGCGATGCCGGCGGATTGCAGGCGGATGGCGAGCGCCATGCCGCCAAAGCCCGCGCCGATCACGCAGGCGCGCTTGCCTTCAGGGGTGCTCATGCTGCGTCCTTCAATGGCGGCTTGGGCGAGGCGATCGCCCGCACCGCGCGCACGATCGACACCGGGGGGCGGCCGCACAGGATGCGCGCCCGATCGGTCAGGGTGGATCTCGCCGCATAGAAGCGCTCGATCAACCCGGCCGAAAGACCGTAGAAGCGGGCAAACACCCGCCAGCGGGCCTCCGGCTCGGCCGCGCCGAACAGCATCGTGCCCAGCATCCGGTAAAAGCCGGTGGCCTGCCAGTGCCGCTGCGCCCGCGCTTCCAGCATCGCGGCCATCTGCTCGCCGGGCAGATCCGCCGCCCCGGCGATGGCAAGCGCGGTTTCGACCGCGAACGGCACGGTGTAGCTGGTGAGCGGGTGGACGAAGCCGCCGCGCGCCCCGGCCATGCCCACGCCCTGAATGCGGTTGGCGGCCTGGAACGCGGCAAAATCACCCCCGGTGATCACCGGCAGCACGCCGGTTTCGGAGCCGATCGTTTCGCCATGCCAGCCGTGTTGCGCGGCATAGGCATCGATCCTCGCGGAGAGCGCCGCTGTGTCGAGCACCGGCGTATCCTGATAATAGGTGTCTTCGATGAAGATCTCGCGCGGGCCCAGCGGCAGGACATAGACGAAGCGATAGCCGCCCAGCTGCTCGACCGCGGCATCCATGATCGTCGGCCGCTCCACGCCGTGCGGGGCGGGCAGGCGGAGGTGGCGGCCCATGAACACCTGCCACCCGCCGGTAAAATCGCCCACCGAGGCGCGGTCGCGGCAATCGATGACCACCCTTGCGCCGATGCTCCGCCCATCGGCCAGCTGCACGCCATCGGCAGCGAGCCCGGTGACCGCGCAGGAGGTGTGGATCGTGTTCTGCCCCAACTCGCGCTGCAGCCCGGCGGCGAAATCGGCAGAATCGAGCGAATGGTAGGGCGTGGGCAGCACGCGGTGACGGGTGGGAAAGCGCACCTCGTAGCCGGCGGTCCATTGCGTGGTGTGGAACGGGGCCAGCAGGTGCTGCGCCTGTTGGTCGAGATCGCTGGCAAACCAGCTCCAGCGATGATTGCCGCCCAGCGTCTCCCCGGCCTCGAACAGGCGCACGTCCTGATCCGGGCGCCGCTGCCGCAGCGCCAGCGCGATCAGCCCGCCGGCAAGGCCGCCGCCGACAATGGCGATATCGCAGGTGGAGCGGTCCATCGCGTCTCTCTAGCGGATCGGCCTTCGGGTGCAATGCGCGGCTGCCGCGATGCTCGGCGGAACCCCGCACCCGTGCTGCCGTTGAGCTTGAGTGTTGATCGAGGGGGTTTTGATGCGTGCTGCTGGCGCCTTGGGTTGGGCAACGATCGTGTTGGCTGCGCCTGCGGCGGCGCAGGACCAGCCTCTGCCGCCGGTGGTCAATACCCCCGCGGTGGTGGAGGAGCTGGCCGGCGATTTCCTGATCGTGGGCATCGGCGGTGCCCTCGTGCCCAGCTATGACGGTTCGGACGATTACGTGTTCACCCCCTTGCCGCTGCTGCAGGGCTCGATTCGGGGAGTCGGGATCAGCCCGCGCCCCGCGGGTATTGCGCTCGATCTGATCGACGATCGCGGTGCCGAGGGCATGAGTGTTTCGCTCGGTCCCGTCGTCCGCCTCCGCTCCAGCCGGGCGAGCCAGGTGGAGGACTCGGTGGTGGAGCTGCTGCCCAAGCTGGACCGGGCAATCGAGGTCGGCACCGCCGCCGGCATTGCCTTTCCCGCCGTGCTCAATCCCTATGACAGCGTCTCGCTATCGGCCGATCTGCGGTGGGACATAGCGGGCGCGCATGGCGGAATGACGTTCTCGCCATCGATCTCCTATACCACCCCGCTCAGCCGGGGGATCGCCGCGATCCTGAGCGTGGGCGGCGAATATGCCGGGGACCGCTTCATGGACTATTATTACACCGTGTCGCCGGAATCTGCGGCCATCACCGGCCTGCCGGTCTATGAAGCGAGCGCGGGGTTTCGCTCGATTGGTGCGACGATGCTGCTGGGCTTCGACCTCAATGGCGATCTGACCGATGGTGGATTCTCGCTGTTCGCGCTTGGTGGCTATTCGGAAATGCTGGGGGATGCGAGGGCCACGCCGTTCACCAGCATCCGCGGCAGCGCGGGGCAGTGGACCGGCGGCCTGGGCCTCGCCTACGCATTCTGAGCGGCGGCGGTTGTCGGATGCGGGACGGACGCCGCTCACCATGACGTAGGAGCGCGCCATTTATGGCCGAACCTTTGGACATCCCCGCATGGCTCGCGCTGTTCATCGGCCTCTATGCACTCGCTGCGGCGGTGGGCGAGTTCCGCCAGCCCGGCAGCTGGAAGGAGCTGCTGCGGGCGTTGGAGCGGGGCATTGCGGTGCGCTTCCTCACCGGCATTGTCTGCCTGGCGCTGGGTGCGGCAATCTACCTTGTCAATCCATGGCGGGCGGACGACTGGCTGGCCGTGGCCGTTTCGGTGATCGGCGGAGCGATGGTGGCCGAAGGGCTGCTGCTGCTGGCGGCACCGGACCGGTTTCTCGCGCTCGCCCGCAGGTTTGGCGAGCGAACGGGGACGATCGGGGCGGGGCTGGCGGCGCTGATCGGCTTTGCACTGATCCTCGCGGCGCTCGCCCGGCTGTGATCCCCGCGCTTGCCGCCGCGCGCGAGGGGGCGTACGATGCGCGCATCCCCGGGGAGCCAGCGTGGCTGAGAGGTGGGCGTTGCGTCCCACGACCCGTCGAACCTGAACCCGTTAGCACGGGCGGAGGGAAGGGCTGGTCGCTCGGCTGATGCGACCGGAATCCCTCTCTGCCCCGACCGGAGAGAGCACTATGGCCGATATCGATTCCCCCATTGAGACCAACTCCGCCGGAAGCGGGATAGAAGTCACCACCGGGCCGATTCGCGGCTCCACCAAGGTGCACATCGGCCCCTTGCGCGTGGCCATGCGCGAAATCGCGCTCGAGCCCAGCAGCGGCGAGCCGCCGGTGCGCGTCTACGACACCTCCGGCCCCTACACGGATCCTGCCGCCAACATCGACATCGCCGCCGGCCTGCCGCTGTTGCGGCGCGAGTGGCAGCTCACCCGTGGCGACGTGGAGGAATATGCGGGGCGCGAGATCCAGCCCGAGGATAATGGGTTGAAGGGCCCGGACCGCTCGGCCGGCGTGCCGACCTTCCCCAACGTGGTCCGCCGCCCGCTGCGCGCCAAAGCCGGCGCCAACATTACCCAGATGCACTACGCTCGCCGCGGCATCGTCACGCCCGAGATGGAATATGTCGCCCTGCGCGAGAACATCGGCCGCGAAGCCGCTCTCGACGCCGCCATCCGCGACGGCGAAAGCTTCGGTGCCGCCATTCCCGACCATGTGACGCCCGAATTCGTGCGTGATGAGGTGGCCCGCGGCCGGGCGATCATCCCCTCCAACGTCAACCACCCCGAAGCCGAGCCGATGGCCATCGGGCGCAACTTCCTGGTCAAGATCAACGCCAATATCGGCAATTCGGCCGTGGCATCGGACGTGGCCAACGAGGTCGACAAGATGGTCTGGTCGATCCGCTGGGGCGCGGACACGGTGATGGACCTCAGCACGGGGCGCAACATTCACGACACCCGCGAGTGGATCATCCGCAACAGCCCCGTCCCCATCGGCACCGTGCCGATCTACCAGGCGCTGGAGAAGGTGGACGGCGTGGCCGAAGATCTCACCTGGGCGATTTTCCGCGATACGCTGATCGAGCAGGCCGAGCAGGGCGTGGACTATTTCACCATCCACGCCGGCGTGCGCCTGCCCTACATCCCGATGACTGCCAAGCGAGTCACCGGCATCGTCAGCCGGGGTGGCAGCATCATGGCCAAGTGGTGCCTGGCGCACCACAAGGAGAGCTTCCTCTACGAGCATTTCGACGAGATCAGCGAGATCTGCGCCGCCTACGATATCGCCTATTCGTTGGGCGACGGGTTGCGCCCCGGCTCCATCGCCGATGCCAATGACGAGGCGCAATTCGCCGAGCTGTACACGCTGGGCGAGCTGACCAAGCGGGCCTGGGCGCAGGATGTGCAGGTGATGATCGAGGGGCCGGGCCATGTGCCGATGCACAAGATCCGCGAGAACATGACCAAGCAGCTGGAGGCCTGCGGTGAGGCGCCGTTCTACACGCTCGGGCCGCTCGTCACCGATATTGCGCCCGGTTACGATCACATCACCAGCGGCATCGGCGCGGCGATGATCGGCTGGTACGGCACGGCGATGCTCTGCTACGTCACCCCCAAGGAGCACCTTGGCCTGCCCGATCGCGACGATGTGAAGGTGGGGGTCGTTACCTACAAGCTGGCGGCCCATGCGGCGGACCTCGCCAAGGGCCACCCGGCCGCGCAGGTACGCGACGATGCGCTGAGCCGCGCGCGCTTCGAGTTCCGCTGGCGCGACCAGTTCCATCTCAGCCTCGACCCCGATACGGCCGAGCAATATCACGACCAGACCCTGCCGGCCGAAGGCGCCAAGACAGCGCATTTTTGCTCCATGTGCGGCCCCAAGTTCTGCAGCATGAAGATCACCCAGGAGGTGCGCGAATTTGCTGCGCGGCAGAACCAGCCCGTGGCCGAGTTCGTTGCGGCCGAAGAGGCGGAAGCGGGCATGGCGCAGATGAGCGAGAAATACCGCGAGACCGGCAGCGAACTGTACATCGGCGCTGGCGGGCGAGAACACGATTGAGGGCGGAGCGCTCAAGGTTTCACGGCACTTTGAAGGAGCTTTGGGATGCCGGAACCGGTATCGGAGAAGGCGACGGGAGGGGCGATCCGCACCGGCATCGGCGGCTGGACGTACAAGCCCTGGCGCGGCACCTTCTATCCCGAAGGGCTCCGCCAGGCCGACGAGCTGGGCTACGCCGCCGCGCATCTCGGCACGATCGAGATCAACGGCACCTTCTACAAGCTGCAAAAGCCGCAAAGCTTTGCCGCCTGGCGCGACGCCGCGCCCGACAACTTCATCTTCTCGATCAAGGCCTCGCGCTTCTGCACCAACCGAAAGGTGCTGGCAGAGGCGGGCGAGGGGATTGCCAGGTTCTTCGGCCAAGGTATCGAGGAGCTGGGCAGCAAACTCGGCCCCATCCTGTGGCAGTTCATGCCCACCAAGCGGTTCGATCCCGAAGATTTCGCCGCCTTCCTTGCTCTGCTGCCCGGCACATGCGGCGGCCTCCCGCTGCGCCACGCGCTCGAAGTGCGCCACGAGAGCTTCGCCTGCGCCGAGTTCGTCGCTCTGGCGCGTCGGCACGGCGTGGCGATCGTGATCGCCGATCACGCGGATCATCCGCAGATCGCCGACCTCACGGCCGAGTTCGTCTACGCGCGCCTGATGCGGACGGAAGAGGCCCTCCCGACGGGCTACACCTCCGAGGCACTCGCCGATTGGGCGCGCATTGCCTGTTGCTGGCGCGACGGCCGCGCAGCGGACGGCCTCCGATACCTGGGCGCGAGCCAGCCGGCAGCAGGTGCTCGCGAGGTCTTCGTCTACATGATCAGTGGCGCCAAGGTCCGCGCACCGGCGGCCGCCACGGCACTCGCCATCGCCACCGGAAGCCCCGTTCCCTCCGGCTCGTAACGAACCGTGGCCACCGCGCTGATCTATGGGCTCATCGCCAGCTCCGCTTTCCCCATCGGCGTGCTGCTCGGATTGTACGCGCGGATGCCGCGGCGCGTGCTTGCCGGGATCATCGCCTTCGGCGCGGGCACGCTGGTGGTGGCGCTCACTTTCGAGCTGATGGGCGAGGCGATTGCGGAGGGCTCGGTGTTCTATGCCATCGGCGGGCTGTTCGCCGGATCGCTGGTCTATATCCTGCTCGATTCCGCGCTCGACCGGCTGGCGCGGCGCAGCCCGCGCCTCACGGGTGACGATCCGCAGGACGTGCTGCCCGGTGCCGCGGCCATTCCCGAAACGCGCGAGCAGGCGAGTGTCAGCGGCATGGCGGTGCTGGTGGGCACGGTGCTCGATGGTGTGCCCGAGAACGCGGCGATCGGCATGGGGCTGGCGGCCGATGTCGGTCCGGGGCTGGGGCTCGCGTTGCTGGGGGCGGTGTTCCTTTCCAACCTGCCGGGCGCGATCGCCAGCACGGTGGGAATGAAGCAGGCCGGCCGCTCCACCGCCTACGTGGTGATCGCCTGGACCATCGTGGCCATGGCCTGCGTCGCCTCCTGCGTGGCGGGCTACGCGCTGCTTGCGGATCTGCCGCAATCGGGCAAGAGCTTCCTTCTGGCGCTGGCTGCGGGCGGGATCCTGGCGATGCTTTCCGATACGATGTTCCCCGAAGCCTTCCGCAACGGTGGCCCGTGGGTCGCGCTCGCTACCACCGCCGGCTTCGCCTGCGCGATGCTGTTGGGAGAGCTCCATTGACCGCCGGCCCTCCCCTCATCGCCCCACTCGCCGCGCTGGCGCTCGCTGCCTGCGGGGCTGACCCCGAAAGCGCTGATGGCCCGCGCCCGGCCTATGCGGGGATCGGCGCGGAGGAGCGGTTGCGCTTCACCGGCACCGAGCCGTTCTGGGGCGGCGATGTGAGCGGGGCCACGCTGGTCTATTCCACGCCCGAGGACCCGGACGGCGAGGCAATTGCCGTGGAGCGCTTCGCCGGGCTGGGCGGGCTCTCCTGGTCGGGCACGCTGGACGATGTGCCGTTCGTGCTGGCGGCGGCCGAGGCGCCCTGCAGCGACGGCATGTCGGACCGCACCTATCCCTTCACCATCATGCTCCAGGTTCGTGGTGAGACCCGCAGCGGCTGCGGCTGGACGGACACACGGCCCTTCACCGGCCCCGAAGCGCCGTGAGACAGATTTCTGTTGTTTGGCAATTCGGGAACGGTCGCCGCCCTTCATTCGTCCTTAGTCATACCTTTCTGCCAGATTAAGGAAGTTACCCATGAAACTCAAATTCTTCGCCACCACGGCCGCCGCTCTCGCGCTCGCAGCCTGCGGCACCGCCGAGGATGACACGACCGTCGTCGCCACTGACCAGACGGGCACCACCACCACCGCGGGCACCATGCCGATGGATGCGACCGATCCCTCCACCCCGCAGGGCTTCGCCAGCGCGGCCGCCGCGACCGATATGTTCGAGCTCGAATCAGCCCGCATCGCGCAAGAGATGAGCCAGGACGAGGGCGTTCGCCGGTTCGCGCAGATGATGATCGACGATCACACCACCGCGACCCAGAACCTGCGCACCGCCGCCGGCCAGGCGCAGGGCGTGATCGTCTCCCCGCAAATGACCGCCGACCAGCAGCAAAAGCTGAGGGAGCTGCGCGCCGCCTCGGCCGATGAGTTCGACGATCTCTACAAGGAGCAGCAGGTCGCCGCGCACGAACAGGCGCTCGAACTGATGCAGAACTACGGCCAGAGCGGCGATGCCGCGTCGCTGCGCACCTTCGCCACCACCACCGCGCCGATCATCGAGCGCCATCACGAAATGGCGCGCCAGCTTCCCTGACCGCCAGCCCTGGCGGGGTGCAGACCGCATCCCGCCAAGGGCATCCCCAAAGGCGCCCTGAGGGCGCGCCAGTCTGCGGGAGCGAACCGGCTCCCTGCTGCGTTGATGCGGGGCAACCACTCACGAACTCACCGAGGAGCAAGCGATGCAGGTTTCCGAGATCATGACGGCCGATCCCGATACATGCCAGCCCACCGATAGCCTGCGCTCGGTCGCGATGAAGATGGCGGAGGGCGATTACGGCTCGGTGCCGGTGGTGGACGACGGGCGCCTGATCGGTGTGGTCACCGACCGCGACATCACCATCCGCGCCGTCGCGCAAGGCCGAGGCGCCGACACCGAAGTGGGCGATGTGATGACCCCCGATCCGATCTGCGTCAGCCCCGATACCGAGATCGAAGACGCGGCCGATATCATGCAGGAAGAGCAGATCCGCCGCCTGTTCGTCACCGACGATGACGACCGGCTGGTCGGCGTGGTGGCACTGGGCGATATCGCGCTGGAGGAGGACGATGATCTCTCCGGCGAAACGCTCGGCGAAATTTCGGAGGACTGACCGCTCTCTTCTGGGCCAGTCGCCCACTCGGCGAAAGGCTGAAGGGGCGCGTTGCCCGAGCCGGTACCAACCCGCCTTGGGGATGTTGTCATTCAGCTATGCCTCGGCCTTCAGCGCCGCAGGGTGACCCTGCGGCGCCTGTTCGATCCGCCGCCAGCCGCCGCCTCAGAAGGCGCCCGGCACCTCGCGCTGGAACGTATCCGCCGGCTGTTCAGGCGTCAGTGCCTCACGAATCGCCGGGGTGCCGATCCGCGTGCCGGCCTCCGCCGCACTCGCGCCGAGGCGCGCGCTGATCGGGGTGCAGGCGCGACCGGCCAGGAAATCGAGCGCAACGCTGATCATCGCCTCCTGCGGGTCGCCCAGCTGCCGGGTCACATCGTCGCTCGCAGCACAGGTGACCGGCACGGTGGCTGCAAGGCCGTTATAATATTCGCCCTGCCGGTTGGCATTCTCGATCTTCAGCGCCACCGCGCGCAGGCGATCGTCGCAGGCTGGGCGGTCGAGCGCGATCTGCCCCACCGGCTTACCGAAGGTGTTGCTGCCGATCAGCGCCATGTTGGTTCCCAGGAACGGCACGAAGCCGTTGATCACCAGCTCGCTGGCCGAAGCGGTGCTGCCCGTGCCGATGAAGGCGATCTTCGTGGGCGCGATCGATTGCGGCTGTACCCGGAAGAAGTAGCTCTTGTCTTGGTTCGACTTGGATGGGCGGAAGGCAATGTACTCGAACAGCTGGCCATTGCGCCCTTCGGCCATCAGGTCGCCCAGCAATTCGCCGATCGAGATCAGCCCGCCGCCATTGTAGCGCAGGTCGATCACCAGCTCGGTCACGCCCTGTGCTTTGAAATCGGCAAACGCCGCGCGGAGGTCCGGTTCGGCGGTGTTGATGAAGGTTCGCAAATTGAGATAGCCCACGCGCTTGCCGCCATCCATGATGATACGGGCGCCGTAGCGGTCGGACACCGGGTCGAGCGTGTAATCGGTCTTGGCGATGGTGGCGGTGCGGGTCACGCCCGTGGGGTCGCGGAACACCAGCGTGCGGGTTACGCCGGGGTCGCTGGGGCCAAGAGCGTTGACCACCGCGGCAGAACCACCCATCGCCATCAGCGCCTCGACGCTCTGCGAAGCCTGGCCGGGCGTCTGGATCTCGATCAATTGCGCGCCTCGGTCGATCCCGGCGGCCAGAGCGGTACCGCTCTCGAACGCTTCGGTCACCAGCACGCGCCGATTGGGCGTGTCGTAGGAGAGGCGCACGCCGAAGCCGGCGCTGGAGCCCCGCTCGTAGAATGCGTTCTCCTCGGCAATCGAGGTAATGTAGGTGAAAAATCGGTCGCGCCCCAACGCCCGCGCGGGCGCCACCAGCGCATCGATATAGCCCTGCACGGTGGTGTGGCTGGCGGGATTGACCGAGCTGTCGAGCAGGTCGGGAAACAGATACCATTCCTGCAAGCGGGCCAACGCCCAGTCCTGCCGCTCGCGCAGCGCGCATTGCGTGCTCGTCGGGCTGGGCGCCGGCCCGGTGGTCGGCGCGGGCGTGGGCGGGCCGGCGAAGCTGCCGCCGCTGTTCCGGTTATCGCCGCCGCCGCATCCGGTCAGCAACGCCGCAAGGCAGCAGGCTGTCAGCCCGCTTCTGGTCTGGCGCATCATAATATGTCTGCATCCTCAAACATTTAGCGGCCCGTTCTCTATCGCTCAGCCTATTCCTCGCCCGGTGGGTAAGCAAGCGACTTTGCTCCTGTGCGCTGGTGAGCGGCAGGAAGCGATGGCTCGCATCTTCTTGATGTATCAGACCAAAACGAGGGGGGCGCACCAACGCAATCGGGTGTTTAACATCGCCGGAGGCGGCGCAGCCCTTGCCTTCGCCCCGGCGAGCGGGCACGAAGCGCCAACACGACACGCGCGAGAAGCGGGGAGAGGCTGCGAGAGATGCTCGAACATGTGCCCGCATGGCTTGGCAAGGTGCTCAAGGGCGCCCGCGCCGGCCACGGAAAGCTGGCCATCGCCCGGTTGGGTGGCGATCATCTGCTGGGCAAGGGCGGCTTTGCCTTGCGCTCGGCTGCCTTCCACGACGCTGGCGAGCTCGATCCCAGCTTCACCGCCGACGAGGAGGATGCGGTCGCCCCGCCACTCGACTGGACCGCGCCGCCAGACGGCACGCAGGAGCTGGTGCTGGTGGTGGAAGATCCCGACGCGCCCGCGCCGCAGCCCTTCTGCCACTGGCTGGTGTGGGGCCTCGCCCCGCAGCAGGGCCAACTGCTCGAAGGCGAGGTGCCGCCGCGGGTCGGCAAGAACGCCTTCGGCAATTCCGAATGGCTGCTGCCCGATCCGCCGGCCGGCCACGGTCCGCACGATTACGCCTTTCAGCTGTTCGCGCTCGACCGGCCGCTGACGCTGCTGCCCGGCGCCACGCGCGACGAATTGCTGGCAGCAATGGAGGGCCACGTTCTCGCCGCCGCGCTGCTCACCGGCACCTACGCCCGCGAGGAGAGTGACGAGGATGAAAGCGGGGACGGGGACGGGGACGGGGCGGCCGATGGGGGTGCCGATTGAACCCGCAGGGCTATTCGTCCGGAACAATTACGAACAAGCAACCAGGAAGGACTGACACATGGCAGCCAAGAACAATGCGCTCACCAAACCGGTCACGGTCTCGCCCGAGCTGGAAGAGGTGGTCGGCAAGGGCCCGATGACCCGCGCCGAGGTGACCAGCAAGGTGTGGGTCTACATCAAGGGCAAGGACCTGCAGGACAGCAAGGACAAGCGCCAGATCAACCCCGACGAGAAGCTGGGCAAGGTGATCGGCAAGGAGCAGATTTCAATGTTCAAGATGACCGCCGCGGTCTCCAAGCACTTGAGCTGACCGGCGGGAAGGGGGGCTCGCCGCGGCCTTCGTGCGCGAGCCCCCACCCAAGCCGCCCGGCGCGGGGCGCTAGCTGCGCCCCCGCCCGAACGGCCACTCCACCGCCTCGGCCGCCCACAGCGTCAGCCACATCAGCAGCGGCTGCGCCAGCAGGCGCGGGAGGTGGTAGGTGAGGCCCAGTCCACCTTCCGCGCGCGCCATATCAAGCGCGAAATGGTTGAAATTCGCCGGCCACACCGCCAGCGCATAGAGCGCCAGGCCCCAGCCGCCCGCGATCCGCAGGCGCCGTGAGAGCGGCTGCACCAGCGCCGCCGCTCCCGCCAGCTCGGCCCAACCCGTCACCCGGACGACCGCCTCGGGCATCGGCACGAAACCGGGCATGATCTGCAGGAACGGTTCGGGCGTGGTCAGATGGAACCAGCCGGCCACCGCATAGAACAGCGCCAGCAGCCACCGCGCCGCCGGCCGCAGGCGCGCCGCGACGCGCAGGGGCTGCGTGCCGCCGGGCTTGTTCAAGCAGCGCCCACCGGCAGCCGCACCTCGCCCTCATCCTCGCCATCCCAGTAATGGACGCGCTTGGCCGCGACCTCGATCAGCACCATCCCCGGCGTGTCCACGCCCTGTTCGAACCAGCGCTCGATATCCTTGGTCCAGTGCTCGCGGAAGGCCGCCTTGTCGCGCACCAGGCGCGCCTCGCCCTCGACATGGATGAACAGCCCCGGCGCGCCGATCAGCCCCTTGAGCCCTGCCTTGCCGCTATAGACCAGCCCCACGGAAGCATCGCGGGCGATGTCTTGCGCCATGCGCGTATCGTCGCTGGTGAAGAACCAACTGGTTCCCTCGTAGGCGACATCCTGGTTGTTGCTCATCGGCCGCCCGCCAAGCGAGCCATCCGCCGCCCGGGTGACGAGCATGCAGAAGTCGATCTCGCGCATGGCGGTGGATATGTCGGCGAGATTCTTGGTCATGAGGCCTCCGGCTGTTGCGGCTTCTGAACCGCTGGCGCCGCACGCTTGTTCCGGCCTTGGGCGCACCGCGGCGTGGACGATCAGCGCTCGTTCGGCAGCCGGAGCGCTAGCCGAGCCGCGCGAGAGTGGCCGCGTCGCGCTCTCCCCCGCAAAAACCTTCGAGCGCCGCGGCAAAGGGCGCCGGCTCGGTAGCGCAGGCCTCGAACAGGGTCATCGAACTGGCGAATTTCAGCGCATCCACCGATCCCAGGATCCGCTGCGCGCTGCGCCGGCCGACCCAGCCGAGCATCGCCTGCGTGCACTCCGCCAGCCGGGGCCCGAGCACATCATGCGCCAGATAAAGCTCGGCCTCGCCGCGCCCTGCAATGGCATAGAACCGCGCGGTAGGGCTGTGCCCGAGCCCGGCGATCTGCGGGAACACGAACCACATCCAGTGGCTGCGCTTCTCGCCCGCGCGCAATTCCGCCAGCGCCTCGGCATGGATGCTCGCCTGCGCCTTGACGAAGCGCGACAGCCCGGTGCCGTCACTCATCTTCCATCAGATCGTAGCGGCGAAGCATCGGCAACAGCACCTGCGCGCCGCAGCAACAGGCTTCAGCCCTTCTCCAGTTCGGATCCGAGCTTCAGCACCTTATCCCCGTCCTCCTGCTCGATCAGATAGGCCGGGTTCTCCTTGCTGCCGTTGCGCACGATCTTGCTGCCCTTCAGCGTACGCTGCACCCGCCGGTCGAAGCGCTCGTCAATCTTGCCGGACGCCTCGCCCGAACCCCAGTGCCACTTGACCGTCTGGCCCTTGCTGAAGCTTTTGCCATCACTCATCCTCAAGGGCCCCCGATATCAGTTTGGTACGGTGCGCGCCGGGGCGTCCCCCTCCCGCGCCACATCGCTCGATGTTTCGGAACCGAACTCATCGAAGCCGTCGCTCAGCATGGCGTCCGAGCTGCGGTCCACCTCCCGGCTTTGTTCGATCCGGGTCGCATTGATCTGCGAATCCGTACTGTCCACGCTTGCCGCGCCAATCATCCAGACGGCGGACAGCAACACGATCGCGGCCACAGTGCTGATCAGCAAAATCCAGCGCATCCGACGCGGCGTGCTGCCACCGCGCGCCTCGTCGGTCTGGGTGTGAACTTCGCCGTTCTCTTTGCGCATGCATGGTGCCTTTTCATCGATCCCGCCGCTGTTTACGGTCCGCCAGCGCGAATGTTCCTTCGCCAGAACCGCTGGGGTGAGGGCGACTAATCGCGCAGCAACTCGTTGATTCCGGTCTTGGCGCGGGTCTGCGCATCCACCGTCTTGACGATCACCGCGCAATAGAGCGCGGGCCCCGGCGTGCCGTCGGGCAGCGCCGCGCCGGGCAGGCTGCCGGGCACCACCACCGCATAGGGCGGCACCGCGCCGCGGTGCACCGCGCCCGTCGCCCGGTCGACGATCTTAGTGGAGGCGCCCAGGTATACCCCCATCGAGAGCACCGCGCCTTCGCCCACGCGCACCCCTTCGGCCACTTCGGCGCGGGCGCCGATGAAGGCACCGTCGCCGATGATTACCGGCTCCGCCTGCAGCGGCTCGAGCACGCCGCCGATCCCCGCCCCGCCAGAGATATGCACGCCCCGGCCGATCTGCGCGCACGAGCCCACGGTGGCCCAGGTATCGACCATCGTTCCCTCGCCCACATGGGCACCGATATTGACGAAGCTGGGCATCAGCACCGCATTTGCGCCCACGAAGGCACCCCGCCGCACGATCGCCCCGGGCACCACGCGGAAGCCCGCGTCACGGAAGGCCCGCTCGTCCCAGCCGGCGAACTTGCTCGGCACCTTGTCGAAGGCGGGGGCCCCGGCCGCGCCGTGCTCCACCAGCGCATTGTCGGTGAGGCGGAAGGAGAGCAGCACCGCCTGCTTGAGCCATTGGTTGACCCGCCAACCCCCCGCTCCATCGGGCTCGGCCACCCGCGCCTCGCCCCGGTCGAGCAGACCCAGCGCCGCCTCCACCGGCCCGCGCACATCGTCGCTCGCGGGCGAGACCGCGGAGCGGCGCTCCCAGGCCTCGGCGATGGCGCGTTCGAGATCGGCGGACATGGCGGCGGCTCCTGCGACCGGATGGGAGCCCCGCGCGCTAGCGGCCCGCCCGAATAGGGGCAAGCGGCGGCAGCGGTTCCGTTCACCCGCAATTAGGTATCGCAGGCGTATCAGCGGTTCCTCTTCCCGTTCGTAACCAGGGGTTGGTGGTTGATCCGTGTCCCGTTCAGATCGCGCAAGGCGCGGCTACGCCTGGGCGCGGCACTGCTGCTGCCGGCCGTGCTGCTCGCCGGTTGCGGCGGCGGCGGTGGCGGCGGGACGATCAGCACGCCCCCTCCGCCCACCGGGTCAATTCCCACCCCGGCTCCGGCCCCGGCGCCAAGCCCCACGCCAGCTCCGACTCCGGCCCCAGCTCCGACCCCGACTCCGACCCCGACTCCGGCACCCATCCCTGCTCCGACACCGGCGCCCACGCCCACTCCGCCGCCCGGCATGGTGCCTGCCACCCGCCTGCCACCGGGCAATCCCGTGCCGCCCCAGTTCGACACACGCGAGTTCCGCCGTTCCAATGGCGCGCCGCTCCACAATGCGGCCACTGCCTGGGGCCGGGGTGCCACCGGGCGCGGCGTCACCATTGCCGTGGTCGATAGCGGGATCGACGAGGACAGCCCCGAATTTGCCGGCCGCGTCTCGCCCCTCTCGCGCGACATCGGCGGAAGCTCGCGCCCGCTCGGCGGACCGGATGATCATGGCACCAACGTCGCCATGGTCGCGGCCGCCGCGCGCGACGGGGTCGGCATTCTGGGCATTGCCTTTGGTTCGACCATCATGGCGCTGCGCACCGATACCCCCGGCAGCTGTGCGCTCGACGGCAACAGCGATGCCGAGGCCGATTGCAAGTTCGCCGACAGCGCCATTGCCAGGGCCATCACCTTCGCCGCCGACAATGGCGCGAAGGTCATCAACCTTTCGCTGGGCGGGGAGGGGACATCGGCCGCGCTGCGGGCAGCGGTGGCGCGGGCAGTCCAACTCGGCTCGCTGGTGGTCGTCGCCTCGGGCAACGATGGCCTGGCCGAGCTGAACGGCTTTGCCGCCGGGATCAACAGCGCGGGCACCGGCGGAGTCGTGGTGGTCGGCTCGATCAACGATCGCGGCGAGATGTCGAGCTTCAGCAACCGTCCCGGCACGAAGGGCGAGAACTTCCTGGCCGCTCTCGGCGAGCGGATCTGCTGCACCTATGAAAACGGCAAGCTGCTGGTGGATTCGGAGGGCTTTTCGTACCTGTACTCCGGCACCAGCTTCTCGGCGCCGCAGGTCTCGGGCGCGGCGGCGCTGCTGGCGCAGGCCTTTCCGAACCTCACCGGCCGCCAGATCGCCACGATCCTGCTCGAAACCGCGCTCGATGCCGGGGCGCCGGGCACCGATCCGGTCTATGGTCGGGGCATTCTTGATATCGCCGCGGCGTTCCGCCCGGTCGGCAGCACGGCACTTGCCGGTGGGCAGGCGGTGGCGATGGCCGATGGCACCGGCGCCGCCTCCCCGGCGATGGGCGATGCCTTTGCCGGCGGCGCGTTGCCGGCCATCGTGCTGGATCGCTTCGAGCGGGCCTTCTCGGTCGATCTTGCCGGTACGCTGCGCGGTGCCCCTGCGCCCGAGCGTCTGCGTGCCGCGATCGGGAGCGAGCAGCGCACCATCGCGATGGCCAGCCCGAGCGTCTCGGCCGCCTTCAGCATCGCCGGCACGGGTGACCCTGCCGACGCCCCGGAGCTGGGCGAGCTGCGCCTGACCCCGGGCGATGCCCAGCAGGCCCGCGTCCTCGCCGGCCGCGTGGCCGCGCAACTTGCGCCCGGCACCACGCTAGGCATCGCCTACCGCGAGGCCGCCGACGGGCTCGTCGTCCAACTGCAGGGGCAGGAGCGCCCGGCCTTCATGATCGCTCCTTCGGCAATGGCAAGCGATGGCATGCTGCGCCGGTCCGACGCCGCGGCCGCGGTCCGCCACCAATTCGGCCCTTGGGGTCTGACCCTCGCGGCTGATACCGGCGAGGTGCTGAGCTCTGCGCCCATGGCGCGGGCCGAGCAGCTGGCCGGGCGCCGCGGCACCGGAGAGGTCGCCACTTACGGTATCGCGCTCGACCGCCGGCTGGGGACGCTGGAGGGCACGATCGGTGTGTCATGGCTGGCCGAAGAGCACACGCTGCTGGGCGCTCGCTTTCACGAAAGCTTCGGCCTTGCCGGGGCGGACAGTGTGTTCCTCGATGCTCGCGCCAGCTGGGCTTTGGCGCCGCGCTGGCGGCTCGGCGGTGCGCTGCGCCAGGGCTGGACCGGCGCGCGCGAAGGCGGCCTCGTCGCTCCGGGTTCGGGGCTCGCCAGCCGCGCCTGGTCGCTCGACCTCTCCCGCGAAGACCTGTTCATGGCCGGCGACAGCATCGCCATCCGGGTGGCCCAGCCGCTGCGGGTGGAAAGCGGCGCGCTCGGGCTGGTTTTGCCAAGCACCTGGGACTACGCCACCCGCAGCGCCGGGTACGATATCCGCTCGCTCGCGCTGGCGCCGCAGGGGCGCGAGCTGAACGCCGAACTCGCCTGGCGCGGCCCGCTGCTTCAGGGCCATGCGGCAGCCAGCCTGTTCTACCGCCGCGAACCCGGCCACCACTCCGCCCTCCCCGATGACACGGGCATGGCACTGCGCTGGAGCCGGGCTTTCTAGCGCCAGTCGCGCACCGCCCCGGCGTCCTGCGGAAGGCTGGCGCATCGACGTGCTCACGCCCTCTCAAGCGCCTGATGCTGGAACGCCCCGTGGCTGAGATCCGGCTCCCGCCCGCCCTTCAGCACTAGGGGTCCAAAATCCCTGCCGGTGACGCGCATAGCGACGCGATCAAACCGCCCTGAACTGGCGCACATCCGCCCGCAACGGCCGCACAACCCTAGCGCATCAGCGTCCGCGCGAAATCGATCAGGCCGGTCTGCCGTTGGCGCCGCAGCCGCTCGGCGGCGAGAACCGTGCGCACCTGCTGAAAGCAATGATCGACCACCTCGTTGACCACCACGTAATCATAAGCATCCCAATGGCCGATTTCGTCGCGCGCCCGCGCCATCCGGGCGGCGATCACCGCATGGCTGTCGGTCGCCCGCGTCCGCAACCGCGCTTCGAGTGCTTCGATGCTGGGCGGCAGCAGGAACACCGAGACCACATCGGCCCCGGCCCGCTGGGAGAGTTGCTGCGCCCCCTGCCAGTCGACATCGAACAGGAAATCCCGCCCCTCTCGCAGCCCCTCGGCGATCTCCGCCAGCGGGGTGCCGTAGAGATTGCCGAACACCTCGGCCCATTCGAGAAACGCGCCCTCGCGCTCCATCGCCATGAACCGCTCGCGGTCGGTGAACCAATAATCGCGCCCCTCCACCTCGCCCGGCCGGACGGGGCGGCTGGTGACCGAGACCGACATCGCCAGGTTCTCCTCCGCCTCCAGCAGGCGCCGCGCCATGGTCGTCTTGCCCGCACCCGAGGGCGAGGAGAGGATGAACATCAGCCCCCGGCGGGGCAGCTCCGGGCAATCGTGCGCAGCAGCGGCGGGAGGGGGAGGGGCGTCCATGCGCGCTGTTGGCGCATGCAGGGCTGCCAAGGCAAGTCTTGCGTCGGGCCTTGCGTCCGGCAGCGGCCCATCGGCGAAGCGGCGCTCGACCCCGCGCCAGCCACGCTCAGTTGGGCTGGTCGCTGTCCTTGGGGGCCCTCGCTGCCTGCTCGGCAAGCTCCCGCTCGCCCTTGTGCCGGGCGCGGCGGCCCTGGCTGCGATCGATCACCGTCTTGGCCAGCAGTCCGCTGCTCACCAGCAGGAACCCGGGCACCGAATGCATCGCCATCCGCGATGCCGCTGCAGAGACCAGCGTCTGGCGCAGCGAACGCCCCTGCACGATCTCGCGCGCCTTCTCGGGGTCGAAGCGCATCCGCAGCATGCCCTGCTGCATCGCGCGGCGGAACAGCAGTGTCGCGCCGCGCATGGCGATGTCGGTAATCAGCAGGTTGGTGGCTGGATTGGTGCTCGGCCCCGGCACTGTGTTCGCCGTGCCACGGGCCGTGCGATAGGCGCGGCGAATCCCTCGCGCGCCGCCATCCGTCAGCCTGGTCGTGATGTTCCTGCCAGCCATCCTGCCCCTTGCTCCCCGTCGTGCTTTCGGTGGCCGCCGGTCGTAATGGCAGGCGCGCTACTTCTTGCGACCGAAATCCACCGTCACGACATTGGAGCCGTCGTCGGGAGAATTAACGTCCGTCGCTACCCCGCGTTCCTCATCCGTGCCGGAACCGTCGTTTTCGGCCGCCTCATGCGCCGCCGGCTCGAGATCGCCGACCGCCTGGAACTGCAGCCCGAAATCCACCGCCGGGTCGACGAAGGCAGTGATCGCGCCGAACGGGATCTGCAGCTTGGCGGGCACCGCGTTGAAGGTGAGGCCCACCGAGAAGCCGTCCTCCACCACCTGCAAGTCCCAGAACTTGTTCTGCAGCACGATAGTCATCTCGTCCGGGAAGCGCTCGCGCAATTGCTTGGGGATGTTCACGCCCGGCGCGGCGGTCTTGAAGGTGATGTAGAAATGATGGTTACCCGGCAGATTCCCGCCCGAACGCTCCACCGAGCCGAGCACCCGGCCCACCACGGCGCGCAGTGCTTCCTGCACGATCTCGTCGTAGGGGATCAGGCTGTCGGGCGCGTTGTCGCTCATGCGGCGGTAGGTGGCCGCGCCCGCGCGCCCGGTCAAGCGGGAAAGCCCCGCCGCGCACAGCTTGCGCCGGCCCGCGCACCGCTCTAGCGAACGCCCCATGCGCACAGGACGGATCGCCCGCCAGACCCACGAGACCGACATCCTTGTCGAACTCGATCTCGATGGCTCGGGCCATTACGAGATCGCCACCGGCATCGGCTTCCTCGACCACATGGTGGAACAATTCGCCCGCCATTCGCTGATCGATCTCACGCTGAAGGTGAAGGGCGATCTCCACATCGATGCGCACCACAGCGTGGAAGACAGTGCCATCGCGCTCGGCCAGGCGCTGGCGCAGGCGCTGGGCGATAAGGGCGGCATCGGCCGCTACGGCACCGCCTATTCGCCGATGGACGAGACGCTGGTGCGCGTGGCGCTCGATATTTCGGGCCGCCCGTGGCTGGTGTGGAAGGCCGGCTTCACGCAGGAACGGCTGGGCGAACTCGATACCGAGCTGATCGAACACTGGTTCCACTCGGTGGCGCAGGCCGCCGGCATAACGCTGCACATCCAGCTGCTCTACGGCCAGAACAACCACCACATCTGCGAAGCCGTGTTCAAAGGCTTCGCCCGCGCCATGCGCCAGGCCGTGGAGCTGGACCCCCGTAAAGGCGGCGCCATTCCCTCCACAAAAGGGCAACTGGGTGGCTAATCACCTTCAAAACCGCGCCATGACGGACCCGCCCGGGTCCGCAAGGCCAACGGGCCGCCCGCAGCGATGCCGGCTTCAGCCGGCAGGAAGCGAGGAAAGCCGAGCGGGCGGACGTTCGCGCCGGCGCGTGAGGCGCCAACAAAATGGCTGAGGCCCTCGCGCTGGTCGATCTGGGCGCGGGCAATCTGCATTCGGTGCACAATGCGCTGCTCGCCGCCGGGGCCGAGCGGGTCACCATCACCGCCGATCCGGCTATCGTGCGCGGCGCCCGGCGGATCGTGCTGCCGGGGGTCGGCTCGTTCCGCGCCTGCGCCGAGGGGCTGCGCAGTATCGAGGGCATGGTGGAGGCGCTGGAAGAGCGGGTGCTGGAGGGCGGCGTGCCGTTCCTCGGCATATGCGTGGGCATGCAGCTGCTCGCCAGCGTGGGGCAGGAACACGGCACCACCGCCGGTCTGGGCTGGATACCGGGCGAAGTCCGCCCGATCGAGCGCACGGATCCCACCATCAAGGTGCCGCACATGGGCTGGAACGACGTGGAGCCGGGCCTCCATGCCGATGGCGGCGGGCTGGTGGTGCCGGGCGAGGCCTATTTCCTCCACTCCTACCACTTACTGCCCGAGGACCCCCGCAGCATCGCCGCGATGACCGATCATGGCGGCGGCCTCGTCGCCGCGGTGGCGGAGGGCAACATCGTGGGCGTGCAGTTTCACCCGGAAAAGAGCCAGTCCTACGGCCTAGCGCTGCTCGCCCGCTTCCTCGACTGGAACCCCTGACCCTCCTGGGAACCCGCCCCCGGCCCGCCCGTCTCCGCCCCGGAAGGGACATGCCCAATGGAGCAGCTGATGATCAATCCGCGGGTGCCCGAACGGTGAGCTTCGCCATCGACCGGCTGGTGCTCACCCCGCACGATATTGACCTCGCCCG
Source organism: Erythrobacter sp. ANT-B3C2 (assembly GCA_001683845.1). GTDB lineage: Bacteria > Pseudomonadota > Alphaproteobacteria > Sphingomonadales > Sphingomonadaceae > Croceibacterium. The sequence goes on along the minus strand of LXQI01000008.1, from coordinate 244,700 downwards.
CTCCCCCCTCGCCGGGCAGCTGGAGGCCGATACGCACGTGCTGGGCGCCTTCAACCCGGGCATGACCCGGCTGCCGAACGGCAATCTGCTGCTGATGGTGCGTGTGGCCGAGGCGCTGACAAAGCCGGTCTTCGATGGCGCGGTCCACGCCATCCGCTGGGATGCCGAAGCCCGCAGCGGCGGCGGCTACGTGCTCGATGCCTGGCCGCTGGAGCTGGCCGACACCGCCGATCCGCGCAAGTTTCTGCTCCACGGCCACGGCTGGAAGGTGATGGCGCTCACCTCGCTCTCGTGGCTGCTGCCGGTGGAACTGAGCCCCGACGGGCTGGAGCTGCGCGCAATCCACTACGACAAGGCCATCGCCCCGGCCGGCAATTGGCAGAGCTACGGCGTCGAGGATGCGCGGATCAGCAAGGTGGGGAACCGCTGGTACATGACCACCTGCTCGGTCAGCCCGGAACGCCACTCCACCACCCTCTACTCGTCGGACAACGGGCTGGACTGGCAATTCGAGGGCATCGTGCTCGATCACCAGAACAAGGACATGCTGATCTTCGAAGGGCTGATCGGCGGCAAGTTCTGGGCGCAGACCCGCCCGCTGGGTGATCTGTTCTTCGCCTATCCGCCCGGCAGCCCTTTCCATGCCGGCCCCTCGATCAACCTCGCCTCCAGCCCCGATGCGCGCCACTGGCAGCCCTGCCTGCACCCGCACATCCGCCCCCATGCAGGCACCACCTCCAGCTCGCGGATCGGCGGCGGCACCCCGCCGATCCTCACCGAAGTGGCCGGGCAGCGAGGCTGGCTCAGCCTGTGGCACGGCGTGGAGCCGAGACAGCTCGTCGGCATCTACCGCACCTTCTGGACGCTGCTGGACGAGCACGAACCGTGGAAGGTCCTCGCCACCGGCCACCCCCCGCTGCTCGAACCCCGCACCGATCTCACCGAGCCGCTGAAGGATCTGATGTATCTGCAGGACGTGGTGTTCACGACCGGCATCGTGAAGGCGGAGGACCACTTCATCGTCGCCAGCGGCGAGGCCGATCTCGCCTGCCGCATCACCCATGTCCCGCGCGAGGCCTTCGTCGCGGCCAAGGACCCCGGCGAGCAATGATGGCTCTTCGCCGGGGTGACGCGGAACGGATCGGCTGCTAGCGCGCGGGTCATGATCGTCTTTCCCGCCATCGACCTCAAGGGCGGCCAGGTCGTCCGCCTGGCCGAAGGCGACATGGAGCGCGCCACCATCTACGGCGACGATCCGGCCGCGCAGGCCCGCCTGTTCGCGGCCGCTGGCGCCACCCACCTGCACGTGGTCGATCTCGACGGCGCCTTCGCCGGCGAAAGCCGCAACCGCGCCGCGGTGGAGGGGATCGTCCGCAGCTTCCCCGGCCAGGTGCAGCTGGGCGGGGGCATCCGCGACGCCCATGCGGTCGAAGGCTGGTTCGCGCTCGGCGTCGCCCGCGTGGTGATCGGCACCGCCGCGCTGAAGGATCCGCGATTCGTGCGCGCCATGGCCGCCGCGCATCCGGGCCGCATCGTGGTGGCGGTCGACGCACGCGACGGAATGGTCGCGACCGAAGGCTGGGCCGAACTCTCCGATGTGCCGGTCAGCGAGATGGCCCATCGATTCGAGAACGCCGGCGTCGCCGCGCTGCTGTTCACGGACATCGGGCGCGATGGTTTGCTCACCGGTTGCAACGTGGATGCGACCGTGGAGCTGGCCCGTTGCACCCCCCTTCCGGTCATCGCCAGCGGCGGTGTAAAGGGCCTCGAAGACATAAAATGGCTCGCCGAGCATTGTGCCGTCGGCATCGAAGGCGTCATCACCGGTCGCGCACTGTATGATGGCCGGCTCGATCTGGCCGAGGCTCTGGCGGTGGCCCGGGAGTAGGCCATGACCGTCCGCATCCGCGTCATCCCCTGCCTCGATGTCGCCGATGGGCGGGTGGTGAAGGGCGTCAATTTCGTCGATCTCAAGGATGCGGGCGACCCGGTAGAACAGGCGCAGGCCTACGATGCCGCCGGTGCCGACGAATTGTGCTTCCTCGACATTTCAGCCATTCATGAAGGGCGCGGCACGCTGCTTGACATCGTGCAGCGCACCGCTGCGGTGTGCTTCATGCCGCTCACCGTCGGCGGCGGAGTGCGCAGCGCCGAGGATGCCCGCGCGTTGCTGCTGGCCGGGGCAGACAAGGTCGCGGTCAATTCCGCCGCCGTCGCCCGGCCCGAACTGGTCGGCGAGATCGCGCAGCGCTTCGGCAGCCAGTGCGTCGTCGCCTCGGTCGATGCGCGGCGCACAGGCCATAACCGGTGGGAGATCTTCACCCACGGCGGCCGCCGGGCCACCGGGCTCGACGCGGTGGACCATGCACTCAAGCTGGCGGAGCTCGGCGCGGGCGAGTTGCTCGTCACCTCGATGGATGGCGATGGCACGCAAGGTGGCTACGATCTGGCGCTCACCCGCGCGATTGCTACGCAGGTCTCGATACCGGTGGTCGCCAGCGGCGGCGTGGGCACACTCGATCATCTGGTGGAAGGGGTAACGAAGGGCCATGCGAGCGCGGTGCTGGCTGCCTCGATCTTCCATTTCGGCACCCATACCATCGCCGAGGCGCATGCCGCCCTCCGCAGCGCCGGCCTGCCGGCACGCGGCTGATACTTGACCGGGCCGCCGCTGATCCGCACGGTCTACCGATGGAAACGTTGACCCGTCTGGAAGCGACCATCGCCGCCCGCCGCGATGCCGCGCCGGAAACCAGCTATGTCGCCCAGCTCAATGCCGGTGGCGTGCCGCTGATCGCCCGCAAGCTGGGCGAGGAGGCGGTGGAGGCGGTCGTCGCCGCGCTGGCTCTGGACCGCGGGGCATTGGTGGGCGAGGCGGCCGACCTGCTGTTCCACCTGCTCGTTCTGCTCGGCGCGAAGGAGATCCCGCTGGCCGAGGTGCTGGCCGAGCTCGACCGGCGCGAGGGTGTCTCGGGCCTGCAGGAAAAGGCTGCAAGAACCCGCTGATGCCGATCGACCCGACCCAGCCTTACGACCCTAGTAACATCTTCGCTCGTATCCTGCGCGGGGAGATCCCTTGCAAGAAGGTGTTCGAGGATGAATTCGCGCTCGCCTTTCACGACATCGCCCCGCAGGCGGCGGTGCATGTGCTGGTGATCCCCAAGGCGGCTTATGTCAGCTGGGACGATTTTTCCGCCCACGCCCCGACCGATACGATCGCCGGCTTCGTCCGCGCGGTGGGCACGGTGGCGCGCGAACTGGGGCTGGTGGAGCCGGGCTATCGCCTGCTGGCCAACGTCGGTGCCGATGGCGGGCAGGAGGTGCCGCACCTCCACGTCCATCTGTTCGGCGGCCAGCCGCTCGGCCGGATGGTGGCGGGCGGGTGACGCGCTTGCCAGCGCAAGCAACCGGCCGCTAAGCGGACGAGCCATGCATCCCGCACCGCCCTCCGGCCTGTTCGATGGCCCGCTGCACCTGTTTGCCGTGCGCGCCTATTATGAGGACACCGATCTTTCGGGCGTCGTCTACCACGCCAATTATCTGAAATGGTTCGAGCGGGCCCGGTCCGACATGCTGCGGCTGCTGGGCATCGACCAGCGCGCGGCGGTGGAGGCGGGGGAGGGCGCCTATGCGGTGGCCGATCTCGCCATCCGCTATCGTGCGCCCGCCCGGCTCGACGATGCGGTGACCATCGCCAGCCGCGCCACCGAACTCGGCGCCGCCAGCGTGCGCCTGATCCAGCGCGCCCTGCGCCGGGCGGAAGGACCTGACGAGTTGCTGGCCGAGGCCACCATCCGCGTCGGCTTCGTCGCGCCCGATGGCCGCCCGCGCCGCCAGCCAGCGGCGTGGCGTGCCGCCTTCCAGACCCTGATGAACCCCGAGGACCCTGCATGATCCTGTCTCTGCTCACCGCCGGAGCCGCCGAAACGGGCGGGCCCACCCGGCTCGACCCGCTCGAGCTGCTTCTCGACGCCGATATCGTGGTGCAGCTGGTGATCCTGGGCCTGGTGCTGGCGAGCATCTGGGTGTGGGCGATCATCGTCTCCTTCTCGCTGCGGATGCGCCGCGTGAGCGAGCGGTCCGCCGATTTCGAGCGCGAGTTCTGGGAAGCGGACGAGCCGGGCCGCCTGCTGGGCAGCAAGCGCCGCCGGGACAACCCCTTCGCCCGCGTCGCCGCCGCCGGCATCGGCGAGCTCAACAGCTCCACCGAGGATGGCGTGCGCGACCGCGAGGGCACGCGCCAGCGGGTCGCGCTGGTGATGGAGGGGCAGGTCGCCACCGAGGCCGACGTGTTGGCCGAGCGGCTGAACTTCCTCGCCACCACCGGCTCGGTCGCGCCGTTCGTGGGGCTGTTCGGCACCGTTTGGGGCATCATGAACAGCTTCTTTCAGATCGGCTCGCAACAGAACTCCTCGCTCGCGGTGGTTGCGCCCGGCATTTCCGAGGCGCTGTTCGCCACCGCGATCGGGCTATTCGCGGCGATTCCGGCGGTGATCGCCTACAATCGCTTCGGCCAGCGGGTGGGCGCGTTCGAGGCGCGGATGCAGCGCTTTGCGGACCGGGTCCACGCGCAGATCGGCCGCGAGCTGGAGCGCAGCTGATGGCGATGGGGCTGTCCGGCGGATCGGGACGCAGGGGCGGGCGCCGCTCGCGCCGCGCGCCGATGTCGGAGATCAACGTCACGCCCTTCGTCGACGTGATGCTGGTGCTGCTGATCATCTTCATGGTCACCGCCCCTTTGCTGACCAGCGCGGTGCCGGTGGAGCTGCCCGACAGCAGCGCCAACCCCGCCAGCCCCGACCCCGACCAGTTGACCATCTCGGTGGACGAGCAGGGCTTCATCTACATCGAAGACGAGATGGTCGAGGTGGGGGGCTTTCCCGCGGCGCTCGAGTCGCTCGCGGGTGGCGATGGCCCGCGCCCGCAGGTGACGCTGCGGGCCGATCGCAGCCTCGAATACGGCCGAGTGGTGGCGGTGATGGGTGAGCTGAACCGCTCGGGGTTCAATTCGATCTCCTTGCTCACCAGCGGTTCAGACACGGCTCCATAGCGCAGACGGCCGATGGGAGCGCTCGTCAATCTGAACGCCGAGGAACGGCTCGGGCTCGGGATCGCCGCCGCGGCCCATATCGGCATCTTCGCCGTGCTGATGGTGCACGACAAGGCACCCCCCGTACAACTTGCCCCGCCCGAGGCCATTTCGGTCAGCCTGGCGGAAGAGGTGAGCCTGCGCTCGACCGCCCCCGATCCCGCGTCAGCACCGCAGGCCTCGATCGCACCGATCCTCT
>LXQI01000008.1:0-239321 GCA_001683845.1 Erythrobacter sp. ANT-B3C2 | reverse complement strand
AGCCCTTTTCCGAGCCCGCGCCTCCGCCGCCGCCTCCGCCGCCCCGCCCGGTGGAGGCCGTGCGCGAGCCGCCGCCGCGCCCGGTGGAGCGCACGCCCGCAGCTCGTCCGGCCCCCCGACCTGCGCCGACCCAGGCGGCGCGCCCGACCCCCGCCCCAACGCAGGCCGCCCGGCCCACGCCAGCCCCGGCGCCTGCGCCCGCGCCGGCAAGAGCGCGCCCCGCCCCCGAGCCGCCGCGCCCGGCGCCCCGCACGGGCGGCAGCCGCCTGGGCGAGGATTTCCTCGCCGGTGCCGGTGCTGCCGAGCGGACCGAGCGCACCGGTACGCCCGCCGCCAGTTTCGGCCCCGCCGAGCGCGCCTCGCTCAGCCAGGCCATCAACCGCCAGCTAAAGCCGCACTGGAGCGCGCCGCAGGGCGTCGATGCCGAATTGCTGGTGACCGAGCTCAGCTTCGAGCTCAACCCGGATGGCACCCTGCGCGGCACGCCGCGGATGGTCAGCCAATCGGGCGTGAACGATTCCAACCGCCCGCAGGCGAGGACCCATGCCGAACGGGCGATTCGCGCGGTGCAGCTGGCCGCGCCATTTGACCTGCCCGAAGAATTCTACGACCAGTGGAGGCGTGTGACCTCCTGGCGTTTCGACCGGAGATTGTGATGAAGACCAAGCCGTTCCTCGCCCCCCTGGGCACCCTCGTCCTGCTGTTCGCCGCGACCCCCGCCGCGGCGCAGCAGGCTGCTTCCGCCGCTGCCCCGCCGCCGGGTTCCTCGACGACCCCCACGCCGCCGCCGATGAGCCAGGAGGCGCTGATCGAACAGGCGATGGGGCTGACCGGCTCGGTCACCGACGAGAGCGAGTGGCAGGATCTGGGCATCGCCATCCCCGCCTTCGCGACCAACCGCGATCAGCCGACCCCCGCCAATACGCAGGGCACCGCGGCGCTGGGACAGGAACTGGCCCGCGTGGTCTACGCCGATCTGCGCAACAATGGCCTGTTCCGCCCAACCGGCCCCGATTCGCTGCCCCAGCCGAGCTATGCCCAGATCACCGCGCCCGAATACGCCACCTGGCGCGGCCGCTCGGCCGAGATGCTGGTGCATGGCTATGTGCGCGCGGGCGCCGACGACCGGCTGACGGTCGGCTGCTATCTGTACGACGTGCAGCTGCAGCGCGAAGTGGTGCGCGAGGGCTGGGTGGTCGCACCCGGCGAATGGCGCCGCGCGGCGCACAAATGCGCCGATCTGGTCTATTCGCGCCTCTCGGGTGAAGATCCGTTCTTCGACAGCAAGATCGCCTATATCGCCGAGACCGGGCCAAAGGATAACCGGGTCAAGCGGCTGGCGATCATGGATTCGGATGGCGCCAACCACCGTTTCATCACGGGCGGCACCAGCATGGCGCTGACGCCGCGCTATTCGCCCGATTATTCGAAGATTCTGTATCTGAGCTACCTCAACGGCTTCCCGCGGATCTTCACCTACGACATTGCCACCGGGCAGCAGACCCTGGTGACCGAGAACCGGAACCCCACCTTCGCCCCTCGCTGGGCCCCCGATGGGCAGCATATCCTGTTCTCGATGGCGACGGCCGGCAACACCGAAATCTACCGCGTGCGCGCGACCGGTGGCCAGCCGGTGCGACTGACCGACAGCCCGGGGCTGGACGTGGGCGGCTCATACTCGCCCGATGGCAGCCGGATCGTGTTCGAGAGCGACCGATCGGGCAGCCAGCAATGCTACATCATGGATGCCGACGGATCGAACCAGCGGCGTATCAGCTTCTTCGGCGGGCGCTGCGCCACACCCGAGTGGAGCCCGCGCGGCGATCTCATCGCCTTCACCCATATCGCGGGTGATCTGCGCGTGGCGGTGATGACGCCTTCGGGTGGCGGCATGCGGCACCTGACGCGAAGCTGGCAGGACGAGGCTCCGACATGGGCGCCCAACGGCCGCATCGTGCAGTTCTTCCGCACCCAGCGCGGATCGGGCGAGGCGTCGCTGTGGCAGGTGGATGTCACCGGCCGCAACGAGCGGCGCCTGCCCACGCCCGTCGGCGCATCGGACCCCGCCTGGGGACCGGTTCTGCCCTAACTGCGTTCATCTTGAACAAAGGTTTAAATAACGACCACCAAGGAGGATGAGGCCCATGCATAAATACGCCATCGCTCTTACCGCTGCCGGCGCGCTCGCGCTGGGCGCGTGCTCGCGCAACGCACCCGAGGAACTGCCGCCGGCGCCGCAAATGCCCACCACGACCGCACCCACCCCTGGCCCGGCAACGCCGGGGGCCGCTCAGCCGGGTACGCAGGCCCATTTCATGCAGATGATGAGCGGGCGCGACACGATTTATTTCGATACCGACCGTTACAATATCGACAGCCAGGACCAGGTCGCGCTGCAGGCGCAGGCGCAATATATGATGCAGTACGCCACTGCGCGCGCGACCATCGAAGGCCATGCCGACGAGCGCGGCACGCGCGAATACAACCTCGCTCTGGGCGAGCGGCGGGCCAATGCGGCGCTGAACTATCTCGTCAGCCTGGGCGTCCCGGCCAACCGGCTGACAACCGTCAGCTATGGCAAGGAGCGGCCCAAGTCCATGGGCGCGAACGAATCCGCCTGGGCACAGAACCGCCGGGCCGTGACGGTGGTGCTTAACTGATCAATCGACATCCTTCAGCCATACAATGGGCGCGGCGGCACTCGCAACCGTCGCGCCTATTCGCGCCGGCAACTCGTGGACCCGCGCCGATCCGGGTGATAGCAGCGCCACCGCCGAAAGCGCGAACAGCGAGGCTGCGGCGGCAATGGCAAGCTGGCTGGACATAAGCAGACCCGATTGTTGCCGCGGTAAACCGGCTCAGAACGCCCGGCTCGTTCACCCCGCCAGAGCCTGCGCGGCAGGCGATTTCGCAAAGCAGCCCGGCGACGGTTTACCGCACTGCGATGCCATCCCTATATGGGTCCGATGCTGTCCAATTCGTTAAGCCGATGACCCGCGTGCGACGCTCGATCGACTGGGGTTTCCCGCGCTGGCGCGGCTATGGCTCCGGGCGTGAAACCACCACCGTGCGCCTGTGCGACCGGCATGGCTGCGAGGAACCGGGCGATTGCCCCGCGCCCAAGGCGCCCAACAGCCCCGAGCGCTGGTATTTCTGCCAGCGCCACGCGGCTGACTACAATTCGCGCTGGGACTATTTCGCCGGCCTCGAAAAGGCCGAAGCGGAGGCGCGCGCCAAATCCGAGCAGAGCGAGAACGCCGGCTATGCCGAAGCCGCGCATTACGGCTGGGCCGCCAGCGGAGACGGCACCCGCAGCGCGGACGAGATGCGCGCGCTCGAATTGTTCGGGCTGGAGCCCGACGCCGATATCGAGACCATCAAGAAGGCTTGGCGAGCCCGCGCCAAGGAGGTCCACCCTGATGTCCGCCCCGGCGACGAGCAGGCGGCGCGTGCGTTCCAGGCCTGCCAGCTCGCTTACGAGGTGCTGCGCCAGGCCGAGGAGCGGCGCCAGTGGCGGGGCTGAGGCCCGGCCGTTTACAAACAGAGCAGCGGCTCCCGCACCACCACGCCTCCCTTGAGGCGCGTCAATCCATGTGCTTCAACCCCACGCGCAAATAATCCCACCCGGTGATCACCGTCAGCACCGCGGCCGCCCACAGGCTGGCGAGGCCGACCACGCGCACCCATTCCTGCTCCTGCAGCGGCACCGCACCCGCCAGGATCAATGCGCCGAGCGCCAGCAGCTGCAGCGTCGTCTTCCACTTGGCCAGTTTCGAAACCGGAATGCTCACCTGCAGCCCGCCGAGGAATTCGCGCAGACCCGAAACGGCGATCTCGCGGATCAGGATGATCAGCCCGGCGATCACATGCAGATCGCCCACATAGGGCCCCGTCAGCATCCCCTTGGCGGTCAGCACCAGGATCACCGCGGCGATCATGATCTTGTCGGCGATCGGGTCGAGGAACATGCCCAGCCGGCTCACCGCCCCGCTCGATCGCGCGAGCACCCCGTCGAGGTAATCGGTCGCGCCCATCAGGCAGTAGAGCGCGAAGCCCAGGCCATAGCCCAGCTGCCAGCCGGGCCACCACAGCAGCGCCACCAGCAGCGGCACCGCGACGATCCGCGAAAGGGTGAGGAGGTTGGGAAGTGAGAGCATGCGTAGAAATCCTGCGATTGCGCCCGCCCTAGCCGCTTCTGCGAGTGGGAAAAAGCGGTGCTCCGCTTGTTTGTGCCAGCAGGAGCGCTAAGGCAGCAGGTGCAATGGTTTAAGGTCGCACGGCAGGGATCATGTTCACCTCGCTCCACCTGCTGCGCCAACGCCGCTTCCTGCCGCTGTTCGCCACCCAATTGCTGAACGCCTTCAACGACAATCTCTACAAGAATGCGATGGTGCTGTTCGTCGTGTTCGGCGTTTACAGCTCGGCCGAGGCGGAGGCGCAGTTCAGCGCCATCGCCTCGGCGGTGTTCGTGCTGCCGTTTTTCCTGCTCTCGGCCTATGCAGGGCAATTGGCGGATATGCGCGACAAGGCGATGATCATCCGCTGGGTGAAGCTGGCCGAAATTTTCATCATGGTGGTGGGCGCGGGCGGGCTGCTGCTCGCCTGGCAGGGCGGCTGGCTGACCGATCTGGCGATCCCGCTGATGCTGCTGGCGCTGTTCGCGATGGGCATCCACTCCACCTTCTTCGGCCCGATCAAATATGCCATCCTGCCCCAGCATCTGAAGCGCGAGGAGGTGCTGGCCGGCACCGGCCTGGTCGAGGCGGGCACCTATGTGGCGATCCTGGCGGGTACGATCCTGGCGGGCTACATCGCGGTGCAATTCGCCGCCATCATGGTGCTGGTGACCGCCGTGGTCGGCTACATTACCAGCCGCTCGGTGCCGCCTGCGCCCCCGTTCGAGGAAGGGCAGACGCCCGATTACCACGTGCTGCGCGCCTCCATCACGCTGGTGCGCAACACGCTGCACCAGCGCGAGGTGTTCTACGCCATTCTGGCCATCAGCTTCTTCTGGACCATTGGCGCAGTGCTGTTCATCCAGTTCCCGCCTTTGGTGAAGAACGTGCTGTTCGCCACCAAGGAGGTGGCCAGCCTGTTCCTGGTGATCTTCTCGATCGGCGTGGCGATCGGCTCGGTGGCGATCAACGCGCTGCTGAAGGGCGATGTCTCGGCCCGTTATGCGCCGATTTCGGTGATCGCGATGGGTGCGTTCGTGGCCGCGTTCTACTTCGTGTGCCGCGCGTGGCAGGCCGATGTCGCGATCATCGGCGAGATGGATGTTAACGAATTCCTTGTCCAGCCGCTGGCTCCGCTGATGCTGGCGACCCTGCTGCTGATCGCGGTGGGCGGCGGCATGTTCGTGGTGCCGCTCTACGCCTTCCTCACCACCAAGTGCGAGCCGTCACAGGCGGCGCGCACGGTGGCGGCGAACAACATCGTCAATGCCGGGGCGATGGTCGGCGGCTCGCTGCTGGCAATAGGGCTGACCGCGGCGGGAGTGCCGATCGTGGAGCAGCTGCTGCTGAGCGCGGCGATGTGTCTGGTTTCGGCCTGGCTGGGCCTGCTGCTCCACCGCGCCGAGAAGCTGGCGATCGCCACCGCCTGAGTGGCTCAGGCGAGAAAGGTGCCGAACGCGATCAGCCCCGCGGCATAGGCGAGCAGGAAATCGCGCAGATCGCCCGGGCGCAGGCCTGTCTGGCGGGTTGCCCACTGAAAAGGGGCGCGGGTGCTGACGAGCCGGCGGAGCGGGTGGCGGGCACGGCCGGGCGGCGGTTGCAAGCGCATCGCAACCGGTTAACATTCCCCTAACAACAGGCCAGCACGCCACTCCCATCGTCCCGGATCGGCACTGGATTTGCACCCTCGATCCGACCGCGATGCGAAGCCGCTGCGCGAGCAATGCAGGTGGCATGTAAGCCGGTGCGCGGCCACTTCAAGCCGGTGCAAACGGCCGCCGGAATGCAAAGGGGCCGCGCCCTGCGGCGCGGCCCCCAAAATCATCGCCGAAGCGATTGGAGTGGTTCAGACCTTGTCGCCGAACGCACCCTTAACCTTGCCCTTGACGTTCTGCATCTCGCCCTTGGTCTCCTGCGCGTGACCGTCGGCCCGGGTCTCGGGGTCGTTGCTCTGCTGCTTGACGTTGCCGGCAACCTCGTTGGCGATGCCCTTGGCCTTGTCTTTCATCTCACCCATGGGAGCGTTCCTCTCGTTGTGTTCAATGGTCTCTAAACGGGTTTCGGCCGACCTCGTTCCGAGGCTCACCTCCTCGCCATGGCGCAGATCCGCTCCCACTCATCTTCCTGGACCTGGGCCACGGACAGGCGGGAGAGCCGCACCAGTTCCATCTCCGCCAGCTCCGCTTCCGCCTTGATCTCCTTCAGGGTCACCGGCCGTTCGAGCGCGCGCACCGGCTTCACCTTCACCGCGGCCCATTTCGCATCCTTGGGGTCGGTCAGTCCCGCTTCGCTCACGATGGCGATGCCGACGATCTCCTTGCCCTTCACCGAATGGTAGAAGAACGCCTCGTCACCCACTGCCATTGCGCGCAGATTGTTGGCCGCGCGGTGGTTGCGCACGCCATCCCACAGGCTCTCGCCCTCGCGGAGCAGATCATCCCAGCCGAATGCCTCGGGCTCGGTCTTCATCAGCCATCTGCGGTTGCTCATGCGCTCTCCTGTGCCGGGCCCGGCCTATCCGGGTGAGGGGCTGGAGGCAATCGGCCCGGCCATTGCCCTCGTGCCCCGTGCGCCCTAGGTGGCAGCGATGCGAGCGAGCTTTGCCAAGATGCACGGTTTGGGGAACGACTTTGTCGTGCTCGACACGCGCGAGCAGCCGCTGCCGCCGATGACTCCCGCCATCGTGCGGGCCCTTGCCGACCGCTACACCGGCATAGGCTGCGACCAGCTGGTACTGCTGGCACCCTCCGCCCGCGCCGACCTCAGGATGCGCATCTACAACGCCGATGGCGACGAGGTGGCCGCCTGCGGCAACGCCACCCGTGCGGTGGCGCTGCGCCATGCGCGGGCCAACGGAGCGAACGGGCCGATCGGGCGTGAGGTGCGGATCGAGACCGCCTCGGGCATCCTCGCCGCCCGCGCCACCGATGCGGGCATCGCAGTCGACATGGGCCGCCCGCGGCTCGAATGGGAGGCGATCCCCATCGCCTATGCGCTCGATACGCTCTCGCTGCCGGTGGGCTGGGAGGAGCTGGAGCAGCCCTGCGCGGTTAATCTGGGCAATCCGCATGCGGTGTTCTTCGTGCCCGATTGCGATGCGGTGCCGCTCGCCCGGCTCGGACCGCAGATCGAATGCGACCCGCTGTTTCCCGAGCGGGTCAACGTCAATGTCGCCACGGTGGAGAGCCGCCGCCATATTCGCCTGCGGGTGTGGGAGCGCGGCGCCGGGCTCACCCGCGCCTGCGGCACCGGAGCCTGCGCCACCGTCGTCGCCGCGATCCGCCGGGGCCTTACCGAACGCGCGGTAGAGGTGGAGCTGCCCGGCGGCACCCTCGCCATCGAGTGGGGCGAGGACGGACGCGTCACCATGACCGGCCCCGCCGCCGAGAGCTATCGCGGCACCTTCGACTGGGGCGATTTCGCGTGAGCGGCGCCCCAATCGCTTCTGGCGTGGAGGTGCATTCGCTGGGTTGCCGCCTGAACCTTGCCGAAAGCGAGACTTTGCGCGCGCTGCTGGCGGGCGAGCGGGAACTGGTGGTGGTCAATAGCTGCGCCGTCACCGCCGAGGCTGTGCGTCAGACCCGCCAGGCGATCCGCCGTGCCCGCCGTGCGCGCCCGGATGCGCGCCTGCTGGTGACCGGCTGTGCGGCTGAGGTGGAGCGCACCGCGCTCGCCGCCATGCCCGAGGTGGACGGGCTGGTGGCCAATGCGCGCAAGCTCGATCCACGGGTCTGGAACGTGGCGCCGGCCACGGGAACCGCGCTGACGACACCCCGCCACACCCGCGCGTTCATTGCCGTGCAGAACGGCTGCGATCATGCCTGCACCTTTTGCGTGATCCCGCAAGGGCGCGGCCCCAGCCGTTCGGCTCCGGTGGCCGAGGTGCTGCGCGAGGTGGAGCGCCACCTCGCGACGGGTGCCGCCGAGATCGTGCTGACCGGCGTCGATCTCACCAGCTGGGGGCATGATTTGCCGAACGCCTCTTCGCTCGGCGCGCTTGTGGATGCGGTGCTGGCGGCCTTTCCTGGTCTGGCACGCTTGCGCCTCTCCTCGCTCGATGGGGTGGAGATCGACCCGCTGCTGTTCGAGCTGCTCGCCGCCGAGCCGCGGGTGATGCCGCATGTGCATCTCTCGCTGCAGCATGGGCACGATCTGATCCTCAAGCGGATGAAGCGTCGCCATTCGCGCGCCGATGCGCTGCTGCTGGTCGAGCGGCTGCGCACGGGGCGGCCGGAGATCGCCATCGGCGCCGATCTCATCGCCGGCTTTCCCACGGAGGACGATGCGATGCACGAGGCCAATCGGGCGATTATCCGCGAGCTTTCCATCGTGCATGGGCACGTGTTCCCCTATTCGCCGCGCCCCGGCACTCCGGCAGCGCGGATGCCGCAGCAGGACCGGCCCACCATTCTTCGCCGTGCCGCCGAGCTGCGCGCGGAGGTGTCGGCGGTGCGCGGGCGCTGGCTGGCGAAGCTGGTCGGACAGCCGCAGCGCGTACTCGCCGAGGCCGATGGCGCCGGATATTCCGAGAGCTTCGCCCGCGTTGCGGTGCCGCAGGGGACGGCGCGGGGCGCCATTGTCTCGGTGATGCCGCAGACGCTGGAGGCGGGGCTGCTCGCATGAACGAGGTTCCCGCGAACACCGACGCCAGCTGGGCCGACCGCCTGCTGGGTGGCTTCCGCAAGACCTCCGAGCGGCTGGCGGGCAATCTCACCGGCGTGGTCGGCACGGCCAAGCTCGACGATGCCACGCTGGACGAGGTGGAGGATGCGCTGATCCTCTCCGACCTCGGCCCCGCCGCTGCCGCCCGCATCCGCGCCAAGCTGGCCGAGAAGCGCTTCGGCCTCAGCATCACTGAGCGCGAGCTGAAGGAGGCGGTGGCCGAGGAGATCGCCGCGATCCTGCGCCCTGTGGCCCGCCCGCTGGAGATCACCGCCTTCCCGCGCCCGCAGGTGATCCTGGTGATCGGGGTCAACGGCAGCGGCAAGACCACCACTATCGCCAAGCTGGCGCATTGGTTCATGGAAGACGATTACGGTGTGCTGCTGGCCGCGGGCGATACCTTTCGCGCCGCCGCGATCGGCCAGCTGGCCGTGTGGGCCGGGCGCGTGGGGGTGGATTTGGTCAGCGGCGCCGAGGGCGGCGACCCGGCCAGCATCGTGTTTGACGCGGTGAAGCGCGCCACGGATACCGGGATCGACGCGCTGGTGGTCGATACCGCCGGCCGCCTGCACAACAAGCGCGAGCTGATGGACGAGCTGGCCAAGATCCGCCGCGTGCTCGGCCGGCTGAACCCCGAGGCACCGCATGACGTGGTGCTGGTGCTCGATGCCACCAACGGCCAGAACGCGCTTGCCCAGATCGACGTGTTCCGCGAGGTGGCGGGGGTGACGGGCCTGATCATGACCAAGCTGGACGGCACCGCGCGCGGCGGCGTGCTGGTGGCTGCGGCCGAGCAATACGGCCTGCCGATCCATGCGATCGGCGTGGGCGAGAAGCTGGACGATTTGCGCCCGTTCGACCCGGATCTGGTGGCGCGCGTGATTGCGGGAGTGGCGTGATGGCGGAGGTGGCCGAGCCGGAGAAGAAGGCGAAATCCGGCTGGATCAACGTGGCGGTCGATTACGGCCCGCTGCTAGTGTTCTTCCTGACCTACCGGCACTATTCGCCCGATGGCGAGGACCCGGCGGGCGAGATCTTCGCGGTGATCCGGGGCACGGCCGCGTTCATCGTCGCCGCGCTGGTGGCGCTGGTGGTGAGCAAGTGGCGGCTGAACAAGATCTCGCCGATGTTGCTGCTCTCGACCGCCTTGATCGTGGGCTTCGGGGCGCTGACGATCTTTTTCGCCGATCCGCTGTTCGTGCAGCTCAAGCCAACGATCATCTATATCGCCTTCGGCGTGACGCTGCTGGTGGGCTGGTGGAAGGGCAAGGCGCTGCTGAAGGTGCTGCTGGAGGCGGCCTTCGAGGGGCTGAGCGACGAGGGCTGGCTCAAGCTATCGCGCAATTGGGGTGTGTTCTTCCTGGCGCTGGCCGCGCTGAACGAGGGGCTCCGGCTGTACCTCAGCTTCGGAGACTGGCTGGCGGCCAAGCTGTGGGTGTTCATGCCGCTGAGCTTCGTGTTCACCTTCACGCAGCTGCCAATGCTGCTGCGCCATGGCCTGAGTATAGAGGCGGAGAAGAAGGTGGTGCAGAACCCGCCGCCGGAATGAGCGGGCCAGTGCAGGAGCGGTGCGGGTGGTGGAAGGCGAGCCTTGCCGGTGCTCCTGACATTGTGCAGTCATGATGGCGGGCTGATCACGGGGGAAGTGGGCAATGGCGTTCGTTTCGGTGACCCGCCTCCGACCCAGAGGCTTCCGGTTCCTTCCCGTGATTGCGCTCCACACGTGGCGTAGTCGCAGGCAGCTTCGCGGAGCCGCCGGCTTTCTCGGCGGCTATCTCGCTACGGGGCCCGGACTCTCGCTGTGGACTGTCACTGTCTGGACGGACGAGGCTGCGATGCGTGTCTATCGCAACGCTTCGTCGCATCTCGCGGCGATGCCATGGCTCATCGGCTCGTGCGACGAGGCGTCCATGGTGCATTGGAACGTAGAGGGATCATCGATCCCGCTGCCGGTCGAAGTTGCGGAGAGAATGAAGCAGGGCCGAACATCGAAGGTTCGTCACCCAAGCCCCGGGCAAGCGGCCGGAGACACCTGGCCGGACGGCAAGGTGCCCTCCAGAGGGCCAGGCCTACGCCCGTGAGGGGCCATCTCCTGACCCGCTCGAGAACACGGATCGGGTCTTATCCCGCCGCTCACCCGTCGCGCAATTCCGTGGCCAGCAGGCGGAATTCGTCTCCGCGGGGGCTGTTCTTGCGCCAGACAAGCGCAATGTGGCGCAAGGCACTGTCGGTATCGAGCGGGCGGGTGACGATCTGGGTGTTGGCGAGGATACCCGCGTCGATCGCCATTTGCGGCAACAGCGTGAGGCCCAGGCCATTGTCCACCATCTGCACCAGCGTGTGCAGCGAGGTGCCGATCATCGTGGCGGACGCGCGCAGCTCCGGCCGGTTGCAGGCGGCGAGCGCGTGGTCGCGCAGGCAGTGCCCGTCTTCCAGCAGCAGCAGCCGCCCCTCGTCGATCATCCCCGGGGTGATCTCGGCGGGCGGGTCGCGCGGTTCGTCCTTGGGGAAGGCAATCAGCAGGCGATCCTCGCCGATGATCTCGCGATCCACCTCGCCGGTGGCGTAGGGCAGGGCGAGCAGCACGCAATCGGCGCGCCCATGATGGAGCGATTCGATGGCGTCGCCGCTGGTCTCCTCGCGCAGGAACAGCTTGAGCGCGGGGCGCTCCTGCCGGAGCCGCGGGAGGATGCGGGGGAGCAGGAAGGGCGCGATAGTGGGAATGACGCTCATCCGCAGTTCGCCCGCGAGCGGCTTGCCGGCGGACTGGACCAGGGCGGACAGCTCCTCGCCTTCGCGCAGCAGGCGGTGTGCCTTGGCGACCACCGCCTCGCCCAGCGGGGTGAAGCGGACCACTCGCCGGCTGCGCTCCACCAGCGTGACGCCGAGCAGCGATTCCAGCTCGCGGATGCCGGCGGAAAGGGTGGATTGCGAGACGAAGCTCGCCTCGGCCGCCCGCCCGAAATGACCCTGTTCATGCAGCGCCACGAGATATTGCAGCTGCTTGATGGTGGGTAGGTAGGTCGTCATCGGCAGCCCCGGAAGAGTGCGGGCATGCGGCTCACTCCTCCGATGCCCGCGCAGCATCGTCGATATGGGTCATCTTGAGATGGCCGTTCTCCACCGCGAAGGCGAGCTTGCCTTCCACCAGGTCGAGCGCGTCCCGCCCGAAGGTCTCGAAGCGCCAGCCTTCGAGCATCGGCAGCTTGCGGACGCCGGCGGCGAGTGCCTCCAGCTCGTCGGAGCGGGTGAGCAGGCGCGCGGCGACGTCGATTTCGCGCGCGCGGATCTTCAGCAGCAGCTTGAGCAGATCCGCCACCAGCGCGCCTTCCTTGCCCAGCGGGGCGCCGCGCGGGGGCTTTTCGGGCATCTCGTCCCTTGGCAGATCGGTGGCGTCGCGCAGCACCGCCATGAGGCGGCGGCCGATCTCGTTGTCGCGCCACGCCTGGCTGAGACCGCGCACCTTGGCGAGATCCTCCTGCGTCTTGGGGGGCTGGCTGGCGAGATCGGCCAGCGTCTCGTCGCGCATGATGCGGCCGCGCGGGATGTCCTTGCCCTGTGCCTCCACCTCGCGCCAGGCGGCGAGCGCCTTGAGGCGGCCGAGCACCACGGCATTGCGGCTGGGCGCGCGGATCCGGTGCCAGGCGGTGTCGATATCGTTGGCATAGTTTGACGGGTCCGCCAGCCGCTCCATCTCCGCATCGAGCCATTGGCCGCGGCCGGTCTTGATCAGCTTTTTCAGCAGCTTGGGGAAGATCGTTGCCAGATAGGTGACATCGCCGATGGCATATTCGATCTGTCGCTCGCTCAGCGGGCGGCGGCTCCAGTCTGTGAAGCGGGCGCCCTTGTCGATCGTCTTGCCAAGCCAGTTCTCGACCAGGTTGGCATAGCCGATCTGTTCCGACTGGCTGACCGCCATCATCGCCACCTGCGTATCGAAGATGGGGTGCGGGGTCTTGCCGGTGAGGTTGTACACGATCTCCACGTCCTGCCCGCCGGCGTGGAAGACCTTCAGCACGTCCTCATTGTCGGTCAGCAGATCCAGCAGGGGCTTGAGATCGATGCCCTTGGCCAGCGGGTCGATCGCCGCCGCCTCGTGCTCGTTGCCCACCTGCACCAGGCAGAGCAGAGGATAGAAGGTGTTCTCGCGCATGAACTCGGTGTCCACGGCGACGAAATCGCCTTTGGCAAGGCGGTCGCACAGAGCGGCGAGAGTCTCCGTATCCGTGATCAGCGGGTGAATGTTCATGGGGCATGCCGTTAGCGGGTTGCAGGCCCCTCGCCAACGGGCGGAAAGCCTTTTGTGACCCGCTGCTGCGATCCCGCGCTCGCTTGCCCCGCCGGTGCGTTGCGCTAAGAGCCTCGCGGATGCACACCTACAGAACCCACACCTGCGCCGCGCTGCGGCAGGACGATGTCGGCCAGACCGTTCGCCTCTCCGGCTGGGTCCACCGCAAGCGCGATCATGGCGGCGTGCTGTTCGTCGATCTGCGAGACCATTACGGCATCACCCAGATCGTGGCGGATTCGGATTCCCCCGCTTTGCCGGTGCTGGACGGGCTGCGGGTGGAGAGTGTCGTCACGATCGACGGCGAGGTGAAGGCGCGCGCGGCGGAGACGGTGAACGCCAACCTGCCGACCGGCGCAATCGAGGTGTTCGCGCGTGGCGTGACCGTGCAGAGCCGCGCCGAGGAGCTGCCGTTGCCGGTGGCGGGCGAGCAGGAATATCCCGAGGAGATCCGCCTCAAGTACCGCTTCGTGGATTTGCGGCGCGACCGGGTGCATCGCAACATCGTGCTGCGCAGCCAGGTGATCTCGTCGCTGCGGCAGCGGATGCAGGGGCAGGGCTTCACCGAATTCCAGACTCCGATCCTGGGCGCGTCCAGCCCCGAGGGCGCGCGCGATTATCTGGTGCCCAGCCGGCTGCATCCGGGGCGGTTCTATGCGCTGCCGCAGGCGCCCCAGATGTTCAAGCAGCTGCTGATGGTGGCGGGGTTCGACCGCTATTTCCAGATCGCCCCGTGCTTCCGCGACGAGGATCTGCGCGCCGATCGTAGCCCGGAATTCTACCAGCTCGATTTCGAGATGAGCTTCGTAACGCAGGACGAAGTGTTCGCCGCGATCGAGCCGGTGCTGCACGGCGTGTTCCAGGAGTTTGCCGCCGGGCGCGTGGTCGACGCCGCGCCGTTCCGGCGCATTCCCTATGCCGAGGCGATGCTGCGTTATGGCACCGACAAGCCAGACCTGCGCAACCCGCTGCTGATCTCGGACGTGAGCGAGCATTTCCTCCAATCGGGCTTCGGTCTCTTCGAGAAGATCGTCGGTGGGGGCGGGGTGGTACGCGTGATCCCCGCGCCGAACACGGTAAGCAAGAGCCGCAAGTTCTTCGATGACATGAACGATTGGTCCAAGCGCGAAGGCTTCGCCGGGCTCGGCTATGTCACCCGCAAGGGCGGCGAGTTCGGCGGGCCGATCGCCAAGAACCACGGTCCCGAGCGGATGGCGCAGCTCTATAACGAGCTTGGGCTTGGCCCGGATGACGGGCTGTTCTTCGCCGCGGGCAAGGCGAAGGAGGCGGTGAAGCTGGCCGGCGCCGCGCGCACCCGCGTGGGCGAGGAACTGGAGCTGATCGAGCCGAATGCCCTGCGCTTCTGCTGGGTGGTCGACTTCCCGATGTTCGAGTTCGACGACGAGCAGAAGAAGGTGGATTTCAGCCACAACCCCTTCAGCATGCCGCAGGGCGAGCTGGAGGCGCTGGAGACGCAGGACCCGCTCGACGTGCTGGCCTGGCAGTACGACATCGTGTGCAACGGCTATGAACTGTCGAGCGGCGCGATCCGGAACCACCGGCCCGAGATCATGTACAAGGCCTTCGCCATTGCGGGCTATGCGCGCGAGGAGGTGGACGCCAATTTCTCTGGCATGATCGAGGCGTTCAAGCTGGGCGCCCCGCCACATGGCGGCTCCGCGCCCGGGATCGACCGGATCGTGATGCTGCTGGCGGACGAGCCGAATATTCGGGAGGTGATCGCCTTTCCGATGAACCAGCGCGCGCAGGATCTGATGATGGGCGCGCCCAGCCCTGCCAGCCCGCGGCAGCTGCGCGACCTGCATATCCGCCTCGCCGAACAGGCGGCGAAGGCGGCTGCCGAAGCGAACGGGGCCGAGACGGTGCGGACGGACCGGATCGGGGACTGAACGCCTGCACCCGCCGGCGATCCCGCACCGCCGCCGGGCACTTGCCACCGCTCCCGGCGTTGATTAGGGCGGCAGCCGAGTTGCCAATGCCAGTTTCGAGAGGACCCATCATGAGCGATACCGCCGACCGCGTGAAGAAGATCGTCGTCGAGCATCTCGGCGTCGAGGAAGAGAAGGTCACGCCGGACGCGAGCTTCATCGACGATCTTGGCGCAGACAGCCTCGATATTGTCGAGCTGGTGATGGCCTTCGAGGAGGAGTTCGGCGTCGAGATTCCCGACGATGCGGCCGAGAAGATCAACACCGTGGGCGATGCCAACCAGTATATCGAAGAACACAAGGGATAAGCGATGGCGCTTTCCGGTTCGCCCTGATCCTGAGCCGGTCGACGGATCGAAGGGTTCCTTCTTCGCCTTGAAGAGGGGCTTCGACAGGCTCAGCCCGGGTGGGTTGGGCCTGTTGCTGTTTTGAAGGCCGGTCGCTGTCTTGAAGGATTGTGGAGAGTAGCATGCGTCGTGTCGTCGTCACCGGGCTCGGGCTCGTCACCCCGCTCGGCGCGGATGTGGAGATTGCCTGGGCTAACATCCTCGCCGGCAAGAGCGGGGCGGGGCCGATCACGCGGTTTGATGCCAGTGACCAGAAGTGCCGCATCGCCTGCGAGGTGAAGCCCAAGGATCATGCATACGGCTTCGATCCCGATCTTCGCGTCGATCACAAGGTGCAGCGCCAGGTCGATCCGTTCATCATCTTCGGCATCGATGCGGCGGGCCAGGCGATCGAGGATGCCGGGCTGGTGGATGCGGACGAGGCCACGCGGCTCCGTTTCGGCTGCTCGATCGGCAGCGGTATCGGCGGGTTGCCAGGGATCGAGAAAGAGTCGCTGGTTCTCGCCGCGAAGGGTCCAAGCCGGGTCAGCCCGCATTTTGTTCACGGGCGGCTGATCAACCTCGTTTCGGGCCAGGTCTCAATCAAATATGGGCTGTTGGGGCCCAACCATGCGGTCGTCACCGCCTGTTCCACCGGCGCGCATTCGATCGGGGATGCGGCGCGGATGATCCGCGACGACGATGCCGATATCATGCTGGCCGGCGGGGCCGAGGCGACGATCTGCCCGATCGGCATCGCCGGCTTTGCGCAGGCGCGGGCGCTCAGCACCGCCTTCAACGACGATCCCACCCGCGCTAGCCGCCCTTATGACGAGGCGCGCGACGGCTTCGTGATGGGCGAGGGCGCGGGGGTGGTGGTGCTTGAAGAGTATGAGCATGCCAAGGCGCGTGGCGCGAAGATCTATGCGGAGGTGGTCGGCTATGGTCTCTCGGGCGATGCCTACCATGTCACTGCGCCGCATCCGGAAGGTTCTGGCGCTTACCGTGCGATGGAAATGGCGTTGCGCAAGGCCGGCATGCAGCCTGCGGACATCGACTACATCAACGCGCACGGCACCTCGACTCCGCTGGGAGACGAGCTGGAGCTGGGCGCGGTGCGGCGGTTGTTTGGCGATGCCATCAGCGGTGTCTCGATGAGCAGTACGAAATCGGCCATCGGCCACCTGCTCGGCGGCGCGGGAGCGGTGGAGAGCATCTTCTGCATCCTGGCGATGCGCGACCAGATCGTGCCGCCCACGCTGAACCTCGACAATCCCTCGCCCAGCTGCGCGGACGTGGACCTGGTTCCGCACACGGCCAAGAAGCGGCCGGTGCGCGCCATCCTCAACAACAGCTTCGGCTTCGGCGGGACCAACGCCAGCCTGGTGATGGTGCGGCCCGAGTAGCCGAAGGTGCGCCGCCTTCTCCTTGTTGCCGGACTGCTGGCGGTTCTGCTGCTGGGCGCAGGGGCGTGGTTTGCGGCGGGTTGGTGGGGCGGTTCCGACGGGGGTGACGATACGGCCTTCATCGTGCCCGATGGCGCCTCGCTCACCTCGGTGGCGGGCAAGCTGGAAGGGGAGGGGCTGATCGGCTCGGCCGATGGCTTCCTGCTGCGGGCAAAGGTCCTGGGAAGCGCCGATCCGATCCGCGCGGGCGAGTTCATGCTGCCGGCCGGGGCCAGCCCGGCTGCAATCCTGAACACGCTGCAGCACGGGCAGGCGGTCCGCCGCTTCGTCACCATTCCCGAGGGAATGCCCTCGGTGTTGGTGCACGAGCGGCTGATGCGCGAACCGCTGCTGACGGGCGAGATCCCGGTTCCGCCCGAAGGCTCGGTGCTGCCTGAAAGCTACGATTTCGAGCGCGGAGAAAGCCGCGCCGCCGTGCTGGAGCGGATGCAGGCGGCGATGGAGCGGACGATCGCCGAGCTGTGGCCCGAACGCAGTGCCGATATCGCGGTCAGTACCCCGCGCGAGGCGGTGATCCTCGCCTCAATTGTCGAGAAGGAGACCGGCGTGGCGCGCGAGCTGCGGATGGTGGCCGGGCTCTATTCGAACCGCCTGAAGGCGGGGATGATGCTGCAGGCGGACCCGACGATCATCTATCCGTTGACCCAGGGGCGCCCGCTCGGCCGGCGCATCCGCCGCTCCGAAATCGATGCGGTGAACGATTACAACACCTATTCGATGGTCGGCCTGCCGCGCGGTCCGATTACCAATCCCGGCCGGGCGGCGATCGCCGCGGTGCTCGATCCGGCCGAGACGCAGGCGCTTTACATGGTGGCGGACGGCACCGGCGGCCACGCCTTCGGAGAAACGCTGGCGGAGCACAACGCCAATGTGGAAAAGTGGTTTGCCATCCGCCGGCAGCGCGGGGAAATGTGAGCGGCGAGCCGCTGATCCTCACGGCCGAGCTGCCGCCAGAGTGCAGGCACAGATGGACGCGCTGCGGCGCGCGCATTTTCCACCTGAGCGCAATCACCTGTCCGCACATGTCACCCTGTTTCACGCTCTGCCGCCGAGCGCCGAAGCGGAGCTGCGCGAGGTGCTGGCGCGGCTCGCCGCCGGGCCAGCGCCGCCGGGGCGGATCGAGGGCGTGATGTCGCTGGGCCGCGGCACGGCCGTCAAACTGGCGAGCCCGGCGCTGCTGGCGCTGCGCGCGGAGCTGGCGGAGCGCTTCTCGGGGCTGCTGACCGCGCAGGACCAGGCGACGCCGCGTCTGCATGTGACGGTGCAGAACAAGGTCTCGCCAGCGGAGGCAAAGGCATTGCAGGCTGTGCTGGCGCCGCAGCTGCACCTGCGGGAGTTTCGCTTTGCCGGGCTGGGGCTGCACGCCTATTGCGGCGGCCCCTGGCGGCTGCTGAAGCGCTGCGCCTTTCGCGGTTGACCGCCGCCGGAGCCCGCCCTAAACGCGCCGCCTTGCCAACGCGCCACGGTGCAAGCGGGGCGGAGTAGCTCAGCCGGTTAGAGCAGCGGAATCATAATCCGCGTGTCGGGGGTTCGAGTCCCTCCTCCGCTACCAACCTATTCAGTACCTTACAGTAATGGGGCGGGACACGTTGGACCAAGTTGAGATAATTTCTCCTAGGATTTGAAAGCAACCGCCCGATGAACGGATCGACGCCGGTGCTATTGTCGCGTTAACGTGTGACAAGGAGACCACGGTTGATCGCCTAGTGCCCTTATGGGTGAAGTGTCCGCCCGGGCAACGGCTTCGAGCGGCCGTCGCGACGGTGTGGGCAACCAGTTCCTCGTCCGTTGAACGAGGCACCTGCGGTCGTGAACTGGTTCTTCCGAGCGGAGCCGCGCATATTGTGGTTCGGTTCACAGGTGACCGCGTCCGGTTGGCCGCCGGCGCAGATGATACGATCGGCCAAGTGATGAGCCGATGCGTAATCGGGGAAGTGCGAGCCTCTGCTTTTGAAAAGCTGCTTGGTGGAAAAAGCGCAACTGTGGGAGCCGTGCTCCGCCCGGGCCGAGCGCACGTCCTCCTGCGCGCTCCAATGGCGGAGTTCTTCTCTCAACACACCGACCTTGAAGATGTATGGCCCACCGCCGAGCTCGCGGACCTGCGCGAGCGCCTCACGGAGGCATCCAGTGCGCCCGAACGCTTGATCATCTGGGGGCAGTTCCTCGAGCAAAGAACTTCGACCTCACTCGATGCAGACCCTAAGGTCAGTCAAATGCTGTCACGCCTGGAACGTGGGACGTCCATCACGGAAACCGTCGATGGCATCGGTATGTCTCATCGTCATCTGGCCCGTTCCTTTGCCCAATCGGTCGGCCTCACACCAAAAGTCCGCACTTCTCTTGCGGGCCTAGCCGCGCGGGTTGGCTATGCGGATCAGGCGCACCTGACACGCGATTTTGAGGAGTTCGCCAGCCTCAGCCCCGGGGCGTACCGGCGCAGCGCACCTGTCAATCCCAGGCACGTTTTGGTCTCAGCCCCACAGCCAGAGGTCAGATTTCTTCAAGACCAGCCGCCCAACCCGATGCAGGAGCGAGGGCTGCGAAAGGAGAGGTCAAGAAAATCCACGAATTGTTCCCGTACTTGAGAGCGAACGACGCAGAGGCAGCTATTGCCTTCTACAAACAGGCGTTCGGCGCAGTGGAGGAGTTCCGCCTAGTGGAACCGGGTGGTCGCATCGGTCATGCCCAACTCCTGTTCGGGTCGGCCACGATCATGATCTCGGACGAATTTCCTGAGTTCGGCATCCGCGCTCTCAGCCCAGACAGCTACGGAGCTTGTCTGATCCATCTCCACGTCGATGACGCTGATGCAGCTGTCTCGCGCGCGGTGGCGGCGGGCGCTCACGTAACGCGCCCGGTTGTGGACGAGTTCTATGGAGAGCGTGGCGGAACGGTACGGGATCCGTTCGGCTATGACTGGATGCTCGGGTACCAAATCGAGGAGGTCTCCCCTGAGGAGATGCAGCGGAGATACGGGGATCTGCTGAGCAAGAGCTGACTGCTCGCGTCCTTCCCGTCATTGACGGGAGGAAGACGCGGGTGGATCAACGCAGACGCTTCGGAACGGGTATCTGACGGTCGTATCCCGGTCAGCCACTTCCAGCCGCTCCGGGCTGAAGCTTGGCGTTCAGCCGTTGCCGTTGCGGGCGGCACGCGCCAACTCGAAGGCCTCGCCGAATTCCTCGGCCGTTAAGGCTCCGGTGACGAGGAGGTTCCCGATGAGGTAGGCGGGGGTGCCGGACAGTTCGAGGAAGAATGCGTCGACGCCCGTTTGCGCCAGGGTTCGGTCAATCGCCTGCTGCCGGGTGTTGAGATCGCGTTTCAGAACATCCCACCGGCCGCCAGCCTGCTCGACGACGCTCCTTAGCGTTTGCTCGTCGAGAGGCGGGCTCGCCCGCATCAGCCCGCGATGAACCTCGGGGTAAATGCCTTGGCCATCAGCCGCGAGGGCGACCCGGGCGGCTCTTTCCGAAGACGGCCCGAAAATCGGCCACTCTCTGTAAACAACACGCACATTCTTGTCGGCGGAAAATGCCTCATCGAGCGCCGCGCTCGCCACCCGGCACGCCGGGCACTGATAATCGTTGAAGACCACGACAGTGAGGTCGGCATCCGGCGGGCCCTTGATGGGGCCCTGCTTGGTTGCGAGCAGCGCTCTAGCCGTCGGGCTGTGCGACACGTCCCGACCGAGTGGGGCCGACTGGCGCAGGACGTAGCTGACCCCTACCGCGCCGAAGGTGAGTGCAATGAGTTGCGCCGCGTGGCGGCGCGATAAACGATTTCTTCTCATGTTCGATCCGGTTGAAGGTTCACCCTTTCGCAGCCGCTTGCAAGCTTGCCGTAGCCGCTGCGGACCGTCGGAGTCAGGGCCACTGCTCCTGCGCTGCTCCATCTGCACGACAACGGAACCTTCGTCCGCCGCTAGGGCGCTACCCTGCACGGTTATGAGATCAAGCTAATCAGACGCACCCGGGAGCCAGCGTTCCTCAACCAATGCCCGATTGGAGGTGAACCACAATTTGCCAAATGGCAGCGACGTTGCTCCCGCATCCTAAGCGCCTGAAAGACCGCAAGAAGCTCCTTGTCCCATGCCGCTGGTCGAGGCCAGCCGGGCGCTGGTCGATGCACCGTTCCCCGCATAAGCCCCGTCACTTAGCGCGCGACAGGCGGATCGCAGCGCGCCTGATCGAGGCGCAGGTGGCCGATGCGTGCCGCCTGCTCGCATGGATCGCGCGGTCGAACAGCGCATGCCGCGCGGGGAGGATCGACGAATGAGAACGGTGCCACTTTGTCTTGCGGCCACCGCAATTCTCGTCGGCTGGCCCGCCAGTGCGCAGGTCGAATCGGGAACGGCCGATGCCCCGACGCCGGAGCCGCTTGCCGCCAGCGCATCGGCATCGCCGGGGGTGGGCCAAGTCTACACCCCGGCCGATTTCATCCGCTATGCGCCGAGGAATGCATTCGACATGCTGCGGCAGGTCCCGGGCTTCTCGATCCGCAACAGCGAACAATTGCGCGGGCTCGGCCAGGCGACGGGCAACGTCCTGTTCAACGGCCAGCGCTCCTCGAGCAAGGGCGACGACCTCTCCACACAGCTCTCGCGGATCCCGGCCGGCAATGTCGAGCGGATCGAGATCCTCGATGGTGCGTCGCTCGATATTCCCGGCCTGTCCGGCCAAGTCGCCAACATCGTCTTCAAGGCGAATGATCTCTCCGGGCAGTTCTCGTGGAAGCCACAGGTGCGCGCGCATTTTGCTGACCCTTTGTGGACGCGCGGCGACGTATCGCTCAGCGGGCGGCGCGGCATCCTCGAATACGAGATCGGCCTCAACAACGACGAATCCGGGCGCGGCGCGGCCGGCGGCGAGACGCTCATCCTCGATGGAGCCGGGACCATCGTCGAAACGCGGGACGACGTCTGGACCTCCAGCTACGATTCGCCCAAACTGTCCGGTCGGCTGACATTCGACGGGCCGGGCGCGAGCGTCGGGCACCTGAACGGCCATTACCAACGCATCTACAGCCGCTCTCGGGAAGACGGGGTTCGCCTCTCGCCTGATCTTCCCGAGCAGCTGCGCACGGTCCGCGCCCGGAACGACAGCTGGAACTACGAGCTGGGCGGCGATTACGAGTTTGCGGCCGGTCCGGGTCGCCTGAAGGCCATCGGCCTGCGCCGTTTCAGCCACGAACCTTACTTTCAGGAGGTGGTCGCCTCGTTTGCCGACGGCTCACCCACGGTCGGCAGCCGCTTCACGCAATCGGGCGATCTGGCGGAGACCATCGGCCGCGCCGAGTACAGTTGGGCCATGCTGGGCGGCGACTGGCAGCTCTCGGGCGAGGCAGCGTTCAACACGCTGGAAAATGTAGCCAAGCTGTTCACGCTCGATCCGCAGGGCATCTTCGTCGAGGTTCCTTTCGAGGCGGGGTCGGGCGGGGTGAACGAGGACCGCTATGAGGGGTTGCTCAGCTTCGGCCGTAACCTCACCCCGGCATGGTCGCTGCAGCTGGTGGCGGGGGCGGAGAGCTCGCGCATCTCGCAATCCGGACCGAACGGCCTGACGCGAACCTTCTTTCGGCCGAAGGGTTCGCTCACGCTGGCATGGCGGGCCAGCAGCGACTTCGACGTATCGCTGAGAATCCGCCGGCGAGTGTTGCAGCTGTCGTTCTACGATTTTCTCGCGCGCGCCTTTCTGAACGACGAGAACCAGAACGCCGGCAACGCCGACCTGCGCCCGCAGCAGGACTGGAGCTTCGAGGGAGAGGCGAACAGGAAGCTGGGGGCCTGGGGCTCCACACAGCTCCGGCTGATCTACCGCGACGTGGAGGATTACGTCGACATCGTGCCGGTGGGTGAGGGGGAATCGGTGGGCAACATCCCCAACTCTTGGGCCGCGGCGATCATCTGGAGCAGCACGCTCAACCTGGATCCGGCCGGGATCAAGGGCATGAGGCTGGACAGCACCTTCGTCCATCAGACATCCCGACTGCGCGACCCGTTCACCAACGAGTTCCGGCAATGGAGCGGCTTTGCCGACACCCAGGCGAACATCTCCCTCCGCCACGACATTCCGGCAACGGAATGGGCCTGGGGTGCCCAAGCGAACTATTCGCATAACCAGCCACGCTATCGCAGCCGGTCGGTGGACCGCATCTGGGAAGGACCGACCTTCGCCTCACTGTTCGTGGAGCACAAGGATGTCTTCGGCCTCACCGTGCGCGCACAGGCGGGCAATATCCTTAATGCCCGCTCGCGCCGCTATCGGACGGTCTATGCCGGGCTGCGCGGAGAAACGCCGGTCCTGTCGATCGAGGATCGGGACCGCCTGATCGGGCCGATCCTTGCGCTGTCGATCCGCGGGACCATCTGAGCTTTGACGCAAGCGGCGGACAAGGAGGATCCTTGTGCGGCCATGGCGCGAGGGGCAATTCCACGATACCGCCCCTCGCTTTGACCAAGGACGTCAGGAGCGGGCGGTTCGGCTGAGACCGCGTTTGTCGACACAATAGGGTGAGCAGCAGGCGCTGCTCCCTGTGGGTGGCTCGCTGTCAAGCGTAAGAGACGGATAGCTTCTGCCTCCGCTTGGCGGAACGCATTGCCCCGCCGACCAAGCCGAAGCCGAGTAGCATCATAGCCCAAGTGCCTGGCTCTGGTATGGGGGTCACCGGCGTTGGGATTTCCACACCCGCAACCGTCACACCGGCAAAAGCCAGACCTGACTGAAACAGGGAGTCCTGAAAATTCGAGACGCCGAGCCGTAGAACGTAATCGCCAGATTCAGTAAGGAGGTAATTGGAATTTATCCATCCTGTATTTCCGCAGCCAGCCGAGAAACAGTTTCCGCTACTAGAGCCAAGGAAGCTCCAGTTGGTCGCATTAGCTGTTATCGGCGTAGATGCGGGCGTTAGTGTTGCACTGTTAGACGGCAGTCCAAAGCCGGGACTGGTGTTTCCGGCCGGCGTGGTCCGTGCTGTGAAAAGAAACGCGACTGGATTCAGACTGGCTGTAAGCAGTTGCGCGAATGCGTAGTCGGCAAAACCGGCGCCATCCGAGGTAATATAATTAAAATAGAAATTGAGGGCGTCGCCTGAATTTGCACTAAATGAAGTGGTCAGAAATTCCGACCCGTTTGTTCCACCGACGCCAGCAATCTGACCGGCACCAGACAGACCATTGAGCGTCGTGATGTAGCTGTAATTGGGACCGAACTCAGGTGGTGATGTAATATCGCCATCGGGCCCCGCGCTGCCACAATTGCCGACGCATTGTGCCACCGCCGCGCTGCCGACACCCAAGTTCAAAGCTAAAATTAGACAAGCTGCGAATGATTTCAGCATCATACAACCCCCAAAATGAACATGCTGACCGGTTGTGTCAGCAATCTCCCCCACGAATCGCTCTTATATTAAGCAATTATTAACGATGCGCAAGCATCTTTTAAACAAAGGGTTTGTTATCAATTCGGGACGCCAGGCGCTAATTGTATGAAAATGTTCGATTTGGTTCCACTTGGCAGAAGGAGCAACTGGGTTGCGGCTTGCGACATGCCCGTACGGCAGTATCTTGACTGTGATGTCCGCTCTTTACGTTTTGCGCCCCATCCGCATCCGCGTACCTGTAAGTCATCAGTACCGCCTTGCCGAAAACGCTTGGCAAATAGCCCCGGCTAGTGGGTAGCACCGTGCGGCCTTCAGTCAGCCGAGCAGAGTAGCAGGCCTTTGTCCGAGCAGCCCGGCGAACGCTTTGCGACCGAAGTAGGCCATTCGCAGGCTGCAGCTTCGGTACCGCTCAGCGCGCAAGTTCGATCGAAAGATCGTCCAGCAGCTTATCCTCACCGGACGTCGGGGTAGTGTCGGCCGAGATCCTTCCGCCGACCAAGCGCCCAGCGCAGGCCCACCTTCAAGTAGATCCAGTTCGCCTTCAGCTCGCCCCACTCAGCAATCCGCCGGTCTGAGGTGTGCACGATGCGATTGATCAGCCGGACGCGGCCGAACCGCGCCAGGCGGATGCACAGGTCGGCATCCTCCATCACCTCCATCCCTGTGTCGCAGCCGCCCGCGGCGAGAAATTCGGCGCGGCGAAAGAACATCGCATGGTCGCCGAACAGCAGCCGCACGCCCCTTGCAAAGAGGTGTGGACGCATGAGCAGCGGCGCATACCAAGTCTTGATCCAATTGTGGAACGAGGTGACCCACCGTACCCCATCCGGTCCACTGATCAGCGGGGTGAAGCCGGCAAGAGCCACGGCAGGGTCGCCCATCGTGCGGGCGATCACCGCGACAGCATCACCAGGCAACAGCGTATCGGCATGGAGCACGCAAATGATCGGGCTGCCCGCCTCTTCGACCCCGCGATTGATCTGCGTGGCCCGGCCCGGTGGGTGATGGGGGATGACCCGCAACCCCCCCTCCTCGGCGATCTGCACCGTCGCATCGGCACTGCCGCCATCGACGAGCAGGATTTCTGCCGGTGGGGGCACCAGCGCGCGCAGGTTGCGCAGGAGGCGCGGCAGGGCCGCCGCCTCGTTCAAAGTGGGAATGACGATGGCCACACCGCTCAACGGAGGAGCTCTGGCCAGCGGGCGAGGTCGGCGGGCCGGTCGCAATCGGCGAGCCGTGGCAGCAGTGCCGGAACAATTCCCAAGCGATCGAGCCGGCTCATCGTCTCGGCCAAGACGCGATCGGTGCCCCACGGCATGGCGTCGAACACGGCATTGCACGGTCCAGAAAGGCCGATCGTCCAGTAGCCCCCATCCTCCGCCGGACCGATCACCACCTCGTTCCACTCCAGCAGCTCCGCGGCGGCGTGGAGGTGTTCGGGCGTCAGGTCCGGCGCGTCAGACCCGAGGAACAGCACCGGATACGGGTGCGCTGCACGCCTCATGCGGTGACCGAGGTCGCCATCACCCTGGTCCACAATCGTGCATTCCTCGCCCAGCCAGGCCGTGAAGGCCTGCCGGTCGGCCCCGGTGGTCCGCACCTCGGCAGCCAGGCCGGAGGCACGAATGACCGCCAGCGTGCGTTCGGTCAGGTGGCGATGGAGTTCGGCGGCCCCCTCCTCGCCGAGCGCTGGGATCAGCCGGGTCTTGGCCCGGCCGGGCTCAGGATAGCGGGTAAAGAGGACAACACGGACATGGGTCACGGCACACCCTCTAGAGCAACCGGCGGACCGGCACACCAGCGTCTTGCGCTGTTGAGCGGGATCGTTCTCACGGCGGCAGCGACAGCGCTAATTGCGGCCGAGCGCCTCGTGCCGCTGCGGCGCCAGACACAGGCAGAGCCGGACCGGTTGCTCCGCAACCTCGCGCTGGGGGCGATGAGCATGGCGGTGATCAGGCTGGTGGAGACGCCGCTCGTGCGCCCCTTGGCCGAACGAGCCGAGCGCCGGCGGCGAGGACTGGCGCAGGGCTTGCCGGGGCCATCATGGTTGCGCGACGCAGCGGCAGTCCTGCTGATGGATTACACGATCTATCTCTGGCACGTCGGCACGCATCGTATGGCGTGGCTGTGGC
This sequence comes from Erythrobacter sp. ANT-B3C2, assembly GCA_001683845.1. Taxonomy (GTDB): domain Bacteria; phylum Pseudomonadota; class Alphaproteobacteria; order Sphingomonadales; family Sphingomonadaceae; genus Croceibacterium. The sequence goes on along the minus strand of LXQI01000008.1, from coordinate 212,946 downwards.
GCTTCCACGTCGTCCACCACATCGACCTTGATCTCGACAGCACTACAGCACTGCGCTTCCACGCCGTGGATATGGCGATCAGCGCCCCTTACCGTGCGGCGCAGGTGGCGCTGATCGGGGTCAGCCCGCGCGCCCTTAGAGTGTGGCAGGCGTGGTTCTTCTTTTCTGTGCTGTTTCACCACAGCAATCTGCGCCTGCCGCTTCGCTGGGAGCGGGCGTTGGCGCGGGTTGTTACCACACCGCGGATGCACGCGATCCATCATAGCATGGTCAAGGGCGAGACCGATTCGAACTGGTCGAGCGGTCTTTCCCTTTGGGATCATTTGCACGGTACTTTTCGCCTCGATGTGCCACCGCACTTGATCACAATCGGCGTTCCCGCTTACCAAAGCCCGCAAGAGGCTCGGCTCGTGCCTTCGCTGCGCCTGCCCTTCATCCGCCAGCGGGATGCCTGGGCGCTGCCGGCGTGCAATCCCGCCTTGGTTGCTCGCCCCCGAGCGTGACCTGAACCCGCCGCTTCGGAGCGTTCAACAGGCGACCGCATCGTGCCCCGATGGGGGAAGAAAGCCGGCCTCGATGCAATAGGCGATCAGCCGCTCGACATAGGCGCGCCCCGTTGAAGGGCATCGTCGGCCGCTCAATGCAACGAGATTGGCATCGTCAAAGATGGGTGAGCGTTGGAAGTAGCTGTCGTAAAAGCCGGTCACCCGCGCATGCAGGCGGCGCTCCGAGGGCGGGAGCAGCGCTGGTTCGAAGGACCGGGCATCCTCCAGGCGCGGCGCCTGCAAATGCGCAAAGGTGCTGATCGCGGCCACGAACTCGGCTGCCGAGATCGGCGTGCGAGAGCACAGGTGAACGGTCTTGCCGGCCGCGCTGCTCATTGCTTCGGCGAGATCAACCAGTCCGCTAGCGACATGGTCGATGGGCACGAAGTCGAGTGTCGCGTGGGGCGCTGCCGGGATGGTGCGCACCCTGCCGCCGGCAATCAGCCGGAAGGCAGCATAGGTTGCATCGAAGCTGCGAATGGCGCCGCTCTCCCATTCGCCAAGCACGATGCTGGGTCGGGCGACCACCGCCGGGATGCCCGCCCCGCGCACAATGCGCTCGGCTTCGGCCTTGCTCGCCTCGTAACCATTGGCAAAGCCGCCATCGGCGAGCTCGCCTTCGCGCACCAGGCCGTTGCGTGCGCCGCAGACATAGGCGGTGCTGACATGCAGCAGCGCCATCCCACCAGCACGGGCGAGCGCCGTCGAGTGCCGCGTTCCCTCCACATTGACCGCTTGGTAGATGGCCGGATCTAGGCTGAAGCCCGTCGCTGCGGCGCAATGGATCAGCAGGTCGTGCTCGGCGGTCACGACGCGGGCGAGGTCCGCACCCAGGCCGAAATTCGCGTCTGCGACAGAACCGGTCAGCGTGAGAAGGCTGCCGGCGCCGGGCGGCATGCCGGCCCACTCCGACGAGGCGAGCGCCACTCCATCGTTGCGACGAACCTCCTTCGTGCGATGGACCAGTGCCGTGACGCCGTGGCGCCGCTCCAGTAGCCGACCGGCGAGTTCGCCCCCCAGCAATCCCGATGCGCCAGTGAGGAGGATGCGGAGGGACACAAGACCAGCTTTCAGAATGGAGCGGCTCCTCACCTGGCGCGTTTGCGTTAGGGCTGGCAAGACAAACGAGGAAAACAGGTGATGCGCGACACGCATGATGTGATCGTCATCGGTGCGGGCTCGGCCGGGCTGACGGCGGCCGGTGGCTGCGCGATGTTCGGGCTGCAAGTGGCGCTGGTCGAGCGCGGCGAGATGGGCGGCGACTGCCTCAACACCGGCTGCGTGCCATCCAAGGCGCTGCTTGCCGCCGCCGCCCGTGCGCAGCAAATACGGGAAGCGAGCCTCTTCGGCATCGAGGCGGGCGAGCCCGCGATCGACTATGCGGCTGTTCGTGAGCATGTGCAGCGCGCCATCGCCGCAATCGCACCCAAGGACGGGCGCGATCGGTTTGAGGCCCTGGGGGTGGAGGTGATCGCCGGGGAGGCGCGGTTCACGGGCGACCGGCAGATCGCGGTCGCCGGTCGCCGCCTCGCCGCCCCGCGACTGGTCATCGCCACCGGATCGCGGCCGCGCTTGCCCGCTGCGCTGGCCGGACTGCCGGTGCTGACCAACGAGACCGTCTGGGATGTGCAGGCGCTGCCGCGTCGGTTGGCAATCATCGGCGGCGGCCCGGTGGGAATGGAGCTGGCGCAGGCGTTCCACCGGCTCGGCAGCGAGGTGGTGCTGGCGACCGCGGCTCGCTGCCTGCCGCGCGACGATCCACAGGCGTCCGCGCTCGTCGTCCAAGCTCTGCGCCGCGAAGGCGTGACGATCCACGAACATGCTGAGCTCGAACGCGCCGAGCACGCGGCCAACGGGTGGCGGCTGCATCTGAGCGAGGGCACTGTGCTGGCGGCAACGCATGTGCTTGCGGCAACCGGGCGCGAGGTGCTGCTCGATCCGCTCGACCTGCCGGCGACCGGTTTGCAACCGGATTGCAACGGCCTTGCAGTGGATGCGAAACGCCGCACCGGCGGGCGCGGGATCTACGCGATCGGAGATTGCCGCGCGGGCCCGCGTTTCACCCATGCGGCAGGGCGCGACGGCGCGGCGGTGGCCCTTACCATTGCCCTCGGCTGGAGTTCGGCCGTCGACGACGACCAGCTGCCCGCCGTCACCTATACCGATCCCGAGCTTGCGCAGCTCGGCCTGACCGAAGCGGCGGCACGCGAGCGGTTGAGCAAGGTGTCCTCGATTGTCGAACCCTTTGCTCACGACGATCGCGCGGTGGTGGAGGGCAACCCCGCTGGCTTCGTCAAGATCGTGCGCAGCAAGCGCAAGCTCGTCGGTGTCACCATCGTGGGCGCGCATGCGGGAGAGTTGCTGCTGCCCTGGAGCCTGCTGCTGACCGGCAAATCCTCGCTGTTTGGCCTCGCCAACCAAGTCGTTGCCTATCCGACCCGCTCGGAGCGATCGAAGGAGGTGGCGTTCCAGGCGATGGAGCCGCTGGTCTTTAGCCCGGCAGCCAGGATTTTGGCGCGTTTCCTCGCAAAGCGCCGCCGCCGTTCCTAGATCAAGCCATGGCTGCTTACCCCGATCCCCTCCTTTCTCCCCTTCGCCGCGAGAATGCGGCACCGCTCGATGCGGAGAAGTTTCGAGATGCGGACCGCACCGCCAAGGGAGAACCGCGCGCGAAAGTGCCGCTCGGCGCGCTGACCACCTTGTGGTTCAACACCGGCACGCTGTGCAATCTCGCCTGCGCCACCTGCTATATCGAGAGCTCGCCGACCAACGATGCGCTGGCGTATATCAGCGCTGCGGAGGTCGCGCACTATCTCGACGAGATCGAGCGCGACCGCCTGCCGGTGCGCGAGATCGGCCTCACCGGAGGCGAGCCGTTCATGAACCGCGAGATCGTCTCGATCCTGTCCGATGCGTTGGGCCGCGGGTTCGAGGTGCTGGTCCTCACCAATGCGATGCGTCCCATGCGGCGGTTCGGGGCGGCGCTGCTCGATCTGCGAGCGGCCTATGGCGATCAGCTGACGCTGCGGGTCAGCCTCGACCACCACATGGCCCAGGTGCACGAGGCGGAGCGCGGCACAGGCACCTGGGACAAGGCGACCGAGGGCCTGCAGTGGCTCGCGGCCCATGGCTTCAGCCTGGCCGTTGCCGGGCGGATGCTGCCGGGCGAAGAAGAGGCGGTGGCCCGAGCCGGCTATCAGCGCTTGTTTGCGGAGCTGGGCGTGCCGGTGAATGCGGTCGACCCGGCGCGGCTGGTACTTTTCCCGGAAATGGACGTGGCCGCGGACATCGCCGAGATCAGCGAAGGCTGTTGGGCGATCCTCGGCACCGCTCCCGCCTCGGTCATGTGCGCCAGCAGCCGCATGGTGGTGAAGCGGAAGGGGGAGCCCAATCCGCGCGTCGCCGCCTGCACCCTGCTCCCCTACGATCCGCAATTCGATCTTGGCGAAACGCTGGCAGAGGCGAGCCGGACGGTTCTCCTCAACCATCCGCATTGTGCGCGCTTCTGCGTGCTCGGCGGGGCGAGTTGCAGCGCCTGACGGTCAGCTGCGGCCGAGCCGCCGGGCGAGGATCGCCTCGAGTGGCTTGAGCAGCGCTGGATCGACCTTGTCTGGATCGTGCAGCAGCGCTGCATCGAGAGCGCGGTCGATCGGTGAAGGCGTGCGCTCTGCGGGCAGCAGCCGCGCCAGCTCCGCAATCAGCCGGCGGGCTGCGTTGGCATTGACCTTGAGCTGCGCGATCACCTGCGCCACTTCGACATCCGGCGTCTCGGCGCGCCAGCAATCGTAATCAGTGACCATGCCGATGAGTGCGTAGGGCAGCTCCGCCTCGCGCGCGAGCTTCGCTTCAGGCATCGCGGTCATGCCGATCACGTCGCAGCCCCACTGGCGGTAGAGCGCGCTTTCGGCCCGGGTTGAGAATTGCGGGCCTTCCATCGCCAGATAGGTCGCCCCCTCGGCCACCGGCGATCCTGCCTCTCGAGCCGCCGCCACTGCGAAGGCGGACAGGCGCTGGCAGACGGGCTCGGCCATTGAGACATGGGCCACGAGCCCTTCGCCGAAGAAGCTTTTCTCCCGCGCGAAGGTGCGGTCTATGAATTGATCAATCGCGACGAAACGCCCCGGCTCCAGCTCCTCGCGCAGCGAGCCGACCGACGAGATGGCGAGAATGTCGGTACAACCGGCACGCTTGAGTGCATCGATGTTCGCGCGCCCGTTGACTCGGCCCGGAGCGAGGCGATGCCCGCGCCCGTGACGGGGAAGGAAAACCAGCTCCACCCGGCCCAAGCGGCCGATCAACAGCTGGTCGGAGGGCTCACCAAATGGGCTCCCCACCGTCCGCCATTCGGCGCCTTCGAGTTCTGCAATTTCGTAGAGGCCCGAGCCGCCGATAACCCCGATCGTCCAGCCTGCCATCTCGTGCGCCTCTCTCCCGTGAGCAAACGTCTATGCCCCAGAGGGGGCGCGTGGCCAAGAAACGGGCACCGGCGCAGCCCTCACCCGACCGAGCGCAGGCGAAGCACGAAGCCGCGGCCGATGAGCATCCGCTAATCATTCTGCGCTACTTGCCCCCTCAAGGGCAATCACTTACCCGCCATGATCGATCCGGTTGGCGGACCGGTGCGGGGGTCGATCCATAGTGGCTATCAGGCGCATGTTCGGCTGGCTCGGTGGCAAGGCGCTGCTCTATGTCCTGATCGTTCTGGCGATCCTGGCCGCCACCATCCTGGTTCCCTGGATCAAGGCGGAGTGGACCGGTCCCAGCGCTCACCTGGAGCGGGCGGAGCGGCTCGAGGCCGTTCGCGCGGAGGTGGAGGCGGCGCAGGACGAGGCCACGCGCCGGCTCTCCGCTACTGGGGAGGCGGCGAGGACCGCCGGCATCGTGGAGATCAATCGGGCGCTTGCCACTGCCCGGCAGGCTCGGGCGGCTGCGATTGCGCAGCGCCGCAGCGGTTTCGCCCAGACCGCCAGCATCGTTCGAGTGGACACCGATGCGATCATCGCCGATCGCCAGCGCGAGGTTGAGATTGCGATCCGAGAGCGGGAGATCGCCGGGCTGAGAGCCGCGCGGGATCGGTTGGAACAGGGCGCCAGCCTCGCTTCGTTGAACGCCGGACTGCAGCGCCGATTGACTCAGGCGAGGCAGCTTGAGCCAGAGAGTGCGCGAGCGCGCGCTAGTTGCCGGCTGGCAAGCGACCGGCTGGAAGAATTCGAGGAGCGCTGGCTCGTTCGCGGCACCTTGGGCCTATACCGGCGCGGCCGGCTCTTGGAACTGAGGCAGGAACAGCGAAGCCGGTGTGCCGAGGCTAACCGCCTGACGACGCTCTTCCAGACCGAGCGGGCCGCCGTTGCGCGCTTGAACCGACAACGCATCGAGGCCGAACGCGTCTATCGGCAGTCGCGCGGTTGGGCAGAGGGCACGATCGGGTCGGTGACCGGCGAGATCGATCGGCGGATCGCGGCGGAGCGCACTGCGGCCAATGGCTCATTACGGGCCAAGGCGGGGCTCTGGGCGGAGCGGGTCCAGCTCGCTTCGGTGCTGAAGACGGCGGCGATTGTGCTCCTGGTGATCGTGCTCACGCCCTATCTTGTCCGCCTGTTCTGCTATTACGTGCTCGCTCCTGCGGCGATGCGCCGGGCGGCGATCCGTATCGCTGTTCCGGGTGGCGGCGGGGTTGCCATCCCGCTGTCGGAGCGCTCGACCACCTCGGTTGCTGTGCGGCTCTCGGCCGGGGAGGAGCTACTGGTGCGGCAGGATTATCTGCAGAGCACCAGCCATGCCGGCGCCAAGGACACGCAGTTCTTCCTACACCGGCGCTATCCGCTCACCAGCCTTGCCACCGGCCTGACCTTCCTCACCCGCATCCGTGGGGATGGCGAGGTGACGACCATTTCGGCCGTGCGCGATCCCTTTGCCGAAGTGACGATCCTCACACTGCCGGAGGGCGGGTCCTGCGTGCTGCAGCCGCGTGCGCTGGCGGCCGTCGTCCAGCCGACCGACCAGCCGCTGCGGGTTTCCAGCCACTGGCGGCTGTTCTCGCTGAACGCCTGGCTGACGCTGCAGCTGCGCTACTTCGTCTTCCACGGGCCGGCTCGGCTGGTGATCAAGGGCGGTCGCGGGGTTCGCGTGGAGCGGGCGGAACGTGGGCGGGTGTTCGGGCAGCACCAGTTGGTCGGTTTCTCCGCCGATCTGGCCTATTCGGTCACCCGCAACGAGACCTTCTGTCCCTATTTCCTCGGCCGCGAGCAATTGCTCAAGGATCAGGTCGAGGAAGGCGCGGGCGTGCTGATCGTCGAGGAAGCGCCCTTGGCCGGCCGCGGGAATGGCGAGGTGAAGACGGGCCTAGAGGGGATGGTCGATGCCGGGATGAAGGTGTTCGGCATGTGAGGCGAGCAGGGACCCAATCCGCCGCACCAGCGGCTCGGTTACTCCGCCCGCGTGACCTGCTTTTCGGCCAACATCTGCTGCAACTCGCCAGCCTCGTACATCTCGGTCATGATGTCGCTGCCGCCTACGAACTCGCCCTTGACGTAGAGCTGGGGAATCGTCGGCCAGTCGGAGAACGCCTTGATGCCCTGACGCACTTCCATGTCCTGCAGCACGTCGATCGAATCGTAGGCGACGCCGCAATGATCGAGGATTGCCACCGCGTGGCTGGAGAAACCGCACTGCGGGAACAGCGGCGTGCCCTTCATGAACAGCACCACATCGTGGTCGGACACGATCTGCGAAATTCGGGCATTGGCGTCGGACATTTACAAGACCCGTCAATAAAATGGGAGTTGATCAGTTGGGGACCGAAGTCACCACTTGCAAGGCATGCAGCTCACCGCCCATGCGCCCGCCCAGCGCATCATAGACCAGCTTGTGCTGCTGCACCCGGCTCTTGCCGGCAAAGGCGGCGGAGGAGACGCGGGCGCGATAATGGTCGCCATCGCCCCGCAGATCCTCGATCACCACCTCGGCATCGGGCAGGGCGGCGCGGATCAGCGCCTCCAATTGGGCGGCGGCCATCGCCATCAGGAGCGGCCCCGGGCGGTCAAGACTGGCTCATCAGCTGGCGCCGAGCCTCGACGTTCTTCTCTTCCAGCATCGCGCGCACCGCGGCCTCGTCCATGTCATGACCGGCGGCGACGAGATCGCCCAGCACCTTGCGGATTACGTCCTCGTCACCCGCTTCCTCGAAATCGGCCTGCACCACCGCCTTCTTGTAGGCTTCGGTCTCCTCGGGGGTGAGCTGCATCAGCCCGGCTGCCCATTCGCCCAGCAGCCGGTTGCGCCGCGCGGCGACGCGGAAGGCGGTCTCCTCGTCCATGGCAAACTTGGCTTCTTCGCCCCGCATGCGATCGTTAAAATCAACCATGATCCGGCCCTCTCGAAAATGTACTGAAGAGGATAAACCTGCGCCGGTCAGGCGGCAAGCCCGGAGCCTGTGCCCCGGGCGACCCACGGCTGCTGGACGGAGAGCCGCTGCTCGTAGGCAGCAATTGCGTCGCCGCGCGCCAGTGTCAGCCCCACCTCGTCCAGCCCTTCGAGCAGGCAATGCCGGCGGAACGGATCGATGGTGAAGGTGAAGCGATCCTGGAACGGGGTGGTGACCGTCTGGTGTTCCAGATCGATGCTGATCGGGTCGCTCGCGGCGACCGCCATCAGCCGGTCCACCGCATCCTGCGGCAGGGCCACCGTGAGGATCCCGTTCTTGAACGCGTTGCCGGCAAAGATATCGGAGAAGCTGGGCGCAATCACGGCGCGGATGCCGGTATCGAGCAACGCCCAGGCGGCGTGCTCGCGGCTCGATCCGCAACCGAAATTGTCGCCCGCGATCAGGATCGGCGCGCCGGCGAACTCGGGCTGGTCGAACAGATTGCCCGGCTCGGCGCGGACGGTCTCGAAGGCGCCTGCGCCCAGCCCTTCGCGGCTAATGGTCTTCAGCCAGCGGGCGGGGATGATCAGATCGGTATCGACATTCTTGCGGCCGAACGGAATCGCCCGGCCCTCCACCACGCGGACCGGATCCATCAATCGGTCTCGGGCGGAACGCTGAGCGGCGTGGTGTAGTTCTTGCGCTGCTCTTTGCGCTCCTTGCGGCGATTAGCGTACAGCAGCGCGGCGGCCAACGCCGCCGACCCCACCGCACCTGCGAACGCGGCCTTGCCGCCGTTGCCCTTGTTGTCTTTGCTCATGGCGAACCAATGCGCTCGCACGCAAAAGGTGGCAAGACTTACGCCAGAAATTGCGCCAGCTCGCACCAGCGGCGCTCCTTTTCGGCCAATTTCATCGCGGCGAAGGCCGGGCTGGAGGAGGGTAGCGGGATCACCGCCAGCCGCGTGCCGTCGAGCTGAGGCATACCGATTCGTGCAGCCGTAGCGCCATTGAAGCCGACCGCGCGCAAGCCCGGCAGGGAGGCGGCCAGCGCGGCCAGCGAATTGTGCTCGGGCGCGCGGATCGCCGCATCGAGGCTGCCGCTGCGGGTGGCTGAGGCGACCACGTCCCATAGCCCCACGCCGGCCGCGAGCAGCGCCGCGAGCCGCTCCTCATAGGCGAGCGGCGCCAGATCGCGTCCGATCAATGTGCCGGCGAGATGCCAGAAGCGGTTCTGCGGATGGGCGTAATAGCGCTGCTCGGCCAGCGATCGCTCGCCGGGCAGGCTGCCGAGGATCAGCACGCGGGTGTTCGGCGCGACAGCCGGGGGGAAGGAGGATTTCCGCTCGCCGGAAGGCAGGGGCGTGGCCATCAGGCGGGGATTGCTCGGCGGGCGGCCCCCAGCCTCGTTCAGTCCATCAACTCGCGCACGTCGGTCAGCCGCCCTGTCACCGCGGCGGCGGCGGCCATGGCGGGGCTGACGAGGTGGGTGCGGGAGCCCGGGCCCTGGCGGCCGACGAAATTGCGGTTGGAGGTGCTGGCGCAGCGCTCTCCGGAGGGCACTTTGTCCGGGTTCATGCCGAGGCACGCCGAGCAGCCGGGCTCGCGCCATTCCAGGCCGGCTTCGGTGAAGATACGGTCCAGCCCCTCGGCCTCAGCCTGCGCCTTGACCAGCCCCGAGCCGGGCACGACGATTGCCCATTTCACGCCCGCCGCCTTGTGCCGGCCCTTCAGCACCGCGGCGGCGGCGCGCAGATCCTCGATTCGGCTGTTGGTGCAGCTGCCGATGAAGATGTTCTGCACCTCCACCTCGGAAAGGCGCTGGCCGGGGGTGAGGCCCATGTAGTCGAGGCTCTTGCGCGCGGCCTCCTGCTTGGAAGGGTCGGCGAAGCTGGCCGGATCGGGCACGGTGCCGCCGATCGGCGCGGTGTCTTCCGGGCTGGTGCCCCAGGTGACGGTCGGCTCGATCGTGGCGGCGTCGATCACCACCGAGCGGTCGAAGGCGGCGCCCTCGTCCGTGTGCAGCGTGCGCCAGTAGGCGACGGCCTGCTCCCATTCCTCACCGCGGGGCGCAAGCGGGCGGCCCTTGAGATAGGCGAAGGTGGTCTCGTCCGGCGCGACGAGGCCCGCGCGCGCGCCGCCCTCGATACTCATGTTGCACACGGTGAGCCGCGCTTCCACACTCATTGCCTGGAACACCGGCCCGCGGAACTCGATCACATGGCCGGTGCCGCCGGCGGTGCCGATGCGGCCGATGATGTGCAGGATCAAATCCTTGGGCGTGACGCCGGGGCCGAGTGCGCCCTCCACGCGCACTTCCATCGTGTGCGAAGGCGTCAGCAGCAGCGTCTGCGTGGCCAGCACATGCTCGACCTCGCTGGTGCCGATACCGAAGGCGAGCGCGCCCACCCCGCCATGCGCGCTGGTGTGCGAATCGCCGCAGACGATGGTCGTGCCCGGCAGCGAGAAGCCCTGTTCAGGGCCCACCACGTGGACGATGCCCTGCTCCAGCGCATTGGCGTGAAAATAGCGGATGCCGAATTCGGCCACGTTGCGTTCAAGCGCGGCGAGCTGCTGGGCGCTTTGCGCATCCGCGATCGGCAGCGGCAGCCCGAACGAGTCGGCGCGGGCGGTGGTCGGCAGATTGTGATCGGGCACGGCCAGCGTCAGTTCGGGACGGCGCACGGCGCGGCCAGCGACCCGTAAGCCCTCGAACGCCTGCGGGCTGGTGACCTCGTGCACCAGATGCCGGTCGATGAAGATCAGGCAGGTGCCATCGTCCCGCCGCTCCACCACATGAGCGTCCCAGATCTTTTCGTAAAGTGTGCGCGGTCGACTGGCCATCAGGGGCAGATGGCGCGGCAAGGCCCACAAGGCAAGGCGCCAACGCAGGGCAGCAGGCAAGCTGGGGGCTGTCTTTCGCGCCCTTAAGCGCCTATTTGGTGGGCATGGACTGGTTGCTGCCGCTGCTGATCGTGCTCGCCACCGTGGCGGCGATGGAATGGGTCGCCTGGGCGAGCCACAAGCACATCATGCACGGCTTTGGCTGGGCCTGGCACCGCGACCATCACGAGCCGCACGACAAGGTGCTGGAGAAGAACGACCTGTTCGGCTTGGTCGGTGCAGGGGCGAGCATGACCATGTTCGCGGTCGGCTCGACGTTGGTGATGGGCGAAAACGGCTGGTGGCCGGCCACATGGATCGGCTTCGGCATTCTGATCTACGGCATCATCTACACGGCGATCCACGACGGGCTGATTCACCAGCGCTATTTCCGCTGGGTGCCCAAAAGCGGCTATGCCAAGCGGCTGGTGCAGGCGCACAAGCTGCACCATGCGACCATCGGCAAGGAAGGCGGGGTGAGCTTCGGCTTCATCCTCCCCGAAGACCCTGCTCGGCTGAAGGCGGAACTGCGCCGCCAGCATGCGGCGGGGCTCGCGCAGGTGCGGCCGAGCAGGGGGCAGGGCGAAGGCGAACACGAGGTGCGCTCTGGCCGCGCGATGGTCGTCGAGCCGGAAGACGGCATCGGCATCTAGGCGGCGTTTCGCGGGAGCGGAACGTCTCAGCCGGCGGCGATGCGCCGGGCATGCTCCTGCACCAGGCCGATCATGTTGGGCACGCCTTGGGTGCGGCTGGAGCTGAGCTGGTTTTTCAGGTCGAACGGGGCCAGTGCGGCGGCGATGTCCATCTGCGCCACCGCCCCGGCCGGCCGATCCTGCACGGTGGCGATCACCAGCGCGACGATGCCCTTGGTGATGGCCGCGTTGCTGTCGGCGAGGAAATGCAACGCCTTTGCATCGCCGGTGGGATAGACCCACACGCTGGCGGAACAGCCCCGCACCAGCGTCGCATCGGTCTTGAGAGCGGGGGGCATCGGGGCCAGATCGCGGCCCAGTTCGATCAGCAGGCGATAGCGTTCGTCGCCTTCGAGGAAAGTGTATTCCTCGGTGATATCGTCGAGTGGGCGCATGAGGCGCCATCTAGTGACGGCACGCTACAAATCCACCCCGTTGGCGATCGCCTCCAGCCGGCGAATGCGTTCCTTGAGATCGGCGATCTCGATCCGGGCCGCGCCTTCGCGGGCGCCGCCCTCGATCTCGGGCGGGCCGCGGCGGGTTTCCAGCTCGCGGGTCTTGAGCGCCAGCCAGCCCTGCCAGCCGCGCAAACCCGCCAGCGCCACCACCACCAGGCCCAGGAGGGCACTGGCGGCGATCAGAAGCTCGGTGGTCATTCTCCAGGCCTCCCTTAATGCGCGGGCAGTCAGCGCTCGTCGCGCAGGCGCTCGATATCGGCGGCGAGGCGCTTGGCCTCGCCATCGTCAGTGGCGATGCGTTCGAGCACCTGCAGGCGCTCGCGCAGTTCCGCGATCTCGCGTTGCAGCTCGGCCTCGCGGCGCGGATCGCCGAGCGGCTGGCCATCCTCGTCCGTGCCGTAGCCGAGGCGCGCATTGCTGCGGCTCTTCATCACCCCGGCAATCACGATGATGAGGACGATGAGAACGATGGCGGCCCACATGCTCACTGCATCTTCTCCCGGCCGTCGCGCAGCCGCTCGATCTCGTGGCCCAACCCGTAACCGCTATCGGTGACGATCCGCTCGACATTGGCGAGCCGGTCCTTGATCGACCCCATCTCGGCGCGAAGCTGCGCGTTCTCCTGCGTCAGCAGCTTGACCCGCTCGCTCGCGCCTTCGTCACGGCGGGGGTGAATCGGCATGCCCCACATGTTCTCCAGCGGGTAACCGTTCTGGATCTTTAGCCGGGTGGTGTGGATCCAGCCGGCGATGCCCGCCCCGCCCACAATGAGGCCGCCGCCGACGGCCAAAAAGCCGATGATTGTGGGGTCCATGCTATTCTCTCCTCGTCTTTCAGGCCTCGTCGTTCAGGTCAGCGGCTGAGTTGTGCCTCACGGCGCAAGCTCGCCGGGCGATAGTCGAGATCGAGCGCCACGCCGGCCCCGTCCTCCACCTGGCGCTGGTCGCGCAGCGCCTCGATCTGGGTGGCAATATCGTAGCCGCGATCGGTGACGATGCGTTCGAGCACCTGCACCCGCTGCTCCAGCTCCTTCACGTGGCTGGCATATTGCGCCGCCTTTTCGGCGGTTTCACTGGCGGTGGTGCCGATCTGGCGGTCCATCATTTTCTCGCGGTGCTTGAGCCACATCGCGAAGAAGGGGATGGACAGGGCCAGGATCGGGATCATCAGCGGTGAAATCTCGAACATCGAAAGCTCCCCCTTGTTGGTGTGCTCAGCGCAGCCGCTCGATTTCGGCCGAGAGGCGCGGGTTGCTGGTGACGTAATGGTGCTCCACCTCGGCCAGACGACGGTCGATGTCGCGGAAGCGGCCACGGATCTCGCGCGCGGTGCGCTTGGGGCTCTGGCGGACGCGCTGCCAGTATTTGTCGTGCTGCGCATCGCCGTAGAGGTGCGCCGGCTTCTTGCTCAGCAGCAGCCCGGCGAGGAAGTAGAGCGGGATGAGCCACCCTCCGCTCATCGGGATCAGCAGCAGCGCGCCGAGCCGGACCCACAGCGCGTCAATCCCGGTGTAATCGGCAACGCCGGAGCACACCCCCATCAGTTTGGCGTTCGTCTTGTCGCGGTAAAGCGTGGTGCGGGGGCTATTCACCGGGCAGTTCCTTTCTTCTCCGCCAGCATGCGATCGAGTTCGCGCAGCGGTTCGTCGTCGATCTCGCGGTTGGCCACGAGGCGGGCAGGCTTGAATTCGGGGTTGTCGGAGGCGACCAGCCGCTCGACCGTGTCCATCCGCTCGTCGAGCCGCTTGGCGAGGTTGTAGAGTTCCTCCAGCAGCACCTCGTCATCGGTGGTGATAGTGGCGGCCGTCTTCCACTTGGTCATGTAGTGGAGGATCAGCCAGGGCAGCGCGATGAAGACGGCGATCAGCCCAAAAAATGGTTCTAGATCCATGGCTCAACCTTCCCTATCTTCGCCAGCGGGGCCCTTGCCGAGCGCGCGCTTCATCGCTTCCAATTCCTCGTCGATCTTGTCCGAGCCTTCGAGCGCAGCGATCTCGTCCGCCAAACTCGGCGGCTGGTCCGCGGCGATGCGCAGCGAATCGGCGCGGCCCTCGGCGTAATCGACCCGCCGTTCCAGCTGGTCGAAGCGGGTCAGCGCCTCGTCCACCCGCTCGCTGGTCATCAGGCTGCGCAGCTTGACGCGGTTTTCGGCGCTTTCCAGCCGGGCGGCGATCTGGCTCTGGCGGCTGCGGGCCTCGCGCAGGCGGTGCTGCAGCTTGGCGATGTCTTCCTCATAGGCGCGCAGGGCATCGTCGAGCACGGCGATCTCCTGCTTCAGCTGGTCGGACATGTCGGCCGCCTTCTTGCGCTCCAGCAGCGCGGCGCGGGCGAGATCCTCGCGATCCTTGCTGAGCGCCAACTGGGCCTTTTCGCCCCAATCGGCCTGCAGCTTGTCCAGCTTCACCGTGTGACGGTGCATCTCCTTCTGATCGGCGATGGTGCGTGCGGCGCTGGCGCGAACGTCGACCAGCGTTTCCTCCATCTCCAGGATGATCATGCGGATCATCTTGGCCGGATCGTCCGCCTGGTCGAGCAGCTCGTTGAAATTGGCCGCGATGATGTCGCGGGTGCGGGAGAAGATGCCCATGAGGGGGACTCCGGTTAGGTTGGCCGTGAGGCCGGGGGTTGGGCCAGGGCGAGGGTTGGTGCGCAGGCGTTCGATCTCGCGATCGAGACGGGTGGAGAGGGCACGCCCGGTCCGCATTCCCGATGCGGGCGGGCGGCCCTTAGGCGTGTTCTCCTGATCGCTCATGCCAGCAGCACCATCGGCGCGGTGGCCAGCGAGCCCTGCGCCGGGGCGCTGTTCAGCTGCTGGCTCATGGCGAAAATGTTGAACGCGACCATCGCGGCGATACTGGCGGCGGCGGCGCGGCCCAGGCTGGTGGCGAAGAAGCGACGGTTGTACACGGTAAAGAACCTCCCTGATCCAATATGTCCCCTGCTTTGCAACCGCCGTGCCAATTGGGAAAAGTACCGGTTTGCCAATGGTTTGCGCCAAGGAGGGCGTTTGAGCTGTTGGTAGCAATTGCCAGCATGTGGCGAAATTCGCTATATTGCGGGGATGGAGCGGGGAAACCAGTTCGTCGGCCAGTCGTCCGCCTTTCTCGACGCGGTGGAGCGCGCCAGCCGCGCTGCGCCAATGCGCCGGCCGGTGCTGGTGGTGGGCGAGCGCGGCACCGGTAAGGAGCTGATCGCCGAGCGGCTGCACCGCCTGTCCGACCGGTGGGAGCATCCGCTGGTGACGATGAACTGCGCCGCGTTGCCCGAAACGCTGATCGAGGCCGAGCTGTTCGGCCACGAGGCGGGCGCCTTCACCGGCGCCGCGCGCGCGCGCGCCGGGCGCTTCGAGGAGGCGGACCGGGGCACGCTGTTCCTCGATGAGCTTGGCACGCTCTCCATGGCGGCGCAGGAGCGGCTGCTGCGGGCTGTGGAATATGGCGAAGTGACACGGATCGGCTCCTCGCGCCCCATGCGGGTGGACGTGCGGATCGTGGCCGCGACCAATGAGGATTTGCCGCGGCTGGCCGAGGAAGGGCGGTTCCGCGCCGATCTGCTCGACCGGCTGAGCTTCGAGGTGATCACCCTGCCGCCGCTGCGCGTGCGCGAGGGTGACATCGAAGTGCTGGCGGATCATTTCGCCCGGCGGATGGCGGCCGAGCTGGGCTGGCGCGACTGGCCCGGCTTCGCCCCGCATGTGGCGCGCGCGCTGGAGGAGCATCCGTGGCCGGGCAATGTGCGCGAATTGCGCAACGTGATCGAGCGTGCGGTGTATCGCTGGGACGATGCCAGCGAGCCGATCGGCCATGTGGTGTTCGACCCTTTCGACAGCCCTTGGAAGCCCGCGCCCGGTGCGAAGACCATGGGCCGCGTGGCGGAGGTTGGCGCTCCGGCTGGGGCGCGAAAGGGCGGTCACGGGCCCGATCTCGATGTGATCGCCGATCTGCGCGAGGCGGTGGAGGCGCATGAGCGGGCAATCCTGGAGCACCACCTCGGCCGCCATCGCTGGAACCAGCGGCAGACCGCCAAGGCGCTGGGCCTCAGCTACGACCAGCTGCGCCACTGCATCCGCAAGCACAAGCTGGCGGAGGCCGCTGCCGCCGAGTAGCGCGCCCGGGCGCTGTTCGCCTGCCCGGGTGCCGCTTGCCTCCCGCCGGGGGGGCGCGTAGTTGCGGCGCCGCATGGACTATGTCTCCACCCGCGGCGCGGCGCCTGCGCTGGACTTCGAACAGGTCACGCTCACCGGGCTGGCCCCGGACGGCGGCCTGTTCGTGCCGCGCGAATGGCCGCGCTTTTCTTCAGACGAGATCGCCGCGATGGCCGGGCTGCCCTATGCCGAGCTGGCCGCGCGGGTGATGCAGCCGTTCGTGGGCGATTGCCTGGAGCCGGAGCGGCTGCGCGAATTGTGCGACGAGGCCTACGGCCGCTTCGCCCATCCGGCGGTGACTCCGCTGCGCCAGCTGGACGAGCGGCACTGGCTGCTCGAGCTGTTCCACGGGCCCACGCTGGCGTTCAAGGACGTGGCGCTCCAATTGCTGGGGCGGTTGTTCGAGGAGTTTCTCGCGCGCCGCGACGAGCGGCTGACCATCGTGGGCGCCACCAGCGGCGATACCGGTTCGGCCGCGATCGACGCGGTGGCCGGGCGCGAGAATGTCGATATCTTCATGCTCCACCCCAAGGGCCGGGTGAGCGACGTGCAGCGCCGGCAGATGACCACAGTGAAGGCGCCAAACGTCTATAACATAGCCATCGGGGGCAGCTTCGACGAGGCGCAGGCCATGGTGAAGCGCATGTTCGGCGACCCGGCGCTGACCGGGCGCTACCGCATCGGCGCGGTCAATTCGATCAACTGGGCGCGGCTGATGGCGCAGGTGGTGTATTATTTCGCCGCCGCGCTGCAGCTGGGCGCGCCGCAGCGGCGGGTGGCGTTCTCGGTGCCGACGGGCAATTTCGGCGATGTGTTCGCGGGCCACGTCGCCGCGCGGATGGGGCTGCCGGTGGAGCGGCTGATCGTCGCCACCAACGTCAACGACATTCTCCACCGCGCGCTTTCCGCCGGGGACTATTCCGTGGGCGAGGTGACGGCCACCGCGGCGCCGTCGATGGACATCCAGGTCAGCTCCAACTTCGAGCGGCTGCTGTTCGATTGCGGCGGGCGCGACGGGGCGGCGATGGCGGCGCAGATGCAGGGCTTCGAGGGGGCGCGCACCATGCGGCTCACCGAGGGGCAGCGGACGGGCGCGGGCGAGACGCTGACCAGCTGCCGGGCGGATGCGGACGACATGGCGCGGGCGATGGGCTGGGCGTGGGAGCGATGCGGCGAGTTGATCGATCCGCACACCGCCATCGGCCTGCACGCCGCTCGTGCCGCGCATGGTTCGGGCGACCTGCCGCGGGACGTGCCGCTGGTGACGCTGGCCACCGCGCATCCGGGCAAGTTCCGCGATGCGGTGGAGCGCGCCACCGGGCGGCGCCCCTCGCTGCCCGCGCGGGTGGGCGACCTGTTCGACCGCGACGAGCGCTATGTCGAGCTGGCGGGCGAGTACGCCACCATCGCCGCCTACGTGGCAGAACACGCGACCGCGGGCTGACAGCGTTCCGCTATGGCCGAACTCACGCAGCAACCGCTGATCCTCGAGGGTGCCGGCTGGGGCGATTATGCGCTGCTCGACAGCGGCGAGGGGCGCAAGCTGGAGCGCTACGGCTCCTTCCGCTTCATCCGCCCCGAGGCGCAGGCCTTCTGGCGGCCCCGCCTCACCGAGTGGGAGGCTGATGGCGAGTTCGTGCCCGGGTCGGACGAGGATGGCGGCGGGAGGTGGCAGTTCCAGCGCGCGGTGCCACCCGAGGGCTGGCCGCTGGCTTGGCGGGAGGTGGCGTTCACCGCGCAATGCACGCCCTTCCGGCACCTCGGCTTCTTCCCGGATATGGCCCCGGTGTGGGACTGGATGCGCGCGATGCTCGCCGGGCGGGAGGGGGCCGAGTCGCTCAATCTGTTCGGCTATACCGGTGTCGGCACGCTGGCGCTGTCGGCCTGCGGGCCGGTGACGCATGTGGATGCTTCCAAGAAATCGGCGGCGCAGGCGCGCGAGAATGCGGCGCTCTCCGGCATGGAGGAGCGGCCGATCCGCTGGCTGGTGGACGATGCGGTGAAGTTCGCCGCGCGCGAAGGACGGCGGGGCAAGCGCTACGACGGGATTATCCTCGACCCACCCAAGTTCGGCCGGGGCCCAAAGGGCGAGACATGGCGGATCGAGGACGGGCTCGCGCCGCTGGTGGCCGAATGCCGCGGATTGCTGGACGCCGAGAGCCGCTTCCTGTTCCTCACCGTCTATGCCGTGCGGATGAGCAGCCTGGCGCTCGCCGGTCTGCTGGCCGAGGTCTTCGCCGGGTTGCCGGGGCGGATCGAGCATGGCGAGCTGGCGGTGCGCGAGGAGGGAGACGGCGGCCGCCTGCTGCCCACCGCAATCTTCGCGCGCTGGGTCAATGACGATAGTCCGGGAGAGCCACATGGGTGACAGCCTGACACTGGAAATCGCCGATTTCGTGCAGTTGGTGCACACCGGCATCTATTCGGAGGAGACCGGCAAGCCCCAGCCGCTGCGCTTCACCGTCGCCGTGCGGATGAAGCCCGCGCCCCATTACGCGCCCGATACGCCGCTGGAGGCGAGCAAGAACTACATGGACCTGAAATTCGCCGCCAGCGAGGCGCTGCCCGTGGCCACGCATTTCCGACTGATCGAGGCGGTGGCCGAGCATGTGTGCGAGACGCTGTTCGTGCAGGACGCGCGGATCGAGGCGGTGACGGTGAAGATCGTCAAGCTGGCGCTGAGCGTGGCGCAGGAGCAGATCGGCATCACCCTGCACCGCGAGCGGCGCTGATGGCGCAGGCGGTTTTGCGGATCGGCGGGCTGCCCGAAGCGCCGCTCGACGCGGCGGCGGCGTTTCATGCCGAGTGGCTGCTCCGCGGCCGGGCCGCGCTGGCCGAGGGGGGCGATCTGGCGCTGGTGTTCGCGCCCGCCGATCACGCGCACCACGCCTGGCGGCTGGCCGCGGTGCAGGCGCTGGCGCGCGAGGCGGCGCCGGCGCGAGTGAACGGCCTGGTCGGCGGGGAGGGAGCGCCACTCGAGGCGATGCTCGGCTGGCTGGCGGGCGCGGGGGCGATCACCGGGCAGCTGCTGGAGGTGGCTGGCCAAACGCGCGCAAGCGCCTAGACTGCGGCGATGCCCTCCGCGCCCCTCCTCGACAGCTTCGGCCGCGGCATCACCTATCTGCGGCTCTCGGTCACCGATCGCTGCGATTTGCGCTGCACTTATTGTATGGCCGAGCGGATGGCCTTCCTCCCGCGCTCGGAGGTGCTGAGCCTGGAGGAATTGCACCGGCTGGCGCTCGCCTTCATCGAGCGGGGGGTGACGAAGATCCGCCTCACAGGGGGCGAGCCGCTGGTGCGGCGCGACGTGATCGACCTAGTCCGCGCGCTCGGCCGCCGGCTGGAGCCCGCCGAGGGGCAGCAAGGCGGGCTGGAGGAGCTGACCCTCACCACCAACGGCACCCGGCTGACGGAGTTCGCCGATGATCTGGCGGCGGCGGGGGTGCGGCGGATCAACGTCTCGCTCGATACGCTCGATAGGGCGTTGTTTGCCCGGCTGGCGCGGCGCGACCGGCTGCCGCAGGTGTTGGAGGGGATCGCTGCGGCAAAGGCGGCGGGGCTGGCGGTGAAGCTCAACACAGTCGCGCTCAAGGGGCTGAACGAGCATGAGATCCCCGCGCTGGTGGAATGGGCGCATGGGCACGGCCATGATCTCACGCTGATCGAGGTGATGCCGCTGGGCGAGGTGGAGGGTGACCGCGCCGATCATTATCTGCCGCTGACCGTGGTGCGCGAGCGGCTGGCGGCGCGCTGGACCCTCATCGAGAGCGGCCACCGCACCGGCGGCCCCGCGAGCTATTTCGAGGTGGCGGAAACCGGCGGGCGGATCGGCTTTATCACCCCGCTCACCGGCAATTTCTGCGCCACTTGTAACCGTGTGCGGGTAACCGCAACGGGCGAACTCTACACCTGCCTCGGCGGAACGGAGAAGGTCGACCTGCGCGCTGCCCTGCGCTCGGATGAGCCTGAGGCCGCGCTGGCCGCAGCGCTGGACGAGGCGATGAGGATCAAGCCCGAGCGCCACCATTTCCGCATCGCACCGGGCGCGGCGCCCGCGCTGCGGCGGCATATGTCGCTGACGGGGGGCTGATGGTGGTGCGTCGGGTCGTTGGCCGACGGCGCGCGCGGGGCTGAGCCTGTGGGAGTCAAGCTCGTCTTTCTCGGCCGGCTCGCCGATCTGGCGGGGGCGGGCGAAGCCGAGATCGCCGGTCCGCTCGATTGGCCGGGCTTGCTCGCTGCCCTGCCCGGGCCGCTTGCCGAAGCTGCGGCGACCGAGCGGGTGAAGCTCGCCTTTAACGGGCGGGTGCTGCCGGACAAGCGCGCACTGGCCGCGCGGGAGGGCGACGAGATCGCGCTGCTTCCGCCGGTCAGCGGCGGCTGAGGCCCCTGCCGGTGATCGACGTGCGGCTGCTGGCGCGGGGCTTCTCGCCAGGGCGGGCGCTCGCCCGCTTCGCCGCGGCGCATCCGGAGGCGGGAGGCATCGCCAGCTTCACCGGGCAGGTGCGCGCCGACGAGGGGGTGGAGGCGCTCGAACTGACGCATTACGCGCCGCTGACGCTGCCCGGCATGGAGGCGCTGGCGGGCGAGGCGATGGCGCGCTGGCCTCTGAGCGGCATCCTTCTCCATCACCGCATCGGATTGCTGGCTCCCGGCGCGCCCATCGTGCTGGTCGCCGCCGCCGCGCGCCATCGCCGCGATGCCTTCGAGGCGGCCGACTTCGCGATGGACCACCTCAAGAGCGAGGCGTGGTTCTGGAAGCGCGAGCGCCGCGCCGATGGCTGGCACTGGATCGAGCCGCGCGCCGAGGACCATCAGGACCGGGCGCGCTGGGCGAGGTGATCTTTTGCATCGCGGGGCGGCGGATTTAATCGCGGTTCCATCCAGCGGCGCATGTCGAAGGTGGAGCGAAGCCTCAGCGCTCCGCTGACCAGGGCGGCAAAGGCGGCCCGCCGGGTCCGCTCACCGGTCGAGCACCGCCTTCAGCTGGGCGATGGTCGCGTCTTCGGCGGCGACCTGCGCCTCCACCGCATCGCGCACGGCGATGATGGGCGCGGTCTGGCGCCCGTCCACCGCGGCGTCCACCGCGAGCCGGTCGAGATCGGCGAGCGGCACGGTGGTCGCGCTGCGGGCCGAAATCAGGCTCGCCAGCGCCACCTCGGCGCGTGCCCAGGCCTCGCTGCCGGCGGCCGCCCCGCGCGCGGCCTGCACGACCGTTCTGGCGCGTGGAGCTTCGGCGAGGAAGGCCGCGTGGGCCGCGTCCGCCGCATGCTCCAGCGCGCCGAGCTGGCCAAGCGTCGCGGGCAGGGGCGGTGGCGGCACGTAGGGCTGCGGCGGCTCGAACCTGCCGGCCATTCGCTCGGCATCGCGGGTGGCGAGGCTGGGATAATCGTTCGGTGCGCTGGCGCAGCCGGCGAGCAGGGCGGGCAGCAGGAGCGCGGGAATGGCGGGCTTGCGAAGCATCGCCGCTGGTCCTAGCGGGCCGGGGCGGCGCTTTCCAGCCGGCGCGTGAACCGGCCTAAATTGACGAGGGGCCATCGACCGGGCCAGCCTCGTTGACAGCGGAAGGGTGATCGCTTAACGGCGGCGGACTTTCCGGCGCCTGCTGGCGCCCTTTTGTCGTTTGTCCGGTTCATTCCGGGTGACGGCGGTCGTAACGAATTGGATTTGATGACCATGTTCGCAGTAGTGCGCACCGGCGGCAAGCAATATCGCGTCGCCGAAGGAGACAAGATCGCGGTCGAAAAGCTGGCTGGCGAAGCCGGCGAGACGATCGTGCTCGGCGATGTGCTGCTCGCGGGCGAGGGTGATGATTTCGCCGATGGGGCCAAGGTCACCGTCTCGGCCGAGATCATCGCGCAGGCCAAGAGCGAGAAGGTGATCGTCTTCAAGAAGCGCCGGCGGCACAATTACCGGCGCAAGAACGGCCACCGCCAGCAGATTACCCTGCTGCGCATTCTCTCGGTGGGCGAAGAGGGCCGCAAGCCGGCCAAGGCCGCGGCTGCCAAGCCCGAGCCGGAGGCGACCAAGCCCGAGCTGGTGGCGCCCAAGCCCGAGCTGGAGGCGATGGCAAAGCCCGTGCCGGAAGAGCCCGCCAAGGGAGTCGAGGTCGAGCGCAAGGATGGCGCGCAGCCGGCTGCACCGGTCAAGGATCACGCCGGCAGCAAGCCTGCCGACGATGCGGCCGTCCAGGAATAAGCCCGCGACAGCCGGGCATCAGAGCAAGAGCGAGTAGAGCGAGATGGCACATAAGAAAGCAGGCGGTTCGTCGCGCAACGGTCGCGATTCGGCCGGCCGGCGCCTCGGCGTCAAGAAGTTCGGCGGTCAGGAAGTGATCGGCGGCAACATTATCGTGCGCCAGCGCGGCACCCGGTTTTATCCTGGCACCAATGTCGGCATGGGCAAGGACCACACTCTGTTCGCGCTGGGCGAAGGCCGCGTGCGCTTTCACCAGGGCAAGCTGGGCCGCAATTACGTCTCGGTCGACGTGATGGCCGAAGCCGCCGAGTAGGCGATACGAGGGTTGGGCCGAGCGGCCGGGCCCCGAAGTACAGAGCTGGCGCCGGAGAGGCCCGGCTGAGCAAAGGGAGATGGGGGCGGCCCCGTCTCCCTTTTGCTTTGCACGGTCAGTCGGCGTTGCCGGCTCGTGCCGTGTGTGCATGGGAACGCTCTTGCGCCGCAGCGCTCTCCCGTTAGTCAGCGCGCCAACGCGGGTTCCGCTGCTAGCGCAGCCGCTTTGCCATCGTAGAGCCGGACCAGTGCGCTGTCGTCGTGCTGCCAGGGGTGGAAGCCCGGGCGAAAATAGCTCAGCCACATCGGCAGTGTCCGCCGCAGGATGCCCGGGCGGCCGACCAGATACCACGCCAGCCGCGCCTTCGCCCTCGCGCCGGTGATCCCGTCCTGCGCGAGCAGTTCCAGCGCATCGGCGAAGCGGTTCTTCAGGAACTTGCGCGTGGTCGCCAGCATCAGCGTGGATCGCAGGCGCCAGCGCTTGCCACCGCTCCAGCCGCGAGTCGCGTGGCTCCAGGTGTCAAAGGCTACGCCCTTGTGCTCGATTTCCTCGGCTGCGTGCCAGCGCCACAGCGCAGCCTGCTCGCCCTCGCCCAGCGCATAGCGGCGCTCGGCGCTGAGAAATTCATGCGCGAACATGGCGGTGAAATGCTCCAGCGCGACCGTCACGCCCAGCCAGGCGATCTGCGGATGGGCATAGACCTCGCCCACCAGCCTCTCGACTCGCGCATCGATGCCGGCAAGGTCATAACCCGCCGCTTCGGCCGCGCGGTTGAAGGCGAGGTGCTCGCGTGTGTGGTTGACCTCCTGCATGATGAAAGCGCGGATCTTCTCGGCCAACGCCGGCGGCGCGCCCCCGCGGAAGGCCTTCACCGAATCGATGAACAGCGTCTCGCCGCGGGGGAAGGTGCTGGAGAGCGCGTTGAACCAGGCGGTGGCGATCGGGTCGCCGCCAGCCCACCAGCGTTCGACGGGCCGCTCGCTGGCGGATTCGCGGCCGAAGCGCAGGTTGCGAACGCGGATCGCGGACTGCTTGCCGGAGGAGGGGGTGCCATCTAGTCCGTTCGTCATGCCGCCAATCTATGTCTGCTGACACTGATGTCAATAAGTAAGCGCTTACCCCCAGCCGAGAGCCGCCTCGCCGCGCTCCAGGCCGCCCGCGCGCTGCTGATCGAGGCGGGGCCGCAAGGGGTGACGCTTAAGGCCGTGGCCGCGCGAATCGAGCGGACCCACGCCAATGTGCTGCACCATTTCGGCAGCGCCGCCGGGCTGCACCAGGCGTTGGCCGAGCATCTGACAGAGGGCGTGTGCCGCGCGATCGGCGAGGCGGTGGCAGCCACCCGCGCAGGGATCGGCCGCCCGCGCGACGTGGTCGACCTGATTTTCGACAGCTTCGGCAAGGAGGGCGGCGGCGCGCTGGCCGGCTGGATGCTGGCCTCGGGCAATGAGGACGCGCTCGACCCCATCGTGGACACGATCCACCAGCTGGTGGATGAGCTGTTCCCTTCAGAGCACGCCCACGCCGAAGCGGGCGCGATGCACGAAGTGACGCTCGCGCTGGTGCTGCTGGCGCTGGGCGATTCGCTTATCGGGGACCGGCTCGCCGGCTCGCTGCGGCTCGACCGCTCGACCGCGCGTGACCAGGCCGAGGCGCTGGTTCACGCGGCGCTCGCGCGGCAGCTGGCGGGCGGGGACTAGGCGGCGGCAGCTAAGCGGCGGGTGCCCGCACCATCCAGCCCGGGCGCAGCTCGTCGGCGATGTCCTCCACCCGGCGATGATCGATGGCGAAGCCCGCGTCGGGGTGCGCGGCCTTGCGCCGCTCGTGCGATTGCGCCAGCGGCACCACCAGCAGCCGGCGGTTGACCTTCTGCCGCCAGTTCATCCGTGCGGTGTTCTCCTGCCCCACGTAGCAGCCCTTGCTGAAGGAGACCCCGTTCAGCTCCACCGCATTGGTCTCCAGCCATAGCACCTCGCCGAGCTCCGAGCGCCCCTCGGGCACGCCGAGCGAGAGGCGATGGCGCAGCCATGCCTCGTCCGCCGACACGTCCTCCTCGGAGGCGGCGGCGATCCAGCGCTGGCCGAGATCCGCCAGCCGCGGGTCGGGCGATCCGCCATCGCCCAGCTGCGCCTGCCAGTAGACGCCCAGCGAATCGTCGCGTTTGATCGCGATCCGCCGCCGCAGCCGGTAGAGCGTCAGCCGCTGCACCAGCTCGTCGGCGGTGGCGGCTTCGCAATCGAGCAGCAGCGCGCCATCGGCCGCGGGCCACACGATCAGGTCGAACAGCGTCTTGCCCTGCGGCGTCAACAGCCCGGCGTAGATCGGCAGCCTCGCGGCGACATCGTTGGTGAGCAGCGCCTGCAGGAAGGCGGCGGGATCGTCGCCGCGCTCACCGCCCGCGCCATCCTGCGCGGCGATGCGCACCAAAGCGCGGGAGAACAGCCGTTCGTGTGCCATGTCCGCCAACAGGTGGCCTCCGCGTGTCGAGAAGGCAAGTACCCCCTCGGCGCGGCGCTCCCCGAGCTTCCACTTGAGACCGGGCGGCAAGCTGCCTAGGCGCGCGCCATGCCGCTGCGCAGTTTCCTTCTCCTCGCCATGATCTGCGCCGTGTGGGCGCTGAACGTGGTGGTCAGCCGGCTGGTGGTGGACACGCTCGCCGTGCCGCCGCTGGCCTATGCGGCGATGCGCGCGGGCGTGGTGCTGCTGGTGCTGCTGGCGTGGCTGCGGCCGATCCCCCAGGGGCTGCCCAAGGTGCTGGCGGTCACCTTCGCGGTGTCCGGTGGCTCGTTCGCGCTGCTGTTCGCCGGGCTAACGGTGGCGAGCCCCTCCTCCTCGGCGGTGATCAGCCTGTCGGGGGCGCCACTGACCGTGCTGTTCGCCATCCTGATCCTGGGCGAAAAGGTCCGCTGGCGCCGGGCGCTGGGCATCGCGCTCACCTTTGCTGGCGTGCTGGTGGCGATTGCCGATCCGGCGGGCTGGTCGGCCGGGGGCGGGCTGCTGCTGGTGTTCGCCTCGGCGGTGATCGGGGCGTTGGGCTCGGTGTTCATCAAGCAATTGCCGCTAGAGCCGCTGCGGCTGCAGGCCTGGGCCGCGTTCGGCTCCACGCTGGTGCTGGTGCCGCTGAGCGCCGGGCTGGAGAGCGGACAGGCCGGGGCCGCACTGGCCGCGGGCTGGTGGCTGGTGGCGGCGGTGGGGTTCAGCGGGCTGGTGGTCTCGCTGGGCGCGCACACGCTCTATTTCCGCCTGCTGCAGCAGCACGACGCCAATTTGATCGCTCCGCTGACGCTGATGACGCCGGTGTTCACCATCGCCGCCGGCGCGGCGATCACCGGGGACGAGGTGAGCGCCACGCTGCTGATCGGCGCGGGCATTGCGGCGAGCGGCGTGCTGGTGATCATCGTGCGCCCCAGTGTCGGCCTGTTCAAGCCGCTGCTGGTCCGCCCGCGCCTGTAGTCAGCGCGATCCGCTTGTCCCGCAGCGCGCCGCCGTGCCATGGCCGCGCGCATGAACCAGCTGACCATCCGCCGCCCCGACGATTGGCACGTGCATCTGCGCGATGGCGCGATGCTGCGCGGTGTCGCCCGCTACACCGCCGAAACCTTCGCCCGCGCGATCGTCATGCCCAACCTCGCGCCGCCGGTGACCACCACAGCGCTCGCCGCGGCCTATCGCGAGCGGATCATCGCGGCGCTCCCGCCCGGCAGCAGCTTCACCCCGCTGATGACCTGCTACCTGACCGACCGCACTGACGCGGACGATCTCGCGCGCGGCGCGGCCGAAGGCGTATTCACCGCCGCCAAGCTCTACCCCGCCGGCGCCACCACCAATTCGGCCAGCGGGGTCACGAGCATCGCTGCGATCCGCCCGGCGCTCGAACGGATGCAGGCAATCGGCCTGCCGTTGTGCGTCCACGGCGAGGTGACCGACCCCAAGGTCGACATCTTCGACCGCGAGGCGCTGTTCATCGAGCGCGTGCTCAGCCCGCTGCTGCGCGATCTGCCCGAACTGCGCGTGGTGTTCGAGCACGCTACCACCAGCGAGGCGGTCGATTTCGTCTCCGCCGCGCCGGGCAACGTCGCCGCCACGATCACCCCGCAGCACCTCCACCTCAATCGCAACGCCATGCTGGTCGGCGGCATCCGCCCGCACGCCTATTGCCTGCCGGTCGCCAAGCGCGAATCACACCGGCTGGCGCTGCGCCGCGCGGCGGTCTCGGGCTCGCCCAAATTCTTCCTCGGCACGGACAGCGCGCCGCATTCGCGCGAGTCGAAGGAGAGCGGCTGCGGCTGCGCGGGCATCTTCAACGCGCCCCACGCACTCGAAAGCTATGCGATGGTGTTCGACGAGGAGGGCGCGCTCGACCGGCTCGAAGCCTTTGCCAGCGTCAACGGCCCGCGCTTCTACCGCCTGCCGGTGAACCAATCGACGGTAACGCTGGACCGCGCGCCCACAGAAGTGCCGCCGCAAATCGACGCCGAGGGTACCCCAATCGTCCCTTTCCACGCCGGCCAAACCCTGCCCTGGCGTCTAATTTCACCGCGTGGTTAAAAAAATGCTTTTCTGACAGCGGAGTTGCTGAGCGTTCAGGAAAGGGGGGTTAAACCTGAACCCATCGAGCCGACAAACACTTCTCGATGGGAGAATTGCAATGCTGAACACAGTCAAGAACGCAGCCTTCGCCCTCGCGGCTTCGGGCCTGGTCCTCACCGCTGCGCCCGCCAGCGCCCTCGACCTGCGGGTCGGCGGGACGGCCGCGGCTCCGGTGGAGCAGACCTGGCAGCAATATCGCGATCACGACCGCTATGACCGCTACGATCGTTATGACCGTCGCGACGATCGCCGGGGGGGCCGCTACGACCGCCGCGATGATCGCTACGGCGGCCATTACGAGCCGATCAGCCGCAACACCAGCGTGTGGCGCGGCAACGATGGCCGCACCTATTGCCGCAAGAAGGACGGCACCACCGGCCTTCTCATCGGCGGCGCGGCCGGCGCACTGATTGGCCGCGAACTCGACGGCCGCGGTGATCGCGCCATGGGCACGGTGCTCGGCGCTGCTGCCGGTGCACTGCTGGGCAAGCGGGTCGCGCAGGGTAGCACCTGCCGCTGATCGGCCAGTGGAAACGGTGGCGGCCTTCCCTGTTGGGCCGCCGCCGCCACGCGGCCGCTAAATCCTGAACCATGAGGGGCCGTGTGGGGCGCCCGTACGGCACTTCCGTACGGGCGCCTCGTCATGTGAAGGGCGCGTTCCGGGCCTGCCCCTAACTACTGATCGCGAAAGCCCACCCCCACGCTCGCGCGCGGTTGTTGCACTTCGGTGCTGGCGACCGGATAGGCGCAATAATCCGCCGCATAGAACGCGGCCGGGCGGTGGTTGCCCGAAAGCCCCACCCCGCCGAACGGCGCGGAGGAGGAGGCGCCGCTGGTCGGCCGGTTCCAGTTGACGATGCCGGCGCGCACATTGCCCCAGAAGCGGTTGTATTGCTGTGGGCTCCCGCCGATCAGCGCGGCGGACAGGCCGAAGCGGGTGGCATTGGCCTCGGCGATCGCCTCGTCGAAATCGTGCACATTCACAATTTGCAGCAGCGGCCCGAACAGTTCTTCGTCCGGGCGTTCGGCCATGTCGGTGGTGTCGATCAGGCCAGGGGTGAGAAACGGCAGCTCGCCCCGCGGCCGGCGCATCGGCACGATGGACCGGCCGCCATGGCTGAGCAGTTCGACCAGGGCCTCGGTCAGCTGGTCGGCCGCCTCGTTGTCGATCACCGGGCCGATGAACGGCGGCGGATCGTCGAACGGCGCGCCCACGATGATCCGCTCGGTCAGCGCGCTCACCGCCGCCACCGCCTCGTCGTACATCGAGGCCTTGACGATCAGCCGCCGCGCCGCGGTGCAGCGCTGGCCGGCGGTGGTGAAGGCGGATTGCACCACCAGCGTGGCCGCATCGGAGATCAGCGGCGTGTCCCACAGCACGATGGGGTTGTTGCCACCCATCTCCAGCGCCACGATCTTGCCCGGCTGATCGGCCAGCGCGCGGTTGATGGCAATGCCGGTGCGCGAGGAGCCGGTGAACAGCACGCCGTCCACCCCCTCGTGCGCCACCAGCGCGCGGCCCTCGTCCGGCCCGCCCACCAGCAGCTGCGCCACGTCTTCCGGCAGGCCGGCGCCGTGGAAGCAGCGCAGCAGCATCTCGCCCACCGCCGGCGTCTTCTCGCTGGGCTTGAGGATCACCGCATTGCCCGCGATCAGCGCGGGCACAATGTGGCCGTTGGGCAGGTGCGCGGGGAAATTGTACGGCCCCAGCACGGCCATCACCCCGTGCGGCTTGTGGCGCACCGCCGCCGAGCCCTGCAGCCCGCCTTCCAGCCGCTGCTGGCCAGTGCGTTCCTGATAGGCGCGGACCGAGATCTCCACCTTGGCCATCACCGCCTCCACCTCGGTGCGCGCCTCCCACAGGGGCTTGCCGGTTTCGCGCGCGATCAGCTCGGCGAAGGGCTCGGCCTCGCGGCGCACCTCGTTGACGAAGCGGCGGACCAGCTCCACCCGGCTGGCGAACGGGCGGGCGGCCCATTGCGGCCAGGCGGCGCGAGCGCGCGCCACCGCCGCGTCGACATCGCCGACCGGCGCGCGCCACAGCTCGGCGCCCGTGGCCGGTTCGAAGGAGATGAGTTCGGATTGGAGCAATTGGGCGGACAAGGGTCTGGCTTCCTCTGGGGCGCTCCGGTCGCAGAGCCGGAGTTCGCCGGTGCCTGCTCTAGCGCGGTGCCCGGTGGCGTCAAATAGGTGCCACGCGGCGCTTAGGTGTGGCCTGCGGGCACAGGCGGCTCGCCCAGCGCATCGCCCATGGCGCGGATCGCGGCGATCTTGTCGGTGAGCGGCTGCCAATCGTCACGCTGGTCGATCGCTTCCCAGAGCGTCTCCACCTCCTCGATCAGCATCGCTTCGGGAGCGTCGCCTTGCCAGTAGGGATCGTCCGACGGCAGCGGCGCATAGCCCTCCAACGCCTCGGCCAAGGCGCCTACGGCCGCGCGCCCGCCGCGATGGACGAAGAAGAACGCGTCGGGCCCGATGGCGCGCTCGCGCATCGCCTGCTCGCCCGCGCCCACCAGCGCCATGTCGCGCTCCTCGCCCTGCGAAGCGACGCCCAGCCGCCAGCAGAACCGGCGCGCGAGGGCCGCATGATACAGCGCGGGATAGCGCTCGATCGCGGCCACCAGCGGCGGCGCATCGGCCAGCCGCCGTAGCGCAATCGCCAGCTGCGTCACGTTCCAGCGAATCGCCTCGGGCTGGCGGCCGAAGGCGTAAAGGCCAGCATGGTCGAAATAGGCGGCGGTGAAGCCCGGCTCCCACGCGGGCAGCCAGCGCCACGGGCCATAGTCGAAGCTCTCGCCGGTGATGTTCATGTTGTCGGTGTTGAGCACGCCGTGGACGAAACCCGCCACCATGTAGCTCGCGGCCAAGTCCGCCAGCCGCTCCACCGCCTGATGCAGCAGCGCCACCGCCGGCTCATCTCTCCCCGCAGCATCATCGGGGGGCGGCGGGCCGGGGAACTGCGCCAGACAATAATCGACCAGCGCGGCGAGGTGCGCATCCTCCTCCAGCACCGCCAGCCGCTGGAAGCTGCCGATGCGGATGTGCGAATGGCTCAGCCGCACCATCACCGCCGAGCGCGTGGGGGAGGGCTCGTCTCCCCGCCACAGCGCCTCGCCGGTTTCGACCACGCTGAAGGTCTTCGAGGTATTGGCGCCCAGCGCCTCGAGCATCTCGGTCGCGAGGATCTCGCGCATCGCGCCCTTCAGCGTCAGCCGCCCATCGCCCGCCCGGCTGTGCGGCGTGGTGCCGCTGCCCTTGGTGCCGCAATCGAGCAGGCGGCCGATATTGTCGCGCAGCTGGGCGGACAAGAAGCCGCGCCCGTCGCCGATCTCCGGGTTGTACACCTGGAACTGGTGCCCGTGATAGCGCAGCGCGAGCGGCTGCTCCAGATTGCCGGTCAGCGGCTCGAACCAGGCGAAGTGGCGCAGCCAGTCCTCGTCGGTCAGTTCGGCCAGCCCCACCGCGCGGTCCCACCGGCGGTTGCGGAAGCGAAGCTGCGCCATGGGAAAGGCGGCCGGCTCCACCGCATCTCCCAGCCAGCCAGCCAGCGGATTGATCTGCGGATCGGGCCGATAGGGCGTGGCTTGCGGTAGGGCTCGCATCCTCGCTAAGTGGCCCCGCGCCGGCGGGTGCGCAACCGCAGGGCTAGGAACACAGCATATGGCCGAGGCCGCCTTCAGCGAGAAGGAATGGACCAGCGCCGACGGGCTGGTTCTGCGCTATCGCGATTACGACGGCCCAACCGATCGCCCACCGCTGCTGTGCATCCCCGGTCTCACCCGCAACGCCCGCGATTTCGAACCCATCGCCGAGGCGTTTGGAGGCGAGTGGCGCATCCTCGCGGTGGACCTGCGCGGCCGCGGCCAGAGCGATTATGCGCGTGATTCGGCCAGCTACACCCCGGCGCAATATGCCGACGACATGCTCGCCCTGCTCGATTCGGCGGGGATCGAGCGGGTGGTGGGGATCGGCACCTCGCTGGGCGGGATCGTCACCATGCTGCTCGCGCTTGGCACGCCCGAGCGGCTGGCGGGCGCGGTGCTGAACGATATCGGCCCGCAGATCGAGGCACCCGGCCTCGCACGGATCCGCGAGACCGTCGGCCAGGGCCGCAGCTTCCCCACCTGGATGCACGCCGCCCGTACGCTGAAGGAGCAAGTGGGCGAGGCGCACCCCGATTACGCGCTCTCAGACTGGCTGGGCCACGCCAAGCGGCTGATGTGCGTGGGCGCGGGCGGGCGGATCGCCTTCGATTACGACATGAAGATCGCCGATCCGTTCGATACGCCGAACGGCGCCAATCCCGCCGATCTATGGCCCGCCTTTCGCGCACTGGCCGGGCGGCCGGTGCTGGCGCTGCGCGGCGAACTCTCGGACATTCTCTCGGCCGACACCCTCGCGCGGATGGAGGCCGAGCTGCCCGGTCTCGCCACCGCCGCCATCCCGCGCACCGGCCACGCCCCCACGCTGGGCGAGCCGCAGGCGCAGGCGGCGATCCGCGCGCTGCTGGAGCAAGTCGCATGAGCGGGCGGAAAGCCCCCGCTGCGAGCATTCTGCACCTCCATTCCACCGGCGATGCGGGTGCCTTGCAAGCGCGGTGCATTCGGCTGATTTCGGCGCTGGGAGCCGAAGCCACTCACGCCATCGCGGTGGAGGGTGGCGGGCGTCTCGCCGGAGCCGAGCGGCTGCACCGCAGCGTGGCGATCAGCTGGCCAGCCTTTCCCTCGCTCGCCGGAAAGCCCTGGCCGGGCCGCCTCAAGCGCCTTGCTGCCGCGATGGCAGGGCACCGGCTGATCTGCACCTGGGGCGCCGGTGCGCTCGACGCGACGCTGGCCCACACGCTGTTTGCCGATGCCTACAATCTGCCGCCGCTGGTCCATCACGAGGGCGAGGGGGCGGACAGCCGCTCCACCATGATGCGCCGCATCGCACTGGGGCGCAGCGCGGCGCTGGTGGTGCCTAGCCGCGCGCTGGAGCGGCTCGCGCTCGGAGCCTGGCAGCAGCCGCGCACGCGTGTTCGGCTGATCCCGGAGGGGATCGACACCGCCGCCTTTGCCACCACCCTCCGGCCTGATGGGGTGCCCGGCCTGATCAAGCGACGTGGCGAGTGGTGGCTGGGCACGTTCGCCCCGCCAGATGCCGCCACCCTGCGCCCGCTGATGGAGGCGCTGCGCCAGCTGCCGCCGGAGTGGCAGCTGGTGGTCGCCGGCGATGCGCTGCCCCGCGAGGCGATCCTCGCGCAGGCCGAGGCGAGCGGGGTCGAGGATCGTGTCCACTCGGTAGCGCTGCCGCCTGCCCTCGAGCGCCTGATCGGCTTGTTCGACCTGTTCGGCGCCACCTCGCCCGAGCTGGTGAAGGAGGCGATGGCCGCCGGGCTGGCGGTGGTCGCTCCGCGCATTGAGGGAATCGACGAACTGGTCGCCAGTGAGAACGCGCCGTTCCTCGTCGACTCCGGCGATGGGGTCGCGCTCGCCGGGCCCCTGCGCCAGCTCGCCGCGGACCGGGCCATGCGCCACCGCATCGGTGAGGCCAACCGCGCCCGCGCCCGCGCCGAGTTCGACAAGCGGCGCATGGTCGAGCGCCACCTGGCGCTGTGGCGCGGCCTGTTGGCGCCCGCCTAGGCGGCGCCTTCTTCATCGAACATTCACCCGTTTGTGCAAAGAAGTGCTTCGACAATTGCAACCGCGTCCTCATCCGCATAACAGCCCGCAGTGATCCGGGGCCGCTGGCCTCACGATCCCCGTTTCTCCAGGTAGACCGCCCCTTGGCCTCCACGTCCGATCCCCAGACCCGTGCCGACAAGCTCGCCGTGCGCAAGTCGGCCGAGCAGGACGTGCTGATGCGTGAGGTGGACGAGGCGGTGCGCCGCGACCAGCTGGAAGGCGCGGCCCGGCAATATGGCCTGATCGTGGGCGGGGCGCTGCTGGCGCTCCTGCTGGCGCTGGGCGCATGGCTGTTCTGGCGCGACCGGCAGGAAGCCGAGCGCGAGACCCGCTCCGAACAGCTGGTCACCGCCTTCGACGAACTGGAATCGGGCGCGCTGCCGCAGGCCGATGAGCAGCTCGCACCGCTCGCCACCGGCAAGGACGATGCTGCCGCCATCGCCGCCAGCCTGGCCCGGGCGGGAATCGCGCTGCGCGACAATCGCCGGCCCGAGGCGATGCAGATTTTCCAGGCGGTCGCGGACAACGAAGCCGCGCCGCAGCCCTTCCGCGACCTTGCCGCAGTGCGCCTTTCGGCCGCGCAATTCGAGGATGTGGAGCCCACCGTCATCATCGAGCGATTGCGCCCGCTGGCGGTGCCCGGCAATCCATGGTTCGGCAGCGCCGGCGAGCTGGTGGCGATGGCCTATCTCAAGCAGGGCCGGGCAGACCTTGCCGGACCGTTGCTGGCAGCCATCGCGCAAGACGAGAACGTGCCACAGACCTTGCGCTCGCGCACCCGCCAGCTGGCCGGGCTGCTCGGCGTGGATGCGGTGGGCGATGTGGATGAAACACTCGCCGCGATGCGCACAGGCGGCGGGTCCGCCGCAGCACCCCAATAGACAAGAGATTCGATGACGAATTCCCTCCACCGCCGTTTCCGCGTTCTCCTCGCGCTCCCGCTTTTGGCGATGCTGGGTGCCTGTAGCCTGTTCGGCGGGGGGGACAAAGATGCGACGCCCACCGTGGGCAACCGCACGCCGATCCTCTCGCGGATCATCAACGCGGTCGAGGCCGATCCGGCGCTCGCCAGCGTCTCGGTGGTGCTGCCGCCGGCGCAGACCAATGCCGAATGGCCGCAAGCAGGCGGCAATGCTGCCAAGTCACCGGGGCATCTCACGCTCGCCCCCGTTCCGACGCAGGCCTGGACCGCCAGCGTTGTCGGCTCCGACCGGCGGCGCCGGCTCGCCGCCGCGCCGGTTACGGGCGGAGGGATGCTGTTCGCGGTCGATACATCGGGTGTGGTTCATGCGTTCGACGCCGACACCGGCACGCGGCGCTGGTCGCACCCGCTCGAGGTGGGGCGCGGTTTTGGGGACGTGCTTTTCGGCGGCGGCGCGACCTATTTTGATGGCCGGGTCTACGCCACCAGCGGTGCGGGCGACGTGGTCGCGCTCGATGCGCAGACCGGCGGAGAGTTCTGGCGCGTGCGCCCGGCCGGGCCGCTGCGTGGCTCGCCCACGGTGGCGTTCAACTCGGTCTATGTGATGACGCAGGACAACCAGATCCACGCGCTGAACATGGCCGATGGCTCGCCGGTGTGGCAAGATGCGGCGGCGAGCGGCCAGTCCGGCGTGTTCGGCGTTGCGGCCCCAGCGGCTGCGCAAGGTACTGTGATCGCCGGCTATTCCTCGGGCGAGGTGGTCGCCTATCGCTACGAGAACGGGCGCAATCTGTGGTCCGATGCGCTGGCGCTCACCAACATCTCCACCCAGGTCGGCACGCTGACCGATGTCGATGCGGATCCGATCATCGACCAGGGCCGTGTTTACGTGCTCGGCCAGGGCGGGCGGATGGCGGCGTACGAGCTGGTCACCGGGCAGCGGATCTGGGAGCTGAGCCTTGCCGGCATCTCCACCCCCGCCATCGCCGGCGAGTGGATCTTCACCCTCACCGACGATTCGCGGCTGCTGGCGATCGCCCGCTCCACCGGACGGGTCAAATGGATCACGCAATTGGAGCGCTGGCGCAATCCCGAAAAGCGCGAGGGGCCGGTCTTCTGGACCGGCCCGGTGCTTGCGAACAATCGGCTGTGGATCGCCAGTTCGCGGGGCGAGGTGCGCTCGGTCGACGTGGGTACGGGCGAGGCGGCGGATTTCACGCGGTTGGACGACCCTGTCTCGCTGCCGCCGCTGGTGGCCAACGGCACGCTCTATATCATGGATGACGGAGGCCGGATCACCGCCTGGCGCTGAGCCCGGCCAAAGGAGGCGAAGCCGAGCACCCGGCCGGGCATCGGACGCAGCCTTAAGCGTTCCCCACGATGAAGCACGCCGCGGCGACCAGCAGCCCGGTGGTGCGGTTCGAGCGGAAGCGGGAGAGCGGGTTTGCCGGATCGGCCGAATCGAGCGTCGCCACCTGCCAGCCGAGGTGAACCGCGGCGGGCAGCAGCGCCAGCAGTGCAAGCCCATCTCCTCGCAGCAGCCAGAACGCCAATGCCCACAGCGCCACCGCCGCCGCGTAGAACGCCGCGACGCCGCCGCGCACCCGGCTGCCGAGCCTGAGCGCGCTGG
Source organism: Erythrobacter sp. ANT-B3C2 (assembly GCA_001683845.1). Lineage (GTDB taxonomy): Bacteria > Pseudomonadota > Alphaproteobacteria > Sphingomonadales > Sphingomonadaceae > Croceibacterium. The sequence goes on along the minus strand of LXQI01000008.1, from coordinate 177,553 downwards.
AGCGGATCCCGGCGAGCGCATCGTCCTCCCGGTCTTGCAGCGCGTAGATCGTGTCGTAGCCGATGCACCAGCACACCGCGCCGGCGTAGAGCGCCGCCACTACCTCCGGGCGGTCGAGCCGCAGCGCCGTCCACCCCACCAGCACGCCCCAGGTGAAGACCAGCCCGAGCCAAGCCTGTGGCCACCACGTGAGCCGTTTCATGAACGGATAGGCGGCGACCAGCAACAGGCTGCCCAGCGCAACCAACTGCGCCTGCCAGCGCAGCTGGAACACCACCAGCAGGCCGGCGAGGCACAGCGCCAGAAGCCACAGCCAGGCGGCCTTGACGCTCACCCGCCGGCTCGCGACCGGGCGCTGGGCGGTGCGCGCCACCTGTCGATCGAGATCGGCATCGACGATGTCGTTATAGACGCAGCCCGCCCCGCGCATGGCGATCGCGCCCAGCAGCAGCCACGCCAGCAATTGCCATTGCACCCCGGTGCCGGTGAGCCACACGCCCCAGGCGCAGGGCCAGAACAGCAGCCACCAGCCGATCGGCCGGTCGAACCGCGCCAGCAGCGCGTGATCGCGCAAGCGGCCCGGCAGATGCGCGACGAGGCCGCGATGCTCGCTGTCGGGCGGGGTCATCGGTTCGGCCATGCTTGCCCCGTAGCGGCCTTGCTCGCTAGTGCCTAGCCGATGCCCGCCACCCCCGCCTGGCCGCCCCGGAGCGCCCCGCGCCTGTTCGTCGCCGGCCCGCTGTCCGAAGGAAGCGATATCGCGCTTGAGGGGCAGCAGGCGCATTATCTGCTGCGGGTGATGCGCGCCGGGGAAGGCGATGCGGTGGTGCTGTGCGACGATGAGACAGGCGAATGGTCCGCCACAATCGCCATCGCCGGCAAGCGTGGCTGTACGCTGCGCCTCGTTGATCGCTTGCGCGCGCGGGAGGCGGTGCCCGATCTATGGCTGTGCGCCGCGCTGCTGAAGAAGGACCGGTTCGACCTGGTGCTGGAGAAGGCGACCGAACTGGGCGTGCGGCGGATCGTACCGGTGCTCGCCCGCCGCTGCGTGGCCGACCGGCTCAACCCGGACCGTGCCCGTGCGATCCTTACCGAGGCGGCTGAGCAATGCGCCCGCACCGCCCTACCAGAACTGGCCGAGCCGATCCGGCTCGACGCATTGCTACGGCGCTGGCCGGAGGAGCGCGCGCTGTTCTTCGCCGACGAGACGGGCGGCGAGCCAGCCGCCGCCGCTTTCGCCGCGCATACCGGGCCGGCCGCGCTGCTGACCGGCCCCGAGGGCGGGTTCGAGGATGCAGAGCGCGCCGCTATCCGCGCCCTGCCGCAGGCGCGTGCGATCACGCTAGGGCCGCGCATCCTCCGCGGCGAGACCGCTGCGCTTGCTGCCGTCTCGCTGTGGATGGGGATCGCCGGCGACTGGTGAGCCAGCGCGTACCTTTGCGCTGGTGCAGTAATTCCGCTGGCGCAGGCTGCATTTGCGCTGGTGCGGTTGGGGCGATCGGGCTAGCGGCGCTGCCATGAGCACCCGCAAGGCCTCGGCTGTCGAGCAGGAGCCGCCGATCGAGCGGCGCGACCAGTTGGTCGAACCCATGCAGCAGGGCGAGAAGCCGCGCGGGGCCTGGCGCATCGGCACCGAGCACGAGAAGCTCGTCTACCGCAACGACACCCACGCTGCTCCAACCTATGACGAGCCCGGCGGCATTCGCGGAATCCTGCTAGAACTTGGCCGCTTCGGGTGGGAGCCGGTCGAGGAAGAGGGCGCCGACGGCGTGCGCCGGCTGATCGCGCTGAGCGGCGAAGACGGTGCGGTGAGCCTTGAGCCGGCGGGCCAGCTCGAATTGTCGGGCGCGCCGCTCGAGACGCTGCACCAGACTTGCGCCGAAACCGGCCGCCATCTCGACCAGGTGAAGCAGGTCGGCGAGCGGCTGGGCGTGGGTTTCCTCGGGTTGGGCATGTGGCCCGACAAGACCCGCGCGGAACTGCCTTTGATGCCCAAGGGGCGCTATGCCATCATGCTGCGGCACATGCCGCGCGTTGGCTCGCTCGGGCTCGACATGATGCTGCGCACCTGCACCATCCAGGTCAATCTCGATTATTCATCCGAAGCGGACATGGCCAAGAAGTTCCGCACCGGGCTGGCGCTGCAACCGCTCGCGACGGCGCTGTTCGCCAATTCGCCGTTTACCGAAGGCCAGCCCAACGGCTTCCTCTCGTATCGCAGCCACATTTGGTCCGATACCGATCCGCATCGCACCGGGATGCTGCCCTTCGTGTTCGACGAGGATTTCGGCTACGAACGCTATGTCGATTACATGCTCGACGTGCCGATGTATTTCGTGTTCCGGAATGGCCGCTATGTCGATGCGGCCGGGCAGAGCTTCCGCGATTTCCTGCAAGGGAAGCTCCCGGCGCTGCCCGGCGAACTGCCCAATGCCAGCGATTGGTGGGACCACCTTTCCACCGCCTTTCCCGAAGTGCGGATGAAGAGCTTCCTCGAGATGCGCGGCGCCGATGGCGGCCCGTGGAACCGGATCTGCGCGCTGCCGGCCTTATGGGTGGGGTTGCTCTACCATGACGCGGCGCTCGATGCCGCGTGGGACTTGGTGAAGCACTGGAGCATGGAGGAGCGCGAGGCGCTGCGCGATGCGGTGCCGCGGCTGGCGCTCGATGCGCCGATCCCCGGCGGCGGCCGCCTGCGGGACCTGGCGCGCGAGGCGCTGGCAATTGCGCGTGGCGGGCTGGTTGCGCGGGGGCGGCGCGGCGCCGATGGTGACAGCGAGGCGGGCTTCATCGAACCGCTGGAGGAGATCGTCGCCAGCGGCAAGGTGCCAGCGCAGCGCCTGCTCGACAAGTTCCACGGCGCCTGGGATGGGGACATCAACCGGGTCTACGAAGAACGCTTCTGACGCTGAGGTAAGGGAGCCTTTCGGCGCGCCTCTCGTTTGGGGCGGGAAGGGAATTTTCATGCTGATCAAGCTCGCCGCCCTAGGGGCCCTCGGATATGCCGGCTACACTTACTATCGCAAGACGATGGGCGAGGACACGCCCCGCACGCCCGCGCTCTCGTTCCATCCCGAGCAGCGGGCCATCGCAGGAGGGCCGCTCAGCAGCCAGGCGCGGCTGATCCATCCGGGCGAGGACTTGCCGGGCTCGTGAGGAGCAGCGGCGCTATTCCGCCGCCGCCAGCAGTTCCTCCGCGCCGCCCAAGTCCACGCTGACGAGGCGGCTGATGCCCTGCTCGACCATCGTAACGCCGAACAGGCGGTGCATCCGGCTCATTGTCACCGCATTGTGGGTGACGATAAGGTAGCGCGTGGCGGTTTCGCCTACCATCGTGTCGAGCAGGTCGCAGAAGCGGTCGATATTGGCATCGTCGAGCGGCGCGTCGACTTCGTCGAGCACGCAGATCGGCGCGGGGTTCGTGAGGAAGAGCGCGAAGATCAGCGCCACGGCGGTCAGCGCCTGCTCCCCGCCCGATAGCAGCGTGAGCGATTGCAGCCGCTTGCCGGGCGGTTGTGCGTAGATCTCGAGTCCGGCTTCGAGCGGATCATCCGAATCGATCAGCGCCAGATGCGCCTGCCCGCCCTCGAACAGGCGGGTGAACAGGTGGCGGAAATGCGCATCGACGGTGGTAAAGGCGGTGCGCAGCCGTTCGCGCCCTTCGCGATTGAGGCTGCCGATCGACCCGCGCAACCGGTTGACCGCCTCGGCCAGCTCGGCCTGCTCCTCGGCGCTGGCACCGGCCTGCCGCTCGGCCTCGGCGAGTTCGTCGGCCGCGACCAGGTTGACCGGGCCGATCCGTTCGCGCTCGGCGGTGAGCTGTTCGAGTCCGGCGGCCTCCTCCTCGGCCGGGTCGGCGCTCTCGGCGGAAAAGGCGAAGCGTTCGGCGAGCAGCGGCGGCGGGCAGTGGAAGCGCTCGCCGGATCGGCGCGCGATTTCGGTGCGGCGGGCGTCGGCGGCCTCGGCGCGGGCGAGCGCGCCGGCTCGGCTTTCGCGGGCGGCAAGGAGTGCCTCCCCGGCAATGGCGAGGGCGGCCTCGGCGGTGCTCGCCAGCTCGCTCGCTTTGGCGAGGGCGGCCTGGGCGCTGGCGAATTCGTTCGCGAGCCGTTGGCGCAGTTCCTCGCCGGCTGCGATCTCGCGCTGCAGGGCAGCGGGCTTGACGGCGATCACCGCACGTTCCTCGGCAATCTCCTCAAAGCGCCGCGCCGCGTCGGCCAGCCGGCGCGCGGCATCGCCGGCACGGGCCTGCCAGCCGCGCATGTCGGCGCGGCCACCGGCGACCCGCTCGCGCGCCTGGGCCAGTTTCTGGTCGTGAGCGGCGAGCGCGGCGAGTGCGGACTGAAGGGCGGTTCGAGAGGCCTCGTTGTCCGCTCTCGCCGAAGCCAACGCGGCCCGGCCGCTGGCGGGATCGGGCAGGGCCGCACGCTTGCCCTGCGCTTCTGCCAGTTCGCCCGTCGCCTCGCCCTGCCGCCGCTCGAGCGCCGCTGCCAAATCATACAGCTCCTGCCCCCGAGACGCCGCGCGTTCCAGTGCGGCCTCGGCCTGGTCGCGCGTGCGCAACGCGGCGCGCTCGCGTTCGGCCGCCTCGCCCACGGCGCGCTCGGCGGCGGCGAGTTCGCGCTGGTGGGTGGAGAGCGCCTCGGCCGCCTTGCGCTGCTGCGCCTCGGCCGCTTGCACGTCCTCGCGGTGAGCGGGCAGCGCGGCATCAATTTCGGCGAAGCGGTTCTCGGCCTCCAGCCGCGCCGCCTCGACTGCGCCTTCGCCGTGGGCAACGAAGCCGTCCCACCGCCGCAGCCGGCCACCCGTGGTCACCAGCCATTCGCCCGGGCAAAGCGTGCGCCCGTCATCCTCGGGCGCGACATGGACCAGCGCGAGCCGGGCTGCGAGCTGATCGGGGCAGCCTCGGACATGGCGAGCGAGGCTTCCGGGCACGGCCTGAGGCACCGCGGCACCGGTCCAGTAACGCCCTTCCATCTCGGCCTGCGGTGTGCCCAGCAGGGCCTTGGCGTCGCGCCCGAGTAGGGCGGCGAGCGCGCGTTCGTAGCCTTTTTCCGCTGTCACCCGATCAAGCGCGGTGGGCAGGCCAGTGCGGCTGTTTGCCTGCTTTTCGCGCGCGGCGCGGTCCCGGGAAAGCGCTTGCCATTCGCGCTCGATCCCGGCCAGCTCGGCGCGGGCGGTAGCGAGCCGGCTGGCGGCATCGTCGCGCGCTTGTGCCAGCACTTCCTTGCTCGCCTGACGCTCGGCCAGCGCCTCGCGCCGCTGAGCCAGAGCGCCTGCCGCCTCGGTGGCTGCCGCAGCGGCCTGGCGCACCGCCGCCTTGCCATCCCCCTCGCGGTGGAGCGCCATGCGGCGGGCTTCGAGTTGCCGCTGTTCCTCGCCGATCCGTGCCGCTGCCGCGGAGGCCTGCGCCAGCGCGGCCTCGGCGATGCGCCACTCGGCTTCGAGCCCGGCGTTCTCGGCCGTGGCCCGTGCCAGCGCCAGCTCGGCCGAGCGTGCGGCGCGTTCGGCTTCCTCGGCTGCGCGGATCAGGGTCGGCCGGCGTTCCTCGTCGTGGGCCAGCAAGCCCTGCGACTTGGCGAGGTCCGCCTCCAGCTTCGCCAGTGCCGTGGCGGCATCCCGGGTCAGCCGGTCGGCCTCGCCGCGATCCTCTTCCAGCCGCTGTCGCTGTCGGTCGAGATCGGCGAGGCGCTGTTCGGCTGTCTCCAGCTGCCCGGCCAGCGCCGCCATGCGGTGCCCGTGCGAGCTGGCATCGTCGCGCCGGTCGGCGAGCGTCTCTCGGGCGGCCCCCAGCGCTTGGGCCGCATCGCGCTGTGCCCCCTGCGCCAGCGCCGTGGCTGCCTGAGCATCGGCCACCGCGCCCTCCGCCGCCTTCGATTCCGCCCGCGCGGCCTCCGCGGCCCAAGCCGCCTCGCGCCAGCGGGCGAACAGCAGCCGTGCCTCGCCCGCGCGGATCGCCTCGCTCAGCCCGCGGTACTTTTCGGCCTGCCGCGCCTGCCGCCGCAGCGTGGAGATGCGGGTGTCGAGCCCCGCGAGCAGTTCGGCCAGGCGGGCCAAATTGGTTTCGGTCTGCCGCAGCCGCGCCTCTGCATCGCGCCGGCGCACGTGCAGCCCGGCGATGCCCGCGGCCTCCTCCAGCATCGCGCGGCGCTCGGCCGGGCGGGCGGCGATCACTGCGGCGATGCGCCCCTGGCTCACCAGCGCCGGCGAGTGTGCCCCGGTGGCGGCATCGGCGAACACCAGCGCCACGTCCTTGGCCCGCACGTCGCGCCCGTTCACCCGGTAGGCGCTGCCGGCGCCGCGCTCGATCCGCCGCGTGACCACCAGCTCCTCGCCGGCCGCATCCTGCGCCGAGAGCACCACTTCGGCGAAATCGCGTGGGGGGCGGCTGGCGGTGCCGGCGAAGATCACGTCGTCCATCCCGCCCGAGCGTAGCGATTTGGGCGAGTTTTCGCCCATCACCCAGCGGATCGCCTCAAGCAGATTGGATTTACCGCAGCCATTGGGGCCGACCACGCCGGTCAGTCCGGGCTCGATCAGCAATTCGGCCGGCTCGACGAAACTCTTGAACCCGCTCAGCCGGATCTTGCGGATCAGCATCGGCGCGGGCGCATGAAGTCAGGCACCGTTCGTCAAGTCGGGCGCGCTCCCGCGCGCTGCAGCGCCGCCTCGACATCCTCCCAGCCTTGCGCATCGATGCGCGTGCCGTTCAGGAAAAAGGTCGGAGTGCCGGTGACGCCGAGTTCGTCGGACTGGGTGGCGGAGTTGGTGGCGATGCGGTCGGCCGCGGCCGGGTCGGCCAGGCATTGCAGCGCCTGATCCCGGCTGATCCCGCGCGCGGCGAAAAAATCGAGCAGCCCGGCGGTTTCCGCGATCGCCTGGTAGCGCCGGGGGCCCTGAATCTCCGTGGCCTGGTCCAGCGCCGCCCCATTGGTCTGCGCGGTCGCGAGGATCTGGTCGAGATTGCCCCACGCCTGGCTCGCCAGCGGGTGGAAGCTTTCCGCGCTGCCGCAGCGCACCAGCATCGCCAGCGTCAGGTCGAGCGCATTGTGCACCTGGTTGCGGATCTCGAAGCTGACCACGCCCGATTGCACGTAGCGATCGAGCGGATCGCCAGCCTCGCTCGAGAATGTGGCGCAGGCGGGGCAGGTGTGGCTGGCATATTCGACCAGTCGGATGGGCGCCTGCGGGTTACCGACCACGACCCCGCCCTCGGGTGTGGTGGCTGCAGTTTCCACCCAGCTTTGCCCGGCCGGCGCAGCGATGGGCGCAATCAACTCGCCGGTGGGCGCCTCGCCCGCGTTTTCGCCATTGCCGCAGGCAGCGAGCGCCAGCGCGAGCGGGGCGAGGGCGGCAAGGGCGAGGCGGTGGCGGACGATCATGGCTGTGGTTCCCTCAATTGGCTGAAACTAGACGAAACGGTGGCGGCGGTGAATGCGCAGGGCGGTTTTGTTCACAGCCGCGCTGAGGGGCAAGCTGCTATTGGCGCGCGGCGAGCTGCGGGGCGAGCTGGCGCCAGCGATGCGTGCCGGCGAGGACTTGGCCGTCGATGGCGAAGGCTGGCGTGCCGGCGATGCCGGGCCGCTTCCAATCCGCCGCGCTGGCCTCGGCCAGGCGCTCGGCGGTGGCCTTGTCAGCAAGGCAGCGGTCGAGTTCGGCCCGGCCATAGCCGCGTTGCTCCATGATCGCGTACAACCCGGCATCGCTCGCCATGGCCCGGTGGCGTCCGGCATGATCGCCGGTGCTCCAGCGCTGGCGCTGCGCCGGGGTGCTGCGCTGGATCACCGGCAGCCACCGATCCTGCGACAGCATCAGCGCCGCGTGGTTCTGCGGGAACTTCGCCGCCGGTCCGCAATGGGCAAGCAGAGCGACAGTGAGATCGACGGGGTCGCGCAACAGATGGCGGATCTCCAGGCTGACCCGGCCCTGCCGGACGAGGCCCAGCTTGAGGGCGGGATCGCCTTCGCGGGCAAATTCAGCGCAGGCCGGGCAGGTATAGCTGATGAATTCGGTGAGCTTCAGCGCGGCATCGGGGTTGCCGATCCGGTGGCCGGCCTCGGTCTCGACGACGGTCGCATTCCAGTCGCGGTTGGCGGGCCCGTCGGCGGCGCCGATGGCGAGCAGCGCGGCCGTGACGAGGGTGACCAGGCGAGCGGTGAGCTTCATCGATTGTTCTCCTTGCGCCCCAGGCTCTGCGCGAGCGATTCGAGCACCGCGCGGAGTTCCGGGTCGCCCACGTCGCGCAAACTGTCGCCCAGCTCGAACGGCACGGGCTTGAGCGAGGGCGGCGCAGGCGGTGGCGCTGTGGCCCCGGGTGCCTGAACCGCGCCTTGCCGCAGCTTCACCCGCACCACCGCGCGATAGCCGAAGAAGCGGTTCACCCGCTCCATGATTTCGGGGATCACGTGCTGGATCAGCGGCGCGTGGGCGGGCAGGACGACCAGCTGGAGGATGCCATCGCTCTTCTCGCCCGGGGGAAAGCGGATCGATTCGGGCGCGCAGACCTTGGCATGGCGCGGGCCGACGATCTCGGGCCAGCGGGTGACCACGCTCGACTGGACGAAGCCGAAGCGGCGGAACGCGGCACGCCCGATCTGCGGCACGAGATCGGCGACGGGCCGGGCCGGGCCGCCGCGTGGGCGCTCGTAGGGCTTGGGCTTTGTGGGCTTTTTGGGGCCGGTCTCGCGTTCCATGGTGTGTGGGTGCATGGCATAGGCAAGCGATGGAGAACAGGGTCGCACCCACATTGCTGCGCTGGTACGACCGCCATGCACGGGCGCTGCCCTGGCGGGTGCCGCCCGGTTCGGGAGAGACGCCCGATCCATACCGAATCTGGTTATCGGAGGTGATGCTCCAGCAGACCACCGTGGCTGCGGTGGCGCCGCGCTTCGAGCGTTTCCTTGCCCGCTGGCCTGACGTGCAGGCGCTCGCGGCGGCGCCGCCGGCCGATGTGATGGCCGAGTGGGCGGGGCTGGGCTATTACTCGCGAGCCCGCAATCTCGTCGCCTGCGCCCGGCTCGTGGCGGAGCGGGGCGCGTTTCCGGCCGAGGAGGAGCAGCTGCGTGCCCTGCCGGGTCTCGGCGCCTATATTGCCGCGGCGGTGGCGGCGATTGGATTCGGACAGCGGGCGGTGGTGGTGGACGCCAATGTGGAGCGGGTTGTGGCGCGGCTGTTCGCCATTGACACGCCGCTGCCCGGCGCCCGCCCCGCCATCCGCCAAGCCACTGATGGGATCACGCCGGACGAGCGCGCCGGCGATTTCGCGCAAGCCATGATGGACCTGGGCGCCACCATCTGCCTGCCGAAAGCGCCCCGCTGCCTGTTGTGCCCGCTCGCCGGCGACTGTGAGGCGCGGGCGCAGGGGCGGCAGGGGGACCTGCCGGTGAAGCCCGCGAAGAAGGCGCGGCCCGAGCGGCGGGGCGCGGCCTATTGGATCGAGTGCGAAGGCCGCGTGCTGCTCGTCACCCGGCCGCCGCGCGGGACGCTGGGCGGCATGCGCGCGCTGCCCGACGACGGCTGGAGCGTGCGCGCCGACGGCTCTGGCCAGCCGCCGTTCGTGGGGGAGTGGCAGGCACTTGGCACGGTACGCCACGGCTTCACCCATTTCGCGATCGAGCTGGCGGTGCTCGCCCATCGCGGGCCCCTGCCGCCGGACTTGCCGCATAGCTTGCCAATGGGCGAATGGGTGGCCCCAGACCGGCTCGAAAGCGCGGGCTTGCCCAAGCTCTTCGCGCTGGCGGCCGAACTCGCGCTGAAGCCCTAGGCAGTGCCGCCCGGCTTCGGCAGGGCGCTAGATGATCCCGCCGCCCAGCATCAGCCGGATCACGGCGATCACCAGCACGATGAGGCAGAAATTGCGCCCGCTGTTGGAGCTGGACAGCGCACCGATCCCTGCGCCGACCAGCGCGATCGGCAGCACGAACCAATTGCCCCAGCCCAGGAACGGGATGGTGGAGGGGATCGCCAGCAGCAGGGCGACGATGCCAATCAGGATGGAGACGATGTTCAACATGCGGTCCGGGTAACGCAAGACACTGCCCCCGCGCAACCTTGCCGTTCAGCTTCGCGCTGATAGGTTGCCGGCCGATTCCAAGGTGGCGGGAGCGGGTTCATGAGTGCGATCCATCAACGGCGAGACGCTGCCCTGTCCCGCCGCTCGCTGCTGCAGGGCGGGGCCGTGCTGGGCGCGGGCGCGGCGCTGGGCCTGCCGTTCGGCGCGCTGGCGCAGGAGGCTCGCCGCTGGCCGTCGGTGGAGGCGTTCATTGAGGAGCATGTCCGCACTCGCAAGGTGGCCAACATGGTCGCGGCGCTGGGTTATGGCGAGGACGAACCGCTCTACATCGCCCGGGGGCGAGACGCGTTCACCTCCGAGCGGCAGTCCGACCGGGACAGCCTCTATCGCATCTATTCGATGACCAAGCCCGTCACCGGCATGGCGGCGATGATGCTGGTGGACGAGGGGCGGATCGCGCTCGACCAGCCGCTGGCCGACCTCATCCCTGCCTTTGCGAACATGCAGGTGCAGAAGGTGTATGACGGGCCGATCACGCCCGACAATCTCGAGCCCGCCGTGCGGCCGATCACCATCCGCCATTTGCTAACCCATACGGCGGGGCTGGGCTACGGCATCATCCAGAAGGGCGCGTTGGCGCAGGCCTATATGAGCCAAGGGCTGATGCCGTTCTCCTCCAGCCGGCTGGTGACGCCGGGCCTGTTCCGTGGGCCCTCGGCCGAGAGCCTAGAAGTGTTTGCCGACCGGCTCGCCACCCTGCCGCTGGTGTTCCAGCCGGGCACGCGATGGAGCTATTCGGTCGCCACGGACCTGCTGGGGCGGGTGGTCGAACTGGCGGCGGGCATGCCGTTCGACCGCTTTCTGCAAAGCCGCATCTTCGATCCCTGCGGGATGGAGAGCACCGGGTTCCGGGTGCCCGAGAGCGAGATTCATCGGCTCACGGCCAATTACTTGCTGATGGGCGGGGTGCTTGTGCCGGTGGACCTGCCGGCGAACTCGGTGTTCCTCGACGAGCCGCCGTTCCCGTTCGGCGGGGCGGGGCTGGTCTCCTCCCCGCGCGATTACGATCGTTTCCTGCAGATGCTGGCGGGCTACGGCACGATCGGCGGCCAGCGGGTGATGAGCGAGGCGGCGGTGCGGCTTGGCACTTCCGACCTGTTCCCCGACACGCTGGCGCCCACCGATCCGTTCGCGGCCAATTACGGCCATGGCGCGGGCGGGCGCGTGGGAAAGGGTGCGCGGGCGGGCACCTTCGGCTGGTTCGGCGCGGCGGGCACCTGCGGGCTGGTGAACATGAACAGCGGGCTGCGGCACTCGCTCTTCACGCAATATATGCCGGCGCAGGCCTATCCGGTGCAGGAACGCTTCCCAGAGCTGGTGGCCGAGGACGCCGCTGCCTGATCGATCGCCTGTTTGTGTATCGCGGGGTGAGGGCTGCTTGGGCAAATGATGCAGCCATCATCCGCTCTAAGGATCGGGGATCGTCACCACCCGAGTGTAGCGTAGCTCCCTGGCGACAGGGGGCTTCGGCTCGCCCGCCGGTCCGGCGTCAGCGGAATTCAAACCTGCTGCACCGCTACGCTTATCGATGCCGTGGCCGATGGCTCGGTGAACCTCCATCAGGGCGCCGGCCGATCCTGCGGGCCTGCCGGCAGACGCCTGCTCCGACATCATCATCCCCGCGCGTTGGCTGGGCCCGTCGTTCGCGTCTCAGCTTAAAAAAACCAAACTTGTCAATGAGTACTAATACCCTGTTCACGAACGACACACCTCCCGAAGTGATTCTTGAACAGCTGGCCGGCACAACATAACGACTAAGCCAGTCATTCGGCATCAGGGTGTGCCGAAGGGCCCAAGATGGGCAAGTAAATGCTCAATACAATGGCAGACAAACAGCATTTCTGAGAGAAATATTGATCATTTGCTACTCTGAACCGGTGGATTACGAGTAAAGCGTTCTCCAGTGAGGCACACTGTATGAATTTGCCGCCGGAGGCTGCTCGGGCGCGCCGTCGACTCTCGCGTGCGACAGGTGTGGCAGACGCATCGCTCCCGCTCTGCATATCGGCTGATCCAATCTGAAAGCTTGAACAGGGGCTTTCATGCACAGGACGAAACGATGAAGCTGACGGTTGCAGTCACGACATTTCGCCGGCCCGCGATGCTGCAGCAGTGCCTCGATTCGATCGTGCGGCAACTGGTCTCGGGCGTCGAACTTCTCGTGATCGACAACGATGCCGCGGGATCGGCGGCGTTGGTCTGTGCATCGCCGGAGTTTGCCCGGGTGCGCTACGTGATCGAGAAGGAACCGGGCATCTCCAATGCCCGCAATCGCGCTGTGGCGGAATCGACCGGCGAGTATCTCGCTTTCATCGATGATGACGAAATCGCCCTCAATGGCTGGGTCACCGCACTCCTCAGGCATGCGGATCTTGGAGTCGCGGCAAGCTTTGGCAAAGTTATCCCGAAGCTGGAAAGCGAACCCCGGCGCGGTCTGAGACCGCTGGTCGAAATACTATACACGCGCGATCTGCATCGTTCGCAGGATGCGGATATCAGTTCAGAGTGGATGCATGTCGGTACAGGGAACTCGCTGTTCCGGAAAGACATCTGCTTTTTGGATGCGGCACCCTTCTCCCTCGATTTCAATGCCACCGGCGGCGAAGACGTCTGGCTTGCCAGATCGCTGGCTGAACGGGGTGTTGCGCTGACCTGGAACGCTGCTGCAATGGTCGAGGAGCAGGTGCCGTCATCGCGCCTGACCATGGATCACCTGTGCGAGCGCCGTTTCCGGCAGGGCCAGCAGCGGATCGTCCTGGTCCGCGGAGATGGCCACTACAGCGGCTGGGCCAGGGCGTCTGCCTGGATGGCGCTCGGCTTGGCCCAGGCACTCGCGGAAAGCTCGCGGCTGGTGCTGCTATTGATGATCCGCAAGCCTGAATGGCGCTCGGCCGTGCCGCAAATCTGGGGCGGCCTGGGCAAGGTGGTGTGGTGGACCATGTGGCAGACCCGTCCCTACGCCGGTGCCTCGGGCCGCGTATCTACCAGCCCGACGTGAGCTTTCTGCCCGGCGGCCCGGCCGCACGGGTGACCGGGATTGAGGAGCGGATCAGGGCTCCCGCTGCCTCCTTCAGGGTGCCGGTTGATCCGATGCGCCTGTGGCCACTGTGGAGCGGAGGACCGGGGCTAGGTCAGGCCAAGCTTCGCCAGTTCCCTGACCAGCCGGCTCGGGAGCGCATCGCCCGCCACCTCGCCCGGTGCGAGATCGGGCGGGGCGTCGGCCGGAGCGAGATAGCGCCAGCCCTGGTGAGCGCGGCGGGCCCGCGGCTGGACGGGGACCAGAAGGGGCGCCAGCCGGATGATGGTGCGCGCATCCTCGTTCTGGCCGAAGCCGAGGATCGCGCAGCGGGCGACGAGCGTGTGATCCATGATCCAGTAGAGCGAGCCGCCGACCATCTCCGCGTGGCGCCTGGGCAGGTAGCGGGTGATCATCCGCGCCTCGTCGCCGCGCTCCACCCATCCGCGCAGTTCCGCGATGCTCTTTGAGGTGTAGGCAATCTTGGTCATGTGCAGCAGCATGGCCGGGAGATAGGGCGGGCGCCGCCCGGTTGCGAGGTGCCGGCCCTGGCGTTTAGCCGACCAGCCCCAAGCCCACCGCCAGGGCGAGGAAGGCGAAGAAGCCCATCGAGTCGGTGATCATCGTCACGAACACGCTGCTGGCGACCGCCGGATCCTGACCCACGCGGTCGAACATCACCGGCACCAGCACCCCCGCCAGCCCCGCAATCATGATGTTGATGAGCATCGCCGCCGCGATCACCAACCCCAGCATTGGCGTAAACGCCAGCGCCACGCCCACGCCGATCACGAGGGCCACGGTGATGCCGTTGAGGAAGGCGACGCGAAACTCGCGCCACAGCATACGCTTGGTGTTCGAACGGGTCAGCTGGTTCATCGCGATGGCGCGCACCGTCACCGCCATTGTCTGGGTGCCGGCATTGCCGCCGAGCGAGGGTACGATCGGCATCAGGATGGCGAGCGCGGTCAGCTGCGCGATGGCACCATCGAACCGGGCGATGATGAAGCTGGCGATCAGCGCGGTGCCGAGGTTGGCCACCAGCCAGCGCACGCGCGCCCAATAGGCATCGCGGATCGGCTCGTTGATGTCGCCCTCGCCCGCGCCCGAGAGCAGCAGCGCATCTTCGCCCGCCTCTTCCTGGATGATGTGGATTATATCGTCGACCGTCAGCTGGCCGACAAGCCGGCCCCCCTCGTCGACTACCGCGGCGCTGATCAGCGCGTATTTCTGGAAGCGGAGCGCCACCTCCTCCTGGTCCATCGCCACGGGGATCAACGTCTGCTCGCGCTTCATCACGTCGGCCAGCGGGATGTGGCGCGGGGTGCGCAGGATCCAGCTGAGCTGGCAGCTGCCGACCGGGCGGTGGCGGTGATCGACCACGAACACCTCCCAGAACTCGGTGGTCAGCTCCTCGCGCTCGCGCAGATAGTCGATCAGGTCGCCCACGCTCACGTGCTCGGGCACCGCCACCAACTCGCGCTGCATCAGCCGGCCGGCGGTTTCTTCCGGATAGGCGAGCGCGCTTTCGATCGCGGCGCGGTCCTCAGGGTCGAGCGCGGCGAGGATCGCGCGCTGTTCCGCGGGCTCCAGATCCTCGATCAGCTGGACTGCATCGTCGGTTTCCAGCTGCCCGGCGATGCCCGCCACCGCCTCGGCCGAGAGCGCTTCGACCAGATCGTCGCGCACGTAATCGTTGAGCTCGGCGATCACTTCGGCGGTCATCAGATCGCTGATGCCCGCGGCCACCGCCCGGCGCTGGGCGGGTTCGAGCAATTCGAGCAGATCGGCGATGTCCGCCGGGTGGAGCGGTTCGACCAGCTCGTAGGCGCGGGCCTCGTCGCGCTGCGCGATCGCCTCGCGCACTGCATCGACGAAGGCCGGCCGCAACCGGTTGTCCTCGTCCAGCTGCTGGCTCTCTTCCGGCGAGCGGTCAGCGGCCAGCGCCTGAAGGTCCTCGTTGGCCATGAGCGGCGTCTATGCTGCCGCGCAGCAAAAGCAAGCGGGTGACATCGCGCGGCGCCGGCCTATACCGCCCGCAGGCGGCACGCCGCACGCGACAAGCCTCAACAGGAGAGACCCATGGCCGAAAACACGCTCACTTTCACGCTCGACACCGGCACCGGTGGGGGCAGCGACGTGGTGATCAAGATGCGGCCCGATTTGGCGCCCGGCCATGTGGCGCGGATTGTCGAACTGGTGGGCGAGGGGTTTTATGATGGGGTAGTGTTCCACCGTGTAATCGCCGGCTTCATGGCGCAGGGCGGCGACCCCACCGGCACCGGCATGAGCGGCAGCGAGAAGCCCGATCTAAAGGCCGAGTTCAGCGCCCAGCCGCATGTGCGCGGCACCTGTTCGATGGCCCGCACACAGGCGCCCGACAGCGCCAACAGCCAGTTCTTCATCTGCCTCGACGATGCCCGCTTCCTCGACAAGCAGTACACCGTGTGGGGCGAGGTGGAGAGCGGCATGGAGCATGTCGACGCGCTGCCCAAGGGCGAGCCGCCGCGCAACCCGGGCAAGATCGTCAAGGCGACGGTGGGCTGATACTCGCGGCAAGGGCGGCGCTCGCCCTTGCCGCCATGCTGCTTCCGGCATGCGCCACCATGGCGCCGCCGGTGGCCATGGAAGATATGCGGAACAACCAGGCTGGTACGGGGCCCCGCAATGCCATCGCGGTCAAGAGTGTGGCGGCTGAATACGAGATCGTACGGGCGCTCGGCTATCGCGTCGAATCGCAGGCGCTCAGGATGGAGGGGGCCAAGGCATACGATGTGCTGACCGTCCGATCCCGCGACCGGCCAGACCGCGAGCTCTGGTTCGACATATCTTCGTTTTTCGGGGGAATGTTCTAGCTTGGCGCCTCGGCAGCGTGCGCTGCGCCAACGCCGCTCTTGGCTACAGCCCCGCCGCCACCAGCCAATCGTGGAAGATACGCACCGGGCGGGCGTCGAGATCCACCGGGCGGCAGATGAACCAGTAGCTGTAGGGGCTGGCCACCGGCACGTCGTACAGCTTGGCGAGCCGCGGATCGTTGTTCCGCTTGAGATGGTCGTCGTGCATGATCGCGATGCCGAGCCCTTGCGCCGCGGCCTCCAGGATCAGCTGGCCCGAATCGTAATGGTCGATCGCGTTGGGCTGCAGCTCGGCCAGGCCTAGCGCGGCCTTCCAGGCATCGAAGCTTAGCGGCATGTCAGTATGGATCAGGAAGGTCTGCTGCGCGAGCGCCTCACGGTCGGGCGCGGCGCCCAGCTGCCCGGCCAGCATGCGGTTGCAGATGGCGTGCACCGTGTTCTGATCGAGCTGCACGCTGTGGAAGCCGGGGCCGGGCCGGGTGGTGAGCAGGATGGCCGCGTCGAGCGTGTCCCCCACGCGGTCGGAAAGATGCGGCCCGGTGTCGATGTCGATATGCAGCCGCGGGTGCTGCTGGCGCAACTGGGGCAGCTTGGGAAACAGCCGCTGCGTGCCGAACAGCGGCAGCACGCCCAGCCGCAAGCGCAACAGCTGCACGTTCTCCGACTGGGTCTCTACCGCCACCGCCAGCGCTTCGAGGTGCGGGGCCACCGTGTCGTAGAAGGCGCGCCCGTCGTCGGTCAGCCGCATGGCCTGGCCGCTGCGGCTGAACAGCTTCTTGCCGGTAAAATCCTCCAAATTGGTGATTCGCCGCGAGAGCGCGGAGGGGCTGAGGTTCAGCTCGTCCGCCGCCGCGCGGGCCGATCCGAGTCGCACGACGCGCACGAACGCTTCGAGCGCACGAAGGGGGGGGAGGCGGCGCATCGGATCGAGTGTTCAGAGTTTCGCAACTGGTGTCGAGCGACTTCGGCCGCATTGCACGAGAAAGCGGGCACGACGAATGACCAGGGTGTGCGGGGGTGCGAACTCCTAGGCCGCCTTGCCCGCCACATCTTCCTCCGGTCGATAGAGCCGCAGCCGGGTGACATGCGTCTCGTCCCCCTCGATCACCTCGATCCGCCAGCCGCTGGGGTGGAACAGCACCGCGCCGGGCTGCGGCACCTCTTCGGCCAGCACCACGGCCAGACCGCCGAGCGTATCAACCTCCTCTTCCACTTCGGCCAGCCGCGGATCGTCGACCAGCAGGGCGACATCGTCGAGTTCGGCCGTTGCATCGGCCTCCCACACGCCATCGCCGATCGGCACCACCAGCTCGATCGGGGCATCGTCATGCTCGTCCTCAATATTGCCGACGATCTCTTCGACCAGATCCTCGATGGTGATGATCCCGTCCGTGCCGGAGAACTCATCGACCACGATCGCCAAATGGATCCGGCGCGCGCGCATGTCGGCCAGCACGTCGATCGCGCTCCGCGCCTGCGGCACGTAGAGCGGCTGGCGCATCAGCTGCGTCCAATCGTCCGGCGGCGGGGTGCCGTTGGCCAGGAACGGAAACACATCCTTGATGTGCATCATGCCGATTACCTGATCGAGCGTCTCGCGGTACACCGGCACGCGCGAATGGCCATGATCGGCGAAGGCGGCGACCAGTTCCGCCCAGCTGGCGGCGGCGTCCAGCGCAATGATCTGCCCGCGGGGGATCGACACGTCGTCGGCATCGTGCTCGCTGAAATGTAGCAGGTTGCGCAGCATGGTCACCTCGAGCGGCGAGAGATCGTCCTTGCCTGCGGCCTCGCCCGGCACGCGTTGCCCGACCTGCTCCTCGATCGCCTCCTCGATCCGCGCCCGCAGCGAGGTGCCGCCCTCCTCGTCGAAGAAGCTGCGGATGGCGTGCCACAATCCGCGCCGACTGTCCGCGTCTCCATTGGTGGCGTCGCCCGTGGTACGGGCCGAACTTCTGGAACTCTCGGGCATTGCCCTGCTGCTTTTCCCTTATTTGCCGCGCTGATATGGGTCCGGGAGCCCTAGCATCACAAGCGCCTTCGTTTCCAGCGTTTCCATGGCCATGGCCGCTGCTTCCGATTCCTCGTGGTCGTGCCCTGCGAGGTGGAGCAGCCCGTGGACGATCAGATGGGCCGCATGGTCTGCCAGTGCAATGCCGCGTTCCGCCGCCTCTCGCGCGCAGGTTTCCTGCGCCAGCGCAATATCGCCGATCAGCTCGGGCGGGCCATCCTCAGCCAGCACCAGCAGATGGGCGCGTTCAAGCATCGGGAAGGAGAGCACATTGGTCGGCTTGTCGCGCTGGCGCCATTCGTGGTTCAGTTGCTGAACTTCGGCATCGGAGGTGAATAGAACGCTCGCCTGCAGCCGGGCGGGGGCAAGCTCGGGCGCGATGCGGGCCGCCGCCTCGGCCACGCGGGTGGCGAGCGCCTCCCACTCCCCCTCCGGCCAGGGCGGTTCGATGGCGGTGTCCAGTTCCATGCGCGCCGCCCCGGTCAGGCGTTGGGGCCCTCATAGGCTTCGACGATGCGCCCCACGATCGGGTGGCGCACCACGTCGGCGGTGGAAAAGCGGGTAACGCCGATGCCCTCCACCCCGTCCAGCCGCGCGACCGCATCGTGCAGCCCGCTATTGGTGGCGCCGCCGGGGATATCGACCTGCTTGGGATCGCCGCAGACGACCATGCGGCTGTTCTGGCCGAAGCGGGTGAGGAACATCTTCATCTGTTCGCGGGTGGTGTTCTGCGCCTCGTCGAGAATCACGAAGGCATCAGAGAGTGTGCGCCCCCGCATGAAGGCGATCGGCGCGATCTCGATCTCTCCGCTGGCGAGGCGGCGATCGACCTGTTCGGGCGGCATGCAGTCGTACAGCGCATCGTACAGCGGCCGCAGGTAGGGATCGACCTTCTCCTTCATGTCGCCGGGCAGGAAGCCCAGCCGCTCGCCCGCTTCCACCGCCGGGCGGCTGAGGATCAG
The DNA here is from genome assembly GCA_001683845.1 of Erythrobacter sp. ANT-B3C2. GTDB lineage: Bacteria > Pseudomonadota > Alphaproteobacteria > Sphingomonadales > Sphingomonadaceae > Croceibacterium. The sequence goes on along the minus strand of LXQI01000008.1, from coordinate 158,640 downwards.
GCGCTGCACGCTGCCGGTGATCAGCTGGCTGACCGCCTGCGCCACCGCGAGATAGGTCTTGCCGGTGCCCGCCGGGCCGAGCGCGAACACGATGTGACGGCTGGCGAGCGCATGCATATATTCGGCCTGCATCGCCGTGCGCGGCATGATCGTCTTCTTGCGCGTGCGGATCATGATCGGCGGGCCCTTGGCATCGCCGGTGATGATCCCTTCGAGCAGCGGCTCGTTCGAGCGGCCGATCAGCGCCTCGATCGCGCCCGAATCCAGTTCCTGCCCAGTCAGCAGCCGCTCGTGCATGGTGACGAGCACCTGGCGGGCGCGCACGACATCGTCTTCGCCCCCCTCAATCGCCACTCGATTGCCGCGCGCGGCGATGAACACGCCCAGCCGGTTCTCGATCTGCACCAGATTGGCGTCAAACTCGCCGAACAGCGCGCCGAGCATGGCCTGTTCGTCGAAAACCACCTCCGATCGGCTCCGCCGGGCGGCATCGCGCCGGTCTTCCGGATAAAGGGCGGTGTCGCCCTGCACGATGCGGCCGCCATTACCGGCGCGGGATGCTTTGCGGGCCATGCGCTCCTTTCGACGAAGTCCGCAGGAGAATAGGTGGCCCCGCGGTCTGTGCAAGGAGGCGCGGCGGAAGGCGGTGGATAGTCACGCGGGAGTCACGCGACAGCAACGTCCCTGGGGCCGAATTGCCTGAGTGCTCAGGCGGGCACAAGCTCCAGCACTCGGCCCTCAAGCGAGTTCGGCCCCGCTGCGGCCAGCTCCACCTCGACCATGTCGCCGATCCGCACCGCAGCGGCGCCGGGCCCGCTGAAATAGACCGATTGCAGCCAGGGCGACTTGCCGAGCCACTGCCCTGGCCGGCGGCCCGCCCGCTCCACCAGCACCGTGCAGCGCCGCCCGACGCTCGCCTGGTTGAACGCGAGGCTGTGCCGGCCGAGCGCCGCCTGCAAGCGCTGCAGCCGCTCGTCCATCACCTCGGGAGCGATCTGGCCCTGCATCTGCGCGGCGGGCGTCCCGGGCCGGGGCGAATATTTGAAGCTGTAGGCCTGCGCGTAGCCTACCGCATCGACCAGGCGCAGCGTCTCCTCGAACTCCGCGTCGCTCTCGCCGGGGAAGCCGACGATGAAGTCGCCGCTGATCGCGATGTCCGGCCGCACGGCGCGAAAACGCTCGATCAGCAGCAGGTAGCTCTCCCCATCGTGGCTGCGGTTCATGGCCTTCAGCACCCGGTTCGATCCACTCTGCACGGGCAAATGAAGGTAGGGCATCAGCTTGCCCACCTCGCCATGCGCGGCGATCAGCCCCTCGGTCACATCGTTCGGGTGGCTGGTGGTGTAGCGAATCCGATGCAATTGCGGCAGCGAGTCGAGCGCGGCGATCAGACCATCGAGGCCAATTGCGCGGCCCCGCCGGTCTTCCCCGGTCCAGGCGTTGACGTTCTGCCCCAGCAGCGTGACTTCGCGCGCGCCGGCGTCCACCAGCCGCTCGGCTTCGTCCATTAAGGCGCTGAACGGGCGGGAGATCTCGGCTCCTCGCGTGTATGGAACCACGCAATAGGTGCAGAACTTGTCGCACCCCTCCTGCACGGTGAGGAAGGCCGATGGGGCGCTCCTGCGCCGCTTGGGCAGGGCGGCGAACTTGGCGTCGGCCGGCATGTCGGTGTCCGCCGCCCGCTCGCCCGCAGCCGCTCGCGCCACCAGCTCGGGCAGGCGGTGATAGCTCTGCGGGCCTACCACCACGCCCACCGACGGGGCGCGGGCGAAGATCTCCTCCCCCTCGGCCTGCGCCACGCAGCCGGCCACCGCCACCATCGGCGGATGCGCGCCGCCCGCTTTGCGCAGGCGGCCGATTTCGGAATAGACCTTTTCCGCCGATCGCTCGCGAATATGGCAGGTGTTGAGCACGACCAGCTCCGCCTCCTCGCCCTCCGGCGTGGGCGACATGCCGCGGGCGGCCAGCAATTCGGCCATGCGCTCGCCATCGTACATGTTCATCTGGCAGCCGAAGCTCTTGACCCGGAAGGTTTTCGGCCCGGCGCCCTGTGTGATCCCGCTCTGTCGCATCGCGGGCGCGTTAGGGCATCGGCTCGGTTTTTGAAAGGCCGGTGGAAAGGCCGAGCGCCTGCGCGATCCGGAGCTGGGCCGCTGCCGCCATGGCCTTGCGGCCGGCGCGCTCCTCTCCGGTGAGCGGCGGGAGGAAGTGTACTTCCAGCCGCACCGGCCGGGTGCGCGCGAGCATACGCAGCACATTGGCCGAGCCGGCCTCGGTCCCTACCCAGGCAATCTCCGCCGCCTCTTTATAGGCGAGCGCGACGGGCTGGACCTGCACCGCCGCACCTTCCGCAGCCGAGAGCAGCGCGCTCTTGAACGGGAGCACCGATGCGCCGCCCGACGTGGTGCCCTCGGGGAATACCGTCATCCGCCGCTCGTCCAGCGCGGAGCGGATCTCGGCCACCTGTGCGCCCACCGTGCCACGCTGCTCGCGGGCGACGAACAGCGATCCGTTCTGCTCGCACAGCCATTTCAGCACGCGATTGCCGGCGAGGTCGCTGCGCGCCACAAAACCGCAGCTGCTCGCCGAGGCGAGCGCGAGAATGTCCAGCCAGCTCGTATGATTGGCAATCAGCAGCAGGCGGCCTTCAGCGGGCCGCCCGAAGGTCCGCACGCGCAGTCCGGCGATCGAACCGAGTGCGCCGAGGAACGGGGGTGGCAGCACACTCTGCCGCCCGACCGCCGAAAGCAGCAGATGCAGCGGTAGCGTGAGCGCGAGGAGCCCGATCATCGCCAGGACCCGCACGGCCACCAGCACCCAGCGCCAGCCGAGCGCCCTGCTAGTGCCAGGGGCAGCCTCAGTCTTCGCGATCGAGGCGGACTCCGTAGAGCTCCATCCGGTGGTCGACCAGCCGGTAACCCAGCTTCTCGGCGATCTGTTTCTGCAGCGCCTCCAGCTCCGGGTCGACGAACTCCACCACCTTGCCGCTCTCGACATCGATGAGGTGATCGTGATGCGCCTCGGGCGCGGCTTCGTAGCGCGCCCGGCCATCGCCGAAATCGTGGCGGTCGAGAATGCCCGCCTCTTCGAGCAGCCGGACTGTGCGATAAACGGTAGCGATGGAGATCTTGGGATCGATCGCGCTGGCGCGCTCGTGGAGCTTCTCCACGTCGGGGTGATCATCGCTCTCGGAAAGAACGCGGGCGATCACGCGGCGCTGCTCGGTAATCCTGAGGCCCCGTTCGGCGCACAACGCTTCGAGATCGATCGGATGATGCAAGGCCGCCCCGTCACACTCCATTCCAGGCGCGCCCCGCGCAACGCCGCCTCGTCACATGGAAGAGACGGGGCGGTTTTGCAACCGGGCAAGCTTACTCGGCGGCGACGGCTTCGGCTTTCTTGCGCCGGCCACGCTGCTGGCCGGGCTTGCGGCCGAGGCCGATTTCCTTGGCCAGTTCGCGCCGACGCTCGGCATAGGCGGGCGCAACCATCGGGTAATCCGCCGGCAGGCCCCACCGCGCGCGATATTCATCGGGCGTCATGTCGAAATTCGTCTTGAGATAGCGCTTTAGCATCTTGAGCTTCTTGCCGTCTTCAAGGCAGACGATGTAATCGGACTTGACCGAGGAGCGGATCGGCACTGCCGGCTCCGGTCGCTCTTCCACCGGCTCAGCGGCGCCAAGGCCGTTGAGCGCGCCGAACACATTGTGGATCAGCGTCGGCACCTCTTCGACAGCAACGTTGTTGTTGCTGAGATGCGCTGCGACGATATCAGACGTCAGCGTGATCAGTGTCTCACTCATTTCGTTATCCAGGCGTTCCATCAATTCCTCGTTTCAATTGCGACCAGTGTTTCTGCAGATCCACGTATGACCGCGGATCGGCACCCGGCTCTTGTTGTCAAGCCGCCGGATATTCGTTAGTTCCGCTCTTTTGACAATATTACAAGTTCTTTGTCTGAAAAAATACAGTTGTGGGGTGAATAAACCGTCAACAGTCGAGTGCGAAGGTGAGCGCATCGCGTGGGCCGGCGTGACCACGCCGATAATAATCGTGCCGCCGTCCGACAATAGCGAAGCCCGCTTCAAGGTATAGCGCCTGTGCATCGTTGCCCTCGCGCATCTCCAGGAACAGCCGGCGGCTCCCGCGAAGCTTCGCCGCCTCAATGAACCGCGCCAGCAGCCGGCGCCCCACGCCGCGGCCGCGCCATTGAGGCAACACCGCCAGCAGCAGCAGTTCCTCTTCGTCGAGCACCCGCCGTGTGAGCGCGAAGCCGACCACCGGGTCAGCCACGTCCGGCGCTTCCCCGCCCGGCCCGGCGAGCAGGCCAGAGGCGCCGCTCAGGCTGAGCAGGTCGCTCACCTGCAGGCGCGTCCAGGCCTCGCCCCAGGCAGGGTCGAAGGCTGCCTCCATTACCGCCATGATGCGGTCGAGATCGTCTGTCACGCGCTCTTCTATAAAGCGGCGGGCGCGGTGCTCAAACGCAACTTAGGCCGACCTGCGCATCGGGGCCGCGACCGTAAAGCGGGGCGAGTGACAGGGTCAGCAGCGTCTCGGGCAGCAGCGGCAGCGCGCGGGCATCGGGCAGGATCGCCAAAACTTCGCCGCGGCCGCGCAGATGGGCCAGTTCTGCGGCGCGGTTGCCGGCGATCAGATTGCCCGCCGCCATCGAGGCGGTGGCGGCATCAGGAGTTAGCGAACAAGCCTCGCCATCGGGCAGCCCTTTGGCGTCAAAGTCCTGCACGAACCATTCGCCATGCCCGCCGTTCATGCACGCCGTCACCGCGCCTGGATGCTCGGCCCGGGCCATGGCGGCGACCAGCGCCAGCGTGGGATAACCGCGCACCTCGGCGCTCCAGGCGAGGCCGAGCGCCCGCGCTGCCGCCAGCCCGATGCGCACGCCGGTGAAGCTGCCCGGGCCGAGCGACACCGCGATCCGATCCGCCCGCCCGCGGCCCGGCAGCTCGGCGATCATCGGCACCAGCCGCTCGGCATGTCCACGCCCGATGATCTCGAACGCGCCGGCAATCAGCCGTCCACCATCGAACAGCGCTGCCGAGCACGCTTCCGTGGCGCTGTCGATTGCGAGCAGCCGCACTGGTGCCGCCTGTCAGAGCAGGCGGTTGAAGCGGTCGAAATCGGGGCGCGGGCTGCGCTCGTAGAGCCGGCTGCGGTCACCGTGGCCGACCGAACAGATGAAGTTCGACCGCCACTGCGGCTCCCCTGCGAAGAAATCAGCATCCACCGCCGCATTGTCGAAGCCCGACATCGGTCCGCAATCGAGCCCCAAGGCACGCGCCGCCAACATCAGGTAAGCCCCCTGCAGCGAGGAATTGCGCATCGCGGAGGTGCCGCGACCCTCGGCATCGCCGGTGAACCAGCTCTTCGCATCGTTGTGCGGATAGAGCCAGGGCAGGTGCTCGTGGAACTCCAGATCCATCGCCACGATCACGCACAGCGGCGCCTTGCGCACCTTCTCCCGGTTCCCATCTAAGGCGTGGTGCGCCAGCCGCTCGCGCGCATTCGGCGAATGGCACCAGACCAGCCGCGCAGGCTGCTGGTTGGCCGAGGTGGGCGCCATCTTCATGAGATCGTAGGTCGCGCGCACCTGCGCTTCGCTCACCGGAATGTCGCGGAACCAGCCGAAGCTGCGCGCCTCGCGGAACAGTTGGTCGAGCGCTTCGTCTGGCAGGGGGCCATTCGGGCCGTTCGTCGCGCCGCTCACGCTGCCCGCACTTCGCTCACCTCGGGCACGTAATGTTTGAGCAGCCCTTCGATCCCATGCTTGAGGGTCGCGCTCGAACTTGGGCAGCCGGCGCAGGCGCCCTGCATCGTGAGGTAGACCACTCCGTCGCGAAAGCCCCGGTAGCGAATGTCGCCACCATCGCTCGCCACCGCCGGGCGCACGCGGGTCTCGATCAGCTCCTTGATCTGCGCCACGATTTCGGCATCGGCCGGGTCGTCGCCCATCTCGGCACTGTCGTCTTCCTCGGGCGGTACCGCGAAGCCGCCCGCGCTGCCGCCCGTGAACAGCGGCGCCTGCGAGACGAAATGATCGAGCAGCACCGCCACCACCTGCGGCTTGAGCAGCGGCCAGTCGACACCCGGCGCCGCGGTAACCGAGACGAAATCGCGGCCGAAGAACACGCCCGTCACCTCGCCGGTGTCGAACAGCGCCTGCGCCAGCGGGCTCGCCTCGGCCTCCTCGGGCGTGGCGAAATCGCGCGTGCCCGCCGGCATCACTGCCTGACCGGGCAGGAACTTCAGCGTGGCGGGGTTGGGGGTGGGTTCGGTTTCGATGAACATGGCGTGAGATGTAGGGCGCACGCCCCTGCTTCGCAACCCGCGCCCGCCCGTGCCAAAGAGGCCATTCACCCCGGCTTCATGGGCGCCGCCCCACCGGGCGTGGCATGACCTCACTCCTGCGCGCGCTCGGCGCCTTGTTGCTGCTCGCCCCCGCTCCGCTCGCGGCGCAGGGGGCTGCGCGCCCTTCGGGCCTGCCGATCGCCCTGCCAGCCACGGCTCCGGCAGCGGCCCGGTCCGAGCCGATCCCCACACCGGTCTATGCGCAGCCCGACGATCCGTGGATCTACCGCGGCACGGATATCCCGATCGATCGCGAGTGGCTGTTCGGCGAATTGCCCAACGGGGTCCGCTACGCCGTGCGCCAGAACGAGGTGCCGCCGGGGCAGGTCTCCATCCGCGTGCGGATCGATGCCGGCTCGCTGCACGAACAGGATGGAGAGCAGGGCTTCGCGCATCTGGTCGAGCACCTCGTGTTCCGCCAGTCGCGCGATTTCGGTGTGGGCGAGGCAATTCCGCATTTCCAGCGGCTCGGCGCCAGCCTCGGGAACGATACCAACGCCATCACCAGCCCCACCCACACGGTCTACCAGCTCGACCTGCCGAACGCGACGCGCACCACCCTGGCAGAGAGCGTGCGCCTGTTCTCCGGCATGATCCGCGAGCCGGTGCTGAGCGCCGCCAACATCACCACCGAAGTGCCGATCGTGCTGGCCGAGCGTCGCGAGCGCAACGGTCCGCAGCGCCGCATCGCCGAGGCCACGCGCGAGCTGTTCTTCGCCGGCCAGCGGCTGGCGGAACGCAGCCCCATCGGCACGGTCGAAACGTTGCAGGGCGCCACCGCCGGCGCGGTGCAGGCGTTCCACCAGCGCTGGTATCGCCCCGCCAACGCCACAGTGGTGATCGTCGGCGATGCCGATCCGGCGCTGCTCGCCGCTCTGGTGGAGCAGCATTTCGCCGATTGGCAGGTGCCCGGCAACACCACCCCCGCGCCTGATTTCGGAGCGCCAGCGGCACCCCCACAGGCGGATCGCGACAACCCCGTTGGCGAGGTGCGTGTGCTGGTCGAGCCCGGCCAGGCGCTCGGGCTGACCTATGCGGTGATGCGCCCCTACCAGCAGGTGACCGATAATCTGGAATACAATCGCGGGCTGCTGATCGATTCGATCGCCCAGTCGATCATCAATCGCCGGCTCGAAACCCGCGCGCGGGCGGCCGGCACGTTCCTCTATGCCGGGGTGCAGCGTGACAAGACCAGCCGCTCGGCCGACGCTACCTATGTCACGCTGGCACCTTTGTCGGACGACTGGCGCTCGGCGCTGGCCGAGGTGCGCGCGGTGATCGCCGATGCGGTTGCCGCCCCGCCCAGCCAGGAGGAGATCGATCGCGAACTCGCCGAGTTCGATGTCTCCTTCGCCAACCAGGTCGAGCAGACCCGCATCCAGGCCGGCGCCCAGCTGGCCGACAGCATCGTGCAGGCAGTTGATATCCGTGAGGCGGTGGCCTCGCCGGAAACCGTGCTCGGCGTGCTGCGCGACATGCGGGCGCGGTTCACGCCGGAGGCGGTGCACGAGCACACACGGGCGCTGTTTGAAGGCACGGTGGTGCGCGCGCTGCTGCTCACCCCCGAGCCCGGCGCCGCCGACCTGGCCTCGCTGCGCTCCGCACTCACCGCCCCGGTCGCCGCCGGCGGTATCGAGCGTGGCCCGAGCGAGGCGCTCGCCTTTGCCGACCTGCCGCCGATCGGCGAGCCTGCCACCTCCGCCAAGCGCGAGCTGCTCGGCATCTTCGACGTGGAGGGGATGCTGTTCGAAAACGGCGTCGGCGCCTTGTTATGGCAGACTGCCAACGAACCGGGCCGGGCCACCGTGCGCGTGCGCTTTGGCGACGGCATCGCCGCCTTCGCGCCCGAGGAGGCGGTGTATATCGCGCTCGGCCAGGCGGCGCTGGTGGGGCAGGGCTTCGGCGAAGTGGGGCAGGACGGGCTCGACCGCCTCGCCACCGGCCGCAAGCTGGGCTTCAACTTCCGGATCGAGGAAGGCGCCTTCGTGTTCGACGGGCAGACCCGCGCGGAGGACGTCGCCAACCAGCTCTATTTATTCGCCGCCAAGCTCGCACAGCCGCGCTGGGACCCGGCGCCATTCGAGCGCGCCCGGGCGAGCATGCTGCTCTCCTACGGCAGCTATGGCGGCGATCCGGGCGGGGTGCTCTCGCGCGATCTCGATTGGCTGCTGCACAGCGGCGATCCTCGCTACGCCACCCCGAGCCCCGAGGAACTGCGCGCCGCCACACCCGAACGCTTCCAGGAAGTCTGGTCGCGCTTGCTGGCGCAGGGCCCGGTGGAGGTCGCAGTGTTCGGCGACATCGACAAATCGGCCACCGTCGCCGCGCTGTCGCGCACCTTCGGTGCCCTGCCGCGCCGCGAGCCGGGCCAAGCCCAGCCCGCGCATCCCGCCTTCCCCGACGTCGGCGCCGCGCCCATGGTGCTGAGCCATGCGGGCGAGGCCGACCAGGCCGCGGCCGTGATTGCCTGGTCCACCGGCGGCGGCAGCGCCTCGCTGCCCAAAAGCCGCAAGCTCGATCTGCTTGCCCAGCTGTTCTCCAACCGCCTGATGGAAGCGCTGCGCGAACGCGCGGGCGCGAGCTATTCGCCCAATGTCGGCTCGGACTGGCCGCTCGATTTCACCAGCGGCGGCCACGTCCTCGCGCTGGCCCAGCTGCCGCCCGAACAGGTGCCGGTGTTCTTCGCCGCCGCCGAGGAGATCGCCGCCGATCTCGCCGTCAATGGCCCTGAGGCCGATGAGCTCGCCCGCGTGACCGAACCGATGCGCCAGCTGCTCGATCGCGCGCAGACCGGCCACACCTTCTGGCTCAACCAGCTCTCGGGCACCGCCGGCGATGCGCAGCGCGGCATTCACATCGCCTCGCTGTGGCGCGATTACACCCAGACCAGCCCGGCCGAGCTGCAGGCGCTGGCGCAGCAATATCTGGGCTCAGCGCAGGGCTGGCGCCTGGCCGTGTTGCCCGAGGGCCAGAGCCTCGCGGGCGGGACGACCGTATCCGATGTAACATTTGCCAGCGAAGTGCCCCCCCGGTAGAGGCGCCCGATCCCCGCAGATCCCGGAAAGCAGCGAGTAAAGTGCCACAGAACTGGAATCCCGACAGCTGGAAGCGCTTCGAGGCGCGGCACCTGCCGCAATATGACGATCCTTCCGCACTCGCCGCCGCCGAGGCGACTCTCGGCAATTACCCCCCGCTGGTGTTCGCCGGAGAGGCGCGCGAGCTGAAGGCGCAGCTGGCCGAGGTGGCCGAAGGCCGCGCCTTCCTGCTGCAGGGCGGTGATTGCGCCGAAAGCTTCGCCGAATTTCACCCTAACAATATCCGTGACACCTTCCGCGTGATCCTGCAGATGGCGGTGGTGCTCACCTTCGCCGGCAAGCGCCCGGTGGTGAAGCTGGGGCGCATGGCCGGCCAGTTCGCCAAGCCGCGCAGCTCCGATACCGAGACGCAAGGCGCGGTGACGCTCCCCAGCTATTTCGGTGACAATGTGAACGCCATCGAGTTCACGCCCGAGGCGCGCCGCAACGATCCCGAGCGGATGATCCGCGCCTACAGCCAGGCCGCCGCCACGCTCAACCTGCTGCGCGCCTTCGCCCATGGCGGCTATGCGAACCTGCGCCAGGTCCACCAGTGGACGCTGGATTTCATGGGCCGCTCGCCCTGGGCCGACAAGTTCCGCAATCTGGCCGACCGGATCGGCGAGGCGCTCGATTTCATGGAGGCCTGCGGAGTCAATCCAGACACCGTGCCCCAGCTCAAGAGCACCGCCTTCTACACCAGCCACGAAGCGCTGCTGCTCCCCTACGAACAGGCGCTCGCGCGGCGCGATTCGCTCACCGGCGATTGGTACGATACATCGGCTCACTTCCTGTGGGTGGGCGATCGCACGCGCTTTCCCGGTAGCGCGCATGTCGAGTTCCTGCGCGGCGTGGGCAATCCGCTCGGCGTGAAGTGCGGCCCGAGCCTCGAGCCCGACGTGCTGTGCACCCTGCTGGATACGCTCAACCCCGCGCGCGAGCCCGGCCGGATCACGCTGATCGGCCGCTTCGGGTACGACAAGGTCGAGGCCGGGCTGCCGCGCCTGGTCCGCGCGGTGCAGCGCGAGGGGCACCCGGTGCTGTGGTCGTGCGACCCGATGCACGGCAACGTCGTCAAGGCGGAGAGCGGCTACAAGACGCGGCCGTTCGATCGCATCCTGGCCGAGGTTCGCGGCTTCTTCGCCGTCCACCGCGCGGAGGGCACCCATGCCGGCGGTATCCACGTCGAGATGACCGGGCAGGACGTGACCGAATGCACCGGCGGCGCAGTCGCCATCACCGATGCGGCGCTGGGCGATCGCTATCATACGCATTGCGATCCGCGCCTCAACGCCGCGCAAGCGCTGGAACTGGCCTTCCTGCTGGCCGAAATGCTCAATCTCGAAGCCGCGGACCGCCAGCGCGACGCGGCCTGAGGCACGGGGGTTGGGAAGGGCAGGGCGGTGGACTGCCCTTTTGGACATGACAAAGAGCGGAACCGCCGCCGCACCCCGCCTGTTCTGATATTACGGCTCCCCCGTTCCGGGGCATGATCCAGGAGAGTGCGATTTGGCCCAGCCGCAGCTTCAGGCGCGCTCGCCCGGCACACCCCCCCTGGCCCAGCGCTACGCCGCTACCCGGCGCCTGTCCGAACAGCTGGCCGCGCCGCTGTCCGATGCCGATGCCACGCTGCAATCGATGCCGGATGCCTCGCCCGCGAAATGGCACCTGGCGCACACCACCTGGTTCTTCGAAACCTTCCTCCTGCGCGACCACGCCCCGTCCTATCGCCTGCAGGACGAGAAATGGCCGTTCCTGTTCAACTCCTATTACGAGGCCGAGGGCGAGCGGATCGCCCGCACCAGCCGCGGCCTGCTCTCGCGCCCCTCGCTGGACGAGATCCTCGATTGGCGCGCACGGGTCGACGATGCAATGGCAGCGCTGCTCGAAAGCGGCGAGCAGGAAGAGCAGCTTACGCCCCTGATCGCACCCCTGATTGCACTGGGCTTCGCGCACGAGCAGCAGCACCAGGAACTGCTGCTCACCGATATCAAGCATGCGCTGTTCCAGAACCCGCTCGGTCCCGCGATGTGGCCCGGTTCCGCGCCGCCTCCCGCCTCGTCCCCGCAGGACAGCTGGATCGAGCATCCCGGCGGCATCGCCCGCATCGGCCACGATGCCGCCACTGACAACGCCTGCTTCGCATTCGACAACGAGGGACCAGCGCATCGCGTGCTGCTGGAGCCCTTCGCGCTCTCCCGCCGCCTCGTCACCATTGGCGAATGGGCCGCCTTCATCGCCGATGGCGGCTACACCACTGCCGCCCTGTGGCTATCAGACGGCTGGGACTGGGTGCAGCGCAAGGGCATCCGCGCCCCGCTCTACTGGCGCGAGGGCGAGCATTTCACCCACGCCGGCTGGCTCCCGCGCAATCCGCACGCCCCGGTCAGCAACATTTCCTACTTCGAGGCCGACGCTTTCGCCGCCTGGTCCGGCCACCGCCTGCCCACCGAGTTCGAGTGGGAAACCGCCGCACAGGACGCAGACCCCACTGCCGGCAACCAGCTCGACCCGCCGGATCGTTGGGCCAACCCGCCACTGCCCTACGGCGGCCACGCGCTGTTCGGCGACGTCTGGCAGTTCACCCGCTCGGCCTATCTGCCCTATCCGCGCTTCCGGCCGGCGGCAGGAGCGGTGGGCGAGTACAACGGCAAGTTCATGGCCGGCCAATGGGTGCTCAAGGGTGCCAGCTGCGCCACCCCCCGCGGCCATTCGCGCCTGACGTATCGCAATTTCTTCTACCCGCGCCAGCGCTGGCAGTTCACCGGCCTGCGTCTGGCAAAAGACCTGTGAGCGGCCCGTTGCAGAGCGAAGCACTGGAGACCGAAGGCCTCTCGCAGGTCGATCGGGACGAGAACGGCGTCGCCCACGCCTTCCGCGAGGATGTGCTCGAGGGGCTTTCGCAGAAGACCAAGGCCGTCCCCGCACGCTGGTTGTATGACGATGCCGGCTCGGAGCTCTTCGAGGAGATCACCCGCCTTCCGGAATATTACCCGACCCGCGCAGAGACCGAGATCCTCGAGCGGCGCGGCGGCGATTTCGCCGGGCTGATCGGGCGGGGCCGGGCGGTGGTCGAGTTCGGCTCGGGTTCCTCGGTCAAGACCCCGCTGCTGCTGCGCGCCATCGCACCCGCGGCTTACGTCCCCCTCGATATTTCGGGCGATTTCCTGCGCGCCGCGGCGGCCGATCTGGCGCAGAACTTCCCGCAGCTGCCGGTGCACCCGGTCGAAGCGGATTTCACCCGGCCGGTGGTGCTGCCCGAAGCGGTGGCGGGTCTGCCGATGCTCGGCTTCTTCCCCGGCTCCACCATCGGCAACATGGTCGCGCGCACTGCAGTCGATCTCCTGCGTTCGATGCGCGAGACGCTGGGCAATGGCTCGATGCTGTTGATCGGCATGGACCTGATCAAGGACCCGGCCGTCCTCACCGCCGCCTATGATGATACACGCGGCATCACCGCCCGCTTCAACCAAAATCTCGCGCACCGGATCAATCGCGAGCTTGGCGGCACAATCCCGGTGGACAAGCTGCGCCACGTCGCCCGCTGGAACGACACCTATGCGCGGATCGAGATGCACCTCGAAGCAAGCGAGGACCTCGCCTTCGAAATTGCCGGGCGATCCTTCACCATGGCCCGGCGTGAGACCATCCACACCGAGAACAGCCACAAATTCGATCGCCGCAGCCAGTACACGCTGCTGCTCGCCGGCGGGTGGACCCCGGTGGAACGCTGGCTGGACGCGCAGCAGCGCTTCTCGCTCCTCCTCGCCTCCGCCACCCGCCCCCGGAACGCGCCATGAGCGGGAGCTTGCGCCCGCGTAGCAAATCATGAGCGGGAGCTTGCGCCCGCGTAGCAAAACATGAGCGAAGGTTGGCCGCACCTCGATTCCGCCGCCCACCGGCCGACCACGGAAACGATCCACCTGCTGCTGCAACTGATCGGCAAGTTGCCGCTGCGCCTGCTGCCGTGGATCAACCATGGCTGGCACGTGGCGCTGCGGATAAGTCCGCGCGGCGCCGTGACCCGCTGCCTGCCGGCCGATGGAGCGCATTTCACCGTCGAGCTCGACTTTCTCGCAGGCGCGGTCACCATTCAGTGCAACAACGGCACGGTGGCGCAGCTCCCGGTGGCCGGCTTGTCGATCGCCGCCGTCCAGGAGCAGCTCGCCGAGCGCCTCGCCGCGCTTGGCCTTCCGGCGCCGCTGCATGGTGCTCCCAACGAGATGTCCAACCCGGTGCCGTTCCGGGATGATCACGCGCCCCGCGAGTGGGACCCTGATTCCGCGCGCCGCCTCCACGGCGCCTTCCTCGCCGCTGATCGCTGTTTCACCGCCTTCCGCGCGCTCTATCGCGGCAAGACCTCTCCCAGCCATCTGTTCTGGGGCAGCCTCGACCTGGCGGTCACCCGCTTTTCAGGACGACCCGCGCCCGTGCACCCCGGCGGCATCCCCGCTTTACCCGATGAAGTCACCCGCGAAGCCTACAGCCATGAGGTGATCAGCGCCGGCTTCTGGCCCGGCAGCGGGGCGGGTAGCGCGATGGAGGAGGCTGCCTTCTACGCCTATGCCTACCCGGTGCCGGAGGGGCTGGCGAAGCAGCCAGTGATGCCCTCCGCCGCCTTCTGGCACGAAGCGCTCCGCGAATTCGTTCTGCCCTACGCGGCCGTGCGCGCATCTGCCGATCCCGACGCCGAAGTGCAGGCCTTCCTCGCCTCGAGCTACGCCGTTGCGGCCCGCTTGCTCGATTGGCCCGATGGGCTTGCAAGCTCAATGCAAAGCCCGCCCGGGCGCCCGCCGCCGGCCGGCTGATCGCTCATCGCAAAGTAAGCTGTCAGCCTCTATATGGGCCGCATGGATTTCGCACCCGTTTGGGACCAGCTCGCCCACAGCCTTGCCGAACTGCCCCGCTCCGGCCTGTTGATGGCCGCGGTTGCGGCGATGCTGGTGGGCCTGCTGGGCTCGCTGCTGATCCGCTGGGTTCCCTCGCTCGGCCGCCTGCTCCGGCTGGCCAGCACCGTGTGCCTCATGGGCGTGCTGGTGCTGGTGGTGCTGCAGCTTTCGCGGATGGATCCGCGCTTCGGCTTCGCGTTGCCTGAATTCGGCCTTCCGCAGCAGGTGGTTGAAGGCGGCGAAACCCGCGTGCAGCTGGCACGCGACGGGCATTTCTGGCTGCAAGGTCAGCTAAACGGCTATCCGGCGAACTTCCTGGTCGATACCGGCGCCACGCTCACCGCTGTATCGGCCGAAACCGCCGAAGCGGCCGGGTTGGAACCGCGTTCCAGCGGGCTCCCGGTGCGGATGCAAACCGCCAACGGCACTGTGTCTGCCCAGCTCACCTCGATCGACGACCTGAGCTTCGGCAACGTCACCGCCCGTGGGCTCGACGCGATCATCGCTCCCGGCCTCGGCCCGACCAATGTGATCGGCATGAACCTGCTCTCGCGGCTTGCCTCGTGGCGGGTCGAGGGCGACACGATGATCCTCGTGCCCCACCACCCCCAGCCCGCGCTTAATTCCCCTTCGTAGCAGCGGGCGCCGTGGTCGGTGGTGACAGCAACTCCCGCCTAAACGGCTGGAACAAGGGAAGTTCCGTTCAACAAAGCGAGGGTCGCTCTGGCCT
Organism: Erythrobacter sp. ANT-B3C2; assembly: GCA_001683845.1. Taxonomy (GTDB): domain Bacteria; phylum Pseudomonadota; class Alphaproteobacteria; order Sphingomonadales; family Sphingomonadaceae; genus Croceibacterium. Next base: position 143,581 of record LXQI01000008.1, on the reverse strand, counting down.
CATTCCAGCAAGGCCGAGAAACGAGGCAAGTAGGCGCCAATGTTCACTTCGTTTGAACCTCATGCGGTACAAAAGCCCCTTTTCAAGGTCAGTGATTTCTGAAAGGATTATTAGGGGGGATGGGAAGTAGATTGCGAGCTCACTCTGTCGATTTTTTTTCCCGATGTGGAAGGGCTTTTGGCGAAAGCTGTCGTCGCCCTGGCTGTGGCACTGCCCCTGCAGGGGTGCGCCTACCATCGCCTGGTCGTCGCCAGCGGAGAGGCGCCCGACCAGCGCTACCGCCCGGTTAATTCGTATGCGATCGGCTGGAACATCAGCGAGCAGCAATCGATCGCCGATCAATGCCCGACCCCATTTCCGCGACCGGCTCGGGCTGACGAACCCGGCTCATTGAGTTCGGCGTAAGGCGGCTGCGCACAGTCCGCCATGACAGACCTGACAGGCGATGATAGCTTGCTTCGCCACGCCAGGCTGAACCACAGAACCGGACTTTAAGCAGGAGAGCAATCCCATGTCGCGTAACGCTTTCGACCGGATGCGCCTCCTCCTAAGCCTATTGGTTGTGTTGCTTCTCGTGCCGCTCCTGCCCACAAGCGCACGGGCGCAGGCGAGCGAGCCGGCAGGAGCTGACAGCGTCGCCTTCGTCGGCGTCAACGTCGTGCCGATGGACCGCGAGCACGTGCTCGCAGACCACACGGTGGTGGTCCGTGGCGATCGAATTGTGTCAGTCGGTCCGGCAGATGCGGTCGAGATTCCCGATGGCGCCCTGCGCATCCAGGGGGCGGGGCACTGGCTGATGCCGGGGTTGGCCGAGATGCACGGTCATGTGCCGGGCGGGGACGACCCCGCCTATCTCGAAGATGTGCTGTTCCTCTATGTCTCCAATGGGGTGACGACCGTCAGGAACATGGCCGGCAATGCAGCGCATCTGGCTCTTCGCGACCGGATCGCCCGGGGCGAGGTGCTCGGACCGACACTCCACGCCGCGAGCCCCTGGCTCAGCGCGCAGGTGGCCGGCACGCCCGAGATGGCGAGCCAAATTGCGCGCGACCACCATGCGGCGGGTTACGACCTGATCAAGATCGGAAGCGTTCCGCACGCCGCCTATCTGGCGTTGGCCGAGACCGCCAACGCGGTCGGCATCCCTTTCGGCGGCCACATTCCCGAGGAAGTGGGGCTGCCCGAGGCGCTCGATGCGGGGCAGAAGTCGATCGATCATTTTGATCGGTACGTCGAATTTCTGGTGCCCGATGGGGTGGATACGGGCGAACGTCCCCGTGGCTTCTTCGGCAGCGGCTGGGTGGATCTGGTCGACGAGCAGCGTATCGCCGAAGCCGTCCAGCGCACGGTCGCTTCAGGCACCTGGAACGTGCCGACACTCAGCCTTGTCGAGCACCTTGCCTCGCCCGAAGCGCCCGAGGCGATGATCGCCTGGCCTGAGATGCGCTACATGCCGCGCCGCATTCTCGAAGGCTGGGCACAGGCCAAGCGGGACTTTTCCGCCCGGCCGGACTTCCAGCCGGAGGCGACTAGCCGGCTAGTGGAGCTTCGCCGCCGGTTGCTGCACGATCTTCACGCTGCCGAAGCCCCGATCGCGCTCGGCTCGGATGCGCCGCAATTTTTCAACGTGCCGGGCTTCTCGATCCACCACGAGATGCGCATGATGGCCGCGGCGGGGCTCACCCCCTATGAAGTGCTGGCGACTGGCACCCGCGAAGCCGGGCGGTATTTCGGTGAAGCCGCGGGCGTCGGCACCATCGCACCGGGGCAGCGCGCCGACTTGATTCTCGTGACCGCGAACCCGCTGGTGGATCTGGCCCATGTCGAGCGGCGGGCGGGCGTGATGGTGAGCGGACGCTGGCTGCCCGAAGACGAGATCCAGGCCCGTCTCGAGCAGATCGCGGCGAACACCTCAGGTCGTTAGACCACCGCCTGTTCGACCACAGGCATTGCCGGATCGCGGCAGGGCGGGTGCGTTGCTCTGCCTGTTCGAGCGGCGCCGCTGCTAACGCGCGGAGGAATCTTTCGGTTCGGTTGTGCTGACCTGCATCGAACATTGCACCACCTCCTGGAGGGCCGCCGCTGTTCCCCTCAGGCTGAAAACCCCGATTTCCCGCTCCTTGTCGAAGAAGCCGACGAAAGCCGCCTGTCGGAAATCGTCCAGCGCAGGGGGGCCGAGCCACCGGCTCGACAGCGTTCGTCGCCCATCCTCTCCAACGCTCACCAGGAATGTGGTGGCGGCCCATGCATGATCGACCGTGCCGTCCGGGCGACGCAGCAGGATGTCGATCGATGAGCTATCGCCATCTTCCAGCGCTGTTGCGCTGGCATCGCTGAAGGATATTCGGGTCGAGCGGGCTGCAGCATCGTATGCGAATCCCACGGCCTCATGGTTCTCAAACATCATGTAAGCCGAACAATTCGTCGGGTTCCGGAATAGCGACCATCCCCTAACCTCCTTGTAGGGGCCGGGATTGGCAATCGCCTGCGAACCAAAGAGCAGGGCGGCCAACGGAATCAGGATCTTCAGCATTTCAGTGCTTGAGCCTCGCACGGAACTCTCCTCTGCCCATTCGCGCGGCGCGCTCCTGAATCCTGTTTGCACGAGGCGATGGATCGGGTCGAGCCAAGGTCAGCGGCGCGTTGCCGGCCCCCGATCGCAAACGGGAATGGCCGGCCAGGCGCTCAGTTGCCACGAAGGCCAGTTGCTGGAACGCTTGTAAAGCGTCGATCTTTCATCGCAACCCACTCCGGCGACCTGTCGTCGACCGCGGCTGTTCTAAAGATAGGATGCCGCTCGCAGCTGGGGGAAGACGTCCTCGAGCGGGCGGGTATCCGGCAGAACATAGACGATACCGCCATCCTTCGCGAATAGAGGCTTGACCGTCTTCTGGTAAAAATCGGTGGGTACGTTGATGCAGCCGTAGGTGATGCGTTTGTCTTCCGGGGACTCGGAAGCCAATCGCTCCAGCCGCCGGTCTCGCCGGTTGCCCCTCACCACCGCATGCAACGCAACGGATGTGGCATAATCGACCCAAAGGACCCTCTGGTTGCCCACTGCCCGGCCGTACTTGGAAAGGAAGCGCCCCGCCGGGGTGGTCTTCTCGGCCGGCCCGATCTCGGACAACTTCTTGCTGCCAATCCCCGGCGTCGCAAGGTCTCCCTTGGCCACTCCGATCAGAATCGGCGCTTCCCCCAGCACCTCGCCCTCGGCATCCAAAAGAAACAGGACCCCAGCGTTCTTGTCGATGACGATGTAAGGGAGATTGCCATTATCGCGGGACGCGGCAATCCAGTCGAGCACGCGCATGGCCTCTGGCGACCTTCGCTCGCCCGCTCCCAGTTGCGCGCTGGCGTCAGCCTCTTCCGCCGAGGTAGGCTTTACCGGAGCGGGGCGTTCTGCAACGCGCGCGCTCGCCCTACTCTGAGCAGCCTGTGCCGGAGTAAAGGCGAACGCCGCGGCGGCAACCATCGCTGTGATCAGGATCGGCTTTCGCGTCACGCGACCTGTACTCTTGTAAACTGCATCTCAGCGGAGTGCGTGTCAGGCTTTGGCCGCATCAATTGCGCGGCGTGCGCCGCTGCGTCCGCTGGTCCATGCTGTCCACACGGGCATTGAGCTGGTCGAGCCGTCCGGTGGTGTTCTGCATTTGGCCGGAAGCGGATCGCGCCTCGGCAAGGGCGTTGTTCGCTGTCGATTCGATCGACTGCAGACGCGTGTCGGTGGCTTGCAGGCGGGAATCGGTGGCGTCCACGCGCTGGTTCACGAACGCAATCTGTTCGTCGACATAGCCCCGGGTAGCGCAGCCACCGAGACCCACCAAAACGGCAAGCACCAGGGCGGCTGGCGCGAGGGTCGCTTTTGAGATGGGCATTGAGTCTCTCCTATTCTTATCGCTCGATTAATCATGGAGCCGAAGAAGGTTCCAACATTCGCGGCAACTTTGTTGCGCCAAGCTGTGCGGATGGTAGGCTGGTGGGAGCCCCGTTGCGTTGATCGTATGCGGAAAGCGATCGATCTGTTGCTGCCGTCGAGCTGCCCGGGAGATGGAGCCAAGCCGAGTCAGCCGACATGGGCCACGGTGTCTCGCAACATATCGGCGGAGGCGAGAAGGGCGGCACGTTCGTCATCGGTGAAGTCCGGGGTCAGCACCCGCAGCACGCCTGCTGCGCCGACGAGGCACGGGAGACTGAGGTAAACGCCATCGATACCGAACTGTCCGGTCAGCTTGCTGGAGACCGGCAGCACCACACGCTCGTCTCGATGGATGGCCTCGCAGATGCGCACGATGGCGGTGGCGACGCCGAAGGACGTGTATCCCTTGCCGTGATTGATGGTGTAGCCCGCGCGCATCACGTCATGCGCCAGGTCCGCCCGCTCGAAGGGCTGTTCGCCGAGAAACGCATCCAGCGAAACTCCCCCGATCCGTACCGTGGAGAAGGCGGCCACTTCGCTATCGCCATGCTCGCCCACCACCATCGCTTCCACGGCGGCCGGCGCAACATTGAGCCGATCCGCCACGCGCTTTCTGAACCGGTTGCTGTCGAGCAGCGTCCCGGTGCCGATCACCCGCTCCGGTGGCAGGCCCGAGGTCGCCTGCGCAATCTGCGCCATCGCATCGACCGGATTGGACGCAACCACGATAACGCCGTCGAACCCTGCGGCCATCGCCTCATGCACACAGATGCGAACGATCGCGGCGCTTTTCGCTGCGATCGAGGTGCGCGTCTCTTCCCCATGGGTTGCGGCGCCGGCGGTGAGAACCAGGATGCTGGCGTCTTTCACGTCCGCATAGCCGCCAGCCCAAATCCGCGCCGGCCGCGCAATGGCGATGGCATCGGCGATGTCGATCGCCTCTGCCATCGCGCGATCTTCATCGGCGTCGATCAGGACGATCTCGGCGAACAGGCCGCGCAACATCAGGGCGTAGGCAGCAGTGGCTCCGACATTGCCGGTGCCGACGATGGCGATACGGGAGGATAGGTGCATGATGAAGTCCTCGGCTGGTCGGGAGAATGAACTGCAGGCGCGCGGCACAGCGCTTTTTTGGGTCAACCGGCGAGGTGGACGGAGGCTCCGGCGCGGGGGGTTTGTCCACGCGCTATTCGCGAAATCGGATCACGTTCCATCCCGAGAGCTCTTTCGGGTACCCAGTCGAACTGCAGCTGCGCCGCAAGACGTGGCCAACCGGCCCTTGTCTTGCTCGGCACGGTCTGCACGGCGCGGAAGATCTCGGGCGGGGTCGTTCGCTGATCGACGCAGCGAATTTTCCCAATTAAGCATGTCCTATGGCCCCCGCCCTCACCGATGACACTAACGTGCAGAGTTTAAGCCCGATTCTTGAAACCGCACTCGATGCGGTCGTCGTGATCAACCAGGCAGGGTTGGTTGTGGGGTGGAACGGCGTTGCCGAGGAGGTCTTCGGATGGACCAGCAGGGAGGCTGACGGCCGCACGCTCGCGGATCTGATCATTCCCGAGCAGCACCGGGCAGCACACCATTTGGGCATGGCGCGCTACCACGCGACCGGCGAGGCAAAGATGCTGAACCGCCGCATCGAGGTCACCGCGCTGCGCAAGAATGGTGACGAATTTCCCGTCGAACTCTCCATCACCGTCGCTCGGATCGGTTCGGACGAGGTCTTCATCGGATATCTGCGCGATATCAGCGGCCGAAGACAGGCCGAGCAGGCCGCACGCGAGCAATCCGCGATCCTTTCGCAGCTGGCCGAGGGGGTGATCGTCGCGGACGCCGGTGGTCGACTGACCTTCGTCAACGAAGCTGCGGCCCGGCTGCACGGAGTTGCAGAGCTGGGCGTGACGCCTGACCGATACAGCGCGACATACCATCTGTTTACCGTGGATGGCGATCCCTATCCGCCCGAGGATCTGCCGCTTGCCCGCGCGCTCCGCGGCGAGACAGTCGAGGATGCACGCTGGCGGATCGATCGTCCGGATGGCACCTCGGTCTTGGCGATCGGAAGTGCTCGGCCGATCCGGGACTCCTCCGGAAGGCAGGTGGCCGCCGTGGTGACCGTCCGCGACGACACCGAGCGAGATGCGGCCGAGCGGCAGGTGCGCGAAAACGAGGCTCGCCTTCGGGCCCTCACCGACAATTTGCCCGGCGGCATGGTGTTTCAGCTCAGCACCGGCGCTGATGGCCGTGACCGGCGCTTCCTGTTCATCTCCCAGAGCCACGAGCGATTGACGGGCATCGCCGCAGAAGCCGCCATCCGCGACCCTTCGATCCCCTATAATCTGATCCATCCCGACGACCGCGCCGGGCTGGTTCAAGCCGAAAGCGAGGCCATCCGGGATAGGGCACCTTTCGACATGCAGGTTCGCTTCCGCCGGGCGGACGGGGCCGAACGGTGGTGTCGCATCCTGTCTGCGCCCAGGGAGCAGGAAGACGGTTCGTTGATATGGGACGGGCTCCAGATCGACATCACCGACCGGGTCGCGGCAGAGCTGGCATTGCGCGCGTTGAATGCGAACCTCGAACAGCGCGTGGCCGAGCGAACAGCGGAAAAGAACCTGCTGGCGACGCTGGTCGAGACAACCGACGTGCAGGTGATGGCGTGCGACCTCGACTACAGCATCCTCGCCATCAACAAGGCCAATGCGGACGAGTTCGCGCGCGTCTACGGCGTGCGGCCCCACGCGGGCGACAATCTGCTCGCACTGCTGGCCGATCAGCCCATCCACCAGGATGAGGTCCGATTCGGTTGGGCCCGCGCACTGGGCGGGCAGGAGATGACTGTGATCGAGCAGTTCGGCGAGGTCGGACCGGACCAGCCCTATTACTCGATCAGCTTCCGCACCCTGCGGGACGGTGCTGGCCAGCGCATCGGTGCCTATCAGTTTGTCACCGACGTGACGGAGCGGCTGAGGGCCGAGGCGCGGCTTCTCGAAGCGCAAGAGGCCTTGCGCCAAAGCCAGAAGATGGAGGCCATCGGCCAGCTCACGGGCGGTGTTGCGCATGATTTCAACAATTTGCTCACGCCCATCGTCGCATGCCTCGACAGGTTGATACGCGGGGGGCTGGGTGACGATCGGGAACAGCGGCTGATAGACGGCGCGATGCAGTCTGCCGATCGAGCAAAGACCCTGGTGCAGCGCCTGCTCGCCTTCGCGCGACGCCAGCCTCTCCAGGCGGGTGCCGTGGATCTGGCCGAACTGGTGAGAAGCATGGCCGGTCTGGTCGAGAGCACGTTGGGTCCGGATGTGGAAGTGCAGGTCAAGCTCGAGGATCAGCTGCCGTCAGCCCGGGCCGATGCGAACCAGCTTGAAATGGCTTTGCTCAATCTGGCGGTGAATGGCCGTGACGCCATGCCGGCGGGCGGGACGCTGACGATTTCGGCAACGAAGCAGAGCGTGGCCGGCGCTCATCCGACAAACCTCACGGCGGGCGATTACGTGAGACTGTCGGTGGCCGATACGGGAATTGGCATGGATGCAGAGACAGCGCGGCGCGCGATGGAGCCGTTCTTCTCCACGAAGGGGATCGGCAAGGGCACAGGACTGGGCCTTTCCATGGTTCACGGCCTTGCGGCCCAACTCGGCGGTGCGGTTACGCTCACCAGCGAGCCCGACCGCGGAACCTGCGTCGATGTGTGGCTCCCGATCAGCACGGACCCTGTCAGCACCGGCCCGCGGCAGCTGTCCGAAGCCTCTAATTCTTCGCACCGGGGCAGGGCGTTGGTCGTGGATGATGAGGTGCTGGTTCGGATGAGCACCGCAGACATGCTGGACGAGCTTGGCTACGAAGTGACCGAGGCGGGTTCAGGCGAGGAGGCGCTGCAGCAACTGCAGGAGGGCGAGCCGCACGATCTGCTGATTACCGATCACCTGATGCCCGGCATGAACGGGATCGAACTCGCCCGGCAAGTGCATGCGCTTTACCCGCATCTGCCCATCCTCATTGCATCCGGCTATTCCGGGGTCGAGGACGTTGCGCCTGAACTGCATCGGATAGACAAGCCATTCCGCAAGGCGGATCTCGCCGAGCGGCTGGCCGAGCTGCTGGCTGTCCGGCGCGAATGAGGTGGCTGACCTGACCCAGAGTATAGCGCGGCAACACGCTGCAATGGCATCGCGGTTCGCATCACCGTAGGCGGGTCGCCCGGTTCGGACATTCAGGAACAGGCAGATGGCCCGCAAACATTCAAGACACGGTCCCTATGAAAACCTCCACGGTGATGAGGAGGGGCCTGCGGTGGCGTTGCCCTGCTGGCTGTGTGGCCGGCCGACAGGCAAGACCATTGTTTGGCATCATCCCGTGCCCAAAAGCCGGGGCGGGCGCGATGTGGTGCCGATGCATCCCATCTGCCAGCAGACACTGATTGCCAATTTCACCAATGCCGAGCTTCAGCGCCATGCGATGGATGTGAATGCCCTTCTGGCCAATGCGAATGTGCGCAAATTCGTCGATTGGGTGGCCAAGAAGGATCCTGACTTCAATGCCACCACTGCGAAAAAGCAGCGCTGATCAGCCTTCAGACCGGCTTTCATCAGCGTCCGGGTAATTCAGCCTGATCGTTGTTCGCGGATGGGTGTAATTGTGGCTTTACCTGCGATCGTGACCTCAATGCCCGACCGCCATGCTCGTTTGTTGGTCGCTCCTGAAGCGGTGACGCCGCTCGAACATCCACACGACGCCGAACACGAAGGACAGGACCACCGGAACGACCGCGATAACCTGGAAGCTCTGCTCAGCGGCAAAGGCCAGCACGCGCTGAAGCTCGGGCCCGGGCTGAAGCGTTGCGAAAGTGGCTTCGCCCCCGGCGCGCCTCCAGCTTAGCGCGATCGTAGATTTTGCCGATTTCCGGCAGCACCAAATAGATCGCCATTGCGCCCGCAAAGCCGACCACGCCAATCGACCATGGCCCGCCGCCCGACCGCCGCCAGCATCGTCGGCCACATGAAACAGACGCCAAGCGCCCAGAGGGTCGCCGCGGCGATTGCCGTAGCGCAAGCAAGCAGATCCAGAATTTCGCCCGATGGTTGATGCCGTTTGCGCCCTGACCTTCGATAAAACTTCACCCCTGGCTCTTCAGGCGATAGCCCAAACGTCGCCACAAAGGAGCTGACGGCAATCTCCCAATCCTTCCTCGCGCTCCGGAGAGCCGGGTCCGGTCAGGCGGACGGCGATGAGCCGAACGGCGACCCTCAGGTTCGCCGATCGGGACCACAACGTCGCGAATCAGGCGCTCTATTGGACAAATGCCCTCTGGCCTGTAGCGGCACAGAGTGCGCACACGATTGAGCATCTGCCGCAAGAAGGCATCCTACCGATCAACGGAGGAAGCGCTGGTCGCCGCCCTGCAATTGGGCCTTGAACTCCGTTCATATCGCTGCGACCGCTGCCGGCGTGTTCACCTGACGAGCCGCACCAAGGGCAAACGCGTTCCCAAGTCAGTAGGCTGAGGACGCATGTCACGCCCGCGCTTGTCGCCTCAACTCATCCGGAAGCCGTACTTCCGTTCCAGGCCACACAGCGACGCCGGGCGGTTGTACGCGCCCATATGTAGCCATCCCGAAAGGCCCTTAGGTGAGCGGAAAGCTGGCGTTTCCCGAACGTTGGCATGAAACTGTAACAAAAGCGTCGGGTCGCACGGCTACCGCGGCGATCACCGCACGCTTCAGGACCGATCCCATGCCCACCAGCCTCGAATTGCTCGATTCCGTTTCAAGCAATCCCAGTCTCGGCCAGACGCCGACGATCGGCGAGCTTATCGACCAGCGCTATTCGCGGCGCGGGGCGATGAAAGGCATGCTGGGTGCCGCGACGGTCGCCGGGATCGCCACCGGTTTAGGCGGTTGCGCAACCGCAGGAGCGCTCAGGCCCGCACAGGCGGCTTTCCGTGAACTCGAGCGCGGCGTGGACACCATGCATCACGTTGCCCCCGGTTATGACGCCAACATATTGATCCGCTGGGGCGATCCGCTGATGGCAGGCGATGGCTCATTCGATCCGACGCGGCAGAGCGCCGAGGATCAGGAGCGGCGTTTCGGCTACAACAACGACTATGTCGGTTTCGTGCCGCTGCCGCCCGAGGCGCGCGGCGAGCAGCGCGGGCTACTCTGCGTCAATCACGAATACACCATCGCACCATTGATGCTGCCTGGTGCGGCAGGTCGCGAGCTCACAGCTGCCGAATGCGAGATCGAGAAGGCGGCGCATGGCGGCTCGATCTTCGAAATTGTCAAGCACGGCCAGAATTGGCGCTATATTCAGGGGTCGCGCTTCAACCGCCGCATCACCGCCCGCACCCCTCGAATCGCGCTGACCGGGCCTGCTGCCGGCAGCCCGCGCCTCGCAACGAGCGCCGATCCCACCGGCCGCACCGTCATGGGCACTCTCAACAATTGCGCTGGCGGCATAACGCCATGGGGCAGCTATCTCCTCGCAGAAGAGAATTTCAACGGTTACTTCACGGGCACTGCCGTGGGACCCGAAGCCGCCAACCACGAGCGCTACGGGGTTCCTGGTGGATGGTATGAATGGGCCAGGCATGATGGTCGCTTCGATATCGGCCAAGAGCCCAACGAGCCCAATCGCTTTGGCTGGATCGTCGAGATCGATCCGATGGACCCCTCTTCAACACCGAAAAAGCGCACCGCACTCGGTCGGTTCAAGCACGAGGGCGCGGAAAGCGTCCACAATCGCGATGGCCGGGTGGTGGTCTATTCGGGCGACGACCAGGTGTTCGACTATGTCTACAAATTCGTCACCGCGGGGCGGTTCGATCCGGCGCGACCCGAAACGAGACGCGATCTTCTCGATGCCGGCACGCTCTATGTCGCGCGCTTCGACGCCGACGGGGCGGTAGACTGGATGCCGTTGATCTTTGGCGAAGGACCGCTCACCGCCGCCAACGGCTTTGCCGGTCAGGCGGACGTGCTGATCGAGACGCGCCGCGCGGCCGATCTGCTCGGCGCGACGCCGATGGATCGCCCCGAGGATGTTGAGCCTGACCCCCGCAGCGGGCGGGTCTATGTCATGCTAACCAACAATACCCGCCGCACCGCGGATAACCTCGACGCCGCCAATCCGCGTGCGGACAACGCCTTCGGCCATATCATCGAGATCGTCGAAAGTGAGGGCGATTTCGCCGCAACCCGATCGACTTGGAACATGTTGGTCCGGTGCGGCGACCCGGAGGTCGCCGAGGTGGGTGCGCTTTGGGGCCCGGGCACGAGCGAAAACGGCTGGTTCGGATCCCCTGACAATGTCGCGATCGATGGCAAAGGGCGGCTCTGGGTCTCGACCGATGGCAGCGAGGTCTTGAACCAGTGCGCTAACGGCGTCTGGGCGGTCGATGCCGAGGGGCCGACCCGAGGTCGTTCGCAGCTGTTCTTCCGGACCCCCACCGGCGCTGAACTGTGCGGCCCGCGCTTCACCCCGGACGACGAAACCCTGTTCATGGCGGTGCAGCATCCCGGCGACGACGGCGAGGCCTATCCGCCGCACGCCCGCCCTTCGACATTCGCCGATCCGTCGACTCGCTGGCCCGATTTCGATCCGCAAATGCCGCCACGCCCATCGGTTCTGGCAGTCACGAGAAGAGGTGGGGGCAAGATAGGGACCTGAACCCCTTGCAGCGAGACTGTTCGGCAGCACTATTACTGGGCACACGAGGCTCCAGAGCGGCTGAATCGTATTGCCTGAACTGAGAGAGTAAGTTTGTGAGGCAAGAGAATTTATCGCATGGTCACTATTGGGTCCTTGCTGAAGGACAGCTTTTCCCCGGCCGCCACCCGCGGAGGCTCATCCGAACCGCGGCGAGGCGTTCTGGTCCCCAATCGTAGTGCTTTTGTTCTTGAGCCATGCTGGTGTTCCTCGACTTTGAAGCATCTTCCCTCGGCAAGCGCAGCTGTCCGATCGAAGTAGCTTGGGTGTTTGAGGACGGGCGATCAGAATCCCACCTCGTCCTTCCCGCTCACGACTGGACGGATTGGGACGAACAGGCAGAAGCAATCCACCGCATCAGCCGAGCCCAGGCTGTGCAAGCGACCGCTCGGAGGATGTTCCTCGCTCAGAATCGGATTTGAACTCCGCCACAAGCTCGTCGCGGGATTGGTCGCCCGGCTCGGAGGCTCCGTCTCCTCCGAATGGTCATCGGGCGGCTTCATCATGAAGCTGGACACGACGAAGGACCGCCTGGCAGCCTAACCGAAGCGACAGACCTGGCCCTTCGCGGCAGGGGAGATCGGCGGCAGGCAGGTTCGGGAAGGTCCAACCGAAACCTGCATTCAGCCAATCAGCATCAGCCGGCAGCTACGAACCAGTTAGTGAAGTTCCTGGGTGATTGGCGGGACCCGAGGTGGACTGCAATGCGCAGCACGCTCCGTCACCGCAGCGTGGAGGAACGTTTCGCGAACTCCAGAAGAAGATCGATCATCCTCTTCGAGAGCACCTTTCGTTCGTTGAAGGCACAGTTTATTGTAAGGAGCGGCTTTACGTGCCGGTCAACGTAAAAGCTAGGGCCCGAATAGGCCATCTCCCAATTTGGAAAACGCCGCTCTGGCAGCGTAGTTACTTCAACAATAGCGATATCCCGGTGCCTCGAATCCGATTCAATGTTCTGCATGAGATCATAGATCTCCGTCTGCGGCCCTTCGATCACTTGCGCAAAATGAGATTCGGTAAAGATCATTGCTCCAGTGATGCCATGCAGGACGTTGCATCGTTCTGCGAGATCAACAATCTTCTCCACCTCCGTGGGAGCTTCAAGAAGGTCGGGCTTGCTGCGGCTGACGTATAGCAGCGATGTTATCACTTCGGGAAAAAGCTGAACGACATTCATGCTGCGTGCCTCTGTGCGTCGCTGCGTTGCCAATCTTGGATCAACTTGGGCACGCGAAGCGCGTTGATCGCTTTTGAATAAAGGTGGCCTTGGCGAAGGTCGCAGCCAGCCTCGCGGAGCTGCCGTACTGACATATGCCCGACAATCGGCTGCCGCCTGCGGAGCGCCCGGCTCGCTCAACCTCCCCTCGTCGCTCATTTGCTGGCGGGGACCGACCCGGTCACGACTGGGTCTGCCGAACCCGCCTTCACCATCAGCGGAGATACGGACATTGCGACCACAGAGTGGAGTAACTGTTCACCCTCAGCATCTTCTACGCAGACGTCCACAGCGGCCGAACGTTGTCCTTCTCGGATTTCGTCGGACGCGACGGCCATCGCACTATCGATTCCGGATTTCAGCGCGTCTTCGGCCTGCTCGAACCTGCTGCCCTCCTCATCGATAGCCTCGAACTCGAAATTGCATGTGCGAACATGAAAAAGGGGCATTCCTGCGTAGCCTTAACTGGAGGCGCGGCCTTCATAGCCAGCAGCCGTAGACGCCGCCTCGGATACCGAGCCTACGGTCCGCAGATTATACACGCTTAACCCTTCGAAATCGTTATACAAAATTAATGTTAAAGGTTCGTTCGGCTAAAAGGCTGTGGTGGCAAGCGGCGCTGGACATAGCTTTCATTCAAGCCGGAGAGGCGGACCAAAATTGCCGGGTCCGGAATTCGTAAATGGCCTCGTCGGAGTTCGATCGCTCCCGAGTGTCGAAGCGTCTGTAGAACCCGGTTGATGTGCACTGTGGTTGCGCCCAACGCGTTGGCTATGACGGCTTGGGTGAGAGGGAACTCCATAACCCCGCTTGGTATAAGACCAACGCGGATCGCTCGAATGTATAGTTCAAGCAAAAGATGCGACGTACTTTCGATGCTGTTTCGACGTCCCATGCTGACGATCCAAGCCCGCGAGGTGTCTTCATCGATCAGCTGCGCAACATACATGGCTCTCGCGACAGTCGGATGACCCGCCATGATTTGGTCCATGACGTCCCTAGGGATCGTGGCTACTACTGATTGTGTGACGGCTTCAATGCTATGGTCCATCTCCTCCAGCATTCCCATGTGCAGATCACAGGAGTCACCCGGCATGAGGATGGCCATGATTTGGCGAGATCCACCGGGGAGGACCTTATATCGTATAGCCCAACCTTCCAACATTGCGAAAACGGGGCCCGGAGTGTCCCCCTCTCTGATAAGATGCTGACGGGGACCAAAATCTTGAGGCATTGCAGTTGCCTTCACGACAGCCCGAATTGCAGCGTCGGTTAGGGGCGAGAACCCTTGGAGCTTTTTGACAAATCGATTAGGCATTGCACGGGTCTACACGCCGGAAACGCTATCAGATAGTTAAATCGGATATTGATTTAGATCATCTTCGCTCCCGCTGCATTGGTCGAACGTGTGCGACGCGAGCGAACATCCGCCTTCTCGGCTCCGCAAAATCAGCAGCAGACGGTCCGCAGAGGGCCCAGCTTTCGCCAGAAAACGGCCTGGCTAAACTTGGCAGCTTCCAGGTTAGGCCTGCGCTGCCCATGCCGCAATAAGGGGGTCGGCACCTGAAAGGCAGGAATTGGAGCTCCGGTCGGTTCGACCGGACCGGTTGCCCACGGAGCCTTGTTTGGAAGAGAGCGCCGGTAGGCGCTAGCCCTCGGAAGCTATTGCTACTGCCGATACACCGGTGGAAGGCTGTCGAATACGTCTTCCGGCTTGCAACTCGCGGCACCCCGAATCATGGTGCTCAAATCAGAGCCACGACAGAGTGCCACGGGGCCTTGACTCGCAGAAAGAACGATGACTTTTCAGGTGCTTAGGACATAGTCAGAAACTGGCTGGGGTGGCAGGATTCGAACCTGCGCATGCCGGTACCAAAAACCGGTGCCTTACCGCTTGGCTACACCCCAGCAGGCGAGCGCGGCCCCTACATCAGCACGCCGGCCCTGCGCAAGCAGCGCAAAGCTAGGCATCCACCCGCTGGCGGACGGGCGCGAGCAGCGCCGGATCGAGCGTGTCGAAATCGTCGGCGGAGTGCCGCTCGGCCAGCCCGCCCGCTGCGCTGACCAGCCGGCCACGAATGGCTCCGGGCCGCGCGTCAATTGCCTTCACCCAGCGCCCAACATTTTCGTATTCATGCAGAGCGAGGAATTTGTCCGCTCCTCCATAGCCGCCGTGCCAGAGATAACTGAGCCATGGATAAGCGGCAATGTCGGCAATGGAATATTCCGCGCCAGCAAGAAATTCGGTCTTTGCCAGTTGCATGTCCGCCACCGAGTACTGGCGCTTGGTTTCCATAGCGTAGCGATCGATGGGGTACTTGTAGCGCTCGGGTGCGTATTTGTAGAAGTGGCCGAAGCCGCCGCCTATGAACGGCGCGCCGCCGATCTGCCACATCAGCCAGCTCAGGGTCTCGGCCCGCGCGGGGTTCTCACGCGGCAGCAAGGCGCCGAACTTTTCAGCCAGATGGATCAGAATCGCCCCGCTCTCGAACACCCGGAACGGCTCGGCCCCGCTGCGATCGACCAGCGCCGGGATCTTGGAATTGGGATTAATGGCGACGAAGCCCGACCAGAACTGATCGCCCTCGCCAATGTCGATCCGCCAGCCATTATATTCGGCGTCCGCGATGCCGGCAGCCAGCAGCTCCTCCAGCATGATCGAGGCTTTCATGCCGTTGGGCGTGCCCAGCGAATAGAGCTGGAACGGGTGCTTGCCCACCGGCAGATCATGATCCGCGCGCGCGCCGGCCGTAGGGCTGTTGATGCTGGCGAAGCGGCCGCCGTTGGCGGGGTCGTGCACCCAGACCTCGGCCGGAGTATAAGTGTTGTCCATCGGGCATGCGTCCTTCGCTTCAGCGCAGGCGCGAAATGGCGAGGAGGCCGAGGAACCGCAAGGCCGTGCTGTCCGTTCCCCGCCCCGCATGCCGGCAAGCCCTTCAGACAAGCTCATTTTCGTCGACGACGACATGCCCGGCATCACCCGCCGCAAGGCCGGGCGCGGCTGGGCCTATTTCGACGCCATGGGCAAGCGGATCACCCAGCGCGAGGAGATCGACCGGCTGAACGCCGTGGGCCTGCCACCGGCTTATTCCGATGCCTGGTACTGCCCCGCGGAGAACGGCCACCTCCTTGCCACCGGCGTCGATGCCAAGGGGCGCAAGCAATATCGCTACAATCCCGAATTTCGCGCCGCCCGCGAGAGCGAGAAGTTCGATGCTTGCCGTACCTTCGGCGAGCTGCTGCCGCTGGTACGCAAGCGAGTGGAGCAGGACCTCGCCGGCCGCAGCGTTACCCGTGAGCACGCCATCGCCAGCATCGTGCGCCTGCTCGATCTCGGTGTCATCCGCATCGGCAATGAGGCCTATGCCAAGGAGAACGACAGCTACGGTGCCACCACCTTGCGGCAGGACCATGCCGAGGTGAAGGGCAGCACGCTCAAGCTCAGCTTCCGCGCCAAGAGCGGGAAGGAGCGCAAGGTCTCGATCACCGACCGGCGCCTTGCCCATTTCGTGCGCAAGATGCAGGACCTGCCGGGCCAGCACCTGTTCCAATATCTGGGCGATGATGACGAGGTGCACCATGTCGGCTCGAGCGAGGTCAATTCCTATCTCGGCGAGACAATGGGCGGGCCCTTCACCGCCAAGAACTTTCGCACCTGGCACGCCAGCGCGCTGGCCTTCTGCCTGCTCGCCAAGGCGAAAAACACGCTGACGATCAAGGCGCTCATGGAGGAGGTGGCGGAAAAGCTCGGTAACACGCCGGCAATTGCCCGCAAGAGCTACGTCCACCCGGCAGTCGTGACATTGATCGACCGGCAGATCGAATGGCGTAAGGGCCTCAGCCTGCCCCGCAAGACCCGCTGGATGAGCCGCGAGGAACGCGGACTGCTTCAGCTGCTGGAGGAAAGCCCACTGGCCCAGGATCTGCTCGCCGCCTAGCAATGGCGCGCCGCCACGCCCGCCGCCTCAGTCCAGCCGCAGCACCCAGCCATGCGGATCGGGCGCATTGCCGCGCTGGATCGCCACCAGCCGTTCGCGCAGCCGCTGCGTTGTCTGCCCCGGCCCGCCCGAGCCAATGGTGAACTCGCCCGCCTTGCCCGCCACCCGGCCAACGGGGGTGACCACCGCGGCGGTGCCGCAGGCGAAGGTCTCGATCAGCTTGCCGCTCGCCGCATCCTCGCGCCATTGGTCGAGGCTGTAGCGCTCCTCGCGCACGTCGAGGCCCTCCTCGCGGGCGAGCTGCAGCAGGCTGTCCCGCGTGATGCCAGGCAGGATGGTGCCGCTG
Organism: Erythrobacter sp. ANT-B3C2; assembly: GCA_001683845.1. Lineage (GTDB taxonomy): Bacteria > Pseudomonadota > Alphaproteobacteria > Sphingomonadales > Sphingomonadaceae > Croceibacterium. The sequence continues at coordinate 126,449 of LXQI01000008.1, read as the reverse complement.
AGCGGAGGGGTGACGAGGCTCCCGTCTGCGAACACGAAAAACAGGTTCATGCCACCCAACTCCTCGATCCAGCGGCGCTCGGCCGCATCGAGGAACACCACCTGGTCGTGCCCCAGCGCTATTGCCTCGGCCTGCGGGACCAGGCTGGCGGCGTAGTTCCCGCCGCATTTGGCCGCGCCCGTGCCGCCGGGCGCTGCGCGGGTGTAATCAGCCGAAACCCAGATCGAAACCGCCGGCGCGCCCGATTTGAAGTAATTGCCCGCCGGGCTGGCGATCGCCAGGAAGGTGTACTGCTTGGCCGGCCGCACGCCGAGGAATGGCTCATGAGCGAACATGAACGGCCGCAGGTACAGCGAGCCGCCTTCCACTTGGGGGAACCACTCACGGTCTGCTATGGCGAGCTGGCGCACGGCCTCCACGAATGTCTCCTCGGGCAGTTCGGGCATCGCCAGCCGCCGGGCCGAGGCATTGAAGCGGCGCGCATTCTCGTGCGGGCGGAACAGTGCCATCGCCCCATCGGCGAGCCGATAGGCCTTCATCCCCTCAAAAATCTCCTGCGCATAATGCAGCACCGCGGCCGCGGGATCGAGGCTGATGGGCTCACGCGGGCCCAGGGTCGCGCCGTGCCAGCCCTGGCCCTCGCTCCAGCTGATGCGCACCATATGATCGGTGAACACGCGGCCGAAGCCGGGGTCGGCAATCGCAGCCGTGCGGCTGTCGCCGGGCACCGGGGCCGGATGGGGCAGCCGGGCAATGTCCAGTGCCAGGTTGGCCTTGGGGTGGGCCATGGAAGCGGGTTTCGGCGCGTCGGCCATGTCGTCGGTCTCTCCTTGCTGCCTGCGGTTAAGGCGGGTGCGAGGGGGAGGCAAGGGTGCGCGGGGTGTTCAACGAAACTCGCCCGCGTTGAGCTGGTACAGCGAACCGTGGGTCCCGGCTGGCAGCATCAGACCGGCTTCGAGGATCACTGCCCACCGGAAGCCTCGATCGGATTGCGAATCAAGCTGGACCGCCATACCAATTTCGCGGGAACGGCCACCCAGACATGAGAAGGGCGGCACCGCTGTTGCGATCCCGCCCTTCACATGGTCAGCGGCCGGAAGTGCCGCCCACGAAGCCTTTACCGGTGGTGATAATCAGAACCGATAATGCTCCGCGCGGAAACGTACCGACCTCCCTGCTGAACCATGAGACATCGGATCACCTCCTTTCGCGCTTGAGAGCCATGCCCCCGTTTCACCGGGAGCCAGACCCGCGTTCACCGCTGGCCTGTGCGATATCTGAGTCGCCCGCTCCTACAAAGCAAGCCTTGTCTCAATCTTTTTCCCCACAATGTTCGCGGACCGCGTCGCGCCCTCGTGAGGACCCTAGCGGCAATCCTCGATCACCCGCGTCACCTCTGGCCACGCCGGAAGGTAAAGCCCTGGCTGCCCCTGCGTCTCGATTGCGAAACGGCCCTTCGAAAAGGCCATGGCATCAAGCAGCGAATCGCGCGGGTGAAGCTGAGCCATGGTGGCACCCTCGCGTCGAGTGGCCGCCAGCGTTCGGTCGATTGTTTCCGTGCGCACGATGAGCGCCTCTCCGCCGGCGCCGCTCCGCAGCAGCAGCACGCGGCCGCCCTCGCACACCAGCTCGAACACCGGCGCGCCGGTGGCCTCGCCGAAGCTCGCCCGAGTGGTGGTGCCGGCTTGGCGATAGCGCCAGTCGCCCGACGTCGCCGGCACATCCATCCAATTGTCGAAGGTGGGCGTTGGCACCTGGGTGATGATCGGCGGGGGTGGCGCGGGGGCGGGGGCCGGCGCGGGCGGCGGCGCGGGCTGCGGGGCGGGGGGCACGCAGCCTCCCACGGCCAGGCAGGCGAGCGCGACTGCGCCCGCCGCGAAGCCGAACCCGGTGGCGGCCCGCCGGCGGCGCGGACTCAACTGCACGCCTGGACCACCCGGGAGATCCCCGAAGCGCCGGGCACCAGCAGGGTGCCGGCGCCGGGCCCGCTGAGCTCGATCGAAGCGGTCCGGTCGGCAAAGGCGGTGAAGATGGGCTGGGTCGGGTCGACCTCGGCCTGCATCACCGGCACGACGTTCTCGGCGGGCTCCATCCGTACCGCGGCACGCTGGCCGGCGGCGCTCAGGGCGAAGGTCTGCGGACCGTCCGCCGTGCCGGCGCGGCTCAGCGTCACCACGCCCGTCTGTCTGCTGCACACCATCATCAGCACGGGCGCGCTCCCCGCCTCGCCGAAAACGGCACTGGCGCCGCCTGCCGTCTCCTCGATGGTCCAGCTGCCGGGCGTCAGCGCGCGGCCATCGGCGCTGGCGGTGGGCACGGCCTGGCTGGTGAGGGTGGGCGTGGGTGCCTCGTCGGGTTCCTGCGCGGCATTGCAGCCGGCGAGCAGCAGGGCGGCGATCACCGGTCCGGCTGGGGCGAGGGGGAGAGTGGGGCGACGGCGCATGGTGGGGTTCCTCTCGGCGCACGAATGTCATCGACCAACAAGCTGGTGGCCGGGCGGGTTCCGGCGCTCTATCGCGTGACTTGGCATGGTGGGCAAGAAGCGGATCGATCAATTGCTGGTGGAGCGTGGCCTCGCTCCCAGCCGCGCCCGTGCGCAGGCGCTGGTGATGGCCGGGCTGGTGTTCACCAAGGACAACGGCGGCGAGAGGCGCGTCGACAAGCCGGGCCAACAGCTGGCTGAGGACGCCGCCGTGGAGTTGCGGGGGCGCGACCACCCGTGGGTGGGGCGCGGCGGCGTCAAGCTGGCTCACGCGCTCGACATCTTCGGGCTCGATCCGGCCGGCGCGGTGGCGATGGACATCGGCAGCTCGACGGGGGGATTCACCGAGGTGCTGCTGGAGCGGGGCGCGGCGCATGTCTTCGCGGTCGATGTCGGCACCAACCAGCTCGCCTGGAAGCTGCGCACCGATGCGCGGGTGAGCGTATTGGAGCAGACCAATGCGCGTTCGCTGACGAGCGCACGGATCGATCGGGCTTGTGACTGGGTGGTGTGCGACGCCTCGTTCATCGGTCTCGCCAAGGTGCTGGAGGTGCCGCTGCGGCTTGCTTCACCGCGCTGTCGGCTGGTGGCGCTGATCAAGCCGCAGTTCGAGGTGCGCAAGGGCGAAGTGGGCAAGGGCGGGATTGTGCGCGATGCCGCCCTGCACGAGCGGGTCTGCACCGAGGTGCGCGGCTGGCTGGAGGAGGGCGGCTGGCGCATCGACGGCCTCGCGCCCAGCCCGATCACCGGAACCGAGGGCAATGTCGAGTTTCTGATCGCCGCCTGGCGAAATGGCGATTTGCAAGCCGGTGCAGCGGGGTGATCGCGCCCCCACATCCGCATTGCACCGCCCCTGCACCAGCACCACATTCGCCAGCATGAGCCATGCATCGACACTCGATTCGCCGCCTCGCCTTGGCCTGCTCCGCTGGGCGCTGATCTGCATGCCGGCGGTGCTGCTGCTGGGGATGGCCACGGGCTCTCTTGCCGGTAGTTCGGGCGACGATCCGTGGTTCGCCGCATTGGAGAAACCCGCGTTCTATCCCCCGGCGGTGGCCTTCCCGATCGTCTGGACGATCCTTTATCTAATGCTCGGCCTGGCGCTGGCGATGGTCTGCGCGACGGAGCCCGGCAAGGAGCGGGCGAGCGCCATCAAGGCGTTCCTGGTGCAGTTTGCGCTCAACCTGGCCTGGTCGCCCACCTTCTTCGGCGCGCAATGGATCGGGCTGGGGCTGGCCGTGCTGCTGGCGATCGACGTTGCGGCGGTGATCACCTTCGTGCTGTTCTGGCGCGTGCGGCGGAAGGCGGCCGTGCTGCTGGTGCCCTATCTGGCATGGCTGGCTTTTGCCACGCTGCTGAACTGGCGCTTCCTGGTGCTCAACAGCTGAGCCCTTGTCGTTGCCCGCCGCCTTCGCCACATAGTCGGCATGCAAAGCCAGAACCCCCTGATCGCCGATTTTGTCAAGCTGGCCAACAGCGCCGCTGGCACCTTTGCCGGGATGACCCGCGAGGCCCGTGAGGGTGCGCGCGAGCGGATGAAGGAAGCGATGGGCGGGCTCGATTTCGTCGGCCGCGAGGAATTCGACGCGGTGAAGGCGATGGCGGCGAAGGCGCGCGAAGAGAACGAGGCGCTGCAGGTGCGCATCGCCGCGCTCGAGGCGAAGCTGACCGCCACGCCCTGACCAGCCCTCCGGGAGCGACTGCGGCAGCGGCGCCCCTCTTTAGATGACCATCGGCGCCATTGCGCTGCCCGCCTTGGCCGGGCACCTGATCGGCCATGCACCTGCGCCTCCCTGCAATCCTTCTCGCTACTCGCCAGCAGGGCGAGACGGCGGTGGTTGCCCGGCTGCTGACCGAGGAATTCGGCGTGATCGCTGCCTATGTGGCGGGTGGGCGCGGGCGGCGGCTGCGGCCGGTGGTGATCCCGGGCAACCGGGTGGATCTGCAGCTGTCCGCGCTCGATAGCCGACTGCCCTTCGCCAAGCTGGAGCTGGTGGAGAGCCGGGGTGCGCTGCTGGGCGAGCCGTTGCCGGCGGCGGCGATCGGCTGGGCCTGTGCGCTTACCGCCACCGTGCTGCCCGAGCGCCAGCCCTACCCTGCGCTCCATGCCGGGCTTGCGGCGCTGCTGGCGGCGATCGGCCATGCGCCCTCCGCGCGGGGCTGGACCGGCGCGCTGGCGGCCTATGAAACCTTGATGCTGCGCGAGCTGGGCTATGGCGAGGTCACTCGCGGGGCGCCCGCGAGGGGCGAGGATATGGCCGCCGACCTGGTCGCGCTCGACCGGCTGGCCCCGGCGCTGACGCGCTACCTGCTTGCCGACCGGCGCGGCGATGTTATGGCCGCGCGCCATCGCCTGCGGGCGCTGTTGGGACGGATGCTGTGAAGATTGCCTGTTTTGCCGGAGACGGAATCGGCCCCGAGATCATGGCCGAGGCGCGCCGCGTACTCGCAGCGCTCGACCTGCCGGGGGTGACCGTGTGGGAGGGCGACGTGGGCGGGATCGGCTGGCGGCGCCACGGCCATCCGCTGCCGCCCGAGACGCTGGCGATTGCGCAGGCTGCCGATGCGGTGCTGTTCGGCGCGGTGGGCGACCCGGCGTGCGACGATCTGGAACGGGCGCTGCGGCCCGAACAGGCGATCCTGGGCCTGCGCAGCGCGCTCGGCCTGTTCGCCAATCTGCGCCCGGCGAAGATGTTTGCAGGGCTCGAGAGCCTTTCCGCGCTGCGGCCCGAGGTGGCGGGTGCGATCGACCTGCTGATCGTGCGCGAGCTGAACGGCGATGTCTATTTCGGCGAAAAGGCCATCCGCACGCTCCCGGACGGGCGGCGCGAGGGCTATGACATCATGTCCTATGCCGAGGACGAGGTTCGGCGCATTGCCCATGTCGGTTTCCGCGCGGCGCAAAAGCGTAGTGGCCGGCTGACCAGCGTGGACAAGGCCAATGTGCTGGAGACCAGCCAGCTGTGGCGCGACGTGATGGTGGAGGTTTCTGCCGACTACCCCGATGTGGCGTTCAGCCACATGCTGGTGGACAATGCCGCGATGCAGCTGGTGCGCAACCCCGGGCAATTCGACGTGATCGTCACCGGCAATCTGTTTGGCGACATCCTCTCCGATCAGGCGAGCATGTGCGTGGGCTCGATCGGTCTGCTCGCCAGCGCGGCGCTGGGCGAGACTCAGACCCAGTTCGGCACCAAGGGGCTGTACGAGCCGATCCACGGCAGCGCGCCGGACATTGCCGGCACCGGCAAGGCGAACCCGCTGGCGATGATCCTGAGCCTCGCCATGATGCTGCGCCACAGCTTCGGGCGCGAGGACGATGCGGCGCGGGTGGAGGCGGCGGTGGCGCAGGCGCTGGCCGATGGCGTGCGGGGTGCGGACCTCGGCGGCACGGACGGCACCAGCGCGATTGGCGATGCGGTGCTGGCGCGTCTGTGAGCCGCGCCTGCTGCGCGGGGGCTAGCGCCAGCTGGGCAGCCAGGTGAAGCGCTCGAAGGACTGCACGCCCTCCAGTGGCGCGGCGGTGAGGATCGGCCAGAAATAGAGCGTGATCGCTGCCGAGCCGCCGAGCACCGCCAGCGGCAGCACGCGCCAGCCGCGCCGCCACAGCTCGGCCAGCGCCAGCGCCAGCGCCGCCACCAGGAAGCAGCTCGGCAGGAAGTAGTGGTAGTAATATTGCACATTCTTGGCCGCGACGATCCACAGGCCGAGGCTCACCGCATAAAGCATCGCCGCTGCCAGTTCGGCCCAGCGCCGCCGCTGCGTGAGGCTCACCCAGGCGCACCAGCCGAGCGCCGGGAGCCCGGCGAGCATCACCAGCGGGTTGCCCACCAGCAGCACGCCGCGCTGCGCGCCATCGACCAACTCGTACAGATACCAGATCGCGCGCCAGTCGATCACCCAATGGTACCAGCGGCTCTCGTAAGTGTGCGGCAGCAGCGGCGCGGCCTGGTGCGCGAGCATCCGGCGGTGCAGCTCGACGAGCCCATCTGGTGCGATCGCATCGCGGGCGTAGAAGAAATTCGGCCAGTAGCTGAGCGCATAGGCGGCGAGCGGCACCAGCCCGAGCCACAGCGCCGCCTCGGGCAGGCGGATGCCGGGGATGGGCGCGCCGCGGCGGGTGGTGAGCGCGCTCCAGCCGGCCGAGCGCAGCCGCACGGCGAGGAAGGCGAGGCCAGGCAGCATCGCCAGCGGCACGGCGTTCCACTTGGAGGCCATCGCGCAGCCCAGCGCCAGCCCGGCGATGGCGAGGCGCCAGCGCGCGCTCTCCGGCTCGCGGGTGGCGGCGGCGGCCATCCACAGCGCGACCATCATGAAGGCGACCATGAAGATATCCAGCATGGCGATCCGCGCGTGGACCAGCAGCGGGAACCCCATCACCAGCAGCGCGCCGCCCGAGAGGCTGGCGAAGCGTGAGCAACTGGCAAACCACAGCGCGCGGCAGAAGGCGAACAGCGCCGTTGCGCCGGCCAGCAGCGGCATGGTGCGCCAGCCGGTGGAATTGTCGCCCGCCAGCATGATGCCTAGCGCGATCAGCTGCTTGCCGAGCGGCGGATGCTCGGGGTTCAGCGGATGGCTGAGCGCGAGGATCGCGCGCGCCGCGGGCAGGTAATGCACCTCGTCGAAAAAGGGCGCCGAGGGGATCGCCAGCCGCACCGTGCACAGCAGCGCGAAGCCGAGCGTGAGCAGGGCGGTCCACCCGAGAGGATCGCGCAGGCGGGCAGGGGGCGGGCTCATCGGGGCGGGGCCTTAGGAGGGGCACCGCACCGAGGCAAGGCGGTGCTTGCCCGGCTCCCGCGCCATCAATAAGGCCGCCCCATGAAGAAGAATGACGGCCTCGACCGCTCGCTGACCTCGCAATGGCGCCCGCAGACCCGCGCGGTGCGCGCCGGCACCTGGCGCAGCGAGCATGGCGAAACCTCCGAGGCGCTGTACCTCACCTCGGGCTACACTTACGATGATGCCGAGACCGTGGCCGCGCGCTTTGCCGGCGAGGCCGAGGGCATGGTCTATTCGCGCATGCAGAACCCGACCGCGGCGATGCTGGAGGAGCGCATCGCCGCGCTGGAGGGGGCCGAGGCGTGCCGCGTGCAGGCGACCGGCATGGCCGCGATGAGCGCGGCGATGCTGTGCCACCTTTCGGCCGGGGACCACATCGTGGCGGGGCGCGCGGCGTTCGGCTCGTGCCGCTGGATCGTCGACAATCTGCTGCCGCGCTTCGGGATCGACAAGACTGTCGTGGATGCGCGCGACAATGCGGCGTGGGAGGCGGCGATCAGGCCCAATACGCGGATGTTCTTCTTCGAGACGCCTGCCAACCCGACGATGGATGTGGTGGACCTGCGCTTCGTGTGCGGGCTGGCGCGGGCGCATGGCATCACCAGCGTGGTGGACAATGCCTTTGCCACGCCGGTGCTGCAGCGGCCGATGGAGTTCGGGGCCGACGTGGTTGCTTATTCGGCCACCAAGCTGATGGACGGGCAGGGCCGCGTGCTGGCCGGCGCGCTGTGCGCCAGCGAGGAATGGATCACCGAGAGGCTGATGCCGTTCCAGCGCAACACCGGGCCGATCCTCGCCCCGTTCAACGCCTGGGTGGTGCTGAAGGGGCTGGAGACGCTGGACCTGCGCGCCCGGCGGCAGAGCGAGAATGCGCTGGCGGTGGCCCGCTTTGTGGAGGGCCGCGGAGTGCGCGTGCTGCATCCGGGGCTGCCCAGCCACCCGCAGCACGAACTGGCGATGAGCCAGATGGAAGCGGCCGGGCCGATCTTCGCGCTGTTCCTGGAGGGCGGGCGAGAGCGGGCGATGGCGGTGCTGAACGCGCTGCGGCTGATCGATATCTCCAACAACATCGGCGATGCCAAATCGCTGATGTGCCACCCGGCCACGACCACCCACCACAACATGGGGCCGGAGGGCCGCGCCGAGGCGGGGGTGGAGGAAGGCATGCTGCGGCTCAATGTGGGGCTGGAGGATCCGCAGGACCTGATCGAGGATCTCGACCAGGCGTTCTCCCTCGCGGGCATTTGAGCGCTGGGGTGGAACGCTGCGGGAGGCTGGGCGGTTGATCGCACAGCGCCCGGAGATGGCGCAGCCGCCAATTGCGAGCGAACGCGCCGTGACCCAGGATTCTTCCTTTTATGCCTCGCTCGTCCGCTCCAGCGACGTGGCTATCGTGGGCAAGGACCTCGAAGGCATCGTGCTGACCTGGAACCCGGCGGCCGAGCTGCTGTTCGGCTGGAATGCCGAGGAGATGGTCGGCCAGTCGATCCGCCGATTAATCCCGCCCGGTCGGGAAGCGGAGGAGGATCTGATCCTCAGCCGCATCCGTAGTGGCGAGCGGATCGCGCAATTTTTCACCCGGCGGTTGCACAAATCGGGGATGCTGCTTGACATTCTTGTGACCGTTTCGCCGGTGCGTGACAGTGACGGCCGGATCGTGGGCGCCAGCAAGATCGCGCGCGACGCGGGGCCGCTGATCGAGCAGCAGAGGCGCCTGCGCGAGAGCGAGGAGCGGTTCCGGATGCTGGCGGACAACATGTCGCAGCTGGCCTGGATCGCCAAGTCTGATGGGCACATCTGCTGGTACAACAAGCGCTGGTACGATTACACCGGCACCAGTTTCGAGCAGATGGAGGGCTGGGGCTGGCGGGCGGTGCATGCGCCCGAGCATGTCGACCGGGTGGAAGCGCACTTTCGCGAGTCGCTTGCCGATGGCTCCACCTTCGAGGAGCTTTTTCCCCTTCGCGGCGCAGACGGCACCTTCCGCTGGTTCCTGACCCGCGCGATGCCGATCCGCGACGAGGAGGGGCAGATCACCTTCTGGTTTGGCACCAATACCGACATCACCGAGCAGCGCGAGCAGGCCGAGCAGATCCGCCGGCTGCTGATGGAGGTCAACCATCGCTCGAAGAACCTGCTCTCCACAGTGCAGGCGCTCGCTCGTCGCACCGCGCCCGACGAGGCGGGCTTTATCGCCCGGTTCGAGGAACGGGTGCACTCGCTGGCGCTCAACCAGGATATCCTGGTGCGCCGCGAGTGGCGCGACGTGCCGCTGGACGAGCTGGTCTCGCTCCAGCTGGCCTTCCTCAAGGGAGCGCCCGGCACCATCGCGGTCGCGGGCGGGCATTGCGCGCTGGTTCCGCGCGCGGCCGAGGCAATCGGCATGGCGCTGCACGAACTGGCCACCAATTCGCTCAGATATGGCGCGCTGTCGGTCGAGGGAGGGCAGGTGGCGATCGGCTGGGGTTGCCCGCCCGAGCATGTGGGCCTCGCCCTCTGGTGGCGCGAGAGCGGCGGGCCGCCCGTGGAGGAGCCGGGGCGCAAGGGCTTTGGCGCCACGCTGATCTGCGATGTTCCGCGGCACAACCTCTCGGCCCGGGTGGCGCTGGAATACCGGCCCGAAGGCGTGTGCTGGTCGCTCGAATGCGATGCCCGCGTGCTGGCCGAGACCACGCCGGCCGTACCGCACTGAAAGAGCAGGAACCGCAGGGCCCGCCAGCGGCTCGCCGCTACCCCCTTGTTCGCGCACCCAAAGCGTCTAGGCTTGCGCCTGCCATGCAGGATGTCCTCTCCAGCCTCTTCCAGCACGCCGCGTTCACCGACGGGATCACCGTGCGCGTGGCGGTGAACTTCATGCCCGACCAGTCGCGGATCGAATCCGGCCGCTGGTTCTGGGTGTATCATATCCGGCTCGAGAACGGGCGGGACGACATGGTGCAGCTGCGCACCCGGCACTGGCGGATCACCGATTCGCGCGGGCTGGTGAACCTGGTCGATGGCGAGGGCGTGGTCGGCGAGACGCCGGTGCTGGCGCCTGGCGGCACGCATGATTACGTCTCGGGCTGCGAGCTGACCACAAGGCAGGGCTCGATGGAAGGGCACTACACCTTCGCCTGCGCCGACGGCACCCTGTTCGAGGTGGCGATCCCGTTCTTCCCGCTCGCCGCGCCCGCGACCACCAACTAGGCGGTCACCCCGCCCCCGCCCCGCCCCCGGCCCCGCGCGTGCCGCGCCCCGGCAGGGTGCCTTGCCGCGCGAGCGTCCGCGCAATAGAGCGGGCGACCCATGAAGCGCACCCACCTGCCGCTCAACGCCCTGCGCGTGTTCGATGCCGCGGCGCGGCACCTCAGCTTTACCCGCGCGGCGGACGAGCTGGCGGTGACTCCGGCCGCGGTGGGGCAGCAGATTCGCGCGCTGGAAGACGTGCTGGGCGTGGTGCTGTTCCGCCGCACCTCGCGCGGGCTGGAGCTGACCGGCGAGGCAATGGCCGGGCTCGACCCGTTGCGCGAGGGTTTCCTGCGGTTCGAGGAGAGCGTGCAGGCGATGCAGGCCGGGCAATCGAGCCATGCCTACGCGCTGGCCGCCCCGCGCGAGTTCTATGCGCAATGGCTGGCCCCGCGGCTGGCCGCGTTCCACCGCGCCCACCCGCAGGTTCGTTTCCAGCTGATCGCCGAGGAGGAAGCGGATTTCACCGAGGCCAATCTCGACGTGGCGATCCGGCTAGTCGAGGGGCCGGGCGAGCTGGAGGGGGTGGAGCTGGCGCCCGCCCGCCGCATCGCCGTGATCGCGACGGCGACGGTGGCCAATGGCGCGGCAGAGGGCGTTGCGGAGGGCGGGGGCTGGATCGCCTGGCCCGGCGGCGCCCCACCGGAGGGCGCCGAGGTGCTGCTACAGGTCGGCAATGCGGGCCAGGCGCTGAGTTCCGTGCTGGCCGGGCTGGGCCGCGCCACCATGCCGCTGCCGCTGGTGGAGGAGGCGTTGGTCGACGGCCGGCTAGTGGCGCTCGGCGAGGCGGAGGACAGTCGCCGCTCCTATTGGCTGGTCGCCCCAAGGCCGCAATGGCGGCAGAAGAAGGTGCGCGCGCTGGTCGAGCACCTGGTCGGGAGCACAGGCGCACCGGGCTGAACCGTCCAGCGCGCGCGGAGCGCGAGCGCGCTTGACCTGGCGCGCGCCCTCCCTTAAAGGCCCGCCCATCCCGCAGCCGGCTGGCCCTGCCTGTCCGAGCGGCGAGAGAGAGCTGAACATTGCCGGTTTTGTCCCCGCGGGGCTTTGGCGAGTGAATCGCCGGGCTCACGATCACGGGGGCGGCTCGGCAAAGTAACCCGGTGCCCGACGGCGCGGGTGGAGTGGTTTCGGCTCGCGCGAAGTCTGGTGTCGCCTTCGGGTCGGCGCCGCACTGTCCGGCATTGGCCGGGGCAGGGCAGAGCGCGGGTTTTCCCTCTATCCTTTCGCTCCGGTGGCGCCGCCACCGATCCCCGGCGGGATCGGCAACGCAAGGTGAAGTGCACGAATGCCTACGATCAACCAGCTGGTTCGCAAGGGCCGTGACCCCGTCAAGGCCAAGAGCAAGGTCCCGGCGATGGAGCAGAACCCGCAGAAGCGCGGCGTTTGCACCCGCGTCTACACCACCACGCCCAAGAAGCCGAACTCCGCGCTGCGCAAGGTGGCCAAGGTGCGGCTGACCAACGGGCGCGAGGTCATCTCCTATATTCCCGGCGAGGGGCACAACCTCCAGGAGCACTCGGTGGTGCTGATCCGCGGCGGCCGCGTGCGCGACCTTCCGGGCGTGCGCTACCACGTGCTGCGCGGCGTGCTCGATACGCAGGGCGTGAAGGATCGCAAGCAGAGCCGTTCCAAGTACGGCGCCAAGCGGCCCAAGTAAGCGCCGCTCTACGTTGAGCGGAAGGCCGGCTCGCCGCCCGCCCCGGCGGCCTCAGGGGCGCCACAGGTGGCAGGGCGAGATAGCAGGCCAATTGCACCAGTTCCGGAAGGAAACCCGAAAATGTCCCGTCGTCGTCGTCCCGAAAAGCGCGAAATCCTCCCTGATCCCAAGTTCGGGGATGAGGTGCTGTCCAAGTTCATGAACAATCTGATGCTCGACGGAAAGAAGTCCGTCGCCGAGCACATCGTCTATGGTGCGCTCGACACGGTCGAGAGCCGCGCCAAGGCCGATCCGCTGCAGCTGTTCCACGATGCGTTGAACAATGTGAAGCCGCAGGTCGAGGTGCGCAGCCGGCGTGTCGGCGGCGCGACGTACCAGGTGCCCGTGGAGGTGCGCACCGAGCGCGCCCAGGCCCTGGCGATCCGCTGGCTGATCAGCGCCGCTCGCGGGCGGGCGGAAAGCACCATGGCCGCGCGCCTTTCGGGCGAGCTGCTGGATGCTGCCAACAACCGCGGCAATGCGGTGAAGAAGCGTGAGGACACGCACCGCATGGCCGATGCCAACCGCGCCTTCAGCCACTATCGCTGGTAGAGCGCGTCATCAGCCTGTAGTTGCCGCGACCGAGCGTCCGCTCGCAATCGCCCAGACCGATCAACCCGGAGGACAGTGTGGCATTTCTTGATGAGATGAATGCGCAGACCGGCCTGGTCGATGTGGCGGGGGCGCGCGACAAGGGGCGTGATCTGCACGGGGTGTATGATGCGGCGGCGCCGTTTCCGCACATCGTGATCGACGATTTCCTGCCGCGGCCGATTATCGACATGTGCCTGAAAGAGTTCGATCGCAGCCGCACGGCAGACCAGAGGGTCTACGATCGCGCGCAGGAACGGCTCAAGCGCGAGTTCAAGCCGGACGATCTTTCGGAAGGGCCGCGCAATCTGTTCTACAGCTTCAACTCGCGCCCCTTCATCCGCGTGCTGGAAAACATTACCGGGATCAAGGGTTTGATGCCCGATCCGTACTACATGGGGGGCGGTTTTCACGAGATCAGCAATGGCGGGCACCTCTCGATCCATGCCGATTTCAATCATCACAAGCCGCTCGACGTGGAGCGGCGGATCAACGTGCTGATTTACCTCAACGACGATTGGCGGGAGGAATATGGCGGCACGCTGGAGCTGTGGGATAACGACATGAAGGGCTGCGTCGTCTCGGTCGTGCCCGAGGCGAACCGCTGCGTGATCTTCAACACCACCTCGTTCAGCAACCACGGCAATCCGCACCCGGTGAACCACCCGGAAGGTCGCTCGCGCAAGTCGATCGCGCTGTACTATTACACCGCAACGTGGTCGGACGAGAAGCGCGGCCACACCACCCAGTTCCGGACCCGCCCCGGGACCGGAGACCAGAAGGACTGGGCGGTGCGGCGCGAGGAACTGGTGGCGGATTTCATTCCGCCCATCGTGCGCCGCGGCCTGGCAAAGGTGAAGCGGACGATCGGAGGCCGGCGGGCAGCCCCGCAGCAGCCGACCAGGCAATAGGCGCCCCGGCGGGCGGGCACCGCCCGGCTGATGGGAACATTGTAACGACGTAATCCGGCCTCGACTTACCGTCAGAGGCGAAATCAAGGAGTTTTGACCGTGGCCCGCGAATATCCGCTGGAACGCTACCGCAACATCGGGATCATGGCGCATATCGACGCCGGAAAGACCACCACGACCGAGCGGATTCTCTATTACACCGGCAAGTCCTACAAGATCGGCGAGGTGCATGATGGCGCCGCGACGATGGACTGGATGGAACAGGAGCAGGAGCGCGGGATCACCATCACTTCCGCCGCCACGACCACCTTCTGGCAGGCCGAGGATGGCGAGGGCCCCAAGCACCGCATCAACATCATCGATACGCCGGGCCACGTGGACTTCACCATCGAGGTGGAGCGCAGCTTGCGCGTGCTCGACGGCGCGGTCGCGGTGTTCGATGGTGTGGCGGGCGTGGAGCCGCAGTCCGAGACCGTCTGGCGGCAGGCCGACAAGTACAAGGTCCCGCGGATGTGCTTCGTCAACAAGCTGGACCGCACGGGCGCGGATTTCTATTTTTGCGTGCAGTCGATCATCGACCGGCTCGGCGCGAAGCCGCTGGTGCTCTATCTCCCGATCGGCGCAGAGAGCGAGCTTAAGGGCCTGGTCGATCTGGTCAACAACCGCGGCATCGTTTGGCAAGACGAGAGCCTGGGCGCCAAGTTCGACTATGTCGACATCCCCGAGGAGCTGGCTGACAAGGCCGCCGAATATCGCGAGCTGATGATCGAACTGATCGTCGACCAGGACGAAGAGGTGATGGAGAGGTATCTCGAAGGCGAGATCCCCGATGTCGCCACGCTCAAGCGGCTGCTCCGCAAGGGCACGCTGGCGCAGGCCTTCGTCCCGGTGCTGTGCGGCTCGGCGTTCAAGAACAAGGGCGTGCAGCCGCTGCTCGACGCGGTGGTGGATTACATGCCCTCGCCGGTGGACGTGCCCGCGATCCGCGGCGTCAAGCCCGACAGCGACGAGGAGGACAGCCGTCCCTCGTCTGACGAGGCGCCGTTCTCGGCCCTGGCCTTCAAGATCATGAACGACCCGTTCGTCGGCTCGCTCACCTTCACCCGCATCTACTCGGGCAAGCTCGAGAAGGGCACCGTTCTCAACTCGGTCAAGGACAAGAAGGAAAAGATCGGCCGCATGCTGCTGATGCACGCCAACAGCCGCGAAGACATCAGCGAGGCCTTTGCGGGCGACATCGTCGCCATCGCGGGCATGAAGGACACCACCACGGGCGATACCCTGTGCGACATGTCCAAGCCGATCATCCTGGAGCGGATGATTTTCCCCGAGCCGGTGATCGAGCTTTCGGTGGAGCCCAAGACCAAGGCCGACCAGGAGAAGATGGGCGTCGCCCTTTCGCGCCTGGCCGCCGAGGACCCCTCGTTCCGTGTCTCGACCGATCATGAATCGGGCCAGACGATCATCAAGGGGATGGGCGAACTCCACCTCGACATCATCGTCGATCGGATGCGGCGCGAGTTCAAGGTCGAGGCCAATGTGGGTGCGCCGCAGGTGGCCTACCGCGAGAGCCTCGGGCGCGAGGTGGAGGTCGATTACACCCACAAGAAGCAGTCGGGTGGATCGGGCCAGTTCGGCCGCGCCAAGATCGTGTTCTCGCCGGGCGAGCGCGGGCAGGGCTTCGTGTTCGAGGATTCGGTCAAGGGTGGCAATATCCCGCGCGAATACATCCCCTCGATCGAGAAGGGCCTGCGCGAGCAGGCGGCCACCGGCTTCCTGATCGGCTTCCCGATCATCGACTTCACCGCCAAGCTGATCGACGGCGCCTATCATGATGTCGATAGTTCGACCGTGGCGTTCGAGATCACCGGCCGCGGCGCGATGCGCGAGGGTGCGCAGAAGGCCGGGATCAAGCTGCTCGAGCCGATCATGAAGGTCGAGGTGGTGACGCCGGACGACTTCCTGGGCGACGTGATCGGCGATCTCAACTCCCGGCGCGGGCAGATCCAGGGCACCGATACGCGCGGCAATGCGCAGGTGGTGGAGGCGCAGGTGCCGCTCGCCAATATGTTCGGCTACGTGAACGAGCTGCGCTCGTTCAGCCAGGGCCGCGCGCAATACTCGATGCAGTTCTCGCACTACGACGAGGTCCCGGCGAACGTCGCGGCCGAGGTCAAGGAGAAGCTTGCGTGACGCTGGTGTAAAGTCTACGGGCGGGCGCCTGATTCAGCGGGTGCCCGCCGATCTCCCCACATGATCGAACGATAAAACAGAGGTTAGAGCAATGGCCAAGGCAAAATTCGAGCGGAACAAGCCGCACTGCAACATCGGCACCATCGGTCACGTCGACCACGGCAAGACCACGCTGACGGCGGCCATCACCAAGGTGCAGGGCGCACCGGTGGATTTCGCCAATATCGACAAGGCGCCCGAAGAGCGCGAGCGCGGCATTACCATCTCGACCGCCCACGTCGAGTATGAGACCGAGGCGCGCCACTACGCCCATGTCGATTGCCCGGGCCACGCCGATTATGTGAAGAACATGATCACCGGTGCGGCGCAGATGGATGGCGCGATTCTCGTTGTGAACGCGGCCGATGGCCCGATGCCGCAGACCCGCGAGCACATACTGCTGGCCCGCCAGGTCGGCGTGCCGGCGCTGGTCGTGTACATGAACAAGGTCGATCAGGTGGACGACGAGGAAATCCTCGAGCTGGTCGAGCTGGAAGTGCGCGAGCTGCTCTCCAAGTACGATTTCGACGGCGACAACATTCCCATCATCAAGGGCTCGGCACTGGCCGCGCTCGAGGGGCGCAACCCCGAGATCGGCGAGAGCTCGATCATCGAGCTGATGAAGGCGGTGGATGAGCACATCCCGCAGCCCGATCGCCCGATCGATCGCCCGTTCCTGATGCCGGTCGAGGACGTGTTCTCGATCTCCGGTCGTGGCACGGTCGTTACCGGCCGCGTCGAGTCCGGCATCGTCAAGGTGGGCGAGGAAGTCGAGATCGTCGGCATCAAGGACACGCGCAAGACCGTGGTCACCGGCGTCGAGATGTTCCGCAAGCTGCTCGACCAGGGCCAGGCCGGCGACAACATCGGTGCGCTGGTGCGCGGCGTGGCGCGTGAGGACGTCGAGCGTGGCCAGGTGCTGTGCAAGCCCGGTTCGGTCACCCCGCACACCGAGTTCAGCGCCGAGGTCTACGTGCTGTCGAAGGACGAAGGCGGCCGTCACACGCCGTTCTTCGCCAACTACCGCCCGCAGTTCTACTTCCGCACCACGGACGTCACCGGCGAGGTCATCCTCCCAGAGGGCACCGAGATGGTGATGCCGGGTGACAACGTGACGATCGGCGTGAAGCTGATCGCGCCGATCGCGATGGACGAGGGCCTGCGCTTCGCTATTCGCGAAGGCGGCCGCACCGTCGGTTCGGGGGTTGTCAGCTCGATCTCGAAGTAATATAGGCCCCCCTCCGGCGGCGGTGCTGACGAATCAGCCGCCCCGCTGGAGGGATTTCACGCCTGGTCTACTCTGGGTTTTATGGGGGCCGCCCCTTTTGCCGGGAAACCGGCGAGGCGGGGCGGCTCTCTTGTTTTTGGAAGGGTTGCGCCGGTCATTCGGTGCCTCTTCTTGGCTCTTTCGCATCGGTATAGGACATGGACGCTCAAAACATCCGCATTCGCCTGAAGGCCTTCGATCACCGTGTGCTCGATCAGGCGACCGGTGAGATTGCGGATACCGCTCGCCGCACTGGCGCGCTGATCCGGGGCCCCATTCCGCTGCCGACGCGCATCGAGAAGTTCACCGTGAACCGCGGCCCGCACATCGACAAGAAGTCGCGCGAGCAGTTCGAGGTGCGCACCTACAAGCGGCTGCTGGACATTGTGCAGCCGAACGCCCAGACGGTCGACGCGCTGATGAAGCTCGATCTGGCCGCCGGCGTGAACGTGGAGATCAAGCTCGCTTGATCGCCTGGGTCCCGGCAGGAGCCGGGGTTCCCGTCCGCCCGGCAGGACGCTAAACGGCCGGAGAAGTTTGCAGGCGCCACCAGCGTGGCGCCGGATTCGGGTTTCGGCCGGGATCACGACATAGGGATACCGCCGGCTGCTCCGCTTTTCGTGGGAACCAGACCGGGCCGCGTCCCCCGTCTCGCTCGGCTCTCCCGTCAGGGTGGAACGAGCACTCAGCCCGGACGGGGCGATGCGTCATCACTGGGCTGAATGGGTTCTTGTCGGAGCAATGCTTCGATGGGCGCCCTCCAAGGGGATCCCATCGAAGCATTACTTCGATGGGCGCCCTCCAAGCCTGCCGGATGGTCCGGCAGGCCTCTGATTTAGGAGTTTGGGTCATGCGCACCGGCGTGATCGCGAAGAAGATCGGGATGACCCGCCTGTTTCAGGAGGATGGCCGCCATGTGCCGGTCACCGTCCTGGCGCTCGAGGATTGCCAGGTCGTGTCGCACCGCACGGCTGACCGCGACGGCTATCTGGCCCTGCAGGTCGGCTCCGGCGTGGCGAAGCAGAAGAATGTCGCCAAGCCGCAGCGCGAGGCCTTTGCCAAGGCGGAAGTGCCGCTGAAGAAGAAGGTCGCGGAGTTCCGGGTCGAGGGCGAAGACGCCTTCCTGCCGATCGGCGCCACCATCAGCGCCGAGCATTTCATCGCTGGGCAGATGGTCGACATTACCGGGCATACGCAGGGCAAGGGCTTTGCCGGCGTGATGAAGCGCTGGAATTTCGGTGGGCTGCGCGCCACCCACGGTGTCTCGCTGAGCCACCGCTCGCACGGTTCGACCGGCCAGCGGCAGGATCCGGGCAAGGTGTTCAAGAACAAGAAGATGGCCGGCCACATGGGCGATCGCCAGCGCACCCAGCAGAATCTGGAAGTGGTGCGCACCGATGCGACGCGCGGCCTGATCTTCGTGAAGGGCTCGGTGCCCGGCTCGAAGGATGCCTGGCTGCTGGTGCGCGATGCGGTGAAGCTGCCGCTGCCGGAGGGCGCGCCGTTCCCGGGCGCCATCCTGGAGCGCAAGAGCACCGCGCCCGAGCATGAGGAAGCGCCCGCCGGCATGGTGGAGAGCGCAGCCGAGCACGAGATCGACACCGGCCCGACCAAGGCCGAGGAAGAGGCGATCCTCGCCGAGCAGCAGGCTGGTGCGGGCGACGATGTCACCCGGGCCGTGGGCGATGAGTCCACGGGCGAGCCCGGCGCGAACGAAAACAAGGAAGGCTGAGCCGTGAAGATCACCGTTCAGAAACTCGACGGCGAGAGCATCTCCGGTTCCGGCGGCGAGATCGAGCTCGACGATACCGTGTTCGGCCTGGAGCCGCGCGCGGACATCCTGCACCGGGTCGTCACCTGGCAGCTGGAGAACCGGCGCGGCACCGCCCGGCCGACCCGTGAGCGCTCGGAAGTCGCGCGCACCGGCAAGAAGTTCGGTCGCCAGAAGGGCGGCGGCACGGCTCGCCATGGCGATCGCGCGGCCCCGATCTTCATCGGCGGCGGCAAGGCGCATGGCGCGAGAAAGCGCGATTTCGAGCCCTCGCTCAACAAGAAGATCCGTGCGCTCGGCCTGAAGATGGCGCTCTCCGCCAAGGCCCGTGCCAATGAAGGCCGCGACCTGGTGGTGGTCGACAGCCTCGAACTGGCCGATGCCAAGACCAAGGCGCTCAAGGGCGCGTTCGACAAGAACGGCTGGAACGGCAAGGTTCTGGTGATCGACGGCGATCTGGTGGAAGACGGCTTCCGCCGCGCTGCCGGCAACCTGCCGGGCGTCAACGTGATGCCGGCGGTGGGCGCCAACGTCTACGACATCCTGAAGCATGACACGCTGGTGCTCACCCGCGCCGCGGTCGAAAAGCTGGAGGCGCGGTTCAATGGCTAAGAAGCAGGCAGTGGACGCGCGCCACTACGACGTGGTGCTCAGCCCCCACATCACCGAGAAGGCGACGCTTCTCTCCGAGCACAATGCGGTCGTCTTCAAGGTGGCGAACGATGCCACCAAGCCGCAGATCAAGGATGCGATCGAGGCGCTGTTCGAGGTGAAGGTCACCGGCGTCAACACGATCGTCTCCAAGGGCAAGACCAAGCGCTGGAAGGGCAAGCCTTACAAGCGCTCGGACAGCAAGAAGGCGATCGTCACCCTGATGGAGGGTGATTCGATCGACATCACCAGCGGGATCTGATCCGATGGCACTGAAGAACTACAACCCGACCAGCCCCGCACGCCGCGGCTTGATTCTCGTCGATAAATCGGCGCTCTACAAGGGCAAGCCGGTCAAGTCGCTGACCGAGGGCAAGCACCGCACCGGTGGGCGCAACAACAAGGGCCACGTCACCAGCCGCGGCAAGGGCGGCGGCCACAAGCAGAAGTACCGCACGGTCGATTTCAAGCGGCGCAAGTGGGACGTGCCGGCGACGGTGGAGCGGATCGAGTACGATCCCAACCGCACGGCCTTCATCGCGCTGATCAAGTACACCGATGGCGAGCTGGCCTATATCCTGGCCCCCAACCGGCTCGCGCCGGGGGACGAGGTCGTGGCTGGCGAGCGGGTCGACACCAAGCCCGGCAATGCGATGCTGCTGGGCCAGATGCCGGTCGGCACGATCTGCCACAATATCGAGATGAAGCCGGGCAAGGGTGGCCAGATCGCCCGCTCGGCCGGAACCTATGTCCAGCTCGTCGGGCGTGATCGCGGGATGGTGATGGTGCGGCTCAATTCGGGCGAGCAGCGTTATCTGCGGGCCGATTGCATGGGCACCGTGGGCGCGGTGTCGAACCCCGACAATTCGAACCAGAACCTGGCCAAGGCCGGCCGCAACCGCTGGCTGGGCAAGCGTCCGCTGACGCGCGGCGTGGCCAAGAACCCGGTCGATCACCCGCATGGCGGCGGCGAGGGCCGCACCAGCGGTGGCCGTCACCCGGTGACGCCGTGGGGCAAGCCGACCAAGGGTGCGCGCACCCGCCATAATAAGCAGACGGACAAGATGATCATCCGTTCGCGGCACGCCAAGAAGAAGAAGGGGTAAGACCGATGGCTCGTTCCGTCTGGAAAGGTCCGTTCGTCGACCTCCACCTGCTGAAGAAGGCAGAGACCGCACAGGATCAGGGCGCCCGTGGGGCGATCAAGACTTGGTCGCGCCGCTCGACCATCCTGCCGCAGTTCATCGGCCTGACGTTCAGCGTCTACAACGGCCACAAATTCATTCCGGTGTCCGTCAACGAGGACATGGTCGGCCACAAGCTCGGCGAGTTCGCGCCCACGCGCAGCTTCCCGGGGCACGCGGCCGACAAGAAGGGCAAGCGCTGATGGGCAAGGAAAAGTCCCCCCGCCGCGTGGGCGAGAACGAGGCGCTGGCCGTGGGCACCACGATCCGCGGTTCGGCGCAGAAGCTCAATCTCGTCGCCGGCCTGATCCGGGGCAAGAAGGCCGAGGACGCGCTGAACATCCTCACCTTCAGCAAGAAGGCGATGGCGGTGGACGCGCGCAAGGTGCTCGCCTCGGCGATTGCCAATGCGGAAAACAACCACGACCTCGACGTCGACGCACTCGTCGTCGCCGAGGCGAGCGTCGGCAAGTCGGTGACCATGAAGCGGTTCCACACGCGGGGTCGCGGCAAGTCGACCCGGATCCTGAAGCCGTTCAGCCGGCTGCGGATCGTCGTGCGCGAGCAAGAGGAGGCTTAAGATGGGCCATAAAAGCAATCCGATCGGCCTGCGCCTGCAGATCAACCGCACCTGGGACAGCCGGTGGTACGCCGAGGGTGGCGAATATGCGCGGATGCTCCGGGAAGACATCATGATGCGCAAGCACATCATGGGGAGCCTGCCGCAGGCGGCGATCTCCAAGGTGGTGATCGAGCGTCCGGCCAAGCTGTGCCGCATCTCGATCTACGCGGCGCGTCCGGGTGTCATCATCGGCAAGAAGGGCGCGGACATCGAGAAGCTGCGCGCCAAGCTCGCCAGCATGACCAAGAGCGAGGTGAAGCTGAACATCGTCGAGATCCGCAAGCCGGAGATCGATGCCAAGCTCGTGGCGCAGGGCATCGCCGACCAGCTGGTCCGCCGCGTGGCCTTTCGCCGCGCGATGAAGCGGGCGATGCAATCGGCCATGCGGCTCGGCGCCGAGGGCATCAAGATCATGTGCGGCGGTCGCCTCGGCGGGGCCGAGATCGCCCGCGTGGAGCAGTACCGCGAAGGCCGAGTGCCGCTGCACACGCTGCGCGCCAATGTCGATTACGCCGATGCCGAGGCGCTGACCGCCTACGGGATCATCGGCATCAAGGTATGGGTCTTCAAGGGCGAGATCCTCGGCCACGATCCGATGGCACAGGACCGGCTGATGATGGAAGCGCAGACGTCCGGCGTCCGGCCGGCTCGCTGAGGTAAAGACAGATGCTGCAACCCAAAAAGACCAAGTTCCGCAAGACCTTCAAGGGCCGCATTCACGGCCTGGCGACCGGCGGTGCCGAGCTCAACTTCGGCTCCTACGGCCTCAAGGCCATGGAGCCCGAGCGGATCACCGCGCGCCAGATCGAGGCGGCGCGCCGCGCGATCACGCGCCACATCAAGCGCCAAGGGCGGCTGTGGATCCGCATCTTCCCCGACGTTCCGGTGTCGAAGAAGCCGGCCGAGGTCCGCCAGGGCAAGGGCAAGGGTTCGGTCGAATATTGGGCCGCGCGGGTGAAGCCGGGCCGTATCCTGTTCGAGCTCGATGGCGTCCCCGGCCCGCTGGCCGCCGAGGCATTCGAGCGCGCGGCGATGAAGCTGCCGATCAAGACCAAGGTCGTGGCCCGCCTGGGCGACACCTCGCACTTGGGAGCCGAAACGTGAGCCAGATCGACGATTTGCGCACCAAGTCCGACGACCAGCTCACCGAGCAGCTGGTCGAGCTGAAGCGCGAGCAGTTCAACCTGCGCTTCCAGGCGGCGACCAACCAGCTCGAGCGACCGGCGCGCATCCGCGAAGTGCGCCGCGACATCGCGCGTATCAAGACGCTTCAGACCGAGCGTAACCGCTCGGCCACGGCGCAGCAGGCTTAAGGAAGGCAATTATGCCCAAGCGTATCCTGATCGGGACCGTGGTTTCCGACAAGACCGACAAGACCGTCACGGTCAAGGTCGAGCGGCGGGTCAAGCACCCGCTCTACGGCAAGATCATCCGCCAGTCGAAGAAGTACCACGCTCACGACGAGGCGAACGAGTTTCATTCTGGCGACACGGTGCGGATCGAAGAGACCCGGCCGATCTCCAAGACCAAGACCTGGCGCGTGCTCGACCGCGTGCTGGCCGGCAAGGGCCAGGCGATCGAGGCCGACCTCGAGAGCTGAGCCGCCGCCAAGGTAAGCAATTTCTGGAACTGCCGGACGAAGGTTCCGGCAAGCCAAGTGAGAAGGAAGCGGATCGATGATCCAGATGCAGTCAACGCTCGATGTCGCGGATAATAGCGGCGCCAAGCGAGTCCAGTGCATCAAGGTACTGGGCGGATCCAAGCGGCGCACCGCCGGCGTGGGCGACGTGATCGTCGTCTCCGTCAAGGAGGCGCAGCCGCGTGCCCGCGTCAAGAAGGGCGACGTTCACCGCGCGGTGATCGTGCGCACCCGCAAGGATGTGCGCCGCCCGGACGGCAGCGTGATCCGCTTCGACACCAACGCCGCAGTGCTGGTGAACAAAAGCGAGGAGCCGATCGGCACCCGCATCTTCGGCCCGGTGGTGCGCGAACTGCGCTCGCGCGGGTTCATGAAGATCATCAGCCTCGCGCCGGAGGTGCTGTGATGGGCGCTGCCAAGATCAAGAAGGGGGATTCGGTCGTCGTGCTGTCGGGCAAGGACAAGGGGCGCACCGGCACGGTCACCCAGGTCATGCCCAAGGATGGCAAGGTGCTGGTCGACGGCGTGAACGTCGCCGCTCGCCACCGCAAGCCGACCCAGGCCAATCCGCAGGGCGGCATCGACCGCCTGCCCGCTCCGATGGCGATCGCCAAGGTCGCCCTCGCCGATCCCAAGGACGGCAAGCCCACCCGCGTCCGCTTCGAGGAGCGCGATGGCAAGAAGGTGCGCGTCGCCGTCAAGTCCGGGGAAACCATCGATGGCTGATTCCTACACTCCGCGCCTCAAGCAGGCCTATGCCGACAGGATCGCGGCCGCAATGAAGGAGAAGTTCGGCTATTCGAACGATCTGGAAATCCCGCGCCTGACCAAGATCGTCCTCAACATGGGCGTTGGCGAGGCGAGCCAGGACAAGAAGAAGGTCCAGACCGCCGCCGAGGAAATGCAGCTGATCGCCGGGCAGAAGCCGGTGATCACCAAGGCGAAGAAGTCGATCGCCCAGTTCAAGCTGCGCGAAGGCATGCCGATCGGCTGCAAGGTCACCTTGCGCCGCGACCGGATGTACGAGTTCCTCGACCGTCTGGTTACCATCGCCATGCCGCGCATCCGCGACTTTCGCGGGCTCAACCCGCGCTCGTTCGATGGGCATGGCAATTACGCGATGGGCCTGAAGGAGCAGATCATCTTCCCGGAGATCAGCTACGATCGCATCGAAAAGGTGCGCGGGATGGATATCATCGTCACCACCACGGCGAAGACCGACGAAGAGGCCCGCGAGCTGCTGCGCCTGTTCGGCTTCCCGTTCCCGGCGGAAGACGCCGAGCAGCAGAAGGAGGCGGCGTGAGCCGCCGCAGAGGAACTTAAGTCCATGGCGAAACTGAGTTCGATCAACAAGAACGAGCGGCGCAAGAAGCTCGTGAAGAAGTACGCTGGCCGCTACGCGAAGCTGAAGGCGGTGGCGGATGACGAGTCGCTCGACGAGGGCGAGCGCCTGATCGCGCGCCTCAAGCTGGCGGAAATCCCGCGCAACGCGAACCCCACCCGCGTGCGCAACCGCTGCACCACCACCGGCCGCCCGCGCGGCTATTATCGCAAGTTCGGCCTCAACCGGATCGAGCTGCGGGATTTGGCCAACAAAGGCATGATCCCCGGCGTGACCAAGTCGAGCTGGTGAGGGGAGTATAGAGCGATGATGACCGATCCCCTGGGTGACATGCTCACCCGCATCCGCAACGGCCAGCAGGCTAAGAAGGACTCCGTCCTGACGCCCGCATCCCAGCTGCGCGCCAACGTGCTCGATGTGCTCCAGCGCGAAGGCTACATCCGTGGCTGGGCCGAAGATGCCAGCGGCCGCCACAAGGCGCTGCGCATCGAACTGAAATATTTCGAAGGCCAGCCCGCGATCAAGCACGTGGCGCGCGTCTCTCGGCCAGGCCGGCGCGTCTATTCCGGCAGCCGCGAGCTCCCCACGGTGCGCAATGGCCTTGGCATCACCATCGTCTCGACGCCGCGCGGCGTGCTCTCGGATGCCGAGGCCCGCGCGCATAACGTTGGCGGCGAAGTGCTCGCGGAGGTGTTCTGATGAGTCGCATCGGCAAGAAGCCGGTGGCGATCCCCAGCGGGGTCACCGCCAATATCGAAGGTCGCCAGCTGAGCGTGAAGGGCCCCAAGGGCAACCTGACGCTGGGCCTGTCCGAGCTGATCGAGTACAAGCTCGAAGACGGGGAGATCGCGATCACCCCGGCGAACGATACGCAGGCCGCGCGCAGCCATTGGGGCCTGCAGCGCACGCTGGTGGCCAATCTGGTCGAAGGCGTCACGCAGGGCTTCTCCAAGACGCTGGTGATCACCGGCGTCGGCTATCGTGCCTCGGCGCAGGGCCGCAAGCTCAAGCTGCAGCTCGGCTACAGCCACGATGTCGATCTCGACATTCCGGAAGGGCTTGAGGTCAAGACGCCGGACCAGACCACGGTCGAGGTCAGCGGGATCGACAAGCAGGCGGTCGGGCAGTTCGCTGCCGAGATCCGTCGCTGGCGCAAGCCCGAGCCCTACAAGGGCAAGGGCATCAAATATCGCGGCGAGTTCGTCTTCCGCAAGGAAGGGAAGAAGAAGTAAGATGGCCAAGCTCTCCCTCTTCGAACGCCGCCGACGCCGGGTGCGCACGGCGCTGCGCAAACGTGGCGGCACCCGTCCGCGGCTCAGTGTCCACCGTACCGGCCGGCACATCTATGCGCAGATTATCGATGACGGCCAGGGCCGCACCGTGGCCGCAGCCTCGACGCTCGGCGCCGATGCTTCGGGCGCGAACGTGACCTCCGCGGCCGAGGTCGGCAAGCGCATCGCCGAAGCGGCGAAGCAGGCCGGCGTGACCACCGTCGTGTTCGATCGCGGCGGGTATTTGTTCCATGGCCGCGTCAAGGCGCTGGCCGATGCCGCCCGCGAAGGCGGGCTGGAGTTCTGATGATGGCAGACGAAACCACCAACGGGCTCGCCGATAACGCGACCCCCACGCCGACCACCGCCCCCACCGAGGCGTTCCAGAACCAGTCGCCCGCCGGCGGCGATCCGTCCGATGCACGGGGCCCGCGCGGCGGCCGTGGCGGTGGCGGTGGTGGCGGCGGCGGACGCGGACGCGGCGGCGATAACCGTGGCGGCGGTGATCGCGGCGGTCGCGGCGGCGGCGGCGGCCGTGGCCGGCGCGACGATCGGCGCGATGACGACGGCGGCGAGGAGCTGATCGAGAAGCTGGTGCACATCAACCGCGTCTCCAAGACCGTGAAGGGTGGCAAGCGCTTCGGCTTTGCCGCGCTGGTCGTGGTGGGCGATGGCAAGGGCCGCGTGGGCTTCGGCCACGGCAAGGCCCGCGAAGTGCCCGAGGCGATCACCAAGGCGACCGCCGCGGCCAAGAAGAAGATGGTGCGTGTGCCGCTCAAAGAGGGCCGCACTCTGCATCACGACGGCATGGGCCATTTCGGCGCCGGCAAGGTCAATTTGCGCTCGGCCCCGGCCGGCACCGGGATCATCGCCGGCGGCCCGATGCGCGCGGTGTTCGAGAGCCTGGGCGTGGCCGACGTGGTCACCAAGTCGATCGGCACCTCCAACCCGTACAACATGATCCGTGCCACCTTTGACGCGCTGACTGAGCAGACCTCGCCCAAGTCGGTCGCCCAGCGTCGCGGCAAGCGGGTCGCCGATCTGCTGGGTCGCGGTGGTGCCACCGAGGTGGAGGCCGAGGCCGCCGCCGAAGCGATCGTGGAGTAAGCACAATGGCCGAACAGAACAAGACGCTCCGGATCAAGCAGATCGGAAGCCCGATCCGCCGTCCCGCAGCGCAGAAGAAGATCCTCACCGGCCTTGGCCTCGGCAAGATGCACCGCATCGTCGAGCTCGAGGACACCGCCGAGGTGCGCGGCGCCATCGCCAAGCTGCCGCACATGGTCGAGGTGGTCGAATAGGGCGCACGCAGCGCTTCCAACACAGCAAGCCAAGGGGCGGCGGGCGAGAGCTTGTCGCCCCTCTTGCATGGGGCTTTAACCCAGAATGCGGGGCGCTTGCGCCCATGCTGCAAGTGAGATGATGACCGGCTGCAAGGCGGTGTATCGAAGCCGCAAACAGGTGGGACATTACCTTGCCGCAAGTGAGGCGCAGGGTTGCGGAAGGCCGGCAACGCCGCTAAGCGCCTCCGCTCTCCATCAAGCGCGAACATAGCGAAAGCGAGTGCACGATCATGAAGCTTACCGATCTTCGAGACAATCCCGGCGCCCGCAAGAGCCGCATGCGCGTGGGCCGCGGCATTGGCTCCGGCAAGGGCAAGACCGCCGGCCGCGGGCAGAAGGGCCAGAAGGCCCGCTCCGGCGTCGCCATCAAGGGCTTCGAGGGCGGGCAGATGCCGCTCCACATGCGGCTGCCGAAGCGCGGCTTCAACAATCCGTTCGCCAAGGATTACGCCGAGGTTAACTTGGGCCAGATCCAGCGCCTGATCGATGACGGCAAGCTCGATGCGGCCGCGCTGATCGACCACACGGCGCTGCAGGCGGCGGGCGTCGCTCGCGGCGGCAAGAACGGCGTGCGCCTGCTCGGCAAGGGTGAGCTTACTTCCAAGGCGCAGTTCCGCGTGGCCGGGGCGAGCAAGGGCGCGCTCGAGATGGTGGAGAAGGCCGGCGGCGCGGTCGAGCTGATCGTCGCGCGGGACCCGGCGGCGCTGGCCGCGGCCAAGAAGGGCACCGCCAAGAAGGCGGCCTCCCGCTGATCCCGGATCGGCCGGGGGTTTCTGCAACCCCGGCCGCCCCCTATATGGGCTGCTTCCCGAGAAGGGGGCGGCCGCTCAGCCGTCCGGCCAAGAGGCACTTAACCCGACATGGCATCACGCGCCGATAATCTCGCGAGCTCTCTCAGCCTCGCCAATTTCACCAAGGCGACCGAGCTGCGCCAGCGGATCTGGTTCACCATCGGCGCGCTGGTGGTGTTCCGCTTCCTCAGCTTCGTGCCGCTGCCCGGCGTCAATCCGCTGATCCTCGAAACGCTGTACGACCAGACCCGTGGCGGCATCCTCGACCTGTTCAACACCTTCTCGGGCGGCTCGCTCGAGCGGATGAGCCTGATCGCGCTGGGCGTGATGCCCTACATTACCGCCTCCATCGTCATCCAGCTCGCATCATCGCTCCACCCCTCGTTGATGGCGCTGAAGAAGGAGGGCGAGGCCGGGCGCAAGAAGCTCAACCAGTACACCCGCTACGGCACGGTGTTCTTGTGCGCGATCCAGGGCTGGTTCCTGGCCAGCGGGCTGGAAGCCTATGGCGCGCAGAGCGGGCTGCAGGCGGTGATCGAGCCCGGCGTGATGTTCCGCGTGCTCACGGTGATCAATCTGATCGGCGGCACCATGTTCCTGCTGTGGCTGGGCGAGCAGATCACCAGCCGCGGCATCGGCAATGGCGTGTCGCTGATCATCATGGCCGGCATCGTCGCCCAGTTCCCCACTTTTACCGGCAATCTGTTTGAAGGCGGCCGCACCGGTTCGATCGGCGCCGGCGTCATCATTGGCCTGGTGGTGATGGTGGTGGTGCTGATCATGATCATCTCCTTCGTCGAGCGGGCGCAGCGGCGTTTGCTGATCCAATATCCCAAACGCGCCAGCGCCCGTGGCATGATGCAGGCCGATCGCAGCCATCTGCCGCTCAAGCTCAACACCGCCGGCGTGATCCCGCCGATCTTCGCCAGCTCCCTGCTGCTGCTGCCGCTGACGATCAGCCAATTCGCCGGCAACTCGGCCGATCCGGACAGCACCTGGTATTCCGTTGTGCAGACGATGAACCAATATCTGCAGCACGGCGCCCCGCTGTACATGCTGCTCTATGCGGCCGGGATCATCTTCTTCTGCTTCTTCTACACCGCGGTGGTGTTCAATCCGGAAGAGACGGCCGAGAACCTCAAGAAGAACGGCGGGTTCATCCCCGGCATCCGCCCCGGCAAGCGCACCGCCGAATATCTCGATTATGTGCTGACGCGCATTACCGTGGTCGGCGCGATCTATCTGACGCTAGTGTGTGTCATTCCCGAATACATGATCGCGCAGACCGGCCTGCCGCTGTTCCTGGGTGGCACCAGCCTGCTGATCGTGGTCAACGTCACGGTCGACACGATCAGCCAGATCCAGTCGCACCTGCTGGCGCACCAATATGGCGATCTGATCAAGAAGGCCAAGCTGAAGGGACGGTTGCGGTAGACGCCGCCCGGCTGAATGGGGGAGTTTCAATGAACATTATCCTGCTGGGTCCCCCTGGGGCGGGCAAGGGGACACAGTCGGCGAGGCTGGTGGAGCATCACGGCATGCGCCAGCTCTCGACCGGCGACATGCTGCGCGCGGCCGTTGCCGCCCAGACCTCCATCGGCCTGCGCGCCAAGGCGGTCATGGACGCCGGCGAGCTGGTCTCCGACGAGATCGTTTCCGCGCTGATCGATGCCGAACTGCTGGCGCTGCCCGAACGCGCCGGCGCGATCTTTGACGGCTACCCGCGCACCGCGCATCAGGCCGAACAGCTCGACGGCATTCTGGAGAAGCACAACCGGCAGCTTCATCGTGTGATCGAGCTGGAGGTGGACGAGGAGGCGCTGGTCCGCCGCATCAGCGGGCGATTTTCGTGCGCCGAGTGCGGCGCGGGCTATCACGACGAGTTCATTCTCCCGCAAGTGCCCGGCACCTGCGATCGCTGCGGCGCGCACGAATTCAAGCGCCGCCCGGACGACAATGAGCACACGGTGCGCAAGCGCCTGCAGCTCTACCGCAGCGAAACCGCTCCGATCCTGCCGCTCTACGAGCAGCGCGGAATCGTCAGCCGGATCGATGGCATGGCGCCGGTCGACGAGGTCTACCGGATGATCGTCAAGCTGATCGGCACGCCGTCCGAGCATCATTGAGCCGACCTTCCGGCAGCTCCTCGTTGAGATCCGAGAGTGCCCTTGCAGGCGCGCCCCTTGTCGCACGCTTCGCGGGCCGGATCGGAATGGGCTTGGCCTCTCTAGCGAGGATCGCGGGCGTGCCTGCGTATCGCGGTCTGGCGAGCCGGAGCGAGCGCAGTGCGTTTTGACGCGCGCCTCGCACTGCGCTATAGAGCGAGTTCCAAGCGGGGCAGGCGCCATGCGGGCAGCGGCAAGGCCGTTCGCTCGCCATTTCCGCTGTTGACGCAAGCGGCGAATCGCCCTAATTGCGCGTTCCATTCGTTCATTCGGGGTCAAACAGGGCCAGGCCGCAACGCTGATGCGCGCCTATCCGGCGTCCCCACGCATGCGCGGCCCCGGCCGGACGAATCGAATAGCGCGATGAGATAGGGGGAGGTTCGGCCATGCGGCCATCCTTCCCCCTGTGGAGCATGGAGAATTAAGTGGCTCGTATTGCCGGGGTCAATATCCCCACCAACAAGCGCGTGATCATCGCGCTCACCTATATTCATGGTATCGGCCCGCGCACTGCGCTGGAAATTGCCGAGAAGCTGGGCATCGATCTGTCGCGCCGCGTGCAGGATCTCACCGATGCCGAGGTGCTGCAGATCCGCGAGACGATCGACGCCGATTACACGGTCGAGGGTGACCTTCGCCGCAACACGGCGATGAACATCAAGCGCCTGATGGATCTCGCCTGCTATCGCGGCCTGCGCCATCGCAAGGGCCTGCCCGTCCGCGGTCAGCGCACGCACACCAACGCGCGCACCCGCAAGGGCAAGTCCAAGCCGATCGCCGGCAAGAAGAAGTAAGCCGCACCCGCCCCTCCGCCCGGGGCCGCCGCTTACCGCTCAAGATCGAAGACAGGAATACGAACCATGGCACGCGAACCTCAGCGCATCCGCAAGCGGGAGCGAAAGAACATCTCCAGCGGCGTGGCGCATGTCAACGCCAGCTTCAACAACACCATGATCACCATCACCGATGCGCAGGGCAATGCGATCAGCTGGTCCAGCGCCGGGATGATGGGCTTCAAGGGCAGCCGCAAGTCGACTCCCTATGCCGCGCAAGTCGCTGCCGACGATGCCGGCAAGAAGGCGGCCGAACACGGCGTGCGCACGCTGGAAGTGGAGATCAAGGGTCCGGGTTCCGGCCGCGAGAGCGCCCTGCGGGCGCTGCAGGCCGTGGGCTTCAACATCACGTCGATCCGCGACGTGACGTCCATCCCGCACAATGGTGTGCGACCCTCCAAGCGCCGCCGCGTCTGATCGAAGCTTGCCGCGGCCGCCCGCCGCGACAGAGCACTTCGCATCGGCCGCGGCGTCAACGACGCTTCGCGGCCGATGCCGTCATTACCGTTAGGGGACATCCATGGCCGTCAATATGAAGAACTGGCAGGAGCTGAAGAAGCCCAACAGCCTCGACGTCAAGACCGGCGGCGATGCCAAGCGCCGCGCCACCTTCGTGGCCGAGCCGCTCGAGCGTGGCTTCGGCCTCACTCTCGGCAACTCGCTGCGCCGGGTGCTCCTGTCCAGCCTGCAGGGCGCCGCGATCACCTCGATCAAGATCGAGAACGTGCTCCACGAGTTCTCCTCGCTCGCCGGCGTGCGCGAGGATGTGACCGACATCGTGCTCAACGTGAAGCAGATCGCGCTGCGGATGGAAGGTGAGGGCCCCAAGCGGCTGCAGCTCTCGGCCACCGGCCCGGCCGAGGTCACCGCCGGCCATATCGCCGTTTCGGGCGATATCGAGGTGCTGAACAAGGATCTGGTGATCTGCCATCTCGACGAGGGCGCCACGCTCAACATGGAGCTGACCGCCGATACGGGCAAGGGCTACGTCCCCGCGGTGCAGAACCGCCCGATCGATGCGCCGATCGGCCTAATTCCGATCGATTCGCTCTACTCGCCGATCCGCCAGGTCAGCTACAAGGTCGATAATGCCCGCGTCGGGCAAGAACTCGATTACGACAAGCTGAGCCTCACAGTCGAGACCGACGGTACCGTCATTCCGGAGGATGCGATCGCCTATGCCGCGCGCATCCTGCAGGACCAGCTCTCGCTGTTCGTCCACTTCGAGGAGGGCGTGCCGCAGCCGTCCAGCCCGATGATCGGGATGGCCGCGCAGCCGGACGAGAGCGACGCCAACCAGCTCAACCGCTATCTGCTCAAGAAGGTGGACGAGCTCGAGCTTTCCGTCCGGTCGGCCAATTGCCTCAAGAACGACAACATCATCTACATCGGCGATCTGGTCCAGAAGACCGAGGCCGAGATGCTGCGCACGCCGAACTTCGGCCGCAAGTCGCTCAATGAGATCAAAGAGGTGCTCTCCAGCATGGGCCTGCGCCTGGGCATGGACATCCCCGGATGGCCGCCGGAGAACATCGAGGAAATGGCCAAGAAGCTCGAACAAGAGCTGCTTGGCTAAGCCGCTGCCAACAAGCGACGTTTGCATAGCAAACGGTAGCTTGCTGGCAGACAGGCGTGCCGCCCGCGCGGTGAGCCAAAAGCGGGGGTAACGGCGGCGCCCGGAAGGCCGCCTGGTCTGGGGTACCTCGCACGGCCCCATAACGAACGGAGTACATCGAAATGCGCCACGGAATTTCCGGCCGCAAGCTGCAGCGCAAGTCCGGCCACCGCGCCGCTTTGTTCCGCAACATGGCCGCCGCCCTGATCAAGCACGAGCAGATCCAGACCACCGTGGCCAAGGCCAAGGAACTGCGCCCCTATGTCGAGAAGCTGATCACGCTGGCCAAGCGCGGCGGCCTTTCCAACCGCCGCCTGGCCCATGCGCGGCTGATGGACGATACGCAGGAGCGCAAGCTGTTCGAGGTGCTGGCCGAGCGCTACGCTGGGCGCGAGGGCGGCTATGCCCGCGTCATCAAGGCCGGCTTCCGCGCCTCCGATGCGGCCCCGATGGCGATCATCGAGCTGGTCGACCGCGATGTGAGCGCCAAGGGCCAGGACAGCGGCCCGGTCCAGAACGAGGAAGAGCTCGAGGAGGCCTGAGCCATAGGCTCAATCGCATCGCCTGCGCGAGGCTTTCAGCGGCCTTGCGCCGGGCTTGCGGGTCTCTTGCAAGCCGATGCGCCGCGCTTTCCAGCGTTGCAAAAGCCGTTGCAAGCTTTACCTATTCGGCTGCTTTTCCCGATCCGCAGCTTGAAAGCCCGATGCGCACATCCATCCTGACCGCTTCCGTCCTCGCCCTCACACTCGCCATGCCCGGCAAGGCCCAGCAATTGTCCGCCCCCGACTATCCGGAAACCCGCCGCGACAGCGTGGTTGAAACGCAGTTCGGCGAACCGCTGGCCGATCCCTATCGCTGGCTCGAGAACGACGTCCGCAATGATGCCGATGTCGCCTCTTGGGTCGAGCGGCAGAACGCCGTCACCGATGCCTATCTGGAGCAGGTTCCCGCCCGCGCCTGGTTCCGTTCGCGCATCGCCGCACTGACCGATTACGAGCGCTTCTCCACCCCGGTCGAGCGCGGCGGACGCTATTTCTACACCCGCAACGAGGGGCTCCAGAACCAGTCGCCGCTGTACGTGCGCGAGGGGCTGAACGGGGCCGAGCGGCTGCTGCTCGATCCGAACGCATGGGCGGATGACGGGGCCACCGCGCTGGGCGGGTGGACGCCTTCGCCCGATGGCACCAAGCTGCTCTACAGCGTGCAGGATGGCGGCACGGACTGGCGGATCATCCGGGTGCTGGATGTCGCCACCGGCCAGGCGCTGGGCGAAGAGGTGCGCTGGGCCAAGTTCACCGGTCTCTCCTGGGTGGGAGAGGAGGGCTTCCTCTATTCGCGCTTCCCCGAGCCGCAGGCGGGGCAGGATTTCCAGGCGCTCAATTACGACCAGGCGGTCTATTACCACCGCATCGGCACGCCGCAGAGCGAGGACCAGCTGGTCTTCGCCACCCCCGAGCACCCCGAGCGCGGCCATTCCGCCAGCATCACCAGCGATGGCCGCTGGGCGATCGTCACTAGCTCGTTGGGCACCGACGACCGCTATGAGGTTCACGCGATCGATCTGAACGATCGGGGCTCCGCGAATAACACCCAGGGCTGGCAGGCCCGCCCGCTGGTGACCGGGTTCGAGAATGCTTGGTCACTCGTCGACGGGGTCGGCGGCCGGCTGTGGTTCGCCACCAACAAGGATGCGCCGCTTTACCGTGTGCTCTCGATCGATCTCGATGCCGCCAGCCCCGCTTGGCAGCCGGTGGTGCCGCAGATGGCCGAGACCGTCGACGGTGCGGCGATCGTCGGCGACACGCTGTTCGTCTCCTACCTGAAGGACGCTTCCGCGCTGGTGCGCCGGTTCGATCTAGCCGGGCAGGAGCGGGCGGCGGTGGCGTTGCCCGGCCTCGGCAGCGTGGGCGGCTTCACCGGACGGCCACGGGACAGCGAGACCTTCTTCTCCTATTCCAGCTTCAACCGGCCGGCGACAATCTACCGCCTCGATCTCGCCAGCGGCGAAACCGACGTTTTCGCGCAAGCCGAACTTGCTTTCGATCCGCAGACAATCGCGGTCGAGCAGCGCTTCTTCACCTCGAAGGATGGCACGCGCGTGCCGATGTTCATCGTCCGCCGCGCCGATCTCGCCGCCAGTGGAACGCCCGCGCCCACGCTGCTCTACGGCTACGGCGGGTTTAACATCTCCTTGCCGCCGGGCTTCTCGGCCAGCCGGATGGCGTGGATCGAAGCGGGCGGCGCCTACGCCCTTGCCAACATCCGCGGCGGCGGTGAATATGGCAAGGCCTGGCACGATGCCGGGCGCCTCGCCAACAAGCAGAACGTGTTCGACGATTTCATCGCTGCGGGCGAGTTCCTGAAAGCCGAGGGCATCACCACGCCGGACGGCCTCGCCATCCAGGGCGGCTCCAACGGCGGCCTTCTGGTGGGCGCGGTGGTCAACCAACGGCCGGATTTGTTCGCCGCCGGCAATGCCGCGGTGGGCGTGATGGACATGCTGCGGTTCGACCGCTTCACCGCCGGTCGCTATTGGGTCGACGATTACGGCTACCCCGATCGCGAGGCGGATTTCCGCGCCTTGCGGGCCTATTCGCCCTATCACAACATCCGCGGCGGGGCCGAATATCCGGCGCTGATCGTCACCACCGCCGATACAGATGATCGTGTGGTGCCGGGCCACAGCTTCAAGTACATTGCGGCGCTGCAGGCGGCAGACCTCGGCGAGCGGCCGCAGCTGATCCGTATCGAGACGCGGGCAGGGCACGGCGCGGGCAAGCCGACCGACAAGGCAATCGAGGAGGCGGCGGACATTCTCGGCTTCCTGGCGCAATGGACTGGGCTCGAAACGCCTTAGCCAGCGTTCAGGTAACGCGCCAGTATGATTAATATTCTCTGTCGGCTCAATTCAGGCTGCTCTCACGAGCTGCCCTCTAAGTTGCGATCTCCAAGGCCCGATGCCCGACGCGCCTACGCTAGAGAGGAGCAGCCCATGACCCGAATAGTAAACCCATTCGCCAAAGGCACCGCGGCGGTTCTCGCCGCAGGCGCGCTGGCGCTGGCCTCGGCCACGCCCGCACAGGCCCAGTGGCGAGACCGAGACCGCCACGACGGCATCGATGCCGGCGACATCATCGCCGGTGCGCTGGTGATCGGCGGCATCGCCGCCATCGCTTCCGCCGCCAGCCGCGGCAACGATCGCTACTATGATCGATACGACGATCGCTACAGCCGCCACGATCGACGCTCGGGCTCGCGCGATGCGGTGGAACAATGCGTCTATGCCGCCGAGCGTAATGCCAACCGCTATTCCTACGGCGGGCGTTCGCAGGTGACCGACATTCGCAAGATCGACCGCCGCCGAGATGGGTATAGGGTTCAGGGCCGCATCGCGGTCAACCAGTCCGGCCGCGATTGGCGGCGGGGCGATAGCCGCTACGGCCGTGGCTGGGATCGCGATTATCGCGGGTGGGACAACCGCCACAGCGGCTACGATAGTGGGCGGTTCACCTGCGAAGTTCGCTACGGCCGGGTCGTGGATCTCAATTACCGTGGCATTCGCGGCCTCTGAGTCACGCGCGGTGTGATCGGAAAGGCGGTTCAGGCCGAAGAAAGCCTGTGCCGCCTAGCTGTCTACCTTGGCTTTGCTTGGCCGTTGGGCATCGAGGCTGACTGAGGGGAATTAAATGCGGTTCACCAATCGGCTCTCCGTCACATTCGCGCTGGCAGCCTGCGCTTCGCTCGCAGCGCCTGCAGTGGCGCTCGACCTGCCTTATCAGGCGCCGATCCACGCCTATGACAACTCGGCTGAGAACGCCGCGTATCATCGTGATTGGCGCCGGAACAAGCGGGTCGACGCGGGCGATGTGATCGCCGGCGTGCTGATCCTGGGCGGCATCGCCGCGGTGGCGAGCGCCGCCAACCGCTCGCGGGATGTCGAGCGCTATCCCACCCGATACCCGTCGCGCTATCCTTACCCTGAGGACCCGCGCTACCGCGACAACCAGCGCGGATGGCAGACCAACGGGATAGACCGCGCGGTGGATATGTGCGTCGCCGAAATCGAGCGGGGCCGCGACCGCGTTGCGGCCGTTGAATCGGCGTCGCGCGGGGTCGATGGCTGGTTTGTCAGTGGCGAGATCGAGGGCGGTGCGCTGTTCACCTGCCGGATCGACAATGACGGGCGTATCGACGATGTCCAGATCGGTGGTGGCTCTGCCCGCTATCCAGCGGCCGGCGACGAGCGCTACGGCGACGGGCGCTACGACGATGATCGGTATGGCGACGATGGCTACACGGGCAATCGCTACAGCGACAGCTCGTCGAGCGATGATCGGCAGTATGACGAAGAGGTCTACCGCCGGGCCCGCGCCGACCTAACGGGCCCACCGGGCAGCTGAGTGTGCCCTTAGGGCGCCTTCAGTTTGGGGCGAACAGCTGCGCAAGGTCTGCAAAAGCCTTCATTTCGATCGCATTGCCGGCGGGATCGCGGAAGAACATCGTCGCCTGCTCGCCCAGCTGGCCGCGAAAGCGGACATGTGGCTCGACGACGAAGGCAACCCCGGCAGCACGGAGCCGCTCGGCCAGCGCATTCCAGTCCTCCATTGCCAGCACAATGCCGAAATGGGGCACCGGGACTTGGTGGCCGTCGACCGGATTGCTCGACTGCGCCGCCACCGCTCCGGGTGCCAGGTGCGCGACGATCTGATGACCGTAGAAGTCGAAATCGATCCACTGCTCGCTGCTGCGCCCCTCGCGGCAGCCGATCAGCCCGCCCCAGAAGGCGCGCGCCGCGCCCAGATCATCGACTGCAAAGGCGAGGTGGAACGGGCGCAGGCTCATCATTATCCTTCTTTCTTCCCAATCCGACACTCAGGATCGATCTGCCCCGTGTGAACGAGGATTAGCAGGCGATCAGATGTGGATCGGCTTGCCCTGCACCGCCATCGCCGCTTCCTTGAGCGCCTCCGACTGGGTTGGGTGGGCGTGGCAGGTGTAGGCGATGTCCTCCGAGGTGGCGCCGAACTCCATTGCCTGCGCTGCTTGCGCGATCATTGTCCCGGCCAGCGAGTTGATCATCCACACGCCCAGCACGCGGTCGGTCTGCGCATCGGCGATCACCTTGACGAAGCCGGTGGTTTCACGGTTGGTCTTGGCGCGGCTGTTCGCCAGCATCGGGAACTTGCCGACCTTGATCTCACGTCCGTCCTTGCGCGCAGCCTCCTCGGTCAGCCCCACGCCGGCGATCTCGGGCATGGTGTAGACGACGCTGGGAATCACCGCATGGTTCACGATGCCGGTCTCGCCGGCGATGTTCTCGGCCACTGCGATGCCCTCGTCCTCCGCCTTGTGCGCGAGCATCGGGCCGGGGATCACGTCGCCGATCGCCCAGACGCTATCGACCGAAGTGCGGAATTCGCGATCGGTCTCGATCTGCCCGTGCTTGTTGGGCTCCAGCCCGATCGCCTCCAGGTTGAGTCCTTGCGTATTGGGCCGTCGCCCGATCGCCACCAGCACGCAATCGGCCTCCAGCGGCTCGCTCTCGCCGCCCGCGGAGGGTTCGAGCGTCAAGGTCGCGCGGCCATCGGCCACGCTCACTCCGGTGACCTTGGTGGAGAGGCGCAGGTCCAGCCCCTGCTTCTTGAACAGCTTGGCCGCCTCCTTGCGCACCTCGCCATCCATGCCCGGGAGCAGCTGGTCGAGGAATTCGACCACGATCACTTCGGCGTCCAGCCGCTGCCACACGCTGCCCAGTTCCAGCCCGATCACCCCGCCGCCGATGACCACCAGCCGCTGCGGCACCCGCGAAAGCATCAGCGCGCCGGTGGAATCGACCACCACACCGGCCTCGTTGTCGACTTCGACACCCGGCAGCGGGGTCACCGAGGAGCCGGTGGCGATGACGACGTCCTTTGCAGTGACCGTCTGCTCGCCGATTGTCACGGTGTGCGCATCCTGGAACGCGGCGTGGCCCTTGAGCCAGGTAACCTTGTTCTTGCGAAACAGCATTTCGATGCCGCCGGTCAGGCCCTTCACCGTCGCCGCCTTCTCTTCCATCATCGCCGATAGATCGAGGCTGACGTTTTCGAACCGCACGCCGAATTGGGCGAGCACGCCCTTATGCGCCTCGGCATACATCTCCGATCCGTGCAGTAGCGCCTTGGAGGGGATGCAGCCGACATTGAGGCAGGTGCCGCCGAGCGCCTCGCGGCTCTCCGCGCAGGCGACCTTCAGCCCGAGCTGCGCCGCGCGGATCGCCGCGACATAGCCGCCAGGTCCGGCGCCGATGACGAGGACATCGTAATCGTGAGTCTGTTCAGCCATTGTCTGGTCGACCGGCGGGCGCCGGCTCCTCTCTCATGTCGGTGTGTAGCGGCGCGAACGGCCTCACAGGTCGATCAGCAAGCGCATGGGATCCTCGATCGCCTCCTTGATGATCCTGAGCGCGGTGACGCCCTCCTTCCCGTCGATGATCCG
This sequence comes from Erythrobacter sp. ANT-B3C2, assembly GCA_001683845.1. Classification (GTDB taxonomy): domain Bacteria; phylum Pseudomonadota; class Alphaproteobacteria; order Sphingomonadales; family Sphingomonadaceae; genus Croceibacterium. Next base: position 87,562 of record LXQI01000008.1, on the reverse strand, counting down.
GTGGTCGTAGGTCAGCGCCAGGTACATCATCGGCCGGATCACCACCTGGCCGTCACGGGCCACCGGCCGGTCCTCGATCCGGTGCAGGCCGAGCACCGCGCTCTGCGGCGGGTTGACGATCGGCGTGCTCATCAGGCTGCCGAACACGCCGCCGTTGGAGATGGTGACGGTGCCGCCGGCCATGTCGGCCATGGTCAGCGCGCCCTCCTTGGCCTTCTTGCCGAAGCCGGCGATTGCCTGCTCGATCTGCGCGAAGCTCATCGAATCGGCATCGCGCACCACCGGCACCACCAAGCCATTGGGGGCGCTAACCGCGACCGAGATGTCGACGTAATTGTGGTAGACGATCTCATCGCCTTCCAGCCGGGCATTGACCGAGGGCACGTCCTTCAGCGCCAGGCAGGCGGCCTTGGCGAAGAAGCTCATGAAGCCCAGCTTGATCCCGTGCTTCTGGGCGAACAGATCCTTGTAGGCCTCGCGCGCTTCGATCACCGCGCTCATGTCGCAATCGTTGAAGGTGGTCAGCAGCGCGGCTTCTTCCTGCGCGCCTTTCAGCCGCCGGGCGATGGTCTGCCTGAGGCGGGTCATCTTTACCCGCTCTTCGCGCCGCTCCCGGCCGGCGCCCGGCGAGGCTGCGGGTGGCGAGGCAGCGATCGTGGACGATGCTGGGGATGGAGCGGGGCTGGCGCGCTTGGCTTCAGCGGCGGCGAGCACGTCTTCCTTGGTCAGCCGCCCATCGCGGCCGGTGCCCTTGATCGAGCTAGGGTCCAGCCCGTGCTCGAGCACCGCACGGCGCACGGATGGTGAGAGGGTCTGCGTCGAATCCTCGCCCCCCTCGACCGAAGCGGATTCCGGATCGGATGCCGATGCGGATGGCGGCGACGCGGGAGCCGGCGCCGGCGCGGGGGCTGGCGAGGGGGCGGGAGCGATCGCATCGGCCTCGTCTCGCGGACGGGTGTTCTCGGGGCCGGCCTGGCCGCCGCCTTCCTCGATCGTCGCGATCACCGCGCCGACCTCCACGGTTTCACCAACCTGCACGCGGTACTCGCCCATCGTTCCGGCGATGGGGGAGGGGACTTCGACCGCCACCTTGTCGGTCTCCAGGCTGGCGATCGGCTCGTCAAGCGCCACTGGCTCGCCGGGCTTCTTCAGCCACTCGCCGATGGTCGCCTCGGTGACCGATTCCCCCAGAGTTGGGACCTTGACTTCACTGCCCATGCTGAGGCTCCTTGGCTGCGGGTTCCTGGCACCCGGCCTGCTGCATCATGCCGCGCTTCGCCGCGCCGTCATCCGTCAGGCCAAGCGCGAGCGAGACCAGCGCTTCCTGCTGCTCCTTGTGCCGGCTGGCAAGGCCGGTGGCGGGCGAGGCCGCGGCCTCGCGCCCGGCATACAGGGGGCGCTTTCCGCCGTGGCCGGCATCGCACAGGGCTTGCTCGATCGGGCTTTGCACAAAGTACCAGGCGCCGTTGTTCCTCGGCTCTTCCTGGCACCACACCACCTCCTTCAGCGCCGTCAGGCGGCGGAGGCGGGCGGCCAGGGGCTCGCCGGGGAACGGGTAGATCTGCTCGACCCGCACGATCGCGACATCTTCCAGCCGCTCCTGGTCGCGCAATTCGAGCAGGTCGTAGAACACCTTGCCCGAACATAGCACCAGGCGGCGGACCTTCTCGTCCGTGATGCCCGCAGGATCGGAGATCAGCCGCCGGAAGTGGCTCTCGCCCTGGAAATCCGCCGCGGCGCTCTTGGCCAGCGGGTGGCGCAGCAGCGACTTGGGGGTCATGATCACCAGCGGCTTGCGGAACGGCCGCAGCATCTGCCGGCGCAGGACGTGGAAGTAATTGGCCGGCTCGGTGATGTTGCACACCTGGATATTGTCGTCGGCACACAGCTGCAGGAAGCGCTCCAGCCGGGCCGAGGAATGCTCCGGACCCTGCCCTTCGTAGCCGTGCGGCAACAGCATCACGAGCCCGTTGGCCCGCAACCACTTGGCCTCGCCCGAGACGATGAACTGGTCGATGATGATCTGCGCGCCGTTGACGAAATCGCCGAACTGCGCTTCCCACAGCACCAGCGTCTTGGGGTCGGCCAGGGCAAACCCATATTCGAAACCTAGCACGCCGTATTCGGAGAGCGGGCTGTCGTACACTTCGAACTTGCCGTGCGGCAAGATCGAGAGCGGCACGTATTTGCGCTCGTCGGTCTGGTCGATCCAGCTCGCATGGCGCTGGCTGAACGTGCCGCGGCTCGAATCCTGCCCGGACAGGCGCACGCCGAACCCTTCCATCACCAGGCTGCCGAAGGCGAGCGCCTCGGCCGTCGCCCAGTCGAACCCCTCGCCGCTTTCGAAGCTCTTGCGCCGCCCCTCGATTACCCGCGCCAGCGTCTTGTGGGCGCTCAGGTCATCGGGGATGGTCGTCAAGGTGCGGCCGAGGCTGTCGAACAGCTTGGGCGAGACCGCGGTGTCGACGTTCCGGCGCGCGGTTTCCGGATCGGCCGGCTTGTGCAGGCCGCTCCAGCGGCCGGAGAACCAGTCCGCCTCGTTCGGGCGGTACGACTTGGCAGCCTCGAACTCCTCAGCCAGCAGCGCTTCGAACTCGGCACGCATCGCGGGCGCGGTATCGGCATCGATCACGGATTCGGCGTTCAAACGCTCGGAATAGCTCTCGCTCACGCGGGGGTGGGCGCGGATCTGCGAATACATCAGCGGCTGGGTGAAGCTCGGCTCGTCGCCCTCGTTGTGGCCGAAGCGGCGATAGCACCACATGTCGATCACGATATCGCGCTTGAAGCGCTGGCGATATTCGATCGCCAGCTTGCAAGCGAAGGTCACCGCCTCCGGATCGTCTCCGTTGACGTGCAGGATCGGTGCCTGGACTCCCTTGGCCACGTCCGAGGGATAGGGGCTCGAGCGCGCGAACTGGGGCGAGGTGGTGAAGCCGATCTGGTTGTTGATGATGAAGTGGATGCAGCCGCCGGTGTCGTATCCGCGCACGCCCGAAAAGCCGAGGCACTCCCACACGATGCCCTGCCCGGCGAACGCGGCATCGCCGTGGATCAGCACCGGCAGGACCTGCTCGTGCTTGGAGAGATCGTCGCGGATCGCCTGCTGCGCGCGGGACTTGCCGAGCACCACCGGGTTCACCGCCTCGAGGTGGCTGGGGTTGGGCATCAGGCTCATGTGCACCTTCACCCCGTCGAACTCGCGATCGGTGCTGGTGCCCAGATGGTACTTAACGTCTCCCGATCCGCCGACATCCTCCGGGTTGGCGCTGCCGCCCGAGAACTCGTGGAAGATCACCTTGTAGGGTTTTGCCATCACATTGGCGAGGATGTTCAGCCGCCCGCGATGCGCCATGCCGTAGACGATTTCGCGCACGCCCAGAGCGCCGCCATATTTGATGATCGCCTCGAGCGCGGGGATCATGCTTTCCCCCCCATCGAGCCCGAAGCGTTTGGTGCCGACGTACTTCTTGCCGAGGAAATTCTCGTATCCCTCGCCACGGATCACCGCCTGCAAGATGGCGCGCTTGCCCGCGGGGGTGAACTGGATGACCTTGCCCGGCCCTTCGATCCGATCCTGCAGGAAGCGCCGCTCGTCGACATCGGCGATGTGCATGTATTCGCAGCCCACATGGCCGCAATAATTCTTGCGCAGGATGTCGCACAATTCGCGCGGCGTCACCCAATCGAGCCCAAGATTGCCGCCGAGATACACCTCGCGGTCGAGCGCGGCGCCGGTGAAACCGTGCCATTCGAGCTTGAGATCCTCGGGCAGCTCGCGCTGGGAGAGGCCGAGCGGATCGAGATCGGCCGCGAGGTGCCCGCGCACCCGGTAGGTGCGGATCAGCAGCATCGCCCGGATGGAATCGCCCGCCGCCTGCTCGATGGCACTGGCATCGAACTGCTTGCCGGCCTTGGCCGCCGCTTCCTTGACCGCGATGGTCATCTGGGTCGGATCGAGCGCGAGCGTCAGATCGTCGGTGCCATCGCCCACCTGCGGCCACTTTGAATTCGCCCAGGATGGGCCCTGCTGCGGCCCATCCTGCGCGGCGAGTTCAGGGATTAATTGTCGCGCTTCGTTACCCATCGGGCATTCCTTGTCGGTTTCCTGCCCCCAGGACCCCTGCTGCTTGGCGTTCAGGCGAGTTCCCTGAGCAGCGCATCGAGCGTGGTACCCAGTTCGCTGGGACTGGCGGCGACCCTGATCCCGGCCTCCTCCATCGCCGCGATCTTCTCGTCGGCACCGCCTTGGCCGCCGCTGACGATGGCACCCGCATGGCCCATGCGCCGGCCCGGAGGCGCAGTGCGGCCGGCGATGAAGCCGACCATCGGCTTGTGCCATCCACGTTTGGCTTCGTCCTTGATGAACTGCGCCGCCTCTTCCTCCGCGCTGCCGCCGATCTCGCCGATCATGATGATCGACTTGGTGGCATCGTCGCGCAGGAACAGTTCGAGCACGTCGATGAAGCTGGTGCCGTTCACCGGATCGCCGCCGATGCCCACTGCGGTGGTCTGCCCGAGGCCGATGTTGGTCGTCTGGAACACCGCTTCGTAGGTTAGCGTACCCGAGCGGCTGACGACGCCCACGGTGCCCTGCTTGAAGATGGAGCCGGGCATGATGCCGATCTTGCACTCGCCGGGCGTCAGCACGCCGGGGCAATTCGGGCCGATCAGCTGCGACTTGCTGCCGGAGAGCGCCCGCTTCACGCGCACCATGTCGAGCACCGGAATGCCCTCGGTAATCGCGACGATCAGCTCGATCTGCGCATCGATCGCCTCCAGGATCGAATCCGCGGCGAAAGGCGGTGGCACATAGACCACACTCGCAGTGGCGCCGGTGGCGTGCTTCGCCTCGGCCACGCTGTTATAGACCGGCAGGCCGATATGCGTCTGCCCGCCCTTTCCGGGCGTAACCCCGGCGACCATCTGCGTGCCGTAATCGAGCGCCTGCTGCGTGTGGAACGTGCCGGTCTCGCCGGTCATGCCTTGGGTGATGACCTTGGTGTTCCGGTCGACGAGGATGCTCATTGCTTCACTCCCGATTCCAATACGGCCACGCGGAACGTCGTGCCATCGCCAGTTCGCGCGGCGGCGACCACGACATTGTGGCCTGCCCGAAAGTAATGATCGCCGCTAACGCTGCCGGCGGGCTCGAAATCGTCCGCCAACGCGGTCAGCAGGTGGTCGAAATCGACACGGCCGCCATTCCCGCCGACGATCAAGCAGCCTGCGCTTGCCCGCGTGCCGGAGGGGCCGCTGAGGATCAGCGGTCCGCCGGGCTTACCGAGGATGATGAAATCGATGTCGATTTCCTTGCCATCTTGCGATGTGCTCGCGCGCTCGTACCCCCGCGCCAGCAGAGTGGGCTCGTCCAATCCGCCCGGCCCGGTCGCCTCCGCACAGTCGCGCACGGCCGCGACCACCTGCTCTGGGCTGGATTCGGGCAGCGCGGCCTGCGCACACCCGGCGGCCGCCAGCAGCCCTCCGCCCAGAAACGCCCGCAGCTTAAGCAAGGCTTCCATCGATCCCGCGGCACGCCTCGAGCAGGTCCTTGACCGCATCGACGCTGATCTGGAAGTTCGCCTTCGCAGTTTCGTCCAGCGCAATCTCGGCGATCCGCTCGACGCCGCCCGCGCCGATCACCACCGGCACGCCAACATAGAGGCCGTCGACCCCGTACTGGCCCGTCAGATGGGCAGCACAGGGCAGGAGGCGCTTCTTATCCTTGAGGAAGCTCTCGGCCATCTGGATCGCGCTTGTGGCCGGTGCGTAGAAGGCGCTGCCATTGCCGAGCAGGGCGACGATCTCGCCGCCGCCCTTGCGCGTGCGATCGACGATCGCGCCGATCTTCTCCTGTGTGGACCAGCCCATCGCAATGAGGTCGGGCACGGGGATGCCTGCGACGGTCGAGTACTGGATCACCGGCACCATCGTATCGCCATGCCCGCCCAGCACGAAGGCAGTCACATCCTCGACGCTGACGTCGAATTCCTCGGCCAGGAAGTGGCGGAACCGCGCAGAGTCCAGCACACCCGCCATGCCAACCACCATATTGTGCGGCAGCCCGGAATATTCCCGCAGCGCCCAGACCATCGCATCGAGTGGATTGGTGATGCAGATCACGAATGCGTCGGGCGCATGGCTCTTGATGCCTGCGCCGACCGCCTTCATCACCTTGAGGTTGATGCCCAGCAGATCGTCACGGCTCATGCCGGCCTTGCGCGGCACGCCGGCGGTGACGATCACCACATCGGCGCCGGCAATGTCCGCATAGTCGCTGGTGCCCTTGAGCTTCGCGTCGTAGCCCTCCACCGGACCTGCCTGCGCCAGATCAAGCGCCTTGCCGCTCGGCAGACCCTCGGCAATGTCGAACAGGACAATGTTGCCCAGCTCCTTCATCGCTGCGAGATGAGCGAGGGTGCCGCCGATCATGCCGGCACCGACGAGAGCAATCTTCTTGCGAGCCATGATTGCCGGTGGTTTCCTCATCCGAAGCGCGGCCTGGCTGACGTTTCGCGGCATTAACGCGCCCCTCCCGCGCAAGGGGAGGCAACCGCAAGCGAGCGGGGCCTAGGCCCCGACCAATCCGTTTGCAACCGCAATCGGTAGAAGCCACGGAGGCGCGATGTGTCAGCTGCAACTGCATCGCAAGAACATTAGAAAAAGCAACGAGCTTGGTGACTGCGTTAAGCTCAGCGAGCGATCCGCGATATCCCGCCTTCGGCCATCTCGTCTGCCAACATCATCGTGACCCCGTCTTCGGGTACCGCGCGGCTGAAATAGTAGCCTTGACCAAGAGTGCAGCCCGCCCAGCGAACCGTTTGCACCTGCTCGAGCGTCTCGAGCCCTTCGGCGACAATTTCCATGCCCAGTGTCGCGCCCATCCCGGCCACCGCGCGGATGATCGCATCGCTTTTGCGCCCGGTATCGGGCCCGGAAACGAAGCTGCGATCGATCTTGATCTTACTGAAGGGGAACTTCTTGATGTAGTGCAGCGAGGAATAGCCGGTCCCAAAATCATCGAGTGCAAAGCGGACGCCCGCGCTGGAAAGATCCTCGATAAACCGCACGGTGTTGGCGTCGTCGTCGAGCAGCAGGCTCTCCGTCACCTCCAGCTCGAGCCGGCGCGGGTCAAGCCCCGTGTCACGCAAGGCAGCGAGGATCGCCAGCGCCGCGCCGGGCGCGCGGATTTGCAGGGGCGAGAGATTGACCGCCACCGTGATGTCCTCCGGCCAGGTGGCGCATGCCCGCGCCGCCTGCATGGTAATCCAGTTGCCGAGCGTGATGATCACCCCGCTCTCCTCGGCCACCTGCACGAACTCGCCGGGCAACAGCTCGCCCTTCTCAGGGTGGAACCACCGCACCAGTGCCTCGAAGCAGCAGATGCGGCCGGTTGCGAGGCTGACGACCGGCTGGAAGAAGACCGACAGCTCCTCGCGCTGGATGGCGGCGCGCAGCTCCCGTTCGATCTCCTTGCGGCGCACCAGCTTGCGACTCATCGCCGTATCGAAGAAGCGCACCTGCCCGCGTCCCCGGACCTTGGCATCGTACAGCGCAGTATCGGACCGCTGCAGCAAGGTCTCGATGTCGAACGCATCGTCCGGCAGGATCGCGACGCCGAGCGAGGAGCCGCCGTCGATCCGGTGGCCCGAGATGCGCATCGGCCGGGAGACCTCGCGGTGCAGCTCTTCGGCCAAATGCTCTGCCTCGATGCACCCCGAGACCTGCGCGGCGATGACGAACTCATCGCCACCGAACCGCGCCACCACCGCTCCTGCCGGGGCACACTGGCGCAACCGCGAACCGATTTCGCTGAGCACGCCGTCTCCGACCGGATGGCCCAGCGTATCGTTGATCTCCTTGAAGCGATCGAGATCGAACCAGAACAACGCCAGCCGCCCGCCGGCCGGCAGCCCGGCCAGGATGACATTGAGATCATCGTTGAGCCCCGTCCGGTTGATCAGCCCGGTTACTGCGTCGGTCCGGGCAAGCGCGCGCATCCGCTCGGCCATTAGGGCGCTCGTCTCTGCGGCGATGATCTGTTCGCGCAGGGTGCGGAACACGCTCAGGGTGATGGAAACCACACCCGCCAACACAAGCGCGATGCAGATGCCGAGCACCAGCAGCGGCAGCGTTGCCACCACAAAGCAGGCGACCAGCACCGGAGCCGTGGTCAGCACCAGTTGCCCGATCGCCACTAACGGGCGACCGGCATTGCGAGCCGAGATCGCGGTTCCAGAGGCGAGCACATAGCCGATCATCAACGCTTCGAGGTGCGGCGGGGCCGCGGGGAGAAACAAGGTGCGCGCGCCGATCAGCCCGGAAACGAGCGCCCAGCTGAAGGCGCCGGTCTCGTACAGCAATTCGAGGCGCCGGGCGCAGCGGGGGCGGGGCGCATAAGCGATCCGATAGGCGAGGAGCACCCGCCACAGGCCGATCAGCACCATCGCGACAGCCCCGGCGATCAGCTGCGGGTCCTGAGTGGCAAGTGCCGCGGTAAGGCTGGCGGCAATACCGCACAGCGCGCCCAGCAGCATCGTGGAGGGGTCACTATAGAGCGTATCCACCAACTTGGCCCGCACCTGCTCGTTGCGCGGGTCATGGGCGAGGAAGCCGGCGAAATGGCGCAACCCGAAGCGAGACGATGGTTTTGCCCTGCCCTCGAAAGCGCCGGGCGCAGGTGCGGTTGAAGGGACGAGCGCTGCCCCAGAGCGGCCGATGATGCTCATGCCCGCAGAGCCAGCCAGCGGCGAAATGGCTAGCGGCTCACTGCGGACAAGGGCACGGCGCGACCCGCCACGCCAGTTTCGGGCTGCCCGCCGATCGACTGCCGATGCTCATGCGCAGCAAGCTCGCAGAACCGCGCTGCCTCGGGGCGCAGGCGAGCAGGGGGAGCCGCCCTGCCATGGCTGGCCAAACGCCGCAGCGCCGCATGTCTGGCCACTTGCGTCAGCCCCCCGGGCGCATGGTCGCTCGCCGCAGAGCGTGGCAGCGGACGATCGGCACCCAAGGTTGGCAATGGAGCGAACCGCCCGAGCGGGGCAGCAAAACGCGGTGACATGAGCGGCATCCTGTCGGAATGGTTTGTGGAGCCCGGGAGCTCGTCGCCGCGTTACGAGCGCGAGGCTAAGATGCGGTTAAGATGCGAGAAGCCCGCCACGCCTGAACGCCTCACGGGGTACGAAGGCGCTCAGTTCCCGAAGGGGTAGCGGGTCACCTCCTCGTAGCTAGCGCCACTCTGCCCGAGATGACTCTTGTACAGCGACATGGCGCGTACGTGCCAGGGACCGGCCCTGAGCGCACCGTGCACCGCCAGCCAGCCGCCCACCGGCCCGGTGCCGGCATTCAGCCGTGCGAGCGTGACATGCGGCAGGAACCTGCGCGTCTCGCGCGGCAGGCCAATGGCGGCACAGGCATGCTCCACCTTCTGCCGCAGCTGCTCGAGCCCCGGCACCAGCGGCACGCGCGCCCATAGCGCATAGGGCCGTCCCTTGCGTTCGAAATGCCCGAAGCCCGCCACTTCCAGCTCGAACCCGGGCGAGTCGATCGGACGGAGCGCATCCGCCAGCTCGTTGGCCTGCGGGGTTTCCAGTTCGCCCACAAAGCGCAGGGTCAGGTGCAGGTGCTCCTCGTCGAGCCAGCGCGCGCCCTCGAGCCCCTCCATCGCATCGAGCAGGCGCTCGCGCACCTGATCTGGCAGCCGGATTGCGACGAACAGGCGATGGGCCATGCGGCTGAAACTAGCACTGAACCCGCCCCGGGCCACTCCCGTTGCGCGGGTATCGGCTTCAGTTCCGCAGGCGGATCGAGGAGCTGACCGGCAGCGCCTCGGCGCTCTTCTGCAGGTTGATCAGCTGCTGCACCAGCACCACCGCCTGGCTGCCGCGATGGGTGGGATCGTCTCCAATATAGGCCGGCTCGCTCAACGAATAGCTGCGCCCGCGGTGCCGCGCGGTGATCAGCGCATCGGCCGCGCGGCCTTCGATCACCTCGATCACCTTGCTGCCATCGCCCAGCCGGTAGGGCTCGCAATCCGGCGCGATGTCGCAGCGCACGTAGGAGCCGAGGAAATAGAGGATCCCCTCGGGCGCGCGCAGCAGGAACTCGTACTCGACGGTGCCCTGTTCGTCCTCGGCCCGGCAGAGCTGCGAGCCATCGACCGCGCAGTCGCGCCCGGCGAACAGGGCAGCGGCGCGTTCCGGCATCAGGCGCGCCATGGCTGCCCGCGCAGCCTCGCTGTCGCTCTCCTCGAAGCTGATCCCGCGCGAACCGGGGCTCCTGCGCACCACGAAGGTGCCGGGCTCGCAATTGGCGATGCCCTCCTGTTCGCACTGCGCCCGGTCGAAACTCTGGATGTCGAACCGGTCGCCGTCGAGCCGCTCGATATCGCCCAGCGTGAGATTGCCCGCAAACCGGTCCAGCGCGATCAGCGCGGTCGTGCTGCCCGATCGCGCGCCGGGAACCATCCTGATCGCGCTGACCAGCTCGCCGAACCGCCCGGCCGAATCCGGATCGTTGCGCAGCGTTAAGCTGCCCTGCACCACGCCGGCGGGGTCGCGGAAGGTCACCTCCAGCTTGGCGACCAGTAGCGCGGTGAGGAAATCCTGCTTCCAGCCGCTCTGCAGGTAATATTCGATCACGCTTTCGCGCACCGGCATCAGCACGCCGCGCTGGAATTCCTGATTGTCGTAGATCGCCAGCTCGAAGCCAGGGCTGGTCTCGATCCCCGCGCCGATCGCGGGGGCGATGGTCCGCCCTCCCGTGGCCAGGTCGCTGCCCGCCAGCACTCCGTCCCCCCCGAACGAGCGGCTGAGCGAATCGCCGGGAAAGTCGAGCCCGAGCCCGGCCGAGGCGGAGAGCGAGAGGTCGCCGTTCACCACCTTGAAGGAGGTGAAGTGCATCGGCATCCGGTCTTTGGCGCGCAGGATGTTGAGCAGCGTCTGTTCGTTGGCGGTGTCCGCGACGAGGTGGTTGCTGTCGACCGCCATTTCGCTCAACGGCCGGGTGGCCGTGCAGCCCGTCAGCGCGGCCAAGGCGCAAGCGGCGAATGCGATCCTTTTCATGGTTCCCGAAGACCTCTCCCGGCCGGTGTAGGACAGAGGCTACGCCGCGCCGCGCCGGCGTCAAGCGGGCTGCGGGTGCTATCCACCACCACGCTTGCCGCGCGGGCCACGCGCACCCACCTGCCGCCAATGAGCGACCGCGAGGCTCTCGAACAGGAATGGCTGGTGCTGACGCGCACGGTGCTGCCGGCGCTCGCCGCAGAGCGGGGCTGGCCAATCCGGCTCGACCATTGCTTCCAGCGCGTGCTGCTCGACAATGCGGTGGGCGGGTGCTGGTACGATGCGATTGCAGGCCGCCCCGCTTATCGCAACGCCGCACCGGCGCAATTGAAAGCGGCGGTGCGCCTGGCAAGGGCAATGCGCGACGGGCATTGCGATGTGGCGGCGCTCAACGGCCGCTCTCTGGTCTGGCGGCGAGCGCGCAGGCTAAGCTGAATGCGCCTGCGCTCGTCTTGAAGGACGAGGGCGGGGGTGCCGGGCCGTGGCTGGTCCGCCGTTTTTGATCAGGGCCGCGACCAACCAATCCAGCAGAACAGCCCCGCTGCTCGCGCGTTGTATTCCAGCCACCCTCCCCCACATGGCGAACGCGCCTGTCGTTCTCCTCCCCGCGCCCTTGACGCCTTCGAACATTTGCGGAACACGCCTCCTCATGTCGCTCACTCACATTTCCGTGCGCGGCGCCCGCGAGCACAACCTCAAGGGCGTGGACATCGATCTGCCGCGCGATTCGCTGATCGTGATCACCGGCCTCTCGGGCTCGGGCAAGTCGAGCCTTGCCTTCGATACGATCTATGCCGAAGGGCAGCGCCGCTACGTCGAATCGCTCAGCGCCTATGCGCGCCAGTTCCTCGAGATGATGCAGAAGCCCGATGTCGAGCATATCGACGGGCTTTCGCCGGCCATATCGATCGAGCAGAAGACCACCAGCCGCAACCCCCGCTCCACCGTCGCCACCGTCACCGAGATTTACGATTACATGCGCCTGCTATGGGCCCGCGTTGGGGTGCCATACTCGCCGGCGACCGGCCTGCCGATCGAGGCGCAGACCGTCTCCACCATGGTCGATCGGGCGATGGCGCTGCCCGAGGGCACCCGGCTCTACCTGCTCGCCCCGGTGGTGCGTGGCCGCAAAGGCGAATACCGCAAGGAACTGGCCGAATGGCAGAAGGCCGGCTTCACCCGCGTGCGGATCGATGGCGAGATGATCGGCATCGAGGACGCCCCTGCGCTCGACAAGAAGCTCAAGCACGATATCGAGGTGGTGGTCGATCGCCTCGCTGTGCGTGCCGGCATCGAGACCCGGCTGGCCGACAGCTTCGAGACCGCGCTCAAGCTGGCCGACGGCCTTGCTTATGTGGATCTTGCTGATGGGGTGGTCCCCGGTCGGGAGGAGGAGGCCGCATCGGGCGGGGCGCTGAAGGGTGCCGGGCTGCCGCCCAACCGCATCGTCTTTTCCGAACGCTTCGCCTGCCCGGTCAGCGGCTTCACCATCGAGGAGGTGGAACCGCGGCTGTTCTCGTTCAACGCCCCGCAAGGCGCCTGCCCCACCTGCGACGGGCTGGGCGAGAAGCAGCTGTTCGATCCGCAGCTAGTCGTCCCCAATGAGGCGCTCAGCCTCAAGCAGGGCGCGGTGGTGCCGTGGGCCAAGTCGAACCCCCCTTCGCCCTATTACATGCAGGTGCTCAGCTCGCTTGCCAACGCCTACGGCTTCGATCTCTCCACCCCCTGGGGCGGACTGGCGGAGGAGCACCGCGAGACCATCCTGCACGGCACCAAGGGCAAGCGCGTGCCGCTGACCTTCCGCGACGGGCGCAAGAGCTACACGGTGGAAAAGGCCTTCGAGGGCGTGATCGGCAATCTCAACCGCCGCCTGCTGCAGACCGAGAGCGCCTTCATGCGCGAGGAGCTGGCCCGCTACCAGGCCGCGCAACCGTGCGAGACGTGCCACGGAAAGCGCCTTAACGACAAGGCGCTGGCGGTGAAGCTGGCCGGCGAGGACATCGCCACACCGACCCGCTACTCGGTGAGCGCGGCGCTCGCCTGGTTTCAGGCGCTGCCCGAGCGATTGAGCGACATGCAGAACCAGATCGCCCGCTCGATTCTCAAGGAGATCATCGAGCGGCTCGGCTTCCTCGACAATGTCGGGCTGGATTACCTGAATCTCGATCGCACCAGCGGCACGCTCAGTGGCGGCGAGAGCCAGCGCATCCGCCTCGCCAGCCAGATCGGCTCGGGCCTGTCAGGCGTGCTCTACGTCCTCGACGAACCCTCGATCGGCCTCCATCAGCGCGACAACGATCGGCTGCTCGAAACGCTCAAGCGCCTGCGCGATCTCGGCAACACGGTGATCGTGGTCGAGCATGACGAGGATGCGATCCGTTCTGCCGACCATATCGTCGATCTGGGTCCCGGCGCCGGGGTGCATGGCGGAGAGGTGGTGGCGCAGGGCACGCTCAAGCAGATCCTGAAAGCCAAGAACTCGCTCACCGCCGCCTACCTCAACGGCACGCGCTCAATCGCGGTGCCCGGCACCCGTCGCAAGGGCAACGGCAAGAAGCTCACCGTGCACGGCGCGCGGGCGAACAACCTCAAGGAGGTCACCGCCTCGATCCCGCTGGGTACATTCACCTGCATCACCGGCGTCTCAGGCAGCGGCAAGTCGAGCTTCACCATCGATACGCTCTACGCCGGCGCCGCCCGGGCGCTGAACGGCGCGCGCGTGATCGCCGGCGCGCACGACCGGATCACCGGGCTCGAACATTGCGACAAGGTGATCGAGATCGACCAATCCCCCATCGGCCGCACCCCGCGCAGCAACCCCGCCACCTACACCGGCGCTTTCACCCAGATCCGTGACTGGTTCGCCGGGCTGCCCGAAGCGCTGGCGAGGGGCTACAAGCCCGGCCGCTTCAGCTTCAACGTGAAAGGAGGCCGCTGCGAGGCCTGCCAGGGCGATGGGCTGATCAAGATCGAGATGCACTTCCTGCCCGATGTCTACGTCACTTGCGAAGAATGCGGCGGTCGCCGCTACAATCGCGAGACGCTGGAGGTGAAGTTCAAGGGCCTCTCGATTGCCGACGTGCTGGACATGACGATCGAGGATGCCGAGGAATTCTTCAAGGCCGTGCCCCCAATCCGCGACAAGATGCACATGCTGAACGAGGTGGGGCTGGGTTACGTGAAGGTCGGACAGCAGGCCACCACGCTCTCGGGCGGCGAAGCTCAGCGCGTGAAGCTGGCCAAAGAGCTGAGCCGCCGCTCCACCGGCCAGACGCTCTACATCCTCGACGAGCCCACCACCGGGCTGCATTTTGAGGATGTGCGCAAGCTGCTGGAGGTGCTCCAGCGGCTGGTCGAGCAGGGCAACAGCATCGTTGTCATCGAACACAATCTCGACGTGATCAAGACCGCCGACTGGATCATCGACCTCGGCCCCGATGGCGGGGTCAGGGGCGGGGAGATCGTGGCCGAGGGCACACCCGAACAGGTGGTGCGGGCGAAGCGGAGCCACACCGGCTACTATCTCTCGGGGTTGCTCGACCAGAAGACACGATAGGACATCGGCGCGGTCGGGGCTTGGTCGCGGAATCAGTGTGCTCTTGTGCGCTTCATGAGGGCAGCACTCAGTTCAGCCCGCGTGTTCCGGAACGACGAATGAAAGCGCAAATTGGCGCGCAGCCGATCAGGAAACCAGCGCCAGCTCCACCTGGCCACGGCCCGCCGAGACGATGCCGAGGTCCTGCGCGGCGGCCCGGCTGAGGTCGATCACCCGATTGTGCGCGAAGGGGCCGCGATCGTTGATCCGCACCACGACCGACTTGCCACTGCGTGCATGGGTCACGCGCACCTTGCTGCCGAAGGGCAGGGTACGATGCGCGGCAGTGAATTGCGCAGGGTTGAATTGCTCGCCGCTGGCAGTGCGGCGCCCGGCGAATTGCGCACCGTACCAGCTGGCCTCCCCACCGGCGATCGCGCGGGCAGCATCGGTGGGCTCTTCAGCCCCTTCGACAGGCTCGGGCAGCGGCTGAACCACCGGGCTCGCCATGAATTCGATCGTGGTCTGGAACCGGGGCAGGTCGGAATCGTATGTTAACGTCGGCGCAGCGGCAATCGCGGGCTCTACCTCGCTCGGGCCAGCAGCATGGACCGCGCTCAAGCCGCCGAGAGCACAGGCGGCCAGTGCCGCCAGCGTCAGTTGCGTTCTCATCTCGATAACCCCGTCCGTTTCGAGATCAGCAAATACAGGTCGGTTCCCTATTGAACCACCCGAGTGGCAGCAGCTTGCCCCGCGACTCTATCGGTTCGTCCTATTTAGGCAGAAATGTGGCACGGCTTGCTGCGCGCAAGATTCGACTCGTCGTTGCCCAGCTGCGTTTCAGCGCAGCGACCACTCGTTGCTCTCATCAGCACTGTTCGGGGCTTCTGCCGATTCGCTTACCATCGCTCCTGCACCAAACTAAATATCGCTAGCGCCCGTCGCGCCGCGCCAGCAGCCGCAGTCGCAGCGCATTGAGCTTGATGAACCCGGCCGCGTCCTGCTGGTCATAGGCACCGGCATCATCCTCGAAGGTCACGTGGCGCTCCGAATAGAGGCTGTGGGGCGATTGCCGCCCCACCACGCTCGCCAGCCCCTTATACAGCTTCAGCCGCACCGTGCCGGTCACGCCGGCCTGGCTGTGATCAATCGCCGCCTGCAGCATCTCGCGCTCGGGTGCGAACCAGAAGCCGTTGTAGATCAGCTCGGCATAGCGCGGCATCAGCTCGTCCTTGAGGTGCGCCGCGCCCCGGTCCAGCGTCAACTGCTCGATCCCCCGGTGTGCCCGGGCATAGATCTCACCGCCGGGCGTTTCGTACATCCCGCGGCTTTTCATGCCTACGAAGCGGTTCTCCACCAGATCCAGCCGACCGATGCCGTGCTTGCGGCCAAGCTCGTTCAGCGCCGCCAGCAGCGCGGCGGGGCTCATCGCCTCGCCGTTCAGCGCCACTCCATCGCCGCGTTCGAACTCCAGCGTGATATACTCGGCCTCGTCCGGCGCCTCCTCCGGCGAGACGGTGCGCGAATAGACATAGTCCGGCACCTCCTCCCACGGATCCTCCAGGACCTTGCCCTCGGAGGAGGTGTGCAGCAGATTGGCATCGGTGGAGAACGGGCTCTCGCCGCGCTTGTCCCGGGGCACCTGGACCTGATGCGCTTCGGCCCATGCGATCAGCGCCGTGCGGCTGGTCAGGTCCCATTCGCGCCAAGGGGCGATCACGCGAATGTCGGGCGCGAGCGCATAGGCGGAAAGCTCGAAGCGCACCTGGTCGTTGCCCTTGCCGGTCGCTCCGTGGGCGATGGCATCGGCACCCGTCTCCCGCGCGATCTCCACCAGCCGCTTGGCGATCAGCGGGCGGGCGATGGAGGTGCCGAGCAGATAATCGCCCTCGTAGCGGGCATTGGCGCGCATCATCGGGAACACGAAATCGCGCACGAATTCCTCGCGCAGATCGTCGATGTAAATATGTGCGTCTGGCACGCCCATTGCCCGCGCTTTGGTGCGTGCCGGCTCCAGCTCATCGCCCTGGCCCAGGTCGGCGGTGAAGGTGACCACCTCGCAAGCGTAGGTCACCTGGAGCCATTTAAGGATCACGCTGGTGTCGAGCCCGCCCGAATAGGCGAGCACCACCCGCTTGATCTCCAGGCTCTTGCGATCCGCCATAAATGCTCCGCTCCGTTGAGAAGGCGCGCGGTTAACAGTCCGCACGGCCACCGGCAACGGGCCTCCCTCATGCGCCGGCAATCAGCCCACCGGCGCTGCGCCCAGCTGCGGATTGAGCGTGGTCACATGGTTCAACCAAGCGCGCGGCTTGCGCAGCATCGCCCGCGGATACTCGACCCGCAGCCCGGCCATTTCGGCCATCCGCCCCACGAAATGCAGGCAATTGCGCGTATCGAGATCGTAATAGCGCCCCGGCGCATCCCGCCAGGCGACCATCTCCGCCTTCATCCGCCGGTAGGTCTCGTCCGAGACGGTGATGGTGAAGTGGCGGTTGGTGGTGCCGATGTACTTTTCCTTTTCGCTCATCACCATGTGCTCCACCGGCCCGCGCAGCACCGCGGGCGTGGCGCGTTTGGCCGAAAAGCCGTAATTTTCCCACACCCGCTCGCCGGTATCGTCGAGCACGCCGTCGAACACCACGAAGGTGTGCGGATAGCGCCCGAACAGCACCGATCCGTTGAAGCTGTGGAAGTGCACGTCCACCCGGGCTTGCGCCGCCGGCGTCCCCAGCAACAGCAGCGCGAACAGCACCAGCGGCGCAAGAGCGCGAGCGAGCAGGGGGCGACCGTTCATAAGCGGCTGGACTAAAAGGCCTTCATGCCCGGCGCAAGCACGCCCTCCGCTTGGTGGGCGCTATTCCGCCGCCTGCTTCAGCGCCGGGTCCAGATGCCACGCCGGCGGCTCCTCGGCCGCGCGCAGCCGGGCGCTCTCCTCATGCATGAAATCGCGCGTCATCGGCAGCGCGGCGCGGTCCTTCACATAGACCAGCTGCCAGTTCACCAGCGTCCCGTGGCGGAAGGATTGCTCGGCACCGGCGAGATAGAACAGCCACATGCGATAGAACCGCTCGTCGTACAGCTCGACGATCTCGTCACGGTGGAGCACGGTGCGGTTGTACCATTCCTTCAGCGTGTGGCTGTAGTGGAAGCGCATTGCCTCCACGTCCATCACCTGCCAGCCTGCCCGTTCGCTCGCGGTGACCAGTTCGGAGAGGGCGGGGATGTAGCCGCCGGGGAAAATGTATTTTCGCGTCCAGGCATCGGTGAAGCCCGGCGGCCCGGCCCGGCCGCAGCAATGGGCGAACATCACCCCTTCGGGCTTCAGCAGCCGGTGCGTGTGGCGGAAGAACTGCGGATAATGCGGCGTGCCGACATGCTCCAGCAGGCCAACCGAGCTGATCCGGTCGAACTGACCCTCCACATCACGATAGTCGCACAGCTCGAAGCGCACCTTGTCCGCCACGCCGGCGGACTTTGCCCGCTCGCGGCAGAAGGCGATCTGGTCCTCGGCCAGCGCCACGCCCAGCACCTCGCACCCGTATCGGCGGTTGAGGTACAGCGCGAGCCCGCCCCAACCGCAGCCGATATCGAGCACTTTCATGCCCGGCCGAATGTTCATCTTGGCCGCGATGTGCGCCTTTTTGTCGAGCTGCGCCTGCTCCAGGCTGTTGGCCGGATCACGGTAGTAACCCATCGTATATTGCCGGTCCTCGTCGAGGAACAGCTCGTAGAGGCGGCGGGTGAGGTTGTAGGTCGCTTCGGCGTTCTTGCGCGCCTTGCCGCGCGGGTTGATGGCATCGGCCCTCGCGGCAACCTTCTGCACCAGGCGCTTTAGCTGGCCCTGCGGCTGGAGCGCACGATCGCCATGCGTTTTCGATTGCTCGGTGAAGAACAACACCAGGTCGCGAATATCGTGCGGGCTCTCCACCTCGAGCCAGCCCCACATGAAGGCCTCGCCCGCGCCCACTTGCGGATAGGTGGCGATATGCCGCGCCGCCTTGAAGTAAGTCAGCCGGATGCGCAGCGCGCCGTCAGCCGCGTCGCCGGCGCCGTAAGTGCCGGCTCCGTACGTGTACGTCTTGCCGTCGTGATCGGTCACCACCAGCCGACCCGTGCGGATCAGCTTCTTCAGCATCGTGTCGAGCAACCACATGGCCGCCGCCTCTCTCCGCAAGCTTGGCCATCATTAAAAGCCGCCGCTACCCGGCGTGTCAATTGTGGGCTATCCTGCGCCGATGGCAGAGGCGAAGACCAGCCCGACCGGCAGCCCGGTTGCCGATTTCATCGCCCGGGTCGAGCCCGAGGCGAAGCGCACCGATGCGCTGCTGCTCGATCGCCTTTTCCGCGCAGCCACGGGCACCGAGGGCAGCATGTGGGGCCCCACAATCATCGGCTATGGCGAGTATCGCACGGTCTACGAAAGCGGCCGCGCGGTGCACAATCTGCGCTGCGGCTTCAGCCCCCGCAAGGGCCAAGCACTCACTCTACCTGCTCGCCTGCGACGATGCCCAGGCGGCGATATCGAGCCGCTGCTGGCCCGGCTGGGCAAGCATGCACGCGGGCAGGGCGGCTGCCTCTACGTTAATAAGCTGGCGGACATTGACGTTGCGGTGCTGGAGGAGTTGGTCAGCCTCGCCTGGCACCATTCGTTTCGGCTCTATCCCGCTTGAACAGGGGATCCTCAGATCCCGGCATACCATTGATAGCCGCGATCCTCCCAAAAACCCCCTTCACCGCCTTCGATCCCCTCCAGGCTCGCCACCGCCTCGATCCCGGTGAGGTATTTGGCATGCTTGTAGCCGAGCTGCCGCTCGATCCGCAGCCGCAGCGGCGCGCCATTGCGTTCGAGCAGCGGCGCACCGTTCAAGGCGTGAGCGAGGATGGACTGCGGGTGAAAGGCATCGTCGAGGTCGCAGCTTTCGTAATAGCGCCCGCCATAGAGGACATCGGCACAGCGGAACACGATGAACCGCGCTTCGGTCCGCAGCCCGGCGAACTGCAGGATCGGCCCGAGTTGCGGCCCGGTCCACTGCCCGATCGCGCTCCACCCCTCTACGCAATCGTGGCGAGTGATCTGCGTGCGCTGCGGCAGCGCGCGGATCTGCGCCATGGAGAGCGCCAGCGGTCGCGCCACCAGCCCGCCCACCGTCACCTGCCATTGCGCGAAGCCACGGGCCAGATGCGCGCGGTAGCGCTGCGTATCGATCACCGTAGTGCCGTTGCCGCGAAAAAACGGCGAAAGATCTGCCACTTGATACTCGCGCGCCATGCTCACGCCGGGGGCAAGCGCCCGGTGCGCGGCCCGGTGCCACTCCATCGCGCCATCCACCAGCGCTTCAAACCCGCGGGTCTCGCCAATCCGCGAACAGCCCCCTGCGCCCAGGGCGGCCAGCCCGACAAGGACATTACGCCGCTGCATCGCCCCTCTCGTCCACTTGGCCAGTGGTCATGCCCTTCAGCTGCCCCCACGGCCCCGTCAACAGCACCAGCAGCACATGGACGATGGTGAAGCCCAGCAGTGCGAACGAGGCGAGAAAATGGATGGAGCGCGCGCTCTGCCGCCCGCCAGTCACCTCAAGCAGCCACGGCCAGGCCGCTCCCATCCCGGGGCTGATCGCCATGCCGGTGAGGATCATCAGCGGCAGCAGCACGAACACTACTAGCGCATAGGTCAGCTTCTGGATCGAGCCATATTTGCCACCCGTATGCGCGAAGTCGAACCGCAGGTACCGGCGCACCTCGGCCGAGAAAAGCCGCCAGCGCCATTCCGGCGCCCGGGTGAACAGGTCGCGCGCGAAATGCCCGTTCACCAGCGCGGAGATCATGAACCCCAGCAAGCCCAGCGCGAACACCCAGGAAAACAGCAGGTGCCAGTCGCGCGCGATGGCCAGGCTGTAGCGCCCCGGGATCACCGCCCAATCGGGGAAGCGCGGCACCGCCAGCCAGGCCTCGGTCGGGCTGAAGCCCCAATCGCCCCAATAGAGATACGGGTGGGCATTGGAGATGTTGAGGCCGGACATGAACAGCACGATGATGCTCACCGCGTTGATCCAGTGCCAGATCCGCGTGCTGAGCGCGTGCCGCTTCACGCCGCACCCGCCTGCTCGCGCGCCAGGTAGATCACGTCCCGCGGCTGGGGCACGAGATGCTGGCCCGAATCCACGTACAGCGTCTGCCCCCCGGCCAGCGGGCCGGTCGCCAGCAGCCAGGCCGCATCCGCCACCTCCTCAGCACCCGTGCGGCGGCCGAGCAGGTTCAGCCGGTGCGAAAGCTCGGCCTCTGCGCCGCTCTGGTCGAGGCTCGGCAGGATCGCGCCCGGGGCCAGCGCATAGATGCGGTCGTCCGCCCCGCCTTCCCCGCGAGCCTGCATGTCGAGCATCGGCACGCTTGCGGCCAGCGCGTGCTTGCTCATCGTGTAGCTGAAGAAATCGGGGTTCGGATTGGCGGTCTTCTGGTCGGTCAACTGGATCACTCGCCGCCCGGCCGTCGCGCGCGCGCGGGCCAGGAAGGCCTGCGCCATCAGCGCGGGGGCGGCGGCATTGACCTGCATCGCCTCCTGATACGTTGTGAGGTCCAGCCCGGTTGCACCGTCGGGCTCAAGAATTGAGGCGGAATTGACCAGCACGCGCCAATCCGCCAGCCGAGCGGCAAGCGCCTCCACCAGCGACAGTGCCGCGTCGGCATCGGCAAGATCGCAGGCCACCACCTCGGCACCGGGCAGCTCGGCGGCCAGTGCCTCGGCCTCGCTCCGGGAGCGGTGACAGTGGATCACCACATGCCAGCCTTGCTCGCCGAACCGCCGCGCAATCGCCGCGCCGATCCGCCGCGCACCGCCGGTGACCAGAACCGCCGGCCGGCTCATCCGCATGTCCCGCAGGAGCCCATCTCAGCCCGGCACCCGCTCGCGCAATTCCGCCAGCCACACATCCGCCACCGCGTCGCTTGGCGCGCGCCAGTCGCCGCGCGGGCTCAGCGCACCGCCGCTGCTCACCTTGGGCCCATTGGGGATCGCGCTGCGCTTAAACTGGCTGAAGGCGAAGAACCGCTGGAGGAACTTCTCCAGCCAGCCCCGAATGGTCGCCAGATCATATTCGTTCTTCGCACCCTCGGGGAAACCGGCCGGCCACAGCCCTTCGCCCGCCGCATGCCAGGCATGCCAAGCGAGGAACGCCACCTTGGAGGGGCGCTGCCCGAAGCGCAGGATGTGGTGAAGGAAAAAGTCGTTCAGCTCATAGGGCCCGATCCGGTCCTCCGTGCTCTGGATCTCGCCATCCTCGCCCGCCGGCACCAGCTCGGGGCTGATCTCGGTGCCCAGGATCGCCTCCAGCACCGCATCGGTCGCCTGGTCGAACTGATCGGTGCGGGTCGCCCAGCGGATCAGATATTGGATCAGCGTCTTGGGGACGCCCGCGTTCACCGCATAATGGCTCATCTGGTCGCCCACGCCGTAGGTGCACCAGCCCAGCGCCAGCTCGGAAAGATCACCCGTGCCGACCACGAAGCCGTTGTGCTGCCCGGCCAGGCGGAACAGGAAGTCGGTCCTGAGGCCGGCCTGCACGTTCTCGAAGGTCACGTCATGAACCGGCTCGCCAGAGGCGAAGGGGTGGCCGATCGCCTCCAGCATCAGCCGGGCGGCGGACTTGATGTCGATCTCCTCGGCGGTGATGCCGGTCGCCTTCATCAGCGTCCAGGCGTTCGATTTCGTCCCCTCGGAGGTGCCGAAGCCGGGCATGGTATAGCCGCGGATTGTGCTGCGGGGCAGGCCCAGCCGGTCGCACACCTTGGCCGCGACGATCAGCGCATGGGTCGAATCGAGCCCGCCCGAAACGCCGATGATCATCGAATCGCCGCTGGTCGCCTCGAACCGGCGCATCAGCCCGTCGATCTGGATGTTGAACGCCTCGAAGCAATCCTCGTCCAGTTTCTCGGGCCGGTTGGGCACGAAGGGGAAGCGGCGGATCGGGCGGATCAGCCCGATGTCGCCATGCGCGGGAGCGTGGTCGAAGGCGATGGTGCGGAACAGGTCTTCCGGCCGCCCGGCCGCTTCGGCGGCATCGTTGAAGGTCTGCAGCCGCATCCGGTCGCCCAGGATGCGGTCAGTGTCGATATCCACGATGCACAGCTCGGGCGTCAGGCTGAACCGCTCGGAATCCGCCAGCAGGTCGCCCAGCTCGAAGATCATGCCCTGCCCGTCCCAGGCCAGATCGGTCGTGCTCTCGCCATGCCCCGCGGCCGAATAGACATAGGCGCTGGCGGTGCGGCTCGATTGCGACCGGCACAGCATGTGCCGCTCGTCGGACTTGCCAATGGTGATATTGGAGGCGGAAAGGTTGGCGAGGATCGTCGCCCCGGCCAGCGCACCGGCGGTAGAGGGCGGGTTAGGCGCCCAGAAATCCTCGCAAATCTCGATGAACAGCTTGAAGCCCGGCAGGCGGCTGGAGGCGAAGACGAGATCCGCGCCGAACGGCACCTCCACCTCGCCCACGCGAATGGTCTGGCCGCGAATGTTGCGGCCATGCGCGAACCAGCGCTTCTCGTAGAACTCGCGATAATTGGGCAGGAAGCTCTTGGGCACCACCCCCAGCAACTGGCCGTCCGCAATTGTCAGCGCGCAATTGTACAGCCGGCCATTGTGCCGCAGCGGCGCGCCGATCAGCAGCACGGGCGACAGCCCGGCACTGGCCGCGACGATCCGCTCCACCGCCGCCTCCACCGCGTCGAGCAACGCCGATTGCATCACCAGATCGTCGATCGCGTAGGAGGATACGCACAGCTCCGGATAGACCAGCAGGTCCACCTGACAGGCATGCGCCCGCTCGGCTTCAGCGATAATCGAGGCGCAATTGCCGCCCACATTGGCGGTGCGCACCTTCGGCGTGCTGGTCGCGACGCGGACGAAGCCGTGGGCATGCATGGCGTAGAACGGGTGCGCACGCTCGTTCAAGGGCGCACCGCGGGTGGGTCGGTGTTGGGGATAGCGATCATTGCTCCAGCGCCTCCTCGATCATCTCCAGCGCCACCGCGAGCGCGGCGAGCCGCACGCCCTGCCGGCCGATCGGCCCGAAATGCTCCTCGCGGTGCGCTAATGCGCCCTTCTTGCGGGCGCAGGCGAAATGGACAAGCCCTTCCTCGCCCTCATCGTTCTTTCCCGGCGGGCCGGCATATCCGGTAATGGAGAGCGCCACGTCGGCTGGCGAGCGGCCCAGCGCCCCCCGCGCCATCGCCTCGGCAATTTCCCGGCTGACCGCGCCGCAGCTGTCCACCTTCCCGCGTTCGATGTCCAAGAGGTCGCATTTCGCCTGCGGTGAATAGAGCACGAAGCCACGCTCGAAAGCGTGGCTGAGCCCGGGAATGTCGGTCAGCAGCGCCGCCAGCAGGCCACCGGTGCAGCTCTCGGCAGTGGCGAGTGTCAGTTCGCGCTTGCAGGCGAGTTCCAGCACCCGCTGGGCGCTGTCCTGCACCTCGGGCGGCAGTGCCGAGTCTAGCGTTTCGGTCATCCGTGTCTCCTCCGGTTACTCGCGCGTCGCCGGTAGGCGGGCAACCGAGGGGAACCTGCCTGGGTTCCGCGCCCGTCCAGACCCACGGGGCGGGCCAGCGGCGACTGCTAACGGCGGTTCATGGCCGCAGCTCCACCGCAATTATGATCCCCCTGATGATCTCACCAAGCGTGGGAGCAAACATTATTTCTCCAGCGAGACGCGATTCTGATCGCCCTTTTGACGGCCGGAGCAATGGCGGGAATCATGCTTACCTTCATGGTACCCGCATAACTACATCGCGAACCGAAGTAGCGAGAGCGCCCGGATCGGCGATCCACCCAGGTGATGCGGGGTAGTGATAACTTTTCGTCGTGCGGCACCGACGACTGGCCATCCTCGGCGGTTAGAATACCCCATTCTGGCACGATGAGGCGGCGAACAGAGGAATTCGGCGCGCTCCCCGTGGCGCCGAGCCCAAACCAGCAGAGCGCTTCACCCGGGTCGACGATACACCAGGCAAGTTCGTATCGGTGCAGTCGTTCGTAAGGGCGAGGACGCCGGCGGCGACCGGGGGTCAAAAAAGCGATGGTAATCTTGTGTGGCCAGCAAGCACGTTCCAGTCCGGACGGCCCGGATCATGCCCGAAGGGGGGTCTTTGCGGGCTGCACTGCCGACACGGTGGTACCCGCCTCAATCGCTTGCGCCTGCGGGCGCTGGCCCGCGGGGCTGCGCTGCGCGGCGGTGCGCAGTTGGCCGCAGGCGGCGTCGATGTCGCGCCCCCGGGGTGTGCGCACAGGCGCGCTGATCCCGGCTTCGAACACGATGTCTGAAAATCGGCGAACCCGCTCGGGGCTCGAGCATTCGTAGGGCGCGCCAGGCCAGGGATTGAACGGGATCAGATTGACCTTGGCGGGCAGGCCGTGGGCCCGGAGCAGCCGGACGAGCTCACGCGCATCGGCGTCGGAATCGTTTCGGTCCTTCAGCATGACATATTCGAAGGTGATTCGCCGAGCGTTGGACGCGCCGGGATAGGCGGCACAGGCCTCCAGCAGCTGCTCGATGCCGTATTTGCGGTTGAGCGGCACGATCTCGTCGCGCACCTCCTTCGTCACAGCATGGAGCGAAACGGCCAGGTTGACGCCAATTTCCTCGCCGCAACGGGCCATCATCGGCACCACGCCGCTGGTGGAAAGTGTGATCCGGCGCTTGGAAAGCGCGAGGCCATCGCCATCCATCACCAGCAGCAGCGCGTCGCGGACATTGTCGAAATTGTACAGTGGCTCGCCCATGCCCATCATCACGATGTTGGTCAGCAGGCGGCCGTCCGCCCGGTACTCCGCCGCATCCTCTTCTTCGGCCACGTCCATCCGGCCCTTGGGCCATTCGCCGAGCGCGTCGCGGGCGAGCATCACCTGGCCGACAATCTCGCCCGCGGTGAGGTTGCGCACCAGCCGCATCGTTCCCGTGTGGCAGAAGCGGCAATTCAGCGTGCAGCCGACCTGGCTGGACACGCACAGCGTACCGCGATCCGCATCGGGGATGAACACCATCTCGTAATCGTGCCCATCGGCGGTGCGCAGCAGCCATTTGCGCGTGCCGTCCGCCGAATGCTGCGCCTCGACCACCTCGGGCCGTCCGATCACGAAGCGTTCCCCCAACCACGGGCGCATCGGCTTGGCGATATCGGTCATGCCGGCAAAGTCGATGACCCCGCGGTGATAGAGCCAGTGGAACATTTGCTTGGCGCGCAGTTTCGACTGTCGCGGATCGAGGCCCGCCTCGGCGAACAGCCCGGCAATGCGCTGACGAGTGAGACCGATCAAGTCGATGCGGCCGTCGGTGCGCGGCGTGATGCCGTTCGCGGCGCCGGGACGATCGACCGGCACGGGGTCGAGCGCGCCGGGGATCGGCATGAGAGCGGTGTCGGCCATGATCGGCAGCATATAGGGCGGGGCAGCGGTTGCAGCAAATCGCGCCCTACGAACAGCCGGGCAGCAGCTGCGTTCATTGCGTTAATCGAGCTGTTGCAACAGTTCGTCGGATAGTCTGTTGCTGAAATACATCATTGATTTCGTTGTGAAAGGTTCATGAAACCGCACTTTGCTGCGGTGCATTGTAAGGGGCAGTGGCAAAAATGCCTCGCAGATACAATTGGAGTATCACAATGAAGAAGGTTCTCGCGCTCCTCGTCACCGGTTCGGTGGCCTCCTTCGCGCTTCCCGCGACGGCGCAGCAGGTGAACCCGGCTTTCACCGGTCCGCGCGTCGAAGCGCTGATCGGCTATGACAGCACCCGCCCCGGCAGCACCCAGGACATCGACAATGCCGACGACATTAACCAGTCGATTGACGATCTCGCCTATGGTGTGGGCGTCGGATTCGACATGGGCTTCGCTGGCGCCGTGGTCGGCGTGGAAGGCGAATATATCCGGTCCGAGGCGCGCACCGAGTTCAACACGACCGGCTTTCAGCAGTTCGGTGTGGGCAACCTCGAAGCCGGGCGCGACCTGTATGTCGGCGTTCGCGCCGGTGTGCTAGCGACCCCCCGCACTCTGGTCTACGCCAAGGGTGGCTATACCAACGCCCGCTACAACGTGCTCGCCACCAACAACCAGACCGATCTGGAAACCAACATCGATCTTGATGGCTGGCGCGTCGGCGGCGGTCTGGAGCATGCCATCACGAACAGCCTCTACGTGAAGGGCGAGTACCGCTACTCGAACTACGCGAAGGGTGAGGTGAATGGCCCCTCCGGAATCGAGAGCGATCGCTTCGATGTCGACGCTGATCGGCACCAGGTAATGCTGGGCGTTGGTCTGCGCTTCTAAGACGAACGGCTATTCGAGAGGGCGCGAGGAGTACCTCCTCGCGCCCGCTCTGTTTGTAATGATTTAACTTCTGGCGACGTAAAGCGTCAGCATGAACGCGTCACACCAACAACTGCGACTCGGCTGCAGCGGCTGCCGCGACGGGCAGGATCTGCCATTTGCGCTTCGTGTTGCCTTCCAGCCGATCCACGATCTCCAGACCGGCCGGCCTTACGCCTACGAAGCGCTGGTGCGCGGCCCCAACGGCGAGGGCGCGGGCTGGGTGCTGGCGCAGGTGACCGAGGAGTACCTCTACCGGTTCGACCAGGCTTGCCGCGTCGCGGCGATCCGCGAGGCGGTGGAGGCAGGCCTGCTCAAAACCGATGCGCGACTATCGATTAATTTCATGCCCAGCGCGGTCTATTCCCCGCAGGCTTGCATCCGGCTGACATTGGCAACCGCAGCCGAGACCGGCCTCCCCACTGACCGGCTGATTTTCGAATTTACGGAGAACGAGCGGCTCGATACCGAGCATGTTCGTGGAATCATCGAAGCCTACCGCTCACTCGGTTTTTCGACGGCGATTGACGATTTCGGCGCCGGCTATGCGGGGCTCAACCTGTTGGCCGACATCCAGACCGACCTCCTAAAGCTTGATATGGATCTGATCCGCGGCATCGACGCCAGCGTGCCGCGAAGGTTGATCGTAGAAGCGACGGTTCGCCTGTGCCGGGACATGGGCATCGATGTGATCGCCGAGGGAGTCGAGAGCGCAGCGGAACTCAGGGTGCTGCGGGAGATCGGCGTCCGCTACGTTCAAGGCTATTTTATCGCGCGGCCCGAACTTGGCGCTTTGCCGGTGCCGGATTTCGAGAGCCGGCTGCAGCAAGCTGCCTGAAGTCAGGGATCGGGGTAGGTGATGGCGATCACCTCCCACTGCTTCTCGCCCGAAGGCAAGTGCACCGTACGCAGATCGCCGACCGCCGCGCCGCGTAGGGCTCTGGCAATCGGGGCGCTCCAGCCGATGCGATCGGCGGAAGGGTCCTGCTCGTCGTCTCCCACCAAGGTGAGGGTGCGGTGATGATCATCCTCGTCGGCCATCGTCACTTTGGCGCCGAACCAGGCGCGGCTGCGGTCGGGTGCCTGCGAAGGGTGGACCACCCGTGCGGCCTGCATCCGCTTCGCGAGGTGAGCCAACTCGCGGTCGATCTCGCGCATCCGCTTGCGACCATAGAGATAATCGCCGTTCTCCGAACGGTCCCCGTTCCCCGCCGCCCAGCTGACGATGGCGACGATCTCCGGCCGCTCGGTGCCGAGCAGGTGATCGTAGCGCGCCTTGAGTGCGGCCAGACCGGCGGAGGTGATGGGATTGGTGGGGGCGTTCATTTAAAGCAGGGCGTGCGTTTCGGGCCGAGACCGCCCGCTGGCTTTGAGCCGGGCGGCAATTTCGATGTGAAGGTCGGGATCATGC
This sequence comes from Erythrobacter sp. ANT-B3C2, assembly GCA_001683845.1. Taxonomy (GTDB): domain Bacteria; phylum Pseudomonadota; class Alphaproteobacteria; order Sphingomonadales; family Sphingomonadaceae; genus Croceibacterium. The sequence continues at coordinate 59,205 of LXQI01000008.1, read as the reverse complement.
TCTAGCGCCAGCAGCGCCGCGCGGGCCTCCGGCTTTCTGGAACGCATCAGGTTCCTGACCAGCAATATTCTTCCCCTGCCGAGTTCCTGATTGCTGATCAGTTCGATGAGCAAGGGCGTGTCGGCGGGGCGAGCCAGTTCGGCCACCGTCCCCAGCACCGCGCTCGCGGGATCGAGCGGCATGGCGTCGGCCCGGAGCATGGCGACGAGCGCCTGCCAGACGAGTGACCGGGCCTCCTGCCCGGCACCGGCCCCGCGGGCCAGCGCCATGCGAATTCCCAGCAGTGTGTGCGGCTCGTAGGACAGTGCAATATGAGCGAGCAGGGTCGGCAGAGCACTTGCATCGACCGGTTTACCTTGGGTGAGCTGCCAGACATCGTCGATCTCGATCCCGATCGCCGCCAATTCGCGCAGTAGAGGGGCCTGTTCGCGCCGCCTCTCCTTTGTAAGCCGCTCCACCTCCTGCCGGCGCTCTTCCATGCGCGCCTGGTAGTCCGAATCGGCGCCCAGCCGCTCGATCAGTTCCGCGGCCGTCGTTCCGCCCTTGGGTGATTGCAATCGATCCTCCCTGCGCCGCTCGGCCGGCCTACTATCCCTAGCGCAGGAAATCCGCCGCATTGCGCGAGCGGCCCGTGGTCGCCTGTTCCGGGTAGAGCGCCTCGTAGACAACCGCATTCTCGATCACGCGGGTAACGTAATTCTTGGTCTCGAAGAATGTGATCTGCTCGATCCAGTCGACCCAGCTGACCGCACCCGTGCGTGGATCGCCGTTCTCGCGCAGCCACCGGTTCACATTGCCCGGCCCGGCATTGTAAGCGGCAATCGCCAGCGGCCAGCTGTTGTAGCGGGCATGGAGCCGCTGGATATGGTTGCTGCCGAGGCGGACGTTGTAGCCCGCATCGTCGATCAGTGAGGCCTGCATGTAGACCATGCCGGCCTTCTCGGCCTCCTCGCGGGCAGTGCCAGGCATCAGCTGCATCAGCCCGCGCGCACCGGCGTGGCTGATGGCATTCTGCGCGAACTGGCTTTCCTGCCGCGCGATGGCATGGACCATGGTCCAGTCGCTGCCGGCGGGCACCGTTAGCCGGGGGTAGCCGATGCGGGTGAAGCCGCTGTGCCCGGCGGCCCCGGCCGAATCGTGCAAGTTCACGACGAGATCGCGCCGGCCGATTTCCCGTGCAAGTTCGGCGACCAGCAGGTGCTCGCCGACCGTGCTGGCCTGATTGGCGATGGCGCGGTAAAAGCGGATGCCGGTACTCCACGGTGCGTCGCGGGCGACCTCCCGCACAGCCGCAGTGATCGGCTTCGCGGCGAAGGCAGCGCGCTCCTGTTCGGTCGGCGCGCCCTGCGGAGCCTGCGGGAAAGCGGGGAGAGGGCGGCCCAGTTCCTGGAGGGCCAACTGGCCGTAGAAGCGATCGGCATATAGCGCCGCCTGCTCGAAATAAAGCTGCGCATCGGCGGCATTGCCAGCGCGCTGGGCGGCACGTCCGGCCCAATAGAAGCCCTTGGAACGGGTCGGCGGTGTCCTTGCAGCGGCACCGTAACGGGAGAACAACGGCGCCGCACCGGCGGCATCGCCCAGCTCCCACAGCGAGCGCGTGCCCCCGAGCCACATCAGCGAGGTGTAATCGTCGCGCAGCTTGAAGGAGAGGCCGGAGATATCAGTGCCGGGCGCGAAGGCTTCGTCGATCCGGGCGGCGATCGCCTGCGCGGCACGGGCGTTGCCGAGCCGGGCGACGGTGAGCTGCTCCTCCACCCAGGCGGTCTGGTCGAACGGCTGGCTGGCGAGTGGCGGGCGCTGGGAGAGCAGCGACACGGCGCCCTGCGGGCTGCCCTCGAGGCGCAGCTCGCGGCTGCGGTTGTAGAGATAGCCGGGATGCGACAGCGCCGAACGATCAGCGATTGCCCCGTCGCCGCCCTGGAGGATAGCGAGGCGCGCGCTGAACACGGCGCGCGCACCGGTCGAGACATAGACGAGCTGCCGCTCGGCGGCGACCCGGTCGCGCTGCCACAGCAGCGCATCCATCCGCGCATCGTGATCGGCCTGGGTGAACTGCGGGCCATAGCTGGCCAGAATCATGGCCGAAGCGGTGGCGCTCATCTGCCCGCCGCGCCACGCCTCGCGGGCGACCACGGCCGCGTCCTGCGGGCGTGGCGTCATCAAAGCCAGCGCATATTGCGCGCGGGCAGGGTTGCCGAGGGGCGGATGGCGATCGAAGAAAGCGAGAATTCGCTCCGGCGGAGCGAACTCCTGGCTCAGCCGCCCTTCGGCATAGCCGCGCAGCCGATTTTCGTCGGGGAAGCCGGGATAGGCAAGCAGGAAGCCCGCATAATCGGTAAAGGAGAAGCCGGGGCTGCCGGCGAGCGCCTGCCAGCGCGCGATCGCGTCGGCGATCGGGCCGGGGCGGGTGGCGACGAGGTTCGACCGCGCCCGATCCCAATCGTGCTGGTTCCAGTCTGCCGGGTTCCACTGGGCCACCGAGGATGGCGCGGCGGGTGCGGGCCCTGCAGGCGATTGCGCCGCGGCAGGAGCGGGCAGGGCGAAGATTGCGGCGAGGCTGAGGGCCGCGAATGAGATACGGTGCATGCTGGACATCCTGACGGGCGGCTCCTTATCAGGCAATTAACGAGGGAGCCGGGCGCGGCGCGAAGCCGCTATAGGCGCCGCCTATGACAGGATAAGGTTGAGACCGCACGATGTTCACAGGCTCAATCCCCGCCCTGATCACCCCTTTTCGAGATGGCGTGGTGGACGAGACGGCGCTTCGCCGGCTGGTGGATTGGCAGATCGAGAGCGGCTCGTCCGCGCTGGTCCCCTGCGGCACAACCGGCGAGGCTTCGACTCTCGACCATGAGGAGCATCACCGGGTGATCGCGATCGTGGTCGAGCAGGCGGGGGGGCGGGTGCCGGTGATTGCCGGCTGCGGCAGCAACGATACGCGCATCGCACTGGCGCACCTTCAGCGCGCGGCGGCGAACGGGGCCGATGCGGCGCTGTGTGTCGCGCCCTATTACAATCGGCCCGGGCAGGAGGGGCTGCTCGCGCATTTCGGCCGCCTTGCACAGGAGAGCGCGTTGCCGATCGTGCTGTACAACGTGCCGGGGCGCACGGTGACCGACATCCTGCCGGCGACCGTGGTCGCGTTGGCACGGCGGTTCCCCGAGCGGATCGTCGGGCTCAAGGATGCGAGCGGCGATTTGACGCGAGTGGTAACCCAGCGGGCGGCTCTGGGCGCGGGATTTTGCCAGCTCTCGGGCGACGATCCGCTCTCGCTGGCGGGCTACGCGCTGGGGCAGGTGGGCTGCATCTCGGTGACGGCGAATGTCGCGCCGGCTCTGTGCGCCGAGTACCATGCTGCCGCCGGCGCCGGCGACTTCGAGCGCGCTCGGGCGCTGAACGAGCGCCTGTTCCCGCTCCACCGCGCCATGTTTGCCGATGCGAGCCCGGCGCCGGCGAAATATGGCCTGGCGCGGCTGCACGACTGGCTGAGCGATGAGGTGCGCCTGCCGCTGGTGCCATGCAGCGAAGCGGCTCGGCGGGTAGTTGAAGAGGCGCTGGACAAAGCCGAGCCCGGCTGGTCGATAAACGGCGACCCAGCATGACGGGGCAAGTTGCCCCGCAACGCTCCTTCGCTAAGGCGCATTGGTTCTACCTGCTGCTGCCCTTGACGCTGCTTGCCGCCTGGTTGCTTTCGACCACTGCGGAAGCTGCGCGCGACCCGCTGACACTGGAGCGTACCCTGCTGTTCGATTTCGGGCTGTTCTTGCCGGCTGTCTACGCGCTGTACCTGCGCGGTCGCCTGCGCCCTGCCGCAATTGCGCTGCGCTGCGTCGGGCTGGGACTGGCCGGCCTATGGTTCGCCGGCTGGCTGATGCCGCAGGGAGAGGGCGAGGTGCTTCCTTTTCTCGGCTGGCTCCGCATGGTTGTTTTCCCGATCCTCATCGTGTTCGAACTGGTCGCATTCGCGGCCATCCTGAGGATCGTCTACTCGCCCCGGCCAGATCCCGCGCGGCTGCTCGCGGCCGGCATGCCGCCGCTGCTGGTTCGTGCGCTGCTGGCAGAGGCACGCTTCTGGCGGTGGGTCTGGCACAAGCTGCGCGGGCGCGGCTGACCGTGAGCTTTGCAATCCCCGGTTTGCGCGCCTACATCCCGCCGCCCCATGGCCCGCCCAAAACCCGCCACCTTCGACAAGCTCAAGACCGTCGCCGAGAACCGGCGGGCGCGGTTCGATTATTTCATTGAGGATGTGTTCGAGGCTGGGATCGCGCTCAGCGGCACCGAGGTGAAGAGCTTGCGCGGAGGGGAGGGATCGATTGCCGAATCCTATGCCGAGATCCGCAATGGCCAGGCCTGGCTGGTCAATGCCAACGTTCCTGAATTCAGCCACGGCAACCGCTTCAACCACGAGCCCAAGCGGCCGCGAAAGCTGCTGCTGCACGAGCGCGAAATCGAAAAGATGGTGGGCGCAGTGGAGCGCAAGGGGATGACGCTGATCCCGCTTTCGGTCTATTTCAACGGGCGCGGGCGAGCGAAGGTTGAACTGGCGCTGGCAAAGGGCAAGCAGACTCACGACAAGCGCCAGACCATCAAGGATCGCGACTGGAAGCGCGACAAGGCGCGGCTGCTGCGCGACCGTGGTTGAAAGCACCGCTGCCTTGGTGTCCCGTTAATCCCGAAGGTGTATGGACTCGCGGCGATGACAGGGCAGCGTAACAGATGGTGGCGGCCGAGGATGCCGACGCGCGAGGAACTGGCGAAGAATCGCTGGCTCGCGCCCATCGCGCACCGCTTCCTGAGCCCGGAACTGTGGCGTTTTACGCGGCGTTCGGTGCCGCGCGGCGTGGCTTTGGGGCTGTTCTCCGGCTTTATCGTGCCGTTCGGGCAGATCTTTCTGGCTGCCTTTCTGGCGATGCCGGCGCGGGCCAACGTGCCGCTGGCGGCGCTCGTTACCTTTGTGACCAATCCGTTCACGCTGCCCGTATGGTTGGTGGTTGCGAACCGCGTGGGCCGCGGGCTGCTGCGGATCGATGCCGCCACGGGTGGGGCCGCACAGGAGGAGCTCGCCAGCGGGCGCTGGCGCAGCTTCGGCTGGTTCATGGAGACCGCCGGCGTGACCGCGCTGGGCTTTATCGTGCTGGCGGTGTTGCTGGGGGCGAGCGGCTATCTGATCTCCATGCTGGTATGGCGGTTCATCGTGTCACGGCGCTGGACCCGGCGGCCGTGGCGCGCGACCAGGGTCCGGGCACGGCTCTCGCGGCCCGAATAGTGGCGGGAGAGGGCACGCAATGATCCTGGGAAACCATGCCCCGGCACTCCGGCTCGAATTGGCCGCCTTGGCGTTGGCCTTGCTGGCAAGCGCGGTGCTGATCCTGCTGGTTACGGGCAGCACAGCTGTGGCGCTTGCCTATGGCGGCGGGCTGGGGGTGCTCGGCCTTGCGGGCTGGTTCGCGGGCCGCAGGCGCCCAATGGCGGGCAGGGCGGCCGGCCCGGCCGAGGGTGCGGTGCACGATTGGTCGGTAACTGCGGCGGCCATCGAGCAGGAGGGCGTTGCCCTTGCCATCACCGACCGGGCCAACCGGCTGGTCTGCGCCAACTCCGCCTACGAGCAGGGCTTCGGCTCTACCCACGCACCGCCGCGCCTGCAGCTAAGCGGGGCGGAGCAGGAGCGGCTGGTGCAGGCGGGGCGCATCGCCTGGCGGGATGGGGCAAGCGGCACGACGATGCTGGAGAACGGGCTGGGCGCCTGGATGGCGAGCGCACGGCGGGCGGGCGCGGGTGAGGATCACCTCGTCTGGCGTTTCGAGCGGGTCTCGCCGCCCGACCCTGTAGCGACGATCGGCGAGGCGCTGACCGGCGCGTTTGGCCCGCTGCTGGGTGCGGCGGGGATCGAGGCGGCGCTGGTCGACAATGACGGCGCGGTGCTCTCGGCAAGCCCGGGTTTCGCCGCTCGCGCGGTTGGCGATGCGGAGGCACGGCTGGCGGGGGAGCCATTCGCTGCCCTGCTCCGAGCCGACGAGCGCGACCGGATCTATTTCGCTCGTCAGGGGCAGGAGGGCGGCGCGCTGGCGCTGGTGCCGGTGCCGCTCGCATCCGGCGATGGCGAGGGCGCGCCCACGCTGATGCTGCTGCTGGATGCCGCGACCTGCCTTGGCGGTTGGAGCGGCGAGCCGGCGAGCGCCACGCAGCAGCTGGAAAGGCTGGTCGAACAGTTGCCGCTGGGCCTTGCCATGACCGATCGCGACGGGCGGTTCCTGTTCAGCAACCCCGCCTTCCGCCGCGCCGCACAGGTGAAGGGCGATCGCCTGCCGCCCTACCCCTCGGATCTCGTGGTGCGGCAGGACAAGAGCGTGATCTCCGATGCCGTGCGGCGGTTCGCGCAAGGCGCCGCGTCCAGTGGCGATATTACCGTGCGCCTGCGCGGCGAGTCCGAGGAGCCGGTTTCACTCGGCATCGCCGGGGTGCGCGGATTGGGCGAGGCGGCGGTGCTGCTGAGCCTGGCCGACAGCACCGAAGAAACGCGCCTCCGGCGGCAGGTGGCGCAGGCGACCAAGATGCAGGCGGTGGGCCAGCTTGCCGGTGGCGTGGCGCACGATTTCAACAATGTGCTCACCGCAATCATCGGCTATTGCGATCTGCTGCTGCTGCGCCACCTGCCGGGTGACAGCGATTATGACGACATCCAGCAGATCAAGGCCAATTCCAACCGCGCCGCCAGCCTCACGCGGCAGCTGCTCGCCTTTTCCCGCCAGCAAACCTTGCAGCCCGAGCTGCTGCAGCTGCCCGATGTGCTGGCTGAGGTCAGCCAACTGCTGAAGCGCCTGTTGGGTGCGAAGATCGCGCTGGAAACGCAGCACGACCGCGATCTGGGCCCCATCCGCGCCGATCCGCGCCAACTCGAGCAGGTGATCGTCAATCTTGCGGTGAATGCGCGCGATGCGATCCAGGCACGCGGCGGCGACCAGGCGCGCGGTCGGCTGACCTTCGCCACCCGTCGGATCGGCGCAGAGGACATTCGCCGCGCCGGCAACACGCTGGTGCCGCCGGGGGACTACACCGCGCTGGTGGCCGACGATACGGGCGGCGGGATCCCCGAGCATTTGCTGCCCAAGATCTTCGAGCCGTTCTTCACCACCAAGGAGCAGGGGAAGGGCACCGGGCTGGGCCTCGCCACGGTGTACGGCATTGTCAAACAATCGGGCGGGTTCATCTTTGCCGACAATGTCGACCATCCGGACGGCTCGAAGGGCGCGCGCTTTACCATCTACCTGCCCGTCCACCACGCCACCGACGAGGAGCTGCGTCGGCCCGCGCCGCAGCCCGAGCCCGAGCAGCCGCGCGAATGGTCGGGCGGCGGGCGCATCCTGCTGGTCGAGGACGAGGACATGGTGCGCGCGGTGGCCGAACGGGCGCTCGCCCGGCAGGGTTACGAGGTGGTCACCGCGGCCGATGGCGAGGAGGGGCTGGCCGCGGTGCGCGCCGGCCCGGCCTTCGACCTGGTGGTGAGCGATGTGGTGATGCCAAGCATGGACGGCCCCGCGATGGCACGCGCCATCCGCGAGATCGCGCCCAACATGCCGGTGCTGTTCATGTCCGGCTATGCCGAGGGCCAGCTGCGGGGCGAGATCGACATCGAGCAGATGCACTTCATTGCCAAGCCGTTCAACGTCGCTCAGATTGCCGCGAAGGTGGGCGCAGTGCTGGAAGCTTCCCGCCGCTAATGTGCAGAAATCCCGCGGATCGCGCTTGAACAAAACGGGTACACGTGGAAAAGGCCAACACCGGCTCTTGCATTCCACCGCTCTGATGGCAGGCGTGCGTTAACCGAGATTCGGCACTTAGAGCGAAGGATATCAGCTTGGACCGGCAAAAGGCACTTGAGGCGGCGCTCGCACAGATCGACCGCGCATTCGGCAAGGGCTCGGCAATGAAGCTGGGTAGCCGCGAAACGATGCAGGTGGAGTCGATCTCCAGCGGTTCGCTTGGGCTCGATATCGCATTGGGCATCGGTGGCCTGCCGCGCGGGCGGGTGATTGAGATCTACGGCCCCGAAAGCTCCGGCAAGACCACGCTGGCGCTGCACGTGATCGCCGAGGCGCAGAAGGGCGGCGGTACCGCAGCCTTCGTCGATGCCGAGCATGCGCTCGACCCGGTCTATGCCAAGAAGCTGGGCGTCGACATCGACGAGCTGATCATCAGCCAGCCCGATACGGGCGAGCAGGCGCTCGAGATTGTCGATACGCTGGTGCGTTCGAACGCGATTGACGTGCTGGTGGTCGATTCGGTCGCTGCGCTGGTGCCGCGCGCCGAGATCGAGGGCGAGATGGGCGACAGCCACGTTGGTTTGCAGGCGCGGCTGATGAGCCAGTCGCTGCGCAAGCTGACCGGATCGATCAGCCGCTCGCGCTGCATGGTGATCTTCATCAACCAGCTGCGCATGAAGATCGGCGTGATGTACGGCAATCCCGAGACCACCACGGGCGGCAACGCGCTGAAGTTCTACGCCAGCGTGCGGCTCGACATCCGCCGCACCGGGCAGATCAAGGACCGCGACGAGATCATCGGCAACACCACCCGGGTGAAGGTGGTGAAGAACAAGGTGGCCCCCCCGTTCAAGCAGGTCGAGTTCGACATCATGTATGGCGAGGGGATCAGCAAGATCGGCGAGGTGCTGGATCTTGGCGTGAAGGCAGGCATCGTGGAGAAATCGGGCAGCTGGTTCTCCTATGACAGCACCCGGATCGGCCAGGGGCGCGAGAACGCCAAGCAGTTCCTGCGCGACAATCCCGAGATGGCCGGCCGCATCGAAACGGCGATCCGCAGCCGCACCGATAAGGTGGCCGAGGAAATGATGACCGGCCCTGACGATGACGGCGAGGCCGAGCCGGAGGGCTGAGGCGAGGGGCGGGGTCGGCGTCGCCCCATCGTTGGGACGGGGGAGGGCGCCCCGCCGCATGGCACAGCAGGGGCGGCGCTGGCCGCTCGCTGATCGCCCGGGCCGCGCAGGGTGAGCGGGTTAATCCGCTTGTAGCACGCCGGCCTCGGCCTTAACTCACCGCCATGCCATCGACCAACGACATCCGCCGGGCCTTTCTCGACCATTTTGCCGACAACGACCATAAGGTCGTGCCCTCGGCGCCGCTGGTGCCGTATAACGACCCTTCGCTGATGTTCGTCAATGCGGGCATGGTGCCGTTCAAGAACGTGTACACCGGGCTGGAGAGCCCGCCCGCTCCGCGCGCAGCAAGCAGCCAGAAATGCGTGCGCGCCGGCGGCAAGCACAACGACCTCGACAATGTCGGCTACACCGCCCGGCACCTGACGCTGTTCGAAATGCTCGGCAATTTCAGCTTCGGCGATTACTTCAAGGAACGCGCGATCGAGCTGGCGTGGGACCTGATCACGCGCGGATACGGCCTCGACCCCGAGCGTCTTACGGTGACGGTCTACCACACCGACGAGGAGGCGGCCGGGTTGTGGCGCAAGATCGCGGGCCTGCCGGACGAGCGGATCATCCGCATCGCCACCAAGGACAATTTCTGGGCGATGGGCGCGGATGGGCCTTGCGGGCCGTGTTCGGAGCTCTTCTGGGACCATGGACCGGCGATTGCCGGGGGCCCGCCCGGATCGCCGGACGAAGATGGCGACCGTTTCGTCGAGATCTGGAACCTGGTGTTCATGCAGCACCTGCAGGAAAACGATGCCATCGTGGGCGATTTGCCACGCCCCAGCATCGACACCGGAATGGGCCTGGAACGCATCGCCGGCGTGTTGCAAGGCGTGCACAACGTGTTCGAAACCGACACGTTCGCCAAGCTGGTGGAGGCGAGCCAGGATTTCACCGGCGCACGGGCGGACGAGCACACCATCGCCAGCCACCGGATCATCGCCGACCATCTGCGCTCGACCAGCTTCCTGATCGCCGATGGCGTGCTGCCGGCCAACGAGGGGCGCGGCTATGTGCTTCGGCGGATCATGCGCCGGGCCATGCGCTATGCGCATCTGCTGGGCTCGGCCGATCCGCTGATGCACCGCCTCGTGCCCGCGCTGGTAGGCGAGATGGGGCAGGCCTATCCTGAACTACCGCGCGCGCAGGCGCTGATCGGCGAGGTGCTGGAGCGCGAGGAGACGCGCTTCCGGCAGACGCTCGACAAGGGGCTGCGGCTGCTCGACGAAGCTTCGGAGGGGCTGGGTGAGGGCGACAGCCTGCCAGGGGAGACCGCCTTTCGCCTCTACGACACCTACGGCTTTCCCTACGATCTGACCGAGGACGCGCTGCGCGACCGGGGCATCCATGTCGACCGCGCGGGTTTCGACACTGCAATGGCGCAGCAGAAATCCGCTGCCCGGGCGGCCTGGAAGGGCAGTGGCGGCGCGGCCGATAGCGAGCTGTGGTTCGACATCGTCGAGCGCGAGGGGGCGACCGAATTCACCGGCTATGGCGCGGAGAAGGGCGACGGCCGCGTGGTGGCCCTGGTGGTCGATAGCCGCGAGGTGGCGCGGGCCGATGCGGGCACGGAGGTGACCGTGCTCACCAACCAGACGCCGTTCTATGGCGAAAGCGGCGGGCAGGCCGGCGATGCCGGGACGATCACTTCGGTGCAGGCCAAGGCAGAGGCCGGCGGCCTGCTGATCGAGGTGGGCGATACCGCCAAGCCGCTCGGGCGGCTCCATGCGCATCACGGACGGATCTTGACCGGTGCGGTCGCAGTGGGCGATATCGTGCATCTGGCGGTGGATGCTGATCGGCGCGACCGCATCCGCGCCAACCATTCCGCCACCCACTTGCTGCATGCCGCGCTGCGCAACCTGCTGGGCGAGCATGTGACGCAGAAGGGCTCGCTGGTGGCGGCGGACCGGCTGCGGTTCGATTATTCGCACCCGCAGCCGCTCGGCGCGAAGGAGATTGCCGAGATCGAGGCTGAGGTGAATGCCGAGATCCGTCACAACGAGCCGGTCTCGACGCGGCTGATGAGCCCGGACGAGGCGATCGCCGCCGGAGCGATGGCGCTGTTCGGCGAGAAATATGGCGACGAGGTGCGCGTGCTCTCGTTGGGCCGGGCGGACGCCGGCCGCAACTATTCTGTGGAGCTGTGCGGCGGCACGCATGTGAACGCCACCGGTGACATCGCGCTGCTGCGGATCATCTCGGAAAGCGCGGTCAGCTCGGGAGTGCGGCGGATCGAGGCGCTGACCGGCGAGGCGGCACGGCAATGGGTGGTCGGGCGCGAGGAGACGCTGAAATCGGTCGCCGCTACGCTGAAGACGGCACCCGACGAGGTGGCCGACCGCGTCCAGGCGCTGATCGAGGAGCGGCGCCGGCTGGAGCGCGAACTGGCCGAGGCGAAAAAGCAGCTGGCGCTGGGTGGCGGCGGCTCTGCGCCCGCTGCTGCGACGGAGCAGATCGGCGGGGCGACGTTCTCAGGGCAGGTGATTGAAGGGTTGGAGGCCAAGGCGCTTCGCGGGCTGCTCGACGAGGCCAAGCAGCGCATGGGATCGGGAGTGGCGGCGATTGTGGCTGTAAACGACGGCCGTGCGGCAATTGCGGTCGGGGTGACCGACGATCTCACGGAGCGGCTCGATGCGGTGGAGTTGGTGCGCGCAGGCGTCGAATCGCTCGGTGGCAAGGGTGGCGGCGGGCGGCCCGATATGGCGCAGGGCGGCGGTCCGGACGCTGGTGCGGCCAATGCGGCGCTGGATGCAGTGCGCAAGGTGCTTGCCGGGGTGCCGGTCGCCGGCTGAGTCCGGTCTTGAAGGGGGCAGGGCAGGCGTGCGCCTCACCCTGCCTGAATATCTCTAACGCGGACCTGAGGCGCGGCGGCGATCGCCTTCGCTGCCGCGGGCGGTATCGTCCATGTTGCGATCCTTGCGGCCGGCTGAGTCGACCGAACCGGCGCCTTCGTGCGCCACGTTCTTCGGCTTGAACTTTTCGTCATTGCTGACCGGCTTGGTGGGGTCGGGGTTCGTCATGGCGTTGTTCTCCTTGGTGTTCCCTTCAACGCCCGAGCGCCGAAGGCGTGCCGCGAAACGCCTTCAGATGGCCGATCCGGTGCGCAGCTTGGGCTTGTAATCGAGGGCGCCGCCTTCCTTGATGGCATCGCGGAATTCGTCGCGCTTTTCGTGGATCGAGGCGATCACCGGGCCGATCGGCACGCCCAGATCGACCAGCACGGCTTCGGACAATTGCAGCGAACTTTCGAGTGTTTCGGGCACGGCGGTGCTGGCGCCGCTGCGATACAGTTCGGCGGCGTGCAACTGGTCGCGCGCGCGGGCGATGATCGGCAGCTGGGGGTAGGCCCCGCGCAGTTTGCGGGTGATGCGCTGGGCCAGCACCGGCTCGTCCATTGTCAGGATCACCGCTGGAGCGCTCTGCACTCCGAGCCGATCCAGAGCGTCCATCCGCGCGGCATTGGCGAACACCGCATTGTAGCCATCGCGCCGGCACTGATCGACCAGTTCGGAATCGGAATCGATCGCCAGATAAGGCTTGTCGTGGCGGGTGAGCATTTCGGCCACCAGCCGGCCCACGCGGCCGCAACCGACGATGATGACGTGCGGCTCGTCGCTGTCGGTCACTTGCCTCGGGACGGCGCTGGCCGGTTCGACCTTGCGAGCGACATGGCGGCCGAGCATGGCCAGGAACGGGGTGATGGTAAGGCCGATGGCGGTGACGATCTGCCAGAATTGCGCGGTGCCGGGCTGGATCAGCATGGCGGCGCTGGCGGCTGCGATGATGATCAGCGTGTCTTCCGAGGGGCTCGCCATCAGGATGCCGGTTTCCACCGCCGTGCCGCGCCGGGCACCCATCGCGCGCAGCAACAGGCCGGTCGCCACGGCCTTGAGCGTGAGCACCAGCACCACGGCGAGGGCGATCTTGGCAAAATTGAGCCAGATCGTCGACAGATCGATGCTCATGCCCACGGTGAGAAGGAAGATCCCGAGCGCCAGGCCGCGGAACGGTTCGAGAATGGTCGCCACCTCGGGCGAATAATCGGTCTCCGCGATCAGCAGCCCGGCCAGCAGGGCGCCCACGATCGGCGAGAGGCCGGTGATCGCGGTGGCGAGGCTGGCGCCGATCACCACCAGCAGGCTGGCGGAGAGAAACAGCTCGGGGCTTTTAGTGCGGGCGGCCTGCGCGAACAGGCGCGGCAGGACCAGCCGGCCGACCACCAGCATCGCCACGATCACCCCCCCGCCCAGCAGCAGCGCCTCGCCCATGCTGCCCTCGCCATCGGCGCCGGCATAGGGCGCCATCGCGCCGAGCAGGAAGATGATCGGCACCAGCGCGATGCCTTCGAACAGCAGCATGGACAGCGCGATCTTACCCACCGGGCTCTGGGTGCCCGAGATGGGCAGCACCACGGCGGTGGAGGACATGGCTAGCGCCAGCCCGAGCGCCAGAGCGCCGGTCCAGTATTGGCCAAGCATCGACAGGAAGGCGGCGATCAGCGCACCGATGATGATGATCTCGAGCGCGCCGAAGCCGAACACCAGCCGCCGCATGGTCCACAACCGCTTGAACGAAAGTTCGAGCCCGATGCTGAACAGCAGGAGGATGATGCCGAATTCGGCGAACGGGCCGAGCCGGTCAGGATCGGAAATGGTGATCCATGTCAGCCAGGTATGCTCGTAAACTAGCCGGCCGAGGCCGAACGGGCCGACCAGCACGCCCACCAGGATGAAGCCGACCACGGGCGAAATGCGGAAGCGCGCAAAGACCGGAATGACGATGCCGGCCGCGCCCAGGATCACCAGCGCATCCGACATGACCGGCGAGATTTCAGCCTGGTTCATGGCCCACCTATGTCAGACGGTCGCTGCGATCGGCAATGCGGGAATGGCGCCGACAGAGCGATCTTGCGCGCTCCCTCGATGCTCGCTAGCCGCCGCCGGGGCCGCCGACGGGAGCGGGTGGCGGACCGACCGGATCGGCCCTGGCGCCGCCGGGCGAGCCATCGCTCCATTCGATGCGGTAAAGATCGAACCGCCGGTCGGCCAAATTGCGCACCGTGCCCTCGGCGCGGGCCCAGCTGAGATCGGCCAAGTTGACGTCGGTGATGGTGAGGGTTTCGACATTCTCGGTCGCTTCTGCGGCGATGCCGTCGCGCGCGAACGGAAAATCGCAGGGCGTCAGGATGCAGCTCTGCGCATATTGGATGTCCATGTTGGCGACGTTGGGCAAATTGCCGACATTGCCGCTCATCACGACAAAGCACTGGTTCTCGATCGCGCGGGCCTGTGCGCAATAGCGCACGCGCATGTATCCCTGGCGGCTATCGGTGCAGAAGGGCACGAAGATGATCCGCGCGCCTTCATCCACCAGTCGGCGGGCCAGCTCCGGGAACTCCGCATCGTAGCAGATGAGCACGCCAATGGGGCCGCAATCGGTCTGGATGATGTGGATGGAATCGCCGCCGCGGATGTTCCACCAATAGGCCTCGTTGGGCGTGGGGTGGATCTTCTCCTGCTCGTGTACCGATCCGTCGCGAAGGCAGATATAGGCGACATTGTGGATGTCGCCATCCTCCATCCGAGTGGGGTGCGAGCCGCCGATGATGTTGATATTGTATTTCAGCGCCATGTTCGAAAGCGTCTCGCGGATGCGCGGGGTGTAGCGGCTGAGCGCCTCGATCGCCTCGATCGGCGTCAGCTCCTTTTCCTCGGCGCTGAGCAGCATCACCGTGAACAGCTCGGGGAAGAGGATGAAATCCGCCTCGTAATCGCTTGCGACCTCGACGAAATAGCGGATCTGGCCGATGAATTCGTCGAAATCCTTCACCGCGCGGGCCTGCAGCTGGCAGGTAGCTAGGCGCACGCTTTCCACGCCGCGGGGGACGCGGAACCTGGGGTTCTCCTCCTGGTCGACGAAGGGATTGCGCCAGACCATGTGCACCGCAAAGGCCCGCGAGTGCTTGTCTTCGGGCAGGTAGTTCTTGAGGATGCCGATCGGCTCGAAGCCGTTGGCCAGCTGGAAGCGCAGCACGGGATCGTGCAGCTTGCCCGAGACCACCTGGTCGAGATAATCCTGTGGCCCACTCACCTTGCGCCACATGCGGGAAAGGTTGGGCATTCGACCGCCGAAGACGATGCCCTTGAGCCCTAGCTCCTCGGCCACCGCACGACGTTCCTCGTACAGGCGGCGGCCGATGCGGGTGCCGCGCGTCTTGGGATCGACGCACATCTCGTACCCGTAGAGCCACTCACCGGTGGGATCGTGGCGGCTGCCGTAGCCATTGCCGGTGATCTCGTCCCAGCTGTGCGGGACCAGCGCCTTGTCTCCGGCAATCCGCAGCGACGCGCAATAGGCCACCAGCGTGCCATCGAGGATGGCGACGAAGCAGCCTTCGGGATAATTGTTGATCTGCCCGCGGATTTCGCTGCGGGTGTAGGGTGCGAGATCGTCATAGGCGCGGCGGACGAGTGCGGCGATGCGCGCCACGTCGGCCGGGATCGCCTGGCGGACTTCGAGGCGGGCCTTGCTCATCGGGCTTGGTGCCTCGCGTTTGGGGAGGGTGCAGGGTGAAGGGGCCGGAGCAGCGGTGGGCGGCCGCGCTCGATGCCGTTCACGCCCAGACGGCCATTTCCCGCTCTAGGCCCTGGACGATCTCCTCGAAGAACTGCTCGGTGGTCATCCAGTTCTGCTCGGGGCCGATCAGAAGTGCGAGATCCTTCGTCATCTTGCCGTTTTCGACCGCCTGGATGCAGACCCGCTCCAGCGTCTCGGCGAAGCGGACCACGTCGGGCGTGTTGTCGAACCTTCCGCGGTAGATCAGGCCCCGGGTCCAGGCGAAGATCGAGGCAATGGGGTTGGTGCTCGTCGCCTTGCCTTCCTGGTGCTGGCGATAGTGGCGGGTGACGGTGCCGTGCGCCGCCTCGGCCTCGATCGTCTTGCCGTCGGGCGTCATCAGCACGCTGGTCATAAGGCCGAGGCTGCCGAAGCCCTGCGCCACCTGGTCCGACTGCACGTCGCCATCGTAATTCTTGCAGGCCCAGACGAACTTGCCGCTCCACTTGAGCGCGCTGGCCACCATGTCGTCGATCAGGCGGTGCTCGTAGACGATGCCGGCGTCCTTGAACTTCGGCCCGAAGCCCTCGCTGTCGTACACCTCCTGAAACAGGTCCTTAAAGCGCCCGTCGTACTTTTTCAGGATGGTGTTCTTGGTGGAGAGGTACACCGGCCAGCCGCGATCGAGCCCGTAATTGAAGCTGGCGCGGGCGAAATCGCGGATCGAATCATCAAGGTTGTACATCGCCAGAGCCACGCCGGGCTCCTCGAACCGGAACACCTCGCGGTCGATCACCTGACCATCGTCGCCCTCGAACACCAGCCGCAGGGTGCCGGGACCGGGGATCAGCGTATCCGTCGCGCGGTACTGGTCGCCGAAAGCATGGCGGCCGACGACGATGGGATCGGTCCAGCCGGGGATCAGCCGGGGCACGTTGTCGATGACGATCGGCTCGCGAAAGATGGTGCCGCCCAGGATGTTGCGGATGGTGCCATTGGGCGAGCGGTACATTTCGGCGAGGCCGAACTCCTCGACCCGCGCCTCGTCCGGCGTGATGGTGGCGCATTTCACGCCTACGCCATATTGCTTGATCGCTTCGGCACTCTCGACCGTGATCCGGTCGCGCGTCTCGTCACGCTTCTCCATGCCGAGATCGTAATATTTCAGGTCAATATCGAGATAGGGGAGGATCAACCGCTCGCGGATCCACTGCCAGATGATCCGCGTCATCTCATCGCCGTCAATCTCGACGATGGGGTTCGCGACCGTGATCTTCGCCATGCGCGCTGGTGTCCTGCTGTTCGGGTTTGCGCGTCCTTAGAAAGGCCACGGCAACAGCGCAAGGGAGCCGCCCAGGCGAGCGGTCCTTGCGCGAGGCAGTCCAGCTAGCGCTTGCCGCCGAAAACCGAGCCAAGGACCGCCCCCAGGCCGCCGGCGGCTCCGCCACCCGGTGTGGTGCCGCCCGAAAGGCTGCCCAGCACCGACCCCAGGACACCACCGAGGCCACCCTGCTGGCCCGCGGAGCGCTGGCTCAAGTGGCCAGCCAGAAGCATCGTGAGGATCGGCAGCATCTTCTTCAGCAATGCCGGATCGAGACCACTCGTTTCGGAGGCTTGCCCGGCGACCTTGCGGCTGCCCTCCTTGGAGCCGAAGATGCTGCCGAGCATCTGGTTGCCGAGGCCGACATCGGTCGGCTCGGGGCGCACGACATTGTGCGCCAGTTCGGGGCCGCCGAGCTGGTTCACCTGTGCCTCAAGCGCGTCACCATCACTGCTGCGCGCCCGCTGCCCCATTCCGCCCATGATGGAGGGCAGCAGCGCTTCGGCGCCGCGGCGGGCCTGATCGAGCGGAATGCCCAATTGTCCGGCCATTGCGTCGAGCCCACCGGCCGGCAGCAAATCGTTCAAGTTCAATGGTCTTCTCCCAAGGCCCGGGTGTTCGTGCAGACGCCTAAACGACGCGGCGCGGATTCGGCTCCGGGCATGGCTCGACTGGAACGAACACGGTCGCTGATCCTTTGGTGCAACAGGCTCCGGTGCGCGCCTTAGGCTGATGGCCCCTTGCAGGCTCGCCGAGGGCGTGGAGACTTGCAATATCGTGCCTCGTGAGAGCCGATCCGAAAAGAGGCTGCGGATGACCGAAGACGAAGCGCGGCAGGTGGAACTGGTCCGCGCCGTCGAGATTGAAGATGCCGACGCTGCACTGCTCACTCGTGAAGATCGCCAGCAGGCCGATGGGTTCGCCCGCTCCCGCGAGCCGGCGATCGAGGGGCGCTCGGCCGAGCATCGCTTCATTGCCAGACGCGCCGAGTTCGCCGCCGCTCGCCTTTCCACCCGGCACCCTGGAATCGCCGAGCTGCTGCGGCGCACCGCCTGGCCGCGCTGGTTCGGCTGGCTGGTGCCGCTGCTTTCGCTGGCCGCCGGTTTCCTCGCCAGCGAACTCGGCACCGGCAAGCGGCTCGACCTGCTGGCAGTGCCCCTGCTAGGAACGATCGCCTGGAACCTGCTGGTTTACGTGGGGCTGATCATTACGGCGGCATCCGGAAGGAAGGCCGGTGCGTCTGATTCGATCTCCAGGATGGTTGCCTGGCTCGGCGGGACATGGACCCGCAATCTCGATCGCGGAACGCCGATGGACCGTGCGGCCCAGTCGTTCCGGTACCGCTGGTGGGAGCGTTCGGGAGTGCTTGGCGGCGCACGCATTGCTCGCACGCTGCACCTCGCGGCGGCGCTGTTCGCCGCCGGCTTGATCGGCGGCATCTATCTGCGCGCGCTGGTGATCGAGTACCGCGCCGGTTGGGAAAGCACATTTCTGCAGCCAGAGGCCGTGCATGCGCTCCTCTCCCTCGTGCTGGGCCCGGCGAGTCTCGCCACGGGGGTGGCCATTCCGCCCATCGCGGAGATGGCGGCGATGCGATGGACGGGGCCGGGCAGTGGGGTGAATGCGGCTCCGTGGATCCACCTCTACACCGCCACGGTGCTGGGGCTGGTGATGGCACCCCGCCTGCTGCTGGCTGGCTGGCAGGGTGCAAGGGCATGGCGCCTTGCGCGCAACCTGCCGATGCCCGGGCGTGAGGATTTCTATGTGCGGCGCCTGTTGCGGGCCGGCGGCGCCCGGCGGGGGAGCGCCCGGATGACCTCTTACGCCTACCGGCCCGGCGAGGAGACGCGGCGTCGATTGGGCGAGCTGCTGCGCGGTGCGCTGGGCGAAGGTGCACAGGTCCGCTTCGACGATCCGGTCGAGTACGGCGCCGAAGAGCGCTGGCTGGCCACGCACGCGGCTGATCCGGCCGACGATTATCACATCCTGCTGTTCACGCTTTCGACCACGCCGGAGGCGGAAAACCACGGGGCTCTCGCCACCGCGCTGGTGCGCCGCATTGCGGACGAGCACCCCGGTACCGTGGCTGCCGCATTGATCGACGAGACCCCGTTTCGCACCCATTTTGCCGGACAGGCCGGACTTGAGGAGCGGATCACGGTGCGCCTTGCCGCGTGGCGCCGCGTGTTGGCCGATGCCGGGTTGGCTACGCTGAGCGTGGACCTCTCCCGCGAGGTCAACGACGCCCTGGCCCAGCGGATCGAAGCCGGGTTGCTGGCGGATGGAGGCATGCGCCGATGACCGATCCAGCCTTTTCCGACCCAGGCGAAGTCTTTTCCGAACCCGGCCAGGGCATCACCGTCAACCTCAGCCTGATCTCCCACACGAATGCGGGCAAGACGACCCTCGCGCGCACCTTGCTCGGCCGCGATGTGGGCGAGGTCCGCGATGCGGCGCATGTGACGGATCTCGCCACCGGCTACGTCCTCGTGCAGCAAGGCGAGGATACGCTGATGCTGTGGGACACTCCCGGCTTTGGCGATACCGCGCGCCTGCTTTCCCGATTGCGCATGGCGGGCAATCCGATCGGCTGGTTCCTGTCGCAGGTGTGGGATCGCTGGCGCGAGCGGCCCTTGTGGTCGAGCCAGCAGGCGGTGAAGAATGCGCGCGAGGAAGCGGACGTCATCCTCTACATGGTCAACGCTGCGGAAGACCCTGCCTCTGCCTCGTATGTGGCGCTGGAAATGGAGGTGCTCGGTTGGGTCAACAAGCCGGTGGTGATCCTGCTGAACCAGATCGGCCGTCCACGCGAGGATGTGTCGCTCGAAGTGGCCCGCTGGAGCGGCATCGGCCCGGCGGGGCTCGTCCATGCCGTCCTGCCGCTCGATGCCTTCGCCCGCTGCTGGGTGCAGGAGGGAGCCCTGCTGGATGCGGTCGCCCCCTTGCTCGGCCCCGAAAAGCAGCTTGCGATGG
The DNA here is from genome assembly GCA_001683845.1 of Erythrobacter sp. ANT-B3C2. Taxonomy (GTDB): domain Bacteria; phylum Pseudomonadota; class Alphaproteobacteria; order Sphingomonadales; family Sphingomonadaceae; genus Croceibacterium. Next base: position 39,409 of record LXQI01000008.1, on the reverse strand, counting down.
AGGGCCTGCAGACCCGTTGGGCAGAGCTGAACCTAGCTCGGTTCCGCCACTCCATGGAGGTGCTCGGCCGCTACCTTGCGCGAGCGGCCCGCGATGCCGAGACGGTCGACGAGCCGGGCTGGCAGGACAGACTGGCCGGAGCGCTGACCCGCCAAGGGGGCGAGAACAGCGCGGCGCGCAAGGCGATGGGCGCGCTCGCCACCCGCCTGGGCGAGGCCACGACCCAATCAACGGACGAGCTGATCCGGCTCCACGGGCTTTCGGGCCAGGCCACGAAGAAGGTGCTCGAGCGTGTAGGCGACGATTATGCGCACGCGGCAAAGACCCCCGAAGGTGCGGCAGCGGCGCTGGGGGGCTTGTTCTCCGGCGCGGTGGGCGGTCTGGCTGCCGACCTTGCTGCCGGGGGATTGACGCTCGGCGGGGGAATGATCGTTGGCGGCATCCTTGGTGCCCTCGGCGCGACCGGGGTGGCCAAGGCGGTAAATCTCGCCAGTGGCGACGACGCCTCCACCATGCGCTGGTCGAACGAATTTTTCGAGCGGCTGACCGTCACCGCCATCTTGCGCTATCTCGCCGTTGCCCACTTCGGCCGGGGACGGGGCGAATGGTCTGAAGGCGAGCACCCCGCTTTCTGGCAACCGATTGCCGAACAGGCCGTCGGTGCGCAGGCAGACGCTCTCGGGCTCCTGCAAAAGAGCGCGACGCGAGACAAAGGCTCCGGCGGGGAGGTGGAGGCCAAGTTTGCTGCACTCGTCGAGCTCTGCGCCATGCAGGCTTTGACCCGGCTGTATCCGGAGGCGGCATCCGGCTTCGCACAGTAGTGCTGCGGAGCGGGCTGCCGGCTTGAGCAAGCAGTGCGCTTTCTCAAAGCCGATATGCGACAGGCGCCGGTCTGCAGGCGCCATCCTGGCGGCGAGCAGCCAGTGGGCAGGGCGCCCCATTGTCGCCATTCAGATCGGAGTTCCCGAACGTTGTTGCCCGCCGATCATGCAGATTGCCGATGTGGGCGCGCCATGCTCAATAGCCGCTTGCTTGGCCGTCCTTCCGCATTTCTGTTGCGCCTGTATACACGCCCGTCTCTGGATCGCGCACAATCGCCTGGTAGCCGCCGAACATGATGCCGTCGCCCACCACTTCGACGTTGTGACCCATGGCGCGCAGGTGCTCGACAGTCGCTGACGGAATGCCGGGCTCAACATAGAGCGTGCCCAGCGGATCGGCCGAGGGACCGCTCAGCCGCTCGGTCGGCTGGCGCCCTCCGTCGTGGTTGATGCGCGCTGCATCGCCCGCTTCCTGCAGGTTCATGCCATAGTCGACGATATTGATCAGCACCTGTACATGGCCCTGCGGTTGCACCCCGCCACCCATGAGACCCAACGTCATCCACGGCTTGCCGTCCTTCTTCACGAACCCGGGGATGATCGTCTGGAACGGCCGCTTGCCGGGCTCGTAGGCATTGGGGTGGGCAGGATCGAGGCTGAAGAGTTCGCCGCGATCCTGGAACATGAAGCCAAGCCCATCCGGCACGAGCCCACCGCCCATGCCCCGGTAATTGGACTGGATCAGGCTCACCATCATGCCGTCCTTATCGGCGACGGTGAGGTAAGTGGTGTCGCCTTCCCCCTCCAGCTTGGGTTCCCCCGGCCCAAACTCGGGCGTAGCGCGCAGCGGATCGATTTGAGTGAAGCGTTGGCGACCGTACTCTTCGCTCAGAAGCTCTTTGGGAAAACGTGCGAAGCTTGGATCCGCGTAGAAGCGAGCTAGGTCGGCATATGCGAGGCGCTTGGCTTCGGTGATGTAGTGGATCACCTCGGGGCTGCCACGCTCCCACTGGGCCAGGTCCAGGTTCTTGAGGATGTTGACCATCTGCAGCGCAGCAAAGCCCTGACTGTTCGGCGGGAGCTCGCACAGTTCGTAGCCGTTCCGATACTCGGCGCAGGCAGGCTCGACCCACTCGCTGGAGTGGTCGGCGAAATCTTCGAGAGTGAAGGCCGATCCTTGCCGCTGCAGGTAATCGACCATCACCCGCGCCAGCCTGCCCTTGTAGAACGCGTCGCGCCCTTCGCGACCCAAAGCCTGAAGTGTGTCTGCCAGATCGGCATTCCGGAAGATTTCGCCTGCTTCAGGGGCCGTCCCATCGGCGAACCACGTAGCGCGGGCGTTAGAGAAATCGAACGGCGCCTCTTTGCCACGTGCTTCGAAAGAGCGCAGGCTGCGCTCCAGGTACATAGCAATGACCGGTGCGATCGGGTGGCCTTCACGAGCGTATTTTACAGTAGGCGCCAGAACATCACTCATCGGCACTTTGCCGAAACGCTCGTGCATGGCGAACCAAGCGTCGACCGTCCCTGGAATTGTTACTGGCAGCGGGCCGACTGGAGGCAGGGCATCGGCTCCTTCCAGTTTCTCTAGCAATTGGTTCAGCGTCTGCCCCTTAGGCGAGCGGCCCGATCCGTTGATGCCGTACAGCTTCGCGGTCTTGGGATCGTAGATAATCGCGAAGAGATCGCCACCGATGCCGTTCCCGGTCGGCTCCATCAAGCCCAGCGCGGCGTTGGCACCGATCGCTGCGTCGACAGCGTTGCCGCCTGCCTTGAGAATGTCGAGCGCGATCTGCGTCGCCAGCGGGTGGGCTGTCGCTGCCATGCCGTGCTCCGCGATCACCGGACTGCGCGACCAATTGGAGCCCACCGGTCTACCGCCTGCGCCGATCTGTTCTTCAATCGAGCGGGCTACCTGCGCATTCGCAGGCGTTCCGGTCAGTATCAGCGCCGTTGCCATCAAAGCCATCCGCATGGTGCTCTCCTCGATCTTCGCGCATGCCTGCGCGTTCCTCATCTCGCTGACAAGCAGGAGGAAGCGGCAGGCAGCGAGAGAATCCAGACACTTGGGGTAGCCGGTCAGCCGCGCACAACCGTTTCGACCCGCTCAAGCGTGCGATCGATCTCTTCGACCGTATTATAGTGAACCGGCCCGATGCGGACGCCACCATTCGCGAGGCCCAGCTTGCGGTAGATTTCGAGCGCATAATTGTGTCCGTGCCAGACTTGAATGCCCTCATGCGACAAAGCCGATGCGATCTGCGAAGGAGCAATGCCATCGGCAACGAAGCTGACAGTCGACACGCGGCGCCTGAATTCGGCCGGATCGGTGATGCCCAGCACTCGTATTCCGCGGATGCCAAGCAGCCCTTCAATCAACCGCCCCGTTAGGCCATCCTCATAAGCCTTCATAGCCTCATAGCCTGCGGCCAGCCGCATACGCAGCTCTGGTCCAGCAGGGTGGCCGTAAGCATCTCCAAGGCTCGCAATGTAGTCGATCGCAGCGTGCACACCGGCCAATTGCTCGCGGTTGGTGGTCCCGGTCGTGAAGCGGCCGGGAAGCTCGTCGGAGACGGCTCGGACCTTGTAGGCGCGGAGAGCCTGCAGCCGGTCGCGGCGGCCCCACAGCATCCCGTAATGAGGTCCGAAGAACTTGTAGGCTGAGCACACGAGGTAGTCGCAGCCCAGCGCGGCGACATCGATCAGACCATGGGGCGCATACTGAACCGCGTCGACGAACAATTGCGCTCCGCACGCGCGAGCAATTCGCCCGGCCCCTTCGACATCATTGATAGTCCCGGTCACGTTGCTGGCGTAATTCAAGGCGATCAGCCGCGTACGGTCGGTCACCAGCCCGGCAAGGTCGTTGAGATCGAACGCAAAGGACTCTTCGGAAAAATCCAGCCAGCGGACAACCAGCCCCCGGTCCTCGGCTGCCATCAGCCAGGGCGCGATGTTGGCGTCGTGATCCATGCGCGTGAGGATGATCTCGTCGCCTGGCGCGAAGTCTGCGCAGATGACCCGCGCCATGCCAAAGGTCAGCGTCGTCATGCTCTGCCCGAAGAACACCTCTCCAGAACGCGGCGCATTCACGAACATTTCGCCCGCGCGGTGGGCCGCGTCGACCAGCTGCTCCGCAGCCACGGAGGTGGCGAACAAGCCACCCAGATTGGCGTTCTTGTAAAACATGGCGTCGTTCATTTGCTCGACGACCGAGCGCGGAACCTGCGTTCCGGCTGGATTGTCGAAGAAGACAATGGGCCTTCCGTTCTGCTCTCGCCGAAGGGCCGGAAAGTTTGCGCGGATGCGCTCTATGTCGTAGCTCATGCAAAAAGCTTGGCTGCGCGCTGCTGCCTGCGCAAGCAGAGACTGGAGCACGGCATGTTTGCGCGCTTCTGAGGAAACTCGCCTCTTTTCGATCCGCGATTGAGAAGCGTGGGGTAAGCGTATCCGAACTATCTCCGCGGGTGTTCATAAGAATAGACCTCGACAGATAATAGCCGAGGTCACATTCGGCCGTTGATTTCCTGCTGGAGGATTGATGCAACGCATGTTTTTGGCGGCTGCCATCGCAGCTGCTCTACTCCCCGTGAACGCAGTGGCTCAGGAGGAAAGGCCGGCTTATGTCAGGGCACTGGCCGCGGGGTACAAGGCCGCTTTTGTGTGCAGCAACCTGTTTAACGGTGGCCTTTCCGAGGAACAGACCGAGGCAGACGACCTGAGGGGCACATATAGCAGCCTCAATGCGCTGTTTGCGACGATGCCAGCGTCCGTGGATCGGCAGCGTAGGGCCGTATTCGTCCCCTATGACGAGACCATGCCGCCCAGGATCGCTGCCTGGCGCCCTAGCCTTGGATGCGCTCAGCTGCCGATTGGCGCAACGCATGACGCGGTGGACACTTTGCCCCGCATGAACGTCACACCGCCTGATCTTGATGCTTTGCCGTGGCCGATGGGCGACCGGAACGCGGCCGCGCCTCCGCAAGGCGATGCCGCGGCGTTGCAGCATATCGTGGCAGACGCCTTTGACGGGCGGACATATGGGCAGGGAAGCGAAACCACCGCAGTGCTCATTGTCCAGAACGGGCGCATCGTGAACGAGCGGTATCGAGCGGATCTGAACATGCACTCGTCGCAGCGAACCTGGTCGGTTGCGAAAAGCATTGCCGGCACGGTCGTTGGCGCAGCCGTTCAGCAGAAGCTGATCGACGTGGATTCCGCCGCACCCGTGCCGGAATGGCAGCGCCCCGGCGATCCTCGCCAGAGGATCACCACCGACCAGCTGCTTCGCATGACGAGCGGCCTGCACAGCGATCATGCGGGGAACCGGACCGATGTGCTTTACTTTGGCGGCGTTGCGGTCGTCGACCAGGCCGCTAGCTGGCCGATGGTCGCCGAGCCGGCCACCGTGTTTCGGTATGCCAACAATGACACGGTGCTGGCCATTCGTGGCCTCCAGCATGTCTTGGGCGATGGGGAGAAGTCGCTGCGTTTCCCCTTCGAGTCCCTCCTGTGGAAGATCGGGATGACCCGGACGGTGCCGGAAACCGATTGGAAGGGGCATTTTGTTATGTCGAGCCAAGTCTGGACAACGGCGAGGGATCTCGCCCGTTTGGGCCTGCTTCATATCAACGACGGTGTTTGGCAAGGAACGCGCATCCTGCCAGCGGGGTGGCAGGATTATGTCCGCCAACTCGGGGCAGCTCAGCCAAGCGAGGGATATGGCTATGGCGCCACCTGGTGGACCTTTCCCGAAGATTCCGGACTGCCGCAGGATGCGATCGTCGCTCGCGGCAATCGCGGACAACATTTGGTCGTCATCCCCTCTCGCGAACTGGTGATCGTCAGGCGCGGCTTCGATGGAGCAGGAATAAATTTCGATTTGACTGAGTTTACCCGGGATTTACTGGGGGCTCTTCCCGCGTGAGCAGAATCGGGGCGGTGCTGGCAGCCACTGCGCGATGAGTGCCCTTGGACGCGGCTCGCAGCTCAGCGAACTCCGGCATCTGAACTGGTCTGCTGAGGAGCAGAACTTCCATTTCGCCGAACCCGTGTTCTCCAATGGGATCGAGGTCGAGCCGTGCGACTGTCTGCCTAACCGATTGAGCAACGCTGGACGGGCAGCTGTGCGGCCACCGGGTCGATAAGGCATTGCATTTCGACAAGGATGGTTGTTGCGCCTGGCCGCTGGATGGCTAGCGTGGATCGCGTGTAGAACGGGGAGGATCGCAATTTGATCAGAAGAATTCTTGCTGCTTCAAGCGCCGCTGTCGCGCTGGCGGCAGGCATGCCGCTTGGCGCCCAGGAGAACACCGGTCCCAGTGTCACCGCACCCGCGATCGAATACACGATGTGGACGCTCGACAACGGGTTGCGAGTGATCGCCCTCAAAGATGACACAACCGCGAACGTGACCACCTCGATGTGGTATGAGGTCGGATCGAAGCTAGACCCCGAAGGTCGTTCCGGCTTTGCCCACCTATTCGAGCATATCCTCAGCCGCAAGACGCTGAACATGCCGTACAATCAGATCTACAGCCTCACCGCCGATGTGGGTGGCACGCGCAATGCGTCGAATGGGCCTGACCGCACCAACTATTTCGAGACAGTTCCAGCCGAATTTCTCGAACGGATGCTGTGGACGCACCGCGAAAGAATGGCATTTCCGGTGGTCGATGAGGAAGTTTTCAACCGCGAGCGCGACGTGGTGAAGGAAGAATTGCGACAGCGGGTTCTTGCCCCGCCCTATGGCCGGTTCAGCCGCTTCGTCCTGCCCGAGAACGCCTTTGATACGACCGCTTACCGCCGCCCGGGTATTGGTTCTATCGAGGAGTTGGACGCAGCAACGCTTGAAGATGCCCGTGCATTCCACCAGGCGTATTATGGGCCCGATACTGCGACGCTGATCGTCGCTGGCAATCTCGACATGGTAGAGCTGCAGATGCTGGTCGACAAATACTTTGCGGACATCCCGCGGCGCGAGAACCCTTTGCCGCTCGAGCTCGACGCCGAGGAACAGGAGCGCACGCAAAGCCGCGCCATCGTGGCCCGTGCGCCCAATGTGCCCCTGCCGGTGCGCGGCACCTTGTGGAAAGGCCCCAAGACAGCCAGCGAAGATGCCGCTGCGCTTGAAATTCTCACTGCGATAATGGCGCGCGGTAACAATAGTCGGTTGAACAACGCACTTGTGCGCACCGGGAAGGCCGTCGAGGTCAGCTTCTTTTACAATGACGGTGAGGAAGCCGGGATGATTGCCGGCTTTGCGATCACTAACCCCACTGCGGACCCCGGGGAGGTCAAAGCAGTACTCGATGCGGAGTTCGAAAAGGTACGAAGCATACCGGTGACCACGGCCGAATTGCTTGAAGCCAAGAACGAACTTCTCTCCAGCGCGCTCCGTAGCCGCGAGACCGCACGAGGTCGGGCGTTCGAATTGGGCGAGGCGCTGGTTTCGACCGGCGACCCCCGGGCCGCGGACAAACGTTTGGAAGCGATCTCCGCCGTTTCGATCGCGGACGTGCAGCGCGTCGCAGCCCGATGGCTTGATCCGCAAGGCCGAGTCGACATGACCTATGAACGGGGCGAGGAGAATCCGTTGGAATGGGCAAACCCTGCCCCTTTCCCGACCTTCCGAACCTTGCCGCCGGCCAGGGGCGAACCACTTGCCGTCCGCCCGGAGGGAGAGCGCGAAGCGCCGCCTACGCCAGGACCACGTCCGTCGGTAGAAGTGCCCCTGATTGTTGAGCGCTCACTTGCGAACGGGATCGAGGTCGTGGCAGCACAGACCAGCGACGTGCCGTTTGCCACGATGACTGTTCTTTTCCCCGGCGGCGCGAAGTCGGACAACCGCAGCAAGGCCGGGATTGCAAACCTGGCCGCGGCACTGGCCGACAAGGGTGCGGGCGGCATGAACGAGCAGGATATTGCCGCCAAACTGGAAAGCCTCGGAGCCAGTGTCAGCGCGTCGGCAGCGACGGACGGCACGGTATTCAGTCTGGCGGCGCCGGCCGCGAACATGCAGGAAGCCGGTGAGATACTCGCCGCAATGATCCGCAGCGCTGATTATCCGGCGAAAGCGTTCGAACGTGAGCGGAAACGTGCGATCGACAGCCTTCTGGTCGGTTTGAAGGATCCTGCCACGCTGGCCAGCATGGTCGCGCGTCCGGTGTTCTATGGCGACGCGCCTTATGGATCGCAGCCCGGCGGCACACAGGCCAGCCTTGCCGCAATCACCCGCGAGGATCTGATTGCGCATCGTCAATCGTGGTGGCGGCCGGAACAGTCCAAGATCATTGTCAGCGGTGGCATCACTGGCGAGGAAGCAATCTCGTTGGCAAATGCTTTGTTTGGCGACTGGACCGTCTCCACGCCCCCACCACCCGCCATCGCCAATCCTGCAGGCGAACCTTTGCCTGCGCGGACGGTGGTGATTGACCTTCCTGAAGCTGGGCAAGCGGCAATTTATGCGGGCATGCGTGCCCCTGCTCGCTCGGGCAATGACTACCTGGCGCTCGAGCTTGCGAATTCCATTTTGGGTGGCGGCTCGAGCGGGCGGTTGTTCGAGGAAGTGCGGACCAAGCGCTCCATCAGCTACGGTGCCGGCAGCGGACTGCCGGCTCGTGCGGACGACGCTTATCTAACCGCCAGCTCACAGACCCAGAATTCGACCGCCGGCGAGGTGGTTCAGGTCTTCCTCGATGAGTTCGATCGATTGGGCAAGGAGAGCCTCGGTGCGGATCTCGTCGATACGCGCCGCATCTATTTGACTGGTGGTCATGAACGCAACCTCGAAACCTCGTCTGGCTTTAATTCGATCGTGGCCGAACTGCTGATGCACGGTCTGAAACCGAGCGAAGCCTCCCAGTATGCTGACAAACTTGCAGCGGTGACGCCTGCCCAGACTAGTTCCATCGCCGCTAAGTATGTTTCGGCCGACAAGGCGACGATTGTTGTAGTTGGGAATGCCGCCGAATTCATCGACGATCTACGCAAGATCCGTCCTGATGTGGAAGTGATCAGCGCCGAAAGCGTTGATCTCTCGCGCGGCGATCTTGGTAAAGGGATAAACTAGCGGAGGGGTGACGTCTGCGCCTTTCGCATTCCGAAGGGCTGCGAAGCATTGCTCCACGTTGCGAAGAGTGACGGCAATTCACGGGCTATCGTGTTTAAGAAGTCAACGATTGGCTCGGGGGCGGTGGCCGCCAGCGCGGCGGCGACGGTGTGACCGCTGGACAGGTCCACGAACCGACCGATCGACCGTAGCTAATCTGTCAGAGCCAGCTGTAGAAGAGTGCATGGCGGGACAACGTATCGCCCCTGCTACTGTATAATCGTACTCGTTAGTGACTTGACTGGGCAATTCTCTTTCAATCAGGCAACAGTAGTTTTTGGAACAATGATCCGTCTGATGATTTGAGGTTCTGTGAGTGGACCGAGAACAATTATCGTCATCGGAGCTTCGGCAGGCGGTGTCGAGGCGCTTCGGGGTCTGGTCGCCAAATTGCCTGCGGAATTGGACGCGGCGGTCTTTGTGTCGCTCCACATTGGGGCGCATCGCAGCGACCTGCCCTGGCTTCTTGCCCGCGCGGGGCTTTTGCCCGCGACCCACCCCACCGATTGCGAGCCGATCCTGAGCGGGCGTATCTATGTGGGCCCGCCGGACAATCACATGCTGATCGAGCAGGGTCAGATCAGGCTCACGAAGGGACCTCGCGAAAACTGGGCGCGCCCGGCGATCGATCCGCTCTTTCGGAGTGCCGCACAGGCCTATGGCGTTGATGTGATCGGCGTCATTCTATCGGGCGGTCTGAATGACGGAAGCGCCGGTTTGTTTGCGATCAAGGCGAATGGCGGCACCACGATCGTGCAAGACCCGGTGGATGCGAGTAACGCTTCCATGCCGCAGAGTGCTCTCGCCCATGTCGAAGTGGATTTTGTGCTCCCGGCCGGAGAAATTGGACAGCGCCTCGCGGCACTGGTCGCCACCCGCCACTCGAGAATGGAGGATGAGGAGGGGAGCACGCAACCAACCCTTTCAGAGGAAGAAATGGACGCTCAATTTACGCTCAAGACGCCGGCTGCAATAACCTGTCCAGACTGCGGCGGCGCGCTGCGCCGGACCCAACTTGGCTCGATCCTGCAATTCGGCTGTCATATTGGGCACACCTATACGATCGAGGTCATGCTGGAGGCGCAGTTCCTGGCAGTGGAGCGGTTTGTGGAACAGGCGATGCGCTCACTGAGCGAGCGAGCGAGCGGAGCTTTGCCGGATCATGGCCGAGAATTTACCTGAGATCGCCGCGCACGATGCCGATCGGGAGCGCTGGCAGTCGGCCGAACAGGAAGCATTGCACCAGACAGCGCCGCTTCGACAGCTCCTCACGCGTGAGTGGATTCATCCCTATAGTGGCGGTGTGGTCGAACTGGTGCGGCCATAGTCGGAACTGGTGGGGCGACCAGGCCGGCAGGGGCCTGCAATCTGTTTGCCCTTCCCGGGCTCGTCTCTGATCGTTATTCGGCCTGGAGCCACGAAGCCGTCTTTCCGCCGCGCTCCTCGGTGTCTATGATCGGCTGGGATTGGCGTCATCAACACCACGCTGGCGCCGAAGATGAGCGATCATGGGAGATGTCCAGTCACTTCAGCGGCTTTCGAAGATTGCGTTGGCGAAAATGAGGGGGGCGGGGCACCCCTCGGGCATATCATTGTCGGAATTGGCGCTTCGGCGGGAGGGTTAGCGGCGTACCGAGCCTTCTTCCAGGCCCTGCCAGCCGATACGGGGATGGCGTTCGTCCTCGTCCAGCACCTTGATCCTGACTACAACAGCGCCCTTGCAGAGATCATCGGCGGAAGCACGACGATGCCGGTTCACAGGGCCACCGATGGCGCAGTCGCCGGCCCGAACACCGTATCGGTGATCCCGCCGAATGCCGTCATGAAGATTGAGAAAGGAGCCCTGCGGGTTGCGCGGGCGGAGACGACCACCGCCCGCCGGTCTTCAATCGATACCTTCCTGTTTTCTTTGGCCGAGGATCAGGGCGAAAACGCCATCGGGATCATCCTCTCGGGATTTGGCAGCGACGGATCCGCCGGCATCGCAGCGATCAAGGAGGGTGGCGGCTTTACCCTCAGCGAGGCGGAGTTCGGCCATCAGGCGAAGCGGGGCATGCCGCAAAGCGCAGCGGCGGGTGGCCTGGTCGATCTGGTGCTCACGCCAGAGGACATGCCGGCGGCGCTGCTGGAGTATCAGGGTGTCAAGGATCGTCTGTCCAGTTTGCCGGAGCCCGATGCTTCGGTTCCCGATCTTGCCGGTCGCCTGGATACGATCTGCGCCGTGCTCCATAGCCGGCTGGGACATGATTTCGGCCACTACAAGGCGAGCACGCTGTTGCGCCGGATACGACGCCGGATGCAGGTGCTGCGGATCGACGAACCGGACAGCTACATCGAGCAATTGCGAACATCGCCGCTCGAATCAGAACTTCTGTTCCGCGAAATCCTGATCGGGGTCACCCGTTTCTTTCGCGACGCGACGATGTTCGAGAATGTTGCCGAAGCCGTCCGTCTGTCGCTGGTGAGTGGAAGCGATCCAGATGCACCGATCCGGCTGTGGGTTGCCGGATGCGCCACGGGTGAAGAGGCGTACTCTCTGGCGATCCTCATGCGGGAAGCTTGTCTTCGCGCCGAAGTGCCGCGCCGTGTCATTATTTTTGCCACCGATATTGATGATCGCGCTGTCAGCTTTGCCCGCGCCGGGCTTTATGGCAGCGCCATTGAAGCGGAAGTCGACGCCGAGCGGCTGGAGAGCCATTTCAACAAGGAAGGGAGCGGTTATCGGGTTGCAAAGCACATTCGGGATATGTGCGTGTTTTCAAAGCATGATCTCGTAAAGGACCCGCCCTTTTCAAGGCTCGACATGATCGCATGCCGCAATCTTCTGATCTATTTCAACACGGAGCTGCAGCAGCGGGTCATTGGGACATTTCATTAAGGCCTCAAGCCAAATGGGATACTTTGGCTTGGTCCGTCGGAGACGATCGCCTCCAGCGGCGCGGGCCAGTTCAAGGCCGTCGACAAGCGCAGCCGCATCTACAAGCGTCTCGATGGGGCCAGCCTGCCTCGGCCCAAGCTCATGCCTGCCAAGACCCAACGTGCTCCGCGCGCGGAGCCGATCATGGACATGACGGTCGATGACCAGGTAGCGCGGATTGTTGCGCGATATTCACCGGCCTTCCTGATTGTCGATGGCCAAGATGAGGTGCAGCGCTTCTCGGGTGCGATTGGCCGATTCCTTGGACCTATGAGCGGCAGTGCCAGTCTGAACCTGTTCCGGCTGTTGCACGCCGACCTCCGCGCATCGGCTCGATCGCTGATCCGACAGGCGGAAGAGGACCGCCGCCGTGTTGAGGAGCAGGTCGGGTTCACGGTGGAAGGCAATGTGGAGAGGGTCATTCTGATTGCCGAACCCATTCTGGAGGCGGGTGGCGGGCGTCGCGACATGCTGCTTGCATTCCAGGAAGTACCGCAGCAGCGGATGGACCTGCGATCACCCAGCGACGACAACCCGGTTTCCCGCGCCGAATTCCAGGCATCCCGGGACCGGCTTCAGACAGTCACCAACGAGCTTGAAACGGCCAACGAGGAACTTCAGAGTTCCAATGAGGAGTTCCAGTCGGTCAATGAAGAGCTGCAGTCGACCGTGGAGGAACTTGAGACCTCCAAGGAAGAATTGCAATCGATCAATGAGGAGCTGCATACTGTAAACGCCGAGCTGAAAGACCGGGCCGAAAGCCTTGTTCGATCCAGAAGCGACTTGGCGAACCTGTTCGACAGCACCTCGGTCGCGACGCTTTTTCTCGACGATGCGCTCAACATCCGCCGCTTTACACCGGCGGTCTCCGAGATCTTCAATGTGCGGCAGGGGGACGAAGGACGGCCCATCACCGACTTTTCGTCGCTGCTCGCGGGGGATGCGCTCAGCCGCGATGCGGGCCTGGTGATGCGCGATCTGAGTTCGATCGAGCGTGAGGTGGAATCCCGTGACGGGAAATCGACTTTTCTCCTGCGAATGCGCCCCTATCGTGATTTGAACAACGTCATCGGCGGTGTTTCGATCACGCTGGTCGACATTTCCGACCGGCGGCGGCTGGAACGGGATCGCGCGCATCTGGCGGCCATCGTTGCCTCTTCCGAAGACGGCATCGTGAGCCATGATCTCGATGGCCTCACCAGCTGGAACAGCGGTGCAGAAAAGATCTACGGCTATGGCTTGGCGGAGGTGATCGGGATGCCGATGTCCATGCTGCTGGCCGACGAGCAGCGCAACGACTGGCCTGTCCACCTCGCGCGGCTGCGGACAGGCGAGCCGATCACCAGTCTGGACGTAAGCCGAATGACCAAGGATCATCGGCAGGTCCACGTTTCGCTGACGATCTCCCCGATCCGCGACAATAATGGCGTAATCGTAGGAGCTTCGGCGGTGGCGCGCGACATTGCAGAGCGCAAGGTTGCAGAAGAGCGTGCGAACCTGCTGATGGCTGAACTCGACCACCGGGTGAAGAACATCCTCTCGGTGGTCTCGTCGGTTGTTAGCCAGACCCTGCGATCGGGAGGGCCACAAGAAACGATCGCAGGCGAGATTGAAGGCCGGATTATGGCGATCGCGCGAGCGCAGAACATCCTGACCGATCATGGCGGTGTCGACGGATCGCTGCGCGCCCTCATCGAGACGGAGATCAAGCCATTCGATCACGGGCGTTCGATCAATTTGACGGGTCCGGAGGTCGCCTTGAAGGCAAAGGCGAGCCTTCCCGTTGCACTGGCGGTGCATGAATTGGCAACGAATGCCGCAAAATATGGCGGCTTATCGACCGAGAGCGGGCAACTCGATGTCTCCTGGCAAGTCACCGGAACCCGCAGCGAACCTTATCTGGAGATCGACTGGCGCGAGTTTGGCGGCCCAGCGGTCGCAGAGCCGAGCCGCAGGGGGTTCGGCACGAAGCTGATCGAAGTCACCCTTGTGCGCGGACTGGGTGCAACGGTCGACAGGGAGTTCCTGAAGGAGGGAGTTCGCTGCCGGATCGGCATACCGCTGGACCATGATGTGGGAAGTGTTCGTGCCGAGGGAACGGCAGCGGCGTCGCCGTCATGAAGCCAGGGGCTCGACCGGTCCGGATCCTGGTGGTGGAGGACGAACCGCTCATCGCCATGGTGATCGAGGATGCGCTCGAAACATTGGGGTGGGACATGGTCGGACCGATCGCCCGGCTCGACGAAGCGCTTGCCGCAGCGGAGACCGAAGACTTCGATTGCGCCCTCCTGGACGTCAACATCCGAGGCGGCACCAGCTATCCGGTCGGCGCGCTCTTGCTCGAGCGCGGCTGCCCCGTCCTGTTCGCCACCGGGCATCGGGATGGCGGTCTACCTGGGAACCTGACCGGTGCAGCGTGCCTCGAAAAGCCTTACATGTTGTCTCAGCTCGAGAGCGAGCTCTTGAAGCTGGTCGAGCGCGCCGAGTAGGGGAGCCCCGGTGCCGGTTTCCGGATGATAGCCATACGGGATCGAGGCACCGTTCGATGCGATTGATCTATTCCGTCCCGGTGGGTGACATGGTGCCCAGTGCTGCGACCGCGAGAATGACACCCACGGCCAGCCCTGTCTCCAGGCTGACACTGTTCTGGAGGCGCCGCGCTGGCGCACCAGACGGGCCTTGCAGGCGTGGCGTGAGGTGCCAGCGATTAAGCGCCGCAAAGCCCAACATCACCGTGAACAGGACCAGCTTCAGACCCAGCACCCGGCCGTAATCGCTCGCAATCAACTGGGGGAGCGCGCCAATTCCGACAATGGCCCATAGATTGATCAAGCCCGAAACGAGCAAAGCGGCGACGATGAGTGTTCCTGGCCCGGCGAAGCGGCGAAGCGCGGCGATCAGAACTGGCGTGCTTGTCCGCTGGAAGATCGCACCGAGCAGAAGGGCCAGCATGCCCAACCACGCCGAGGCGGCGATCAGGTGAACAATGTCGGATGCCCGGTGGATTGCACCGACGACGCCCTCGCTCGCGCCGGCATGCCCGCTCCACGCCAGTGTTGCTATTGCCCCTACGGCCAGAAGCCCATGCAGCCAGCGCGCACGCCTAACCCCCAGAACCGCCATCGCCAGCACCGCGAGCAATGATAATCGGGCGACGCCGGAGATACCCATCGGCGTCTCGAAGGCGAGAAACCCGAGCATTTCGGCATCCAGCAGCGCCATATTGCCGCCCACCATCGCCAGCGCGGTCGCTAGCCATTGCACGAGCGTGAGGACCGCGCCTGCAATTGCCAGCCATGCGATTGGGTAGACGGGGGCTTCCCCCGGCATCGTGCGACCCGCGCAGAGCGACAATCCGGCGAGCAGCAGCAGGTCGAGATAGACGAGAAAGCGCAGCGTGACAGCGGCGCTTTCTCCTGCTGCCCAAGCGATCACATCAGCGAACGGCGAATGCGTGTGTGCCCGTGATCCGGTGGGTATCGGCGCCCACCGCGTACCAATCCACCCGGTAGGTGCCGGCCGGAAGCGGCTTCGCCGAGGTCAGCACGATTGACCTGCCGTCGCTGCCGATCGCAGCCTGAACGCCGTTCATCTCCATGTCCGGATGATCGGCCATGCCGGGCATTCCGGTCATCGTCAGCGTCGCCCCGGCAAGTCTGGGAGTCAGACGCTCGCTGAAGCGCAGGACGATGCGCGATACGGCGGTGGCCGATGCGTTCGCGGCCGGGGATGCCGAAACGAGCGACGGATGGGCGATCGCCACGCCGGGAATGGCAATGGCGAGCGCTGTCGCAGCCGACAGGAGGAATTTTGGAAGGGAAGGCATATCAATCTCCGGTAACTTGTCATATTTCAACGGGTGGTCGCTTGGAGCAAGCACCTGAATTCTTGCAGGCTCGAACTGAAACCCTTCGTTAAAGCCACCAAGATGAACGCCCGCTCGCCGATGCGGGCTGCTCCCTCAGGACTCCCACCTTTCCAAAACCAGCATATCGGCGATGGCCAGGGCCGAACAACTCATTGCGCAGTCGGCGGGAAGCAGGTCGGAGCGCCAAGGCGTTCGATGATCGGGCAATCGGGTCTGTCATCGCCGGCACAGCGATCGGCCAGAGTCTCCAGCGTGTCGACCATGGCCTGCAGATCGTCGATCTTGCGGCGGAGCCGGGTGATGTGCTCGCAGGCCAGCGCCTTCACCTCGCCGCTTCGCCTGCCCCGGTCGCGCCAGAGGCCGAGCAGTTCGGAGATCTCTGCGACCATGAAGCCAAGATCGCGCGCGCGGCAGATGAAGCGCAACTCGTGCACATCCGCCTCGGAATAGTCGCGATAGCCGGACGCTCGGCGATCGGCCGGGGGGATCAGGCCGATCTCCTCGTAATAGCGGATCATCTTGGCCGAGATGCCCGATTGGCGGGCCGCTTCCCCGATGTTCATATCTAGCCTTCCCCCAAAATCGACGGGCGCCAACACTTATCACGTGAGTCCTTGACCTTCCAATGGTTGGAAGCCCCACATGGTAGCACGACGACAGTGCGTAGGCGGATTTGAACCAGCCCGCGCTGGCAGGGAGCAGGACATGGCGCAGGCTGCACGGCAGGCCGAATTGTACCGGATGGTGATGGCCGAACACACCTGCCCTTACGGGCTTATGGCGGTCGATCTGCTAAAACGTCAGGGCATTGAAGTGGCGGACAATCACCTGACGACCCGCGCGGAGACCGACGCGTTCAAGGCTGCACACGCGGTCAAGACGACGCCCCAGATCTTCATCGATGGCCAGCGTATCGGCGGATATGACGATCTGCGGCGCCATTTTGGCAAGCGGGTGAAAGACAAGGACGCGGTCACCTACACTCCCGTGATTGCCCTGTTCGCCATGGCGGCGCTGATGGCGGTTGCGGCCAGCTGGGCGATTTCGGGCGAGGTGATCGGCATCCGCACGGGTGAGAGGTTCATCGCCTTCTCGATGTGCCTGCTGGCGCTCCAGAAGCTGAAGAACATCGACAGCTTCGCAACGATGTTCCTGAACTATGACCTGCTCGCCAAAAGGTGGGTGCCCTATGGGTATATCTATCCCTATGCCGAGGGTGCGGCGGGCGTGCTGATGATCGCGGGCGCGTTCATGTGGCTTTCGGTACCGATCGCGCTGTTTATCGGTACTGTGGGTGCAGTGTCGGTGTTCAAGGCGGTCTACATCGATCGACGCGAGCTCAAATGCGCCTGCGTGGGTGGGGACAGCAAGGTGCCGCTGGGTTTCGTCTCCCTGACCGAGAATGTCATGATGGTCGCCATGGCGGTGTGGATGATCGTCAAGCCGTCCGTACTCGGGCTGCATTGATCATGCACCGATCTCGCTTACCTGTCGCGACCCGAGGGACAGCCGACAGCATTGCCTATCCCGCGCCTAAGAACGGAGCTTTGATCCACTTATGAATGAATTGTTCGATCGGCGGCAGCTGCTGCGTGGTGCGGGAATCGGCGGCAGCGCGCTGGCGCTGTCCGCATGGATGCCCGCCTGGGCGCAGACCAATGCGCCCGGCCTTTCGCGCGATCTCGCAGTGGTCTCCGGCGAGGATATCCGCCTGCGCATCGCTCACCAGATGGCGACCATCGATGGCCGGCAGGGCCATGCCATCGGCATCAACGGCACCGTGCCCGGGCCGCTGATCCGGCTGCGCGAGGGGCAGAACGTGCGCCTGCACGTCGAAAACGCACTGGATGAGGACAGCTCGATCCACTGGCATGGGCTGATCCTGCCGTTCCACATGGATGGCGTGCCGGGGGTCAGCTTCCCGGGGATCAGGCCGCACACCACCTTCACTTACGAGTTCCCGATCCTGCAGGCCGGCACCTATTGGTATCACAGCCACTCTGGGTTGCAGGAGCAGATGGGGCATTACGGCCCGATGGTGATCGACCCCGCGGGCACCGATCCGATCGTGTCGGATCGCGAGCATGTGGTGGTGCTGTCTGACTTCAGCTTCATGCACCCGCACACGATCTTCCGGAAGCTCAAGCAGATGGGAGGCTATTTCAATCACCAGAAGCTGACGGCGACGGATGGCGAGCCGATGTCGGCCAGCGAGCGCCTGGAGTGGGGCCGGATGCGGATGGACCCGACCGATGTCGCCGACGTGACGGGTTCGACCTACACTTACCTCATTAACGGGCACGGGCCGCAGGACAATTGGACCGGCCTGTTCCACGCGGGCGAGCGGGTGCGGCTGCGCTTCGTCAATGCCTCGGCGATGACGACCTTCAACGTGCGCATCCCGGGGCTGAAGATCACCATCGTCCAGGCGGACGGGCTGAATGTGCGGCCGGTGGAAGTGGACGAGTTCCAGATCGCAGTGGCCGAGACGTACGATGCCATCGTCGAGCCGGCGGACGAGCGCGCCTATACCATCATCGGCGAGAGCATCGACAGGTCGGGCATGGCGGTCGCCACGCTGGCGCCCCGGCCCGGCATGGCGGCGGTGGTGCCGCCGCTGCGCGAGCGACCTCTCGCCACCATGGCGGACATGGGAATGGGCGGAATGGACCATGGCGGCGGCGCCATGTCGGGCGCGGCGGCCGGCTGCACCGCCGAGCACGCGGCGATGGGGCATTGCACGATGGAGGGGGGCACCGCCGTGGATCACGCGGCAATGGGGCACGGTGCGGCCGGCGGAATGGCCATGGACCATTCGATGCGCGATTTCTCCGTCGCCCCGAGCGTGAAAAAGACGCCGACGGTCCAGACGATCTCGCCCATGCCGGTCGACCGGATGGGCGATCCCGGCCAGGGGCTGGACGATGGAGGCCACCGCGTGCTGACCTATCGCGATCTCGTCGCGGTGGAGCGCAACCCCGACATCCGCGCGCCGGAACGAGAGATGCGCATCCACCTCACCGGCAACATGGAGCGCTACATGTGGGCGTTCGACGGAGAGAAGCTCTCCGAGGTCAAGGACCCGATCCCGTTCCTCGAAGGCGAGCGTGTCCGGATCACGCTCGTGAACGACACGATGATGACCCACCCCATCCACCTGCACGGCCATTTCTTCGAGTTGGTGACCGGGCATGGCGATTACGCGCCGCGCAAGCACACGGTTAACGTGCAGCCCGGCGGCACCGCGGCGTTCGACTTCACCGCCGATGCCGTCGGCGATTGGGCGTTCCACTGCCACATGCTCTACCACATGCACGCAGGGATGATGCAGGTGGTGACGGTCCGCCCGCGGGAGGAAGCGGCATGAACAGGCTGCTTTCCAGCGGCGTTGCACTGAGCGTCCTCGTCGCGGCGACCCCCGTGCTGGCGCAATCGCACGGCGGGCACGGCCAGCATGGTGCGACACCGGCTCAGAGCTCCGCGCCTGCCGGATCGGCCCCGTGCACGCCGGAGCATGCGGCGATGGGCCATTGTTTGATGAGCGACCCCTCGGCTGGCGTGCATGGCGATGCCGGCTGCACCCCCGAACATGCGGAGATGGGGCACTGCACAATGCAGGAGCCGGCGCCCGGCGAGAGTGCGGGAGGTTGCCCGCCCGAACATGCGGCGATGGGGCACTGTGCAATGTCCGGGGCAGAGCCGGCCTCACCGCCGGCAGAAGACCCGGACTGCCCGGCCGAACATGCGACAATGGGGCATTGCACGCCCGCGACCGGGCCCGGCGGAGGGGACGCGCTGGGGACGAACCTGCCTGCAGGCGACCTGCCGGCTCCGCGCCCGGTGGCGGCGAACTATGCGGATAGGGTGTGGGGACAAACAGTAATGCAGCCCGCGCGGGATGCACTACGCCGCGAACATGGTGGCGGCACCTTCAGCCAGGTCATGATCGATCTTGCAGAGGTGAAAATCGCCGACGGGCACGAAGGCTACAAATTCGAAAGCGACTTCTGGTTCGGTGGGGACATCAACCGCTTCGTATTCAAGGCCGATGGGGAAGGAGAGCTCGGCGAGCCGATCGGGAGCGTCGAGCTGAAGGCGCTCTACAGCCGCGCCATCGGCCCCTACTTTAATTTTCAGGCCGGCGTGCGGCAGGATCTGGGTGTGGGCCCGGACCGGACCCATGCTGTAGTCGGCGTTGAGGGTCTGGCCCCCTACTGGCTCGAGGTCGATGGATATGTTTACTTTTCGACTGAGGGCGAGGTGCGCGCGAGTGCTTCGGCCGAATATGACCAGCGGATTACCCAGCGCCTGATCCTCCAGCCGAAGGTTGAATTCGACCTATCGGCGCAGGACATTCCCGAGCTGGGCCTTGGAGCGGGCCTGACCAGCGCCGAGGCCGGCCTGAGGTTGCGCTACGAATTTATGCGAGAATTTGCGCCCTATGTCGGGATTGTTCACGAAACGAAACTCGGCCGGACGGCAGATCTCGCGCGCATTGCCGGGGAGGATGCCTCGTCGATCAACGCCGTGGTCGGCATCCGCGCTTGGTTCTGATGATCTTGTCTCGGCGGCCTGCAGCACGTTGACTGGTGCTCGGACCGTGTCTCTCTGCGCGTTGGCTCGGGGTATTGCGATACCATCCAGCCGATCAGCAGCAATTTCGCCCGAGGTCGGTCATTCGCTTAAATTTAAGAGCACTTGAGAGGGACCGACAGCTCTCGGGTGTCGCCTTATCTAGGTAACGGCCGAATTGGGTGGGGATGGACAGAGAAGGCGAACGAAGTTTTGTGCTTTGCACGCCTCCGGCCCCGGAAGAGCAGATTATAGGCGCACCACGATGACGGGGGAGATGTTGCCAAGCCCCCCGGTCCGCAATCCACCCGTCAATAGCGAGCGCGCAGGCCCGCCATCGCCAGCCGTGGTGCTCCGGGTCGAACGCCCGATGGAGAGAAGCTGGCATTGTAGCTGACATCGAACAGGTTCTGCACGGTCCCGAATGCCGCGAGGCCTGGCAGGAGATCGACCTCAGCCGATAGATCGACCAGCACGCGCTCGTCGATTCGGTCGCCGATGGCGATCGGACCCTGTCCGGCTGTGGCCCGGGTTTCGCTGACCCAGTTGAGGGTCGCGTTCACCCGCGCGCGCTCGACCCTTAGCCCGGCGTTGAGCGCAAGCTGATGGCTCGGCAAATAGGGCAGTCGGTCATCGACCTCCACCTCGCCCCATGGCTCATATTCGCTCGAAAAGGCCGAGTTGAACCGGCCTTCGACGAAGGTGTAGGCCAGCGAGACCGGCAGTTCGAAGCCCTCGTTGGCAATGCTGCCGAGTGTGTGCCTGGCGAGCACTTCGATTCCCTTCACATCGACGGCATCGCCCTCAAACTGATCGCCGATCTCGCAATTGCCGCCGCTGGAGGCAGTGCAGGTGGCGACCAGGTTCTCGTAATCGTTCAAGAAACCCACGATCTCGGCCCGCCAGCCGTTGCGGGCGAACCGGATGCCAGCCTCGTAATTCCAAGAGGTCTCGACATCGACGTTCGAGCCGGGTGCCGGATTGGTGAAGCCCCGGTGCGCGCCGCCGATCAGGCGTAGGTCATCCGAAAGCGCGAAGCTGGCGGAGATCCCCGGAATCAAGACGTCGATGGTCCGCTGGGCGATTAGTGTGGGGGTCGAGCGCGCCGTATCGCCAAGCGCCCACCGGGTCTGGCGCAAATCAATGGTTTCATATCGCAGCCCTGGCACGAGAGTGACCGGCCCAGCCTCGATCGTGTCGCGCACGAAGAAGGCCCAGGCCTTCGCGTCGCCCTTACGATTGTCCTGCGTGCCCGGCGCGCCGGCGCTCGTCAGCTGCATCCGCCCATCAACGATCTGGTAGCGATCGTCCTGCTGGAAGCGATCCTCGGAATCTTCGTGGTAGCGCGCGGACAGTTCGAGCGTGTGGCGGATTTTCCCCGTGTCAAACCCGGTGCTGAGCACCGACTGGACGCCCGTGGTCTGGTACACGCGATTGTTGTTGCGCACGCGCAGCGCTCCGGCACGGCCGTTGTAGCCTGCGGCTCCCATCAGATCGGCCAGCTGCAGTGAGTTGGCGGCCGGATTGGCAAGCACGTCGGACAGAGACGACCAGCCAGTGTTGGCAGCGTTGCGCACGTCGTTGAGCTTGTACCACGAGCGCGCGGTATCTGTGCGGTAGGCGATCGTCGTCAGGCTGAGGCGAGGCGCGAGTTCGACCGAATGGGTGAGCTGCCAGGTCTCATGCTCGACATTCATCTCGTCGACCTGGCTGCCGTTGTAACGCCGGTTCGGATTGGCCGCGAAATCCATGAGCGTGAGGCCGAGGTAGGTCTCGTCGCTGCGCTCATCGTTGCGCTGGTACTTAAGCTCAAGGCCGTGGCGGCGATCGGCTGAGCGCAGCCCGAGCTTGGCGGTGTAATCCTCGATCCGAAAGCCGGTCGAGCCGCCGATGTCGAGACGCTTGAAGCCATCGGAATGTTCGTACAGCCCTTCGACGAGCGCACCTAGTTCGATGCCGCCGCCCAGCGGCGCCCAGCCACCAACCCACCCATGCAGCCGCTGGCTTTCATAGCTGCCCGCAAGCGCGGTGAGGCTGGCCGCGACAGTGCCGGCGGGCACGTCAGGGATCGGCGTGGAGAAGAAGTTGATCGCGCCGCCGATCGTCGAAGGTCCGTATTTGATCGCCGCCGGGCCCTTGGCGATCTCCACCCCGGAAATGCGCGCCATGCGTGGGAAATAATAGGCAGCAGGCGCCGAATAGGTCGCCGGTGACTTGAGCACGCCATCTTCCATGATCGCCACCCGCGCACTGCGATCGGTGCCGGATCCGCGGATGCCGATGTTCGGGCGGAGGCCGAAACCATCCTCCTCCTGGAGGAACACGCCCGGCACCTGGCGAAGGATCCGGTTCACGTCGCTGTACTCGAAGACCCGCAACTCTTCCTGCGTGATCACCTGCACCGAGCCGCCGATATCGATTGGCGACACGTTCGAGCCGGTAACGGTGATCGTATCCAGCAGCGCACTGCGATCCTGATCTTCGGCTTCGTTAGCCGCGGCCGTCAGTGGCATCATAACGGCAGCTGATACCATCAGGCCAAATTTCATTCGGTCGGTCACACAATCCCCCTTACCAGAGCGGCGGGACTAATGCTCCTGCGACTGATTTGCAATAATCTTCTTTGTCGTCCTGTGTATCTGACGACGCGTGCCATTCGA
Organism: Erythrobacter sp. ANT-B3C2; assembly: GCA_001683845.1. GTDB lineage: Bacteria > Pseudomonadota > Alphaproteobacteria > Sphingomonadales > Sphingomonadaceae > Croceibacterium. The sequence continues at coordinate 16,461 of LXQI01000008.1, read as the reverse complement.
GACCCTCGTTTCGCTCGCAGGAGGCGCTGGCGATGGCGAGTTGACCACGGGCGCACTGCTTCTCGCTGATCACGCTGGGCGGCGGCTGAGCCGTTCGCCCAGCACGTGAACCGCCGGTAGGCCGGTGTAGATCGGATCCTGCTTCGACCACGCGCTCTGACCTGACGGGACGGGCCATCGTCCGAGTGGCCGGACTGACCAGCTCCGGTTTAGCGGTTTGTCGCCATCAGGGTTGGCGGCTCCTGCGCCGTGCCGGGCCTCTTGGCGCTGGAGCGGGAGAGTGGCAAGGAGAGCGGTGACGGATCTTAACTCTGGCGCCTCTGCCCAGCTTGCGATCAGGCACATACTAGCCGCGCAATACATTCGCTTCGGCAAAGCGGCGCGCCTCGTCGGGGGCGGTGGCGCTCACCACAAATTGACTGCGCGGTACTCGCAACGCATCTAGACTGGTACGAACTCAGGCTGCAGATCAGAGCCGCCTGCGTGACGATCATGGCAGTTTGAGACATGGGAGCGGCTGTGGGAATTGCGCCCCGCATCTGTTGCCCGGCAACAATCGGCATCACCTCAGAAGGCGCCATCGTGTCTTCTGGAGGGGCATTGCCGCGCACGGCGATCATACGGCTCAAATGCAAGTATGAGCTGGAAATCGTGCGCGATCGGAACTGGCGTCGAGACTACTCGTCTGTCTTTCTGGAGACGAGCGATGACCAGAGTAGCGGGAAATAACGGACTGTCGCCGAGGTTGGCTGCGGGCTTGGCCGTCGGTCTTGTGATCGCTGCCTTGGCAGTAGGGGGTCGTGCCAGTCCTTCGCCCGCCAACCCGCGAACGATGCGCTGGTACCACCGACTGATCAAGCCCGGATTCACGCCACCGGCACCCGTGTTCGCGTTGGCGTGGCCCTTGATCCAGGCAGGCCAAGCATACAGCGGGTACAGGCTGCTGCGCGCCAGTGCCTCTTTAGAGCGAAGTACGGCACTGGCATTCTGGGGCATAAATCAGATCGGCATCGCGGGCTGGAGCGAAATCTTCTTCGGCCAACGAGCGCCCGGCTGGGCGACTGCCGGCTCCGCAGTGCTCGGAGCGAGCGCAGTCGGTCTCGTGGCTACCAGCCTAAAGGTGGATAAACACGCTGCCATCGCCGGATTGCCGCTCGTCGGCTGGGTGTGCTTCGCGACCTTCCTTGCCGAGGAGATCTGGCGTCGGAACGAAGCTTCTGCAAAGTGATCGTAAAAACATGCGCGAACCCGCGGGCCAGTTGCGCCTGCGGGGTTCCCGAGTTGCATCGCGGATCGTCGCATAGTTCTGCCCGTACGAGTTCCTGTTCAAAAAACCTCGTCCAATGGCGCTGAAGCGCTGGAAATCGGTGTGGGCGAAAAGGTGAGCGGCGATGGAGCGCTCGACTGTCGCTCTCCCTCGCAAAAGGCTCTTTTCAGTCCGGAGCCAAGCAGACGGCTGATTACTTTGGTGTGCACAGTTCTTGTAACGGTACGGAAGCCCACCATTGGCCGCTACGCTACGCCACGCCGCAGAAGGTTGAGTTCTCGCGGCGTGGCGTCAAGGGATCACTGGGGCATGAGCACCGTGTCAATTGCATGGATTACGCCGTTCGACGCGTCTACGTCGGTCGCGATCACGGTGGCCGAGTTGCCGGCCGCATCGGTCAGCGTCACATCGCTGCCGCTCAGCATCGCGGTCAGAGTCTTGCCGTTGACAGTTTCGACCGTGTAGCCGTCCACGCCCGCTTCCTCGATCGCCGCAATCAGGTCTTCGGCCATTACTTCGCTCGAGACGACGTGGTAGGTGAGAATGCCGCCAAGCGTGTCGGTGTCATTGGTGGTCAGTTCCTCGACCGTGCCATCTGGCAGCGCGTCAAACGCCGCGTTGGTCGGCGCGAAAACGGTGAACGGACCGGGGCCCGACAGCGTCTCGACCAGATCAGCGGCCTGAACCGCGGCTACAAGTGTCGAAAAGTCGCTGTTGCCCGAAGCAACGTCGACGATCGTGCCGGCGGTGGTCGGGGCGTCGTTGGTCATCTGATCAGCCATGCCAGTATCCTCTACGGTGGTTTCGTTTTCGGCGGGCTCGCCGCAAGCGGCAAGTGTTAGGGCGGTGCCCAATAGGAGTGGTGCAATTAAACGAAAGTTCATGATGGCCTTTTCGAGAGTTTGATAAACTTGGGCTTTTGGCGTTTGGTCCGGCCGGGCCGAATTGACGATACGGACCAAAGGTCAGGGTGATCGACGCTAGGCGCATGCATATTCAGAAAGCTCGCTCTAGCGCGATATCAATATTGTCCCACGGACAGCCGGCGGAAGGTGATCTGCAAAAACTATTTTTTTCGACAGCTGCGGGTCATCTCGCCTCGGGCGGGCACTGCCAATGTCACGAGCGGTGCCTCCAGCGATCGAAGCCCCTCCCGCTGCGCTGTATTCCTAGTCCGAATGTCGGCGGACTCGACCGATCAGGATCCACTGGCTGAAACGCCGACGATAGAAAATTGCTGCCGTTTTCATGTGGACCAGCCCCTCGGACGCTTTCGTGAGCGTGGTGTTCTACTCCCCCGGATGCGGTCAGCGCGGAGCCACTCTGGTTGCAGACATTGAGTTGACCACGACCATGGATCCTGAACTGGACGGCGCGATGAACTCGCTCCAAACCTCCATTCTCCTGAGCCCGATTGCATCGGTGATCAGCAACCCCCGGTTGCCGCGCAATCCGATCGTCGCGGTCAATCAGGTGTTCTGCGATCTGACGGGCTATCCGGTCGACGAGATTGTCGGACGCACCTGTAAATTCCTGGCCGGACCCGCGACCGAGCCCTGGCTGACCGAGCGGATCAGACGCGGCATTTGCGACAAGCGGCCGGTGCTGGTCGAGATCCTCAATTACAAGCGCGATCGAACTCCATTCCGCAATGCGGTGCTGGTGGCACCCGTCTTCGATTACGATCGCGAGCTCGAGTATTTTCTCGGGTCCCAGGTCGAGTTGCAGGAGGAGGCGATGGGACCATCGTCGAGCCGCCGAGACCATGCCGTCGCGCTCGTCAAGACGCTCTCGCCCCGACAGCGCGAGGTGCTGCAGCAGATTTCCCGAGGCTTTCGAACCAAGCAGATCGCATGGCAGCTTTCGCTTAGCGAGAAGACAATCAAGATGCACCGTTCGCTGCTGCTTCAAAAGCTCGAGACGGCCAACACCGCCGATGCGATCCGCATCGCGGTCGAGGCCGGGCTTTAGAAGAGACTACGGGAAAAGGGCCGTATAGTGAAAAGATTGGCAACGGTTTAGTCCCCGCGCAATCCGTGTAGAGAGCTCGGACTGCGGCAATAATGCGTCGTCGTGATCTTTACCGATCATCTTCATCGCGCGTCTTGTGCGATGTTGGTGACCGGACAGATCTGGTGTTTTCTGCTCTCATGGACCAGCAGAGGAAAGCAAGACGTGGAAACAATTACCGCAGCCCAATACTTTTTCGTATACAATGCCTTCTCGTTCACCTTCGCCACCATGGCCGCCACGACGCTGTTCCTGTGGATCAGCCGCTCGCAAGTCGGAGCCGCCTACAAACCCGCGTTGACCATCTCGGGGCTCGTCACGGCCATCGCCGCCTATCATTACTGGCGGATCTTCGGGAGCTGGGAGGGCGCCTTTCAGGTGCGCGAGGGCGTGGTGGTGGTCACCGGCCTCGCCTTCAACGACGCTTACCGTTACGTTGACTGGCTGCTCACCGTGCCGCTGCTGCTCATTGAACTGATCCTCGTGATGCGGCTCTCGTCTTCGGAAACGGTGTCCAAGGCCACCAAGCTGGGCCTTGCTGCGGCACTGATGGTCATTTTGGGATATCCGGTTGAAATCGCCGATGATAACGCGACCCGCGCCCTCTGGGGCACGCTGTCGGCCATTCCGTTCGTCTATATCGTCTGGGAGCTTTTCAAGGGCCTTGGCGAAGCGATCGAACACCAGCCGGAAAGCGTGCGCGGCCTGGTGAAGCATGCCCGTCTGCTGACCTTCGCGTCGTGGGGCTTTTACCCTCTCGTCTATATGATCCCTTACACCAACTTGACGGGGGCCACGATCGAGACCGGCATCCAGATTGGCTACACCATCGCGGACATCGTCGCTAAGGCCGGTCTGGGCATATTGATCTACATGATCGCCGTCCGGAAGACCGCGATCGAATACAAGGATGTTGGCAAGCCGGTACCGGCGACGGCCTGACCTTTTGCGGGCGGGGCTCCGGCCTCGCCCGCCTTCATCGAAGCACCCTTCATGCACCATCCGGTCGCTCAATCAACACCGTTCCCCGCTGCGCTGGCCATCGCCACTGCGCTCTGTCTGGTCGGACTGGCGGCCGGCGTGCCGCTCGACACGACGAAAGCAACGGTGATCGCCTGCGGGGCGATCCTCGTGATTGGGCTGCCCCACGGTACGCTCGATCTCGACCTTTTCAGGCAGGCGCAGCCGGGGGTCTCGCGGTCGTTGATCCTTCTTCTTTATCTTGGGCTTGCGGCTGCAATGGCTGCGACGTGGCTGACGAGTCCGGTATTCGCTCTTGCCCTGTTCTATGGGCTCGCCGTCGTGCATTTCGCCGAGGATTGGAGCCGCACCGGATCGGCGTTCCTCGCCCATGCGGTAGCGTTGGCGTTGCTTGCGCTGCCAGCGCTGACCCACCCTATTGCACTCACCGGCCTGTTCGCCGCGATCGCCGGGACCGGCGCGAGCGCGATCATTGTCGATCTGCTGCGGTCGGTGGCGCCGGTTGCGACCATGGTCGCGCTGGCCGCCATCGGTCTGTTGTGGAGCGTCGGTGCGCGCGCCGATGCCCTCGGCGGCAGCCTTGCCCTGGTCTCGATGGCGATGCTGCCCCCGGTGATCGGCTTCGCGCTCTTCTTTTGCCTGTTCCATTCGCCGCTGCACTTGCACTCCGGGCTTGCGGCGCTGTCGGCGCACGCGAAGGGACAGCGTGGGGCAACCGTCCTCCTGCTGACGCTGGCGGCAATCGGCATCGCCAACGTCGCCTTCGCATTCGGCGCCGCATCGCCGCTTTCGGAAAGAGCCGTCGCGGCCAGCTTCACGACCTGGTCCATCCTGACGCTGCCACACATGGCGGTTCCCATCGTGCTGCGTGCACTCGATCGAAACTCGTTCAGGATCCGATGCCGCCGAGACGGCGATGATCGCGCAGGGTTCAGATCATGGCGGAGAGGGAGTTGCCGCTAGTCTCCCGGCTGTCCAACGCATAGTAGTGCAAGCCGTCGTCAATTTTGCCCGTAGCCGATCCAAGATCGCGAATCGCGGACGGCACGAATAGGGTTACCCGCGGACAAATGGCTTACCGATGTCGGTACGCAAGAGGAGGCCATTTAACACCTCAAGTCCACCGGCCGACGCATCGGATCCGCTTGATAAAGGGCAAGGGCTGGATCAGCGCATTCCTTTGGATTGTCCGCCGTCGACTGCAAGGGCGGTGCCCGTAACCCAGTTCGCGCGCGAAGATACCAACCAGACCGCTGCATCGGCCACTTCTTCTGGTAACCCCAGCCGACCGCTCGGAATCCCCCCCTTCACCCTCTCGTACAGGTCTGGCTGGTATTGGCGGATCATGTCCCAGCCAGCCCCGGGAAACTCGGTCGAACCCGGCAGCAAGGCATTGGCACGGATGCCGTTCGGGCCTTCGACGACCGCAAGCTTCTTGGCGTAGGCGTTCAACGCTGCCTTGGCCGCTGTGTAGCCAAAGTCCGACATCGGGGAAGCCTCGATCGCTGACACCGAGGAGATGAGCAGTATGGCGCCGCTGCCCTGCACCCGCATCCCCGGCAATATGGCCTCTACCAGCCGGACTGCTCCCATCAAATCCACCGCAATGCTCGCGTCCCAGCACGAACGTTCCGGGCCGACCGCCAATGCAGACGCATTGCTGACCAGAATGTCGATCCTCCCGAACCGCTCCAGCGTCGCGGCAACCAGCGCGGAAACGGACGCTTCGTCTGCAACGTCGCAGGTGTGGGCGAGCACTTCGGCCCCACGGTCTTTCAAGATGCTTGCTGCTGCGGCCAATGTTGGGCCGTCTCGCGCCGCAACTGCCAGGTGCGTCCTCTCGACGGCCAGCCCCTCGGCAATCGCAAGGCCGATGCCCCGGCTGGCGCCTGTTACAAGCGCGACCTTGCCGGCCAGACCCAGATCCATAGCTCTCCCCCTCCTCCTAATGATGCGCAGCTTTGCCGCGATTCCACGCGTCGCCCATTGCACGGAAGAAAGTTCTCGTGGAAAACAGCGAGGAACTACTCCATTTCCTGCTCCGCATTTAAAGGCGACGTCCTGGAGTAAGGAATTTCAGGATTGGGTGGTGCGCGACGCGGTCCGGAGCGAACCAGTCTCATGCAGGAATTCCCTGTTCCCGGGGAGAAACAGGGAAAATACACAGAATCGTGCCAACTTGAACGCCCTCGGGTCGCCTGTAGGCCCGGGAATTCGCGCTTTTGCATTCGACTCCCTAAAGCACTGAACAGGGAATTCAATCGGGCCGATCAGGGAAGGATAGGCAGCAGAACAGGGATCTATGCGGCTCGTTACAGGAGCCGCTCAGCCGATCCTTCCAGCCGCATCCTTCAGGCCTCGCGCCAATTGCTGACAAAGGCGATCCAGCAGCAGTTGCGTTTGGCGTTCCGGTTCATTGGGCGCAGTTCGCCAGCGGCGATGCTCGCGAAACAGCGTCGTCCAGAGGAATGCCGGGCCCGCCGATCCAACTTCCCCGTTCAAGCGCGTTCTTGAGCTGACTTTCCTTGAATTGGAAGGGGTCGTCAATTCCGAACAATCCAGCTAGATTGTATTAATCGAGAAGATGAGCCAGCCGACTGAGTCAACCCAACGCAGATCCTCCGGAATCGTCGCCAGATGTCCTCCAGCTACCTGCCCGAGCCAATCTGGCATTTCAAGGCCGGGCGGGCTGCGTAGATAGGATCGCAGAAATTTTCAGCTCGTTGGCCCCTTCGTAGCCGAAGAGAAACGGCATGAGATCGGCGAGAGTGGCAACTTCTACGAACCATGATTTGCGAAGATCGCGGTGGCCGGCTCGCAGGTTCTTCGTCCCCCTTGCATCGCTTTTCGAGTGCTTCGAAATCTTAAGCGGCGGCAGCAGCGCGGGTCGCTCGATGAACCAGCTGAAGGCGTTGACCGCGAGTGCCGACGAGCTCTCCGGGTGCGCCAGCTTGCCGGACGTGACCTCGTAGCCGCCTGCCGCATCCAACCGGGCGAGCACGTGTTCAGCACATACGCCGGACAGGAACAGATCAGTCTGCGGCATGCAGCCTCCGCCGCTCTGCCAACGCGTCGAGGAGCGATCCATTTTTCGCGGGCTGCTCCGCAACTCCGTCTGGCAGCACGTCGAATGCAAAGGTGACCGCCACGTCCTTTGCGTCACCAAGCGCTTGCGCGCCTGTTGCGACCGACTGTTCAAGTTCGGCCAATCGAAAGGGCGCATAGAAGGCCGACGGAGCAAGAACGCTTAGGTCGATCCGATCGGCGGCGAGGAGGGCGGGCGCGTGAAGAGGTGCCGTCTCGCGCGCTAGGAACCAAAGGCTGACATAGCCGAGCAGTTCGACGGCGGCATAGAGGGGCGTATCGCTTGCTACCTTCAGCTCGATCAGCTCATAGTGTCGCTCGCCACGCCGCTGCGCCAAGTCAATTGCGCGCCGCCTGTCCGCTGCGCCAGCGATCAGTCCCGAAGCGACTGGTATCTGGTTCGCCCAGTCGTCACGGCCTTCCGCAACGCATGCCGTGGCGATTGCCCGCTCTAACACAACCTCCGCGCTGCGATTAGCGGCGCTAATGTGCGGCTGCAGCGTCCAGCGCCAGTTCTGGCCCGAGCGGTTGACGTTTTCCGCGGCTCGGCCCTCAGCCCAGTTGCGGGCGACTGTCGTGTAGACGATCAAGGGCACGTCCACAGTTGAAGGCATGCCTAATGACATGAGGGCTGACCGGTGGCGCAGCCGTGCAATGCCGAGCGCCTCGCACACCGCCGCCTCCACGCCGAAAAGAAGAGGCTGGGTAAGAATCTGCATGCTCGCCCCTATACTGTCGAGACGGCTTTACTTCTAATCAGATCACCATTGCCTCCGCTGAGCTAACGCTGCGGGATAGCTGGCGAGAGGGCACTTAGCTGACGGAAGCAGCCCTCTATAAGATCGACAGACCCACATGAACCAGCGTCCGGAAGTCGGAAGCGCTCAATGCGGTTGAGCGTCTGCTTGTGGGTCTCAGTGGCGTCGAGTGTCCGATCAGAATGTGACCCCACCTGGGGTCACATTCTGCCCCTCGCGGTAGCGAGCCATTTGCCCCCTCTGCATCGAGATCGAACGGCCGTCCGGTTGCGGCGGCGACATAGCTATGAACGTCTGCATTTGGGTCTAGCGTTTGCGAAGCTGCCGGGCAGCTGGTGCCTGTTACAGGCATGAGCGTGAGTTCGCGCCACCGCGCCATTTGCAGCGCGGATCTGGCCTCTTTGTTTGGTCATGGATGCTCATCCAGACGGCCGGCCTCGGCGGTGTCATGGAAGATGCGGAAGATAATGAATTCGGACGGGCGAACCGGCGCGATGCCGATGTGGCAAATCAACCGACCGTTCAGGATTTCATCCTGTGTCATTGTCGACCGGTCGCATGCGACCATGAAGGCCTGATCCTCCGTCGTCCCCACAAGCGCGCCGTTGCGCCACTGGGTGCGCAGGAACAGGCGAATCGTGTCGGTCACCCGCGCCCACAAGCGCTCGTCATTCGGTTCGAACGCGACCCATTGCGTGCCTTCGTAGATCGAGCGTTCCAGGAAGATGAACAGCCGCCGGACGCTGACATACTTCCACTCCGGATTGCTGGAGAGCGTGCGAGCTCCCCACACCCGAATGCCGCGCCCGGGAAGCGTCGAATAGCGTTGACGCCGCGCGGGTTGAGCACCTCCTGCATGCCTGAATTGACATGGTATTCGAGGTCAATGACGCCGCGCAGGATGTCGTTGGCGGGCGCCTTCCACACGCCGCGTTCACTGTCGGTGCGCGCGTAGAGGCCGAGCACAAGACCGCTCGGCGGCACCAGGCGTCGCGCGCCGCTCTGCAGGTCCGCCGTGTAGACCCAAGGATAATAGAAGGCCGCATGGGAGCTATCCCAAGCGGCACGCGGATCGATGCTGCCGGCGTCGGCGGCGTTGGCATCGCAATCGATCACCGCGAAGCGGAATTTATTGTTCTCGCAGTGGGTGCGGATCTCGCCGACCACGTCGTCGGCCGCGGCCGGTGCGGTGACCAGCGCCACTTCGCGGCACTCATCGAGGTCCAGCGCCGACAGCCCGGAGCGAAGATCGCTGTCGGTGTTTTCGCCCTTGAAGTCGACGACGGTTGGCGCGGCGCCGTCGGCTCCATTCGTCAGCGCCGCGAAGCCCGCCTCGGGAAGAGCTGTGAGCGGAATATCGTCCGTCAGTGACACTTTCAACAGAGCCGAATTGTCCTCGAGCCGCTTGGTGAAATAGTCAGGCGATGCGGGATTGTCGAAGACGAGGTCGTCGAAATCCTCGGTCAGGGTCGGCTGCGGCACGGCACGCGCCTGCGCGGGATCGAAGGGGTCGGTAAATTCGCAGCCCGGCTCGTCGCTCTGCCAATAGGCGACCTGCAGGCGAAAGCCGATTGGCGTCTGCGCCAAGCCTGCTGTCATGGAGCTGCCGACGATCCTGACGAACAGCCGGTTGCCCCAGTCGCCCGGTCCGATCGCCTCGATCGTCAGTCCGCCCACATCGCGGCTCGCCGTCAGCGCTCCGGCACCGGTTATCCGGCAGACATAGGCGCGCCTGCCGCCATTCTTGAAGAAGCCGCTCAGCGCGTCGGGCATATATTTGCCGTCTGCGAAGACGCTCCCAAAATGGCGGCTATACTCGTTGTAGCTGGTTACGAGTTTCGGACGCGTCGTGCCGCGCTCGGTTTCGCCCAGAAAGGCGGCGGTGCTGGTCGAGACGCCTTCGATCGGACGCGGGCCGTGCTTGATCTCCTCGATGAAAACGCCGGGTGCGAGATATTCGGGCATGGAAGCTTCACCTAGCAAGAACCGGGAGGTTCTCTTGTAGCCCTCTATCCTGGCGGCATGGAGCGCGTCGCGACGCGGCTCACCGCCCTGCTCGACAAAGCAATACCCGCCGACATGCGCCTGGTGCCATCAGAACTGCTCGTCGCGGTCTGGACCGTTGCTGGATCGGCCGAGCTTCGGCCCTACATGCGGCTGTGGCTCGAGCTGGCCGCGGGCGCCTCGCGTGATCAGCAGCCGCACCGCACAGTCGCGGCTGCGATCATGGAAGGCTTTGTGGGTTGGACGGCTAGTCGCCTGGACGCTGAACAAGCGTCGGAGCGCTTACCGGCGACTGCGTCGTTGCTGGCGACCATCGAAGGCGCGCTGTTCCTCGACGCGATCGGAAGGCGCGACCTGGCCGACCTGGCCGTCGCCCGCGCGGCTAGACAACAAGGCTGAAGCCGAACGTGTCGCTTAGGACGAAGCTTCCCGGCTTTCCTCAGCCGGTCCGCCCTCATTACCCGCCGATTCGGTACGCGTATGCCCGAAAGCGAGCAGGCCCTCCGAAGCTATTTGGCTGCATTCATGAAGGGCGGGGAATACGTGGAATAGTTTGAGAAAGGTTGCTGCGCTCGGTCCGCCATGAGGAGACCGGGCGGCAGACGTAGACCCTGGGCTCGCCTGCAACGCTTCGTTTAAGATCGCGAGCGCGAGACTGGATCAACCCGGTGGCGGTGCTGCGATGGTCAATCGGAGCTGCTGGATCGTGGTAGGCGTAGTTGGCGCAAGGAGGAGGTAGCCGTCCACCATGCCGCGCTCGCAAACCCATCGGAAGTTCGCCGACATCGCTCCGCGAGCAAAAACGGGCATGTCACGCTCGCACGCCCCCACCTGGCGCTTAATGGATGCAAGCTCGCGTCGCCAGTTCGCGGCCGAGCGGTCCATGAGGAAATTGTCCGCGAGCTCGCTCTTGTCTACCAGCACATCGCCCTGCCGATAGATGTTGCGCGCGGCGGCATAGGCATCGCTCAGGGCGGGGCTCAGGGGCCGGGGACGCTCTGAGAGCAGGCCCGCCGTGTTCAGCATTGAGGCCGCGCGCCAGAGGGCGTCACTGCCGCCGGCATAGGTGCGATTGCTGAATACGAATAGCCCGACGCCATAGTCGGGCAGCAGCAGGACGCCCGATCCGTATCCCGGGTAGCCGCCACCGTGGTTGAGCACCGTTCCCAGCTCGCAATCGGTGAACACGCGCATGCCCATCCCGTAGGTGACGGCTTGCGGACACGGACGCCCATCGACCGTACGCTCCTGAAGCCAGGCGAAGTTCGAGCCTTGTGCTAGCTCCCGCACCGTCGCGCGCTTGATGGGTCCTTCGTCCGCATCGTCGCGCGGCGGCCAAGCGGAGAGGAGCCACGCCACATAGCGGGCATAATCGGTGGCGCTGGTCTGGAGTCCGCCCATGGCGCCGAACGCGCCGTGTCGCATGGTCGGCTCCTCCATCCAGGCACCGTTCTCCCAGCGATAGGCGAGGGCGCGGCGTTCAGCCGGCGCCTCCGTGTCTTCGAAGCCGCTCGACGTCATACTCAGCGGCTGGAGAAGCGTGCGCTCGACATAGGTCCGGTAGGGCTGCCCGGAGACGTTGGCCACAATCCGACCGAGCAGGGCGTAGCCGAAATTGCTGTATTCCATCAGCAAGCCGGGCGCGCGGGTGAACGGCACCCCCGTGCGCAGGAGCTGCGTGAACTCCTCCTCCGGCATCGCGGTCTGCCGATCACCCCATGGATCATCATTCACGAAGCCGGCGGTGTGATGGAGCAGATCACGAACGCGGATCGGGGGCGAGTCCGCGCTTGGGTAACGCCAGCCCTTAACCTCCGGCACGTAGGTCTCCACGGGGGCTTCAAGCGAGAGCCGTCCCTGATCGCGTAGGGAAAGCACACTGAGGGCCGTGAACGCCTTGGTCATCGATGCAATGCGAAACAGGCTGTCAGGCGTGACACGCCGCGTGCTTTTCAGGTCTTGCACCCCGAAGCTGCGGACATGCACCAACCGTCCATCAGCCACGATCCCGTATACGAGGCCAGGGATGTGGTTTTCCTTCTGAAACTCGGCGAAGATCGGATCGGTATGTTCGTAAACCGAAGCGGTGACAGCAGCCGACTGCGCTTGTGCTGCGCCTGGGGCCGGCCAGGCAGCGAAACCAGGCAAGGTCAAGGCTGTGAAGACGGCAAGCGCGGTCCGGCGTGCGGCGTTGATGGGCATCGAGAACCTCCTGAGTGACGATAGGGGGGGTGATCTAGTCCTTGAAAGCGGTAGTCGCCTCAAAGTTGAAGCCGGCGTCATACGCAATGCCGAGGACGACCTTATTCACCTCATCCTTGCCGTCCAGCCTGCGAGCCACCTCCGTCGCAAGCGCCTGATCAAGATGACAGACCACAAGACTCGCCGCTCGGGCGCACTGGCCGAGTGGCAGAACCTCAGGAGCTGAGGCCTGCCGTTCCGTGCCCAAGCCCCACACGGCGAAGACAAGTTGCGACTATGATGACAGCAACCTCTCTGGCTTACTGCTGGTCATGCGAAACATCCTTCGAGGCCGTCCAGGCAAGAAGAAAGTGTCTGCCTTCGGCCCACGTAATACCTTTTAAGCTGGAACCTTCAAGACAGCCGGAGTGGTGGTAAGGGCCACTTGCGTCGCTCGTGCGAAAGGCAAAGCAGCGTTGCCCGTTGCTTTCAACCGCTCGACCCTGCTCGATTGCACTGCCATAAAAGCTGCCGGTCAATTGGCCGTCAGCTGCAACAACTAAGTTCATTGTTGTCGAGCTCGCGGGGGCTTCAGGTGAGAAGCGCAGATCGACGATCCAGTTGCCTCCAACTTCTGCAATGTCCTGCGCCCATGCTGGAAGTACGGTCAGCACTATAGCCAGCGCGGCGGTGAACCGAAGCTTCATCCTTTTATCTCCTTGATCAGCTTGCCTGGCAAAAAGCAGCTGAGGCGAGTTTAAAGCTCTTCGAGCGGCAACTGCTTTACACGGACTTTCACGATGCAGCCGCCAGCATTAACTTAGGGGCCTACATACGTGTTTGACCCAAGCCGCGATTCCTGCATGATGCGTGCGCGGGGATAGGACGGCCATCCGACAAGCGCAGCACTCCGGTGTGCTTCCCCGCTAACCAACCGGAGCCCGACCGGAGCGGGGATGCTGAAACTCAATGCGAACGTTTACAGCTGCAACTTGTGGTGGCTTGGATTTTATGGAGGCCGCTTTGCGACACTAACGGTCAGCGCCACGGCGGAAGATGTCACTGACATCATCAAACGCTGCGATGCGATGGTTTCGGCACTCGAAAAGGAAGCCCCGGCGTCGGCCAGTAGCATGAGCAACGTGGTCGCAAATCTCCAAAGCGGCACAACAACAATCGGGCTCCAGAGACTATTAGATCGCATCTCGACAACGCTGAACGGAGAGCTAGCGCAGCGGTCGATGTGGATAATGATGCCGGGTGAAAAGCCCGTTCAGCCCCTATCTCCGCAAGCTGCTGCGGTGCCTTCCGCCACATTGCCTGCCCCAGCGTCATCCCCCGGGGGACGACCGGCAAAACCTTGGTGGGAGGACCTGCTAATCGAGATCACGCGCCAAATTTGGGTTGGAGCCCTGAATCCGGAGAAGCAGGTCGATATTGAGAACGCGATGCACGAATGGATCGCAGCGCAAGGCCATACCGCCGGCGAGACACCTGTTCGGGACCGTGCTCGTAAATTATTCAATGCACTCACTAAATAAGGTCGGAAACAGCGCGCCGTAGGTTTCCGACCTCAAAGCAGGTTTCCGACCTCGCGTTTCAGACCCATTCCGACGATTCCCGTCCGACTCTAGGCAAGCTAGCTGGATATAACGCTTCATCAACCCGGAAAGCCGGGCTTCCGATGGAGGTGCCGATGACGTGGACATAGCCTGAAAACACGAAAGCGCCCGTCCTTGCGGACGGGCCCCCGAACCGGGGCCGAAACCCGCGATGCTGTCAGAGGCATCTAAATCGCACCATCGGCCACCGGATGCAACCCACATCCTGCGATGGAGGGCGCGATGATCTATATCTCGGCCTATTTCCGTATCCGCTTCGGGCGTGTCGAACACGTCCGGGCGCACTTCCGCCACAAGTAGCTAAGCCTTCGGCTTCGCCTTTCCTGAAACACCTGGTCCCCGCTTCGGCGGGGGCTTTTTCCGTTTCAATTTCACCTCGTCGGGCAATTCCTTGGGGTCCACGCCGACGAAGCGTTCGAGCGCCTCCGCGAACGGCATATCGAGACCCAGCGGACGTTCGCGCTGCGCTGTCATGCCTTGAGCGCATTATAGGTCAACCGGCCCGCCGTCTGTGCGAGCAAGGCGTTCACGCGGTCGCCTTCGTCCATAGTGCGGAGATTGAAGCGCCACGTCATTTCGCCAAGGTAGGCGTTCAAGTGCTTGCGCGAAAGGAAATGGTGAGTGCCGACGATCTGGCGCTTGAACAGCGCCCAAACGCTCTCAATGCCGTTCGTGTGCAGGATATAGTGGCGGACATATTCGCCCGCGCTGTGGTTCACCCGATGGTGATTGTAGGCGTCCGACAGCCCGACGAACGCGCCATGCTCATCGGTCATCAAAGCCGCGCCGGGAGCGACGTTATCGCGGATGACGGTCTGGACGTTGCGGGCGCTTAGGTTTGGCGTGACGCCCGTGCGCAGCTCGCCGCCACGCTCTAGGATGCCGAGAACCGCAGCCTTGCCCGCGCCGCCTTGCTTGCCGCCCGTGCGTTGCCACGCGTGCTTGTTCTTTTCCTTGCCGCCGATGAACGTCTCGTCGGCCTCGACCTCGCCAGCGAGCGGGCGATTGAACGACTGGGTTTTGATGGCGTAGCGCAGCCGGTGGGTCATGAACCACGCCGTCTTTTGCGTGACGCCAATGTCCTTGGCGAGCTGCGTGCTGGCGATGCCCTTCTTGTGCGACGTGATAAGCCAGATTGCCAGCATCCACGACCGCATCGGGATTTTGCTATCCTCGAAAATGGTACCGACCTTGATAGAAAACCGCTTCCGGCAATCGCCGCACTTGTGCGTGCGCTTGTCGCTGAAATGATAGACGCGGGTCGATTTGCAGTGCGGGCAGAACGCGCCATTCTTCCAGCGGATGCCGGTGAAATGATCGATCGCAGCTTGCTCATCGGGTAGCGCGGCCATCATCTGAAGGATGGTGTTGAAGGAGGGCTGTTTTGTGCTCATGCCCTCTTATAGGTGTATCACGGACCCACTGTCAATGGGTCACAGACGTATATAGCTCCCTTAACTTACCGGTGTTGCCGGGGTGCCAGAGCACACCCAGAACGCAGGCAGAGCGCTCCCATCGCTGATCATTTCCGGATCAGCTTCAATGGAAGGTTAACCTCATGCTTCGTACCTACTTCATCGCCTTGGCCGCCATCCCCGCGGCCGTGTTCGCCGTGCCTGCTGCCGCCCAAACAGCGGCTGACCCTGCATCGGAGGTCGGGCCGTACGGGGTGGCACGCGCCGGCGTCGCAATCGACACCGACTACCGGTTCCGTGATGCTGACGTGCCGAACGGCACCCGGTTTTCGCGGGATGTCGATTTCGGCCGCGGTTTCGCCGGCGAAGTGGGCGCCGGCTACGACCTCGGGTTGTTTCGGATCGAGGGGACGGTGGGCTATTCCGCTGCCAATTTGGACTTGGATGAGAACGTCTCCGGGCTCTCGGAAAATGGGCGTTTGAGGTCGCTGACGCTCGGCCTCTCCGGCTACGTTGATCTACCGATTAGCGCGAACATAGTACCGTACCTCGGCGGTGGCGTGGGAGCTTCGCGCGTTGATGCCCGTCAGAACCGGGTTGCAGCAACGCCCGCGGCGGTCACTGCTTTCGACGACACAGATTGGGGGTTCAACTGGCATCTAGACGCCGGCGTGGGCTTCAACCTCACGCCCGCCACGACAGTTGAAGTTGGAGGTCGCTATTCGCGAACCACAAGTCTTGAGTTTCATGGCGTCGGCGCCGGCTCCGCTGAAGGTTTCCGCGCCCGACTGTCCAGCATGTCTGCGCTGCTCGGCGTCCGCCAGCGCTTCTGACACGGCAAAGCCTTTTCATCTTCAGGCCCGCCACCATCTCCTGATGGTGGCGGTCTACCTCATCGGCTCGTCGTCCTCTCTGCTGCTGCCAGAGGGTGCTCAGCGTCAGGCCTACGGCCAGTTTGGAGGTGTATGCAACCGCGCCCCCGCGAAAACCTAGGTCACCCTCGGCATCATGGTGTGGAAGCCGTGCAGGTTATGCGCGCGCTGACGGATGCAAAGCGTCTGCACTTTTACACCTAGTGGATAGAGCCTGACGGTTGAGTCCGATTAGGGATTCCCCCCAAGGGGTTGGCGTGCGAGTCG
>LXQI01000007.1 GCA_001683845.1 Erythrobacter sp. ANT-B3C2 | reverse complement strand
GCCCATAGCTGCTCCCGCCACTCGTGGTGATCCACCGTATCACCACAGCGTGGGACTAAACACCTAGGCACAACATCCATTGTCACGGTGGTGGCAGCGAACGTGCGATTTCGCAATCGGTCTTGGGATTGGCATTGATTGGCGCAACCGCGCAGGCCTATTGCGCAGAAGCCAGACGGCTGTCGGCAGGCAATTCTTTAAATGGCATAACCTTGATCTCCCCCTCGCGCTTCCGCACCTGCGCGATGTCGTAGCTGTTTTGCATCCGCATCAGCGTGTCCATCGACACGCCGAACGCCTTTTCGATCCGCAGCGCCATTTCGGAGGACAACTGCGAATGCTGGTTGAGCAAGGTCGATAGCGTCGCGCGGGTGACGCCAAGCGCGCCCGCCGCCGCCGTCACCGACAGGCCCAGCGGCTCGATGATCTCTGACTTCACGAAACCGCCCGGATGCGCCGGGTTCTTCATGCGGATGCCTGCAATCGCACTCATCGCCACCTCCTAGTGGTAATCTTCGTAATCGAGATCGATGATCTCGATCTCCTCGCGGTCGATCCGAAACGTCATCCGCCAGTTCTTCGTTACGAATAGGCTCCAAGTTCCCTTGCGGTCGCCGGTAAGCATGTGCGCTTTCCAGCTCGGCACGGTGCGCAATTCCTCCTCGCGTTCCATGTCCTGGAGGAAGGAGACGATACGCTGCAATTTGGTGACGACGGCGGGTTGCAACCCGCTGGCATCGTCATCCTCGATGAAACGCCGCAACCCCTTGTGGATCACGTTTCTGATCTTCATGACGCTAAATAGCCTAAGACCCGTTCGGCGTCAAGTGACGCCATACAGGTTGGTTGTTCGCGGGATGCTCAAGCATGGTGAGGCCGCCGGCGTTGATCATTGGCTTCGGTAGGGTTTCAGCCGATCAAATGCAGAATGGATAATGCGCCAATAGCGCCGATGAACAAGCCCCCTCCGCCCGTCCAATAGAGCTGCTTCCACTGACGGTCAGCGGCCCAGGCGTGCTCGACGATCCCATTGATGCTGGCGATCGAGGTTCGCAAAGTAGCACCCGCCTTGTCCAGCGATTCACGATCGCCTGCCCGAGCGGTTTCGCTGGCTCTGGCGATGCTCACTGCCAGATTTTCCGGTGTCAGTCGCATCGCCGGACTTTCGGTGACCTTGCCGAGAAGCTCCTCAACATGGGCAAGCCTACTGGACAACCCGGTTAGGGTCGGGGTGTAATCCGCCGCGTTCTGCCGCTCGGCGGTCAACCCTTCGACCGCGCGACGCAGCAAACTTACCTCGCCGCGCAAGTCGGCGAAGGCGCTGGCGGGGTCGTCTTGTACGATCGGCGGATTGGTATCGGATACCATGCGCCCAACCTTACCGCCCCAGTCCCCGACTGCGCGAGATGCCGAGCCATTCTTGGAGGTCATGGGACAAGGATGCGGTGCTCGACATCCTCATTCCAAGCTCGGGCAGGCGCTTGCGCAGCAGCGACTCGACCTGGGGGTCGCGCTCAAGGCTCTTCGCCATCGCGCTCATGTCGCTGCGGACGCGACGCATTCCCGCATCGTCCCCGGCGTGATTCAGTGCCTGACGCTGCCCGCGCATCTTTTGCCAATCCTCCACAAACCTATCCGCGCGAAGCGCAGGATCGTTGCGAACCTCGCGCTCCAGCATCATCGCGCGGACGGCGGCGGTCGTTCGTCCGTTCGCTGCCTCGTCAATAAACCCGCGATCCCGAGCGAACGCGCTGCGAAGATCGCGCGCGCTATCGGGCCTGACGGTATTCAGTGCCGTGCCTGCGGCATTGAACGCGACCCGCTGGTGCGGCAGTTCCTCTATCCCCTGCCCGCGCGTTTTCAGGATGTCTGCCGTCGCGCGGGCGTAACGCTGGACTGCTGATGACAATACCGATGGCGCGTGCGGTTCCGGGGGGCCGATCGGCGCAACCCGAAGTTTGAGGCCGTCGAACATTCCCCGCCCGCGTGCTGGCGGAGCCGGATCGGCCCGTTCGCGTGGCGCAATCGCCGCGGGCGGCATGACGATCGCGCGGCGGTCGCCGAAATCAGGTGCGTAGTCGGACGCCATATCCTTCACCCGGTCGCGCGACAGAGTGCGAACAAGCCTGCCCTGATCGGCGAAGTCGTCGCGGCCGTAGTGAAGCTCGACACTGTCGCTGTGGCGGGAGAGCGCTACATAGGCGGCGTGACGGTCAAGGCCGGGGGTCGCGAGCACATGGGTACAATCGACCGTGGCACCCTGCGCCTTGTGGATTGTCGCGGCGTAGCCGTGATCGATCTGGTTGTAGTCCTTCACGTCGAAGGCGATCGAGCGGCCATCGTCGAGCTGCACCGCAATGCGGGTCGCGGTCACGCTTTCCACGCGACCGAGTGAGCCGTTCTTGACCCCAAGGCTGCGCTCGTTCTTCAGGAACATAATGCGGTCGCCGGTCGCGAACTGGCGTTCGCCACGCTCGGCCCGGATCGCGATGTCCTCGCCAAGCGCACGGGACGTGCGGAGCCGGTCGCGCGCGGCAAGGTTGAGCGTATGCACCTCATCATTGGTGTGCGTGAGGATGATCCGCGTGGCGTGAGGGAGGGCCCGTCGGTCGCGATCCCAACCGTCGATCAGACTGACGCGCGCCTGCTCGCGTGTCTCGGCGGCGTAGACGTGGCCACGCTCGTCATAGGCGTGCATGGCATCGCCCGTTCGCCCGGTTGCGAGCTGCCGCGTGGCATCGCGCTGCCAGTCGTCACGCTGGCGGCGAATATTGGTGATCTCGACGCTACCGTGCCGCTCGGCGATCGACCGGAACGCCGCGCCCGCTTCGATCGCCTGCAACTGTTCGGGATCGCCGACCAGCACGACCTTCGCGCCGCGCTTCTCGGCTTCGCCGATGACGCGCTCCATCTGGCGCGAGCCGATCATGCCTGCCTCGTCGATCACCAGCACCTTGTCGGGGCCGAGTAGTTCGCGGCCCTGCGCCCATTGATGTTCCAGGCTGGCGATCGTGCGCGACACGATACCCGATCCGCTTTCCAGATTCTCGGCGGCGATGCCCGACAACGCCGCGCCGATCGGCTGATAACCGCCGCGTTCCCAAGCATCGCGCGCAACGCTCAACATCGCCGATTTGCCGGTCCCGGCGTAACCGACGACGATCGCCAGGTCGCCCGCCTGCGCGACATGCTCGAACGCGGCGCGCTGTTCTCCACCGAGAACAAGGCCGTTACTTGCCGAGGCGGCGATTGCGCGATCAGTCGCCGTTTCGGCGAGACCATGACCGGCGCGCTCGGCAAGCCGGTCGATGCTCAGTGCCAGCCGCCGTTCCGTCTCGATCATTTCACGGCTGGTAAAGCGATCGTCGCCGCGACCATCCTTGCCGAGCGCGACCAGTGCCGGCGCGGCGCGGACGGTGCTCATCGCGCGGTCGAACTGCTCCTTGTCGTCGCTATGGCGATGCACGAACATCGCCAGATCGCGCGTCGTAAAGGTTGCTTGGGTGCGGGTGATCGCGTCCAGCGCAATGCGCGGATCGGCGATGATCTTCTCGCCATTGGACCGGGCAATATCGCGATGTTCGTCGAGCCGTTCTGACGCCAGCCCTTGCGCCACCATCCGGGATGCGGCGGGGCCGATCTTGTGCTGCGGCTCCAGATCGATGCCCTGCGCTTCGAGGCTGCGATGATCAACCCGCGCGTCGATGTCGAGTTCGGCCAAGCGCCGGTTGGCGTGCTCGGCCCAAGCGCCGCGCCAATGTTCCAACAGATCGGTACGGTTCCAGTCGCGAACCTTGGGACCGAACCCGTCCTCGTCCACATCGCGCATAGTGAGCATGACATGCGCGTGCGGTTTCGGCATTCCGTCTGCGCCGATATCCCAATGGACATTCAGGTCGGCGATCATCCCTCGATCGACGAACTCGGCGCGCACGAAGTCACGCGCGAGCCGGATGCCTTCGGCCTGATCCAGCTCGCGCGGAATCGCGAATTCGATCTCGCGGGCAAGCTGCGCGTCGATCCGCTTTTCGCCCGCTTCAACCTCGTTCCACAGCCGTTCGCGGTCGGACAGATGCTCGGGCGCGCCGTCGGGCAGCATCACCTCGGAATGGACGACGCCCGCCTTGTTCGAGAAGTCATGATGGCGATCAATCCGCTCGTCATGCAGCCGGGAGGCGGAACGATAGGCAGCGGAAGCAACTGCGCTCGATCCGGCAGCGCGGGAGATGACCTTGGCCGAGAAATGGTAGATCGCCATGACGGCAATCCACTTACACCTGAAAGCGCACGTCGGCACGACGTATAAGGGCGCCCTCGAAAGATTTAGTCTCTCTCGGGACCGTTAAGTCTCACAAGGTTCCATGCTATTTACGCTGATCTGATCAAACGATTACTTGTTCGTCTTCCGGTAACAAAAAGGGCGCTCGATGCGTAAACCACGCGACTATGATTCGGAACTGAAAGCGCTTGGTAACAAGGCGCGTGTTTTGCGTGAACGCAAGGTCACGCAGCTTGGCGAGCTGGTGATTGCCGCCGGTGCGGACATCCTGCCGCTCGAACAACTCGCCGGTGCGCTTCTGGCTGCGGCCGCCACAAAGGACAATTCCGCAAGGGAGGCGTGGCGTACTCGTGGCGCTGCCATGTTTCAGCGCAAGGCTCGTGGCGCTGGCGTCAACGACGGCGGCGCGGCGACGGCTGATCGCTCTGCGCCACCGGCTCCAGGCAAAGCGGGCGCGTGACGATGTTCGCGAGTGGCGAGTGAAGCGCCGCGAACGAACGCGCCACCTAATCGAGCTCGGCGGGTTGGTCGCCAAGTCCGGGTTGATCGATTTGACCGGTGATGATCGCGCTGCGCTTTATGGCGCGCTTCTAGAATTGGGTGCGAAGCTGGCTGGCGATGAACGCGAGCAATGGCTGGCGCTTTGGCGGCGACGTGGAAGCCGTGCATTCGCAAGCAAGGCTGAGGAACGCTCGGCGTCCAGATCGCCCGCGCGTTTCGATGCGCCTAAGGACTGAAGGCAGTATGCCCGGCGAAGGCCCGGCGGCGTCCGCGACTCGGCTTGCACGCGCCGACAGTCAGCCCGGAGAGGCCGAAAGAAGATGAGCCAGCGCGGCGGGGCATAGGCATTCGGGACGCGCGAGCACGCGACACTGTGGGACCTCCTGAACCGCCATTGGGCGTCCAGACGGGCGCTACAATGTCCGGAAGGGCGTCTTTATACGCTAATGATGCAGATAAGCGCAGATCGGCGCACTTCGGACCTCCGGCCCTTGCGTCGATCCCATGCTCTCTCAATCCTGCCAGCGGGGAACCAGACAAGCCCGCATCAAACAGGATTGCTCCATGACCACCGAAGCTCCCGATCGTATTCTTCGTCTCAACGCCGTGCTCGACCGCACGGGCCTCAGCCGATCCACTCTTTACCGCAAGGTCCAGATCGGCACGTTCCCGAAGCAGGTTCGTATCGCGACCCGCTGCACCGGCTGGCGCGAGTCCGCCGTCAACACGTGGATGCGCAATCCGATGTTCTACAGCGTCGAGGATCATCGAGGCGCTTAGCGTTTGTCCGATCGCGGTCGCTATCGGAGCTAAACCACGCTCATCGCGTACGCGGACCACTGGTCCATCAACGTCCGGCGCTTTTCGAAGAAGTCGGTGCGGCGATAGGCTGCCTCGACCGCGTTCGGCACCATGTGAGCCAGCGCCTTGTCGGCGATCTCCTTGGGGAACTCGGTCTGCTCGGCCGCCCAGTCGGTGAAGGTGCTGCGGAAGCCGTGTACGGTGATGCTCGCGATCTTCATGTCGCGCAGCACTTTCACCATCGTCATGTCGCTGATCGCCTTGTCGCCCGCATATGAGAACACGAGGCTTTCGGGTACCAGCTTGCCGTCGAGCGCCTTCCGCTCGCTCGCCAGCCGGTGCATCAACGCCAATGCTGGCGGGGCGAGCGGAACGACGTGCGGCTCTTTCATCTTCATCCTCGTGGCCGGAATCGACCAAGTGCCGCGCTCAAGGTCGAACTCGCCCCAGGTCGCAAACCGTACCTCGTTCGAGCGAACGGCGGTCAGCACGGTCAGCTTCAAAGCATCGCGCCCGGCACTGTTGGCAAGCGCCAACAGCTTCTTCATGAACGCCGGGACCCCTGCATAGGCCATGGCTTCGCGGTGGGTCACCTGACGCGCTTGGCGGGGGAGGCCGCGCGTCACGGAGCGGAGCGAGATTTCTTCCGGCACGAATCCCTTGATGTGGGCGTAGTCGAGCACGGTGCCGATCCGCTGCAAGATTCGGCGGGCGGTGTCGGGGATGGTGAGCCATACCGGCTCCAGCACGTTCAGGACGGCGCTGCTGTCGATCTCGTCGATCGGCATCTTGCCGATCGACGAAAACACATGGTTCTCCAGGCTCGAAAGCCACGACGCATGGCGTTGGTCTTTCCAGCCGCCCTTCATCGCGTCATAGCAGTTGCGCGCAACCGTCTCGAAGTTAGGCAAAACCCTGCGCCGCAGCCCAAGCTCCTTCACCGGATCGAGGCCGCTTCGCACCATCTTTCGGTAGTCGGATGCGGCGATGCGAGCATCGGCCAGGGATACGTCGCAAACGGGGCCAAGCCCAAAGTCCCGGCGTGCGCCCTTGTGCTGCATTCGTAGCATCCAAGATCGCGAGCCGGTGTCACGAACGATCAGATAGAGGCCGTGTATATCGGCATGGCGACCGGCTTGAGCGTGGCGGACCTTCAGCGCGGTAAGCGGCATGGAAACCCTCCTAAGCCCCACATTTCGTCCCACACTTTGTGTCGGATTTAGCGAACATCCGTGGAACGAACTGATACCAACGCTGACTGCTCAATCCAGCAATATCAATAAGTTGAGACTTTATGGGTTGTGTTGCGACTTCGGTTACCTAACCGTAGGGGTCACCATGGATTGCGGGGTGCTGGTTCTCGGCGCCCCAAGCGCGGGTGACGCTGGGTCGGGCAGATGGCTTGGGATCCGAAGCCACTTCGATGTAGCGGCCGGCACCGAACTGCTGAACACAAGGTTCCTGTTGTACTTCGGCCCCTTGAGCCTCGCAAGAGCAAACCCTCACGCTCTGACCAACGACCGCCGCATATGGCCCAAAAGCTCAGGCTGTACCGCCCTGCCCGCTGTGCTAGTCGCGCGCGCCGACGGCCATCGCCGGTTGGCGGCTGAGGTGGAAAAGGAGCTTGGCGGGCAGCGATGACCACGATCGAAATCTTCCTCATCGCAATGCTGATTATCTTCAGCCTGCCGTATCTTGTCTGGCGGCTCGGGCGGACCGACCATTACGCACCGCTGGTGGTGGTGCAGATCATCGCTGGCATCCTGCTCGGGCCGGGCGTGCTGGGCATGGCCTACCCGGAATATTACGCCTTCGTCTTCAACCCCGAAGTGATCACTGCGCTGAACGGCGTCGCCTGGTGGGCGGTAATGCTGTTCGTGTTCATTGCCGGCATCGAGCTCGATCTGCGGCAGGCTTGGCAGGCACGGCGCGAGACCGGCATTACTGCGGGGCTCGCGCTGGCGGTTCCGCTGGCGCTGGGCGCGGTGGCGGCGGCGTTCCTGCTCCGGTTCGATGGCTGGATCGGCCCGGAGGGCGAGTATTGGCAGGCGACGCTGGGGATCGGCATGGCCTGCGCCGTCACCGCGCTGCCGATCCTTGTACTGTTCATGGAAAAGCTGGCGATCCTGCGCCAGCCGCTCGGCCAGCGCATCCTGCGCTATGCCAGCCTCGACGATATTGCGGTCTGGGGTGTGCTAGCGCTGATCCTGCTCGATTGGGAACGTGTCGGGCGGCAGGCCGCGTTCCTCGTCGGCTTCGCGCTCGCCACCTGGGCCGTGCGGCGGCTGATGGTGCGGGTGCCCGAGGGCGATCGCTGGTATCTGGGCCTGATCTGGCTCGCCGCCTGCGGACTCGCCGGCGACTGGGCCGGGTTGCACTTCATGGTCGGCGCGTTTCTCGCCGGCGCGGTGCTCGATTCCGAATGGTTCGACCAGCGGCGGATGGACCTTTTCCGCGATCATGTGCTGCTGGCGGTGATGCCGGTGTTCTTCCTCAGCACGGGCCTGCGCACCCAGTGGGACGTGGGCGGCGCGGCGGTGTTCGGCGCGGCGGCGCTGCTGCTGGTGGCCTCGGTAACGGGCAAGCTCGCGGGCGTGCACCTTGCGGGGCGCATCCTGCGCTGGCCACGCGGGGAAGCGAGCGTGATCGGCTGGTTGCTGCAGACCAAGGCGCTGATCATGATCATCTTCGCCAATATCCTGCTCGATCGGCAGATCATCACCAGCGAAACCTTTACTGCGCTGCTGCTGATGGCGGTGGCGAGCACAATGCTCACCATCCCCATCGTCAAGCCCCGGCTGGAGCGCATGGCAGAGGCGCAGGGCATTGGACGGGAGCCCGGTTCGTCGTAGCCACACGGTCGGCCGAAGAGCCGGGGAGAGAGGAAAAGCGGACGCGATTTAACCTGTTGGCCGCCGGTCCGGCGGCAGCGACGGGGCGTAAACCGTCAACCGCGGCCCGGAGCTCAGGGTACCGGTGCCCGGCAGGAGTGAAGAGGCGTGGGCTGTTCCCGCGCCAGACGGTGGCGACGATGGGCGCGACCGGCGGCATGTTCATTGCCAAACTCGCCGGCCGGACGCTCGATGCACAGGCAGCTATGCTCCATTGTTGCTGTTCGCAGGTGCTACCTACCTGATTGCGCGCGGCATCATCCACCTGCTCACGCCTCGGCTGGAGCCCGCGCGATCGCCCGCCGAGAACTGACCGGGCGGCCTCCTTTGCCGCGCCGCGCGAGCGCTCAGCGGCCGAGGTGGAAGTGATAAACCGTGCGCGAGCGGAAGGTCTCGCCCGAACGCAACAGCGTCGAGGGGAAGTCGGCGCGGTTGGGGCTGTCGGGCAAGTGCTGGGTTTCGAGCGCAATGCCGGTGTGCGGGGCCAGCGGCACGCCCGCGGCACCCACTTGGTCTCCCGCGAAATAATTGGCGACATAGACGTGGATCGAAGGTTCGGTGGTGAAGACGTCCATCACCCGCCCGCTCTCGGGATCGGCCAGCCGGGCGGCGGCGACCAGTTCGTCGTCCCGTTGCTCGATCATCCAGCTGTGGTTGTAGCCGCTGACCCCGTCGTTCACCGGCATCCCTTGGCCACCGGGCCCGGCCACGGGGCGACCCTCGCGGAAATCGAACGCGGTCCCCGCCACCGGCTCGAAGCCGCCGGTCGGGAGGCCCGCGTCGTTCGTGGCGAGGATCCGGTCGCTGAAAATTCGCAATGTGTGGCCGTAGACCGGCCCCCCATCAGCCCCGGCAAGATTGAAATAACTATGATTGGTGAGGTTGAGCACGGTCGGTGCGTCGGTGGTCGCCGCATAGTCGATGAACAGCGCGCCTTCCTCGGTCAGGTTGTAAGTGACCGAAATTGCCAACTCGCCCGGGAAGCCCTGCTCCTGCGCCGGGCTGGTATAGGCGAGCACGGCATGGGCGGGGCCGGCCTGGCGCAGCTCCCACAGCTTAAAGATGGTGCCCCCGCCCGCGCCGCCATGCAGCGCATGCGGGCCCAAATTGGGGGTGAGGCGCACCTCCTCCCCATCGATGGCAAATCGCGCATTGGCGATCCGGCCGGCAAACCGGCCCACCACACCGCCAAAGTAATAGTCGCTGTTGTGCGCCTCATAGGTGGCAACGTCCGGCAGGCCGAGCGCAACGTTCTCCACCTGCCCCTGATCGTCTGCCACCTCTACAGCGGTGATGATCGCTCCCAGCGTGATGATGCGCACCGCCATTCCCTCGGCATTGCGCAACGTCACCTGCTGCACCGGCCGCCCGTCGCTCATCGTCCCGTAGGGTGCGACCTCCGCACCGGGCGCGATCACGCTCGCGCCGGCAATCGCCGGCCAGACGATGGCGAGCGTGGTCACCGCGATCCTGATCATCGATCCTCCTCGCCGGCAAAGCGCCGGTCTGCGGCGAGCACCAGAACCATGAAGTTCGTCGCCCCGCCCCCCATCACATATTCGGTCTGCTGCGAGAAGTACGGCCAGATCTTCAGCGCCGGCGCCCTTTGAGGCCCAGATCGAAAATCGTGCGCTATTCGATGCCGTTGGCTCCGATAGCTCGGGCATGATTTACCGCATTGACGGTGACAAGCTGGTGGGGAACTCCATCGGCTTTATATCGCCCACGTTCACGATCCACAGCCGGCGCCCCCGTGTCTCAAGGCTAGGTGCATCTGCTCTCACGCCCGCTCAATCTGCGGCCGTCGCCTATGGCGCGGCCCCATTCTCGCCCGGACAATGTACCTTGGGCGTTCCGACGATGCCTAGTCAATGATGGTGCAGGGTTGAGTGCGAGTGGCCTGGTGTGCAGCCCTGCAGACGCCGCGCAAAGAACAGGAGCCCTTCCGCACGGCGGAGGGGCTCCTTGAGGTTGCTTGCGGCCGCTTAGAAGGTGCCGCGCACGATAAAGGCAAACCGCCTGTCGTTCATGAAGTAGGAACGCGGCCCGAGAAGTCCGTCAGACGAGAACTGCTGCAACGTCCTGGTCACCTCGTTGGTAAGGTTCACACCCTGCACGCCGACCTTCACGTTCTCATTGAGCGAGAAGAAGACCGATGCATCCAGCTGGCCGGTCGCATCATTGAGGATCGGGTAGAAGGGGAAGATCACATCCGCCGCGGTGAGCAGGAACCGCGAGCGCCAATTGTAGGCCCCACGGATCGAGATAGGTCCCTTTTCATAGAATGCCGCTACGTTGACGTTGTGTTTGGAGAGCTGCTCCAGCGGCAGATTGCCCGGCACCCCGCCATCCAGCGGCACGTCCACCGGCTCCCCCGTGTTCAACAGGGAATTGGGCAGCCCCTCGCTGTTGATGAAGCTGTAGTTCGCGCTGATGCCGAGGCCGTCCAGCGGCGCGGGAAGGAACTCGTAAGTCTGCTGATAGGCGAGTTCGAAGCCCTTGACCTTGCCCGTCCCTTCGAAATTGGCCGGTCCGCGAACCTGCACCGACTGCGTGACGCCGTTGCTGGTGATGTCGCGGAAGGTGATGTCCTGATAGAAGAAATTGTGGATGTTCTTGTAATAGGCATTGAACGTCAGCGAGCCCACGGTCGCGAAATACCACTCCAGGCTGGCATCAAAATTGTCGGAGATGGCAGGCTTCAGGGACGGGTTGCCCGCGGTCGCGGTCAGCCTGAAGCCGCTGCTGGCATCAGAGCCGACAGTGAGGAAGTTCTGAAGGTCGGCCATGCCCGCCCGTGCGAGATTTCGCGACGCGGCAAGGCGGAGGATCAGCTCATCGGTCAGGCCCACTTTGATGTTCAGGCTCGGCAACCAATACGTATACGAATTGCGGGCCTCGCTTGGCTGCGTCTCTCCGGTGGCGAATTGTTGCAGTTGGGCATAGGCTGCGGGCCCGATCGCGCACACGCCCCCCGGCAACTGCGGCGGGGTGCCAGGGGGTGCGTTAGGGGGCACGCTGGCAGCGCAGCGGACCTCGAAAGGATTGATCACGCCCAGGTGATCTCGTGCGGAGCGGTTGGCAGCGGGGTCCACTGCTCCTCGGCCACCTTGTGATGCGCCATGCCAGAAGCGTCGATCGGCGTGAACGGCATATCCGCCCCACCCTGCTTTACCCCGACGGGCGCCCGCGTTTGCGTACCTTCGGGGATCTGCATGGCAAGCATGAAATCGAGCTGCCAGCGCGCCTCGTCCAGCAGGTCGGAAACGCCATTGCCCGCCTCGGGAATGGCGGCGGTGCCGTCGGCGAACAGCGCTCCGCCCGCATGCTGCTGGCGCTCATGATAATTGAGCAGCGTCCACAGCGCGATGCCGCCGTTCACCACATATTTGCCGTGGTCCCCGGCATCGTACCAGCCCTTGCTGACATCGAGCGTGTAATCGCACCCCGGCCACACGGCGCCATTGTCATCCGCACCCGAATAGCAGGTGGCAAGGTCCGGCGCATGGCCGGCGGGGCGCGCCCAGCGCTCGCCAACATAACGCGCCTCAATCGGCGTGCTGGCGCGGTTGTGGTAGAAATAGGCCAGCGCATCGTAGGGCAGCCGGTCGTAAAGATCGGTCCGAATGGCGAACGGCCGACTCTGCTCCGCGCCGATCTCCAGCCGAAAGCCCTCGCCCACAGCACGGGCTTCGCTGAACTCCGCCAGATGGAGATGCTCGCCCGAATAGCGGTCCTGCCCGAACACCCGCGTCCGCCCCTCGGCCACTACGTCGCCACTCGGCCCCAGCAGGCGCCAGGCGAGCGGCGAGGCGGACGCATCCGCCACCACCGCCCGCTTGGGCGCGCCGGGTGCAAAGCCGATCTGGCTCATCCGCACCGCCGCAGCGTCATCGGCGCCAGCTGGCGCGTCCGACAGGGTCGCGCAGCCTGCCAGAACCGCTGCCGCAGAAGCGGCGAGCAAAGCCGTTGCAAACCTCATGCGACCCTCTTGTTAACCGCTTGCAACATCAGCGCACAAACGGGTCAAGCGTCTGGATTGACCCATCGGTATTGTGCTGCAGCGGGAGCATCTTGATGTTGCGCAGCCGCGTGTCGTTCGAAAGCTGCGTATCGTGGTAGAACAGATAATACTGCCCATCGACCTCGGTGATCGAATGATGGTTGGTCCACCCCTGCACCGGCTCCAGCACCCGCCCGCGATAGGTGAATGGCCCATAGGGAAGAGGTGCCGGTCGCGTAGTTGATGTAGTCCGTATCACCGGTAGAGTAGCTGAAGTAGTACAGCCCGTTGTACTTTTGCACCCAGGCCGCCTCGAAGAAGCGCCGGTCAAGGTCGCCGCCCAGGATAGGGTTGCCGCTCTCGTCGAGGATCATCACCTCGCGCGGCGCCTCGGCAAATTCGAGCATGTCATTCCGCATCCGCGCGATGCGCGGCTTGATCGCCGGGGCATTCGGCTGCGCCAAGTCAGTGATTGAGCCGTTCGGCTGATACTGGCCGGTCTGCCAGCGCTGAAGCTGCCCGCCCCAGATTCCACCGAAGCACATATAGCTCTGCCCGTCATCGTCTGTGAACACCGCCGGGTCGATCGAATAGCTGCCCCTAATCGCCTCGGGCTGCGGCGTGAACGGACCCTCGGGCCGGTCACCCACCGCCACGCCGATGCGGAACACGTCCTGCGCATCCTTGGCCGGGAAATAAAGGTAATAGCGGCCGTTCTTGTAGGCCGCGTCCGGCGCCCACATCTGCCGCGCGGCCCACGGCACCTGGTCCACGTCGAGCGCCACCGGGTGCACCGTCACCGGCGCGCCGGGCCGGTCCATCGAGATCACGCGGTAATCGCGCATCTCGAAATGGGAGCCCAGATCGTCTTCCACCGCCGGCCCGTCGAGGTCGTGCGAACCGTAGATGTAGAGCCGGTTGTTGAACACATGCGCCGATGGGTCGGCGGTGTAGATCTCGGTCACCAGCGGCTGCGCGGCATAGCGCAGCCCCTCGGGAGAGAGCGGCTCGCTGCCCGGCATCGTGGCGCAGCCAGAGAGCGAGATGGCGGCGGCGGCCCCGGCGAGCAGCTTCGTCATGGTCTTCATCATGTTCTCTCCTGTTCCCGCTTTCAGACGAAGCGGTTGATCAGATTTTCCAGGTGCTCCTGCCGGCCCGAAGGCGGACGGCTGGCGCTATTGTCCTGCTCCAGCGCCCAATCGGCCAGCTCCACCAAGGTCCGCTCGCCCAGCGCCGCGCGGCCGAAATCGCTCTCCCAGCCGGCGTAGCGATCCTTCACGAAAGCATCGAGCCGCCCGTCCTCGATGATCGACGCGGCGTTCAGCAGCGCGCGGGCCAGCACGTCGATCCCGCCCACATGGTCGTGGAACAGATCCTCGGCATCGACCGACTGGCGGCGCACCTTGGAATCGAAATTGAAGCCGCCGCTGGTGAAGCCACCGGCGCGCAGCACCTCGATCAGCGCCAGCGTCAGCTCGGCGACCGAATTGGGGAATTGGTCGGTATCCCAGCCGTTCTGCGGATCGCCGCGGTTGATGTCGATCAAACCGAAGATCCCCAGCGCACTGGCGGTGGCGATCTCGTGCTCGAAAGTGTTGCCCGCCAGCGTGGCGTGGTTCGCCTCGATGTTGACCTTCACCTCCTCGGTCAGGCCGTAGCGCTCGAGGAAACCGTACACGGTGCCGGTGTCGCGATCATACTGGTGCTTGCTCGGCTCGTGCGGCTTGGGCTCGATCAGGATCAGCCCCTTGAAGCCGATCTTGTGCTTGTGCTCCACCACCATGTTGAGGAACCGGCCGAGCTGGTCCAGCTCCTGCTTCATGTCGGTGTTCAGCAGCGTGTCATAGCCCTCGCGGCCACCCCACAGCACGTAGTTCTCGCCCTTCAGCCGCTGGGTGGTCTCCAGCATCTCGCGCACCTGGAACGCGGCCCAGGCGAAGATCTCCGGGTCCGGGCTGGTGGCGCCGCCGGCAGCATAACGCGGATGGCTGAACAGGTTGGCGGTGCCCCACAGCAGGCCGACGCCGCTGTCCTCCATCTTGCGCGCCATCTTCTCCTCGATCGCGCGCAGATGGCGCTGGTGCTCGCTCGGCGTCTCGGCCGTGGCCATCGCGTCGACATCGTGGAAACAAAAATACGGCACGCCCAGCCGCTCGAAGAAGTCGAACGCATTATCGAGCTTGTTGTCGGCCAGCTCCTGCGTCACCGCCTGGCCGGGCTGCCACGGCCGCACGAAGGTGCCGGCACCGAAGATGTCGTGCCCGCCCCAGGCGAAGCTGTGCCAATAGCACACCGCCAGCCGCAGGTGGTCCTTCATGCTCTTGCCCATCACCTGCCGGTCGGCATCGTACCACCGGTAGGAGAGCAGGTTCTCGGACTCCGGTCCTTCGTAGCGGATCGGAGCAATGTCGGCGAAGATACGGTCGGTCATGGCAACCCCCTGAAGTGTGGTTTGAGAGCGGTGAACAGTGCGGCGAAACGCGGCTGCCGATCGGCGAAATAGCCCACCAGATCGG
Source organism: Erythrobacter sp. ANT-B3C2 (assembly GCA_001683845.1). Taxonomy (GTDB): domain Bacteria; phylum Pseudomonadota; class Alphaproteobacteria; order Sphingomonadales; family Sphingomonadaceae; genus Croceibacterium. Next base: position 131,462 of record LXQI01000007.1, on the reverse strand, counting down.
CTTCGGGTTCAATGCTGGCGGTCACTGGCGGTGCCTGACAGGCTTCCTCGATGCTGGCAGCGCCGGCGGCGATACGGGCCAGCCGCGCGGCGCCCAGCGCCGGGCCGACCTCGCCACCCTCGCGGGTGACGATCGGCCGGTCGAGCGCGGAGGCGATCAGCCGGCCCCAGAACGCGGAGCGCGATCCGCCGCCCACCAGCGTGAAGGCATCCACCCGCGTGCCCGCTTCGACGATCACGTCGATCCCATCGCGCAGGCCCATCGCCACGCCATCGAGCACGGCGCGCGCTACCTCGGCGCGACTGGTGGAGGCGGTGAGGCCGAACAGCACGCCCATGGCATGCGGGTCGGCATACGGCGTGCGTTCGCCGGCCAGATAGGGAAGGAAGATGGTCGGGCCCGGGCCGCTGGCGCGCTCGGCCTCAGCCAGCAGCGCCGGCACGTCGGCAAAGCCGAGCAGCGAGGCCGCCCAGTCGAGGCAAGCCGCCGCACTCAGCATCACCGACATCTGGTGCCACTTGCCCGGCAGAGCATGGCAAAAGGCATGCAGCCCCCGCGCCGGCCGTGGCCGCAGCGCGTCGGTGGCTACGAAGCTCACGCCCGAGGTGCCGAGCGAAAGGAACGCATCGCCATCGCGGATCACTCCCACCCCGATCGCCGCCGCCGCATTGTCGCCCGCGCCCGCCGCCACCGACACGGCCTCCATGCCCCACTCGGCGGCAATCTCCGGCAGCAGGTGCCCGGTCGGTTCGGTGCCTTCGAACAACTCGGGCATCTGGGTCCCGCTCAGCCCCGTCGCCGCCAGCATTTCGGGCGACCAGCGCCGCGCTCCGACATCGAGCCACAAGGTCCCCGCCGAGTCCGACACGTCGGAAGCCTTCACCCCCGTCATCCGCAGTCGGACGTAATCCTTGGGCAGCAGCACACTGCTGATCGCAGCGAATATTTCGGGCTCGTGCCTGCGCACCCACATCAGCTTGGGCGCGGTGAAGCCGGACTGCGCGACATTGGCGGTGATCTCGCGGGCGCGCGGCTCGGCCGCCTCAAGCTCGGCGCATTGCTCTCCCGAGCGGCCGTCGTTCCACAGGATCGCCGGGCGCAGCACCTTGTCGCCCTCGCCCAGCAGCGTGGCGCCGTGCATCTGCCCGGCCACGCCCACCGCCCGCACCTGCCGCCGTCGCATGGCATTGAGCGCACTCACGGCCTGGCCGGTGGCGCGCCACCACTCGAGCGGATCCTGCTCGCTGTACAGCGGCTGCGGTCGTTGCACACCCAGCGGGGCACTCGCCTGCTCGATCAGCGCGCCGTCCTCATCAATCAGCGCCGCTTTGACGCCCGAGGTGCCGATATCAATCCCGAGAAACATCAACCCTCACCTTGGCAAACGCAGCGAAACAGGAGTGACAAGGCGGGACCTACGCGGACCGGGCCGCGAGGCTCCGGTTCGCCGACCTGGGCTGAGTATCGCCCGCTCTCCTCACCCCCTTTGCCGGGTTCATTGTTAGCGCTACCTACGGGCCGGGTAAGGGGAGAGTCAAGCCGCAGAAGGTGCAAGCGGGACCACTCAGATCGGCTTGCGCCCGCCTGCCAAGTGCTTGTAACCCGCTTTCGCACTGCTTGCCCTATGCGTGCAAACCCCCGCCTTTCCCGCTGGCGTCGGCGGCGCCCGGCGGCTATTCTGTTGTCGATGGGTCGCAGTCTTCCGATTGGCGGCATCGTGCTCGCCCTGGCGACGGGTGGCGTGCTGGTGCTGGCCGGAATGAGCCCGTTATTGGTGGCGGGCACGATAACGATCTGGATCGCCACCTTCTGGCTCGTGCTGCCCCCCGCTCCGCAACCGGCTGCCGAGCCACGGCAAGCGGAAAGCGTTCAGCTGACCCGCACCGGCATGCGCGACCTGATCGAACATTCGGGCCTTCCCGTGCTCATGCTGGATGGCATGCGGATCATCGTCGCCAATGCTGCCGCACGCGAGGCGATCGGTACACACGTGCAGGGACAGGACGCCCGGATCGCCTTCCGCCACCCGGCCGCGGTCGACCTGCTCTCGCGCAAGGACGGGGGCAGCACCGATGTTCAGGGCCTCACCGGGCCGCGCAGCTCTTGGCAGATGCGTCGCCAGCCGATTGACGACCGCTACTGCCTGATCGAGCTGGTCAACCGCACCTCCGAGGCCGATGTCAGCCGCGCGCATACCGATTTCGTCGCCAACGCCAGCCACGAGTTGCGCACCCCGCTCGCCTCGATCATCGGCTACATGGAAACGCTGGCGGAGGGCGGCGAGGCGATTGATCCCACCCGCACCGCGCGGTTCCACACCATCGTTCTGCGCGAAGCCCGCCGGCTCCAGCACCTGGTGGACGACCTGATGTCGCTCTCGCGCGTTGAAGCGGAAAAGCACGACCGCCCGCGCGAGCAGGTCGACCTCGCTCAGTTGATTTCACAGGCGGCTCGCGATGGCGCCGGGCCCGAACGGCAGGAAAGGCTCGCAATCGCGCGCGAGGAAGGGCGGGTGCTGGTGCGCGGCGACTACCGGCAGCTCGAGCAGCTTGTCCGCAACCTAGTGGATAATGCACTCAAATACGGCTCCCCCGGAACGACAGTGGATGTCCACCTCGCGCGCGACGAGCGCGACATGGCGGTTATCAGCGTGCGCGACCGTGGAGAGGGGATCGCGCCCGAGCACATTCCCCATCTCACCCGCCGCTTTTACCGGACCGCTCCCGGGCGCAGCCGGACCGCGGGCGGCACGGGACTGGGGCTGGCGATCGTAAAGCACATCGTCGAACGCCATCGCGGCCGGCTCGATATCACCAGCCGCCAGGGGGATGGCACCACCGTCACCGTCCGTATCCCGTTGGTCGAGGAACAACCGAACCTGGCGGAGGCGGCGGATACTCCGGACGCGGTGTCATGAAGCTGTCACCTCAATTAAACATTGGCCGGGTCTGCACGCTCCTTCCGGAATGGTCCGCCTGCCGCTGCAGCGGAACGGCGGTGCCGGCGGCCTCACCTTGGGAAACAATGCTATGATCCGCTCCGCCCTGCCCGTCCTCCTTGCGCTGTCCTGCACCATTCCGCTCGCGGCCTGTGGTGGGGAGGCGGACACGCGCCAGTCCGTGCGCGCCGTCGGCTCTTCCACCGTCTATCCTTTCGCCACCACGGTCGCGGAGAGCTTCGCGCGGTCAAATCCGGAATTCGGCTCACCGATCATCGAGGCGACCGGCACCGGCGGCGGCATCAACCTGTTCTGCTCGGGCGTCGGCGCCAACACGCCCGACATTGCCAATGCTTCACGGAGGATGGAGCGTTCGGAATTCGCCGCCTGCCAGGCCAATGGCGTGACCGAGGTCGTCGAGCTGCCGATCGGCTATGACGGGCTCGCGATGGCCTCGGCGCAGGGCGGCATTACCATGAACCTGACTCCCGAGATCGTCTACCGCGCGCTCGCCGCCAATCCCTATGGCGAGCCGCAAACCGCCCGCACCTGGCGCGATGTCGATCCCTCGCTGCCGGCGACCCCGATCCTCGTCTACGGCCCGCCGTCCACCTCGGGCACGCGCGATTCGTTCGAGGAACTTGTGCTGTTGCCCGGCTGCGACTCCAATCCGCAGATGCAGGCGCTCGCCGAGAGCGACGAGGCACGGCACGACGAGGTCTGCACCCGGGTCCGCAACGATGGCGCCTATGTCGACCAGGGCGAGCAGGACAATCTCATTGTCCAGAAGATCCGCGGCAATCCCAATGCGGTGGGTGTCTTCGGCTATTCCTATCTGCAGCAGAACGCGGAGGCCCTGCAGGGCCTGCCGATCAACGGCGTGCTGCCGACCTTCGAGACCATTTCCAGCGAGGAATATCCCGGTGCCCGCTCGATGTACCTGTACATCAAAAAGGCGCATCTCGACGCCATTCCCGGCCTGCGCCAGCTGATCGGCCACTGGGTTGAAACCATGCAGCAGGAGGGCGGCCCGCTCGCCCAGCGTGGCCATATCGGCAATCAGGCTGCCGGAATGGCACGCGCTCGCCTCGTGGCCGAGCAGTTCCCGACGATCACCGCCGCCGATCTGACGCACTAGAGCCTTCCGCCCGGTGTCGCCCGCCTTCCTCGTCTTGCTGGCGCTTGGCTTGGGCCTTGCCGCCTGGCTGGTGGCGCGCGCACGGGCCTGGGGCTACAAGCGCGCCGAGCCGGCCCGCCGGCTTGCCGCCCTGCCGGTGTATCATGGCTGGTATGCGGCGCTTTGGGTGGTGTTGCCCGTGCTGCTGTTCGCCTTTGCGTGGAGCTTGATGGCCCCGCAACTGATCGCCCAGTCCGTGCTGGCAAGCCCGGCCGCCGCCGAACTGCCGGCTTTCGGCATGGAGCGCACAACGATCCTCTCCGAAGCGCGGGCGGTCGCCACCGGCGCCGCGCCGGCGGTGTTCAACCCGGTCGCGCAGGAACTCGTCGAACCCTACCGTGAGGCGATCGGCCGCTACAGCGCCATCGGCCTTGTCGCGACCCTGCTGATCGCCTTTGCCGGCGGGGCCTGGGCGTTTCTTCGGCTGAAGCCCGATTTTCGAGCACGCACCAAGGTCGAGCGGGCGGTGATGGTGGTCCTGCTGATAGCCTCGCTGATGGCGATCCTTACCACGCTGGGCATCTTCGCGAGCCTGATCTTCGAGACGGTGCGGTTCTTCGGCATGGTCTCGCCGTTCGATTTCCTGTTCGGTACCAATTGGGGCCCCGATCCGATGGGCCCGGCCGACAGCCCCGATGGTTCCCGCTACGGCGCGCTGCCGCTGTTCTGGGGCACGATCTACATCGGCGCGATCATCGCCATGATCGTGGCCATCCCGCTGGGGCTGATGAGCGCGATCTATCTGACCCAATATGCCAATCCGCGGCTGCGCCAATGGCTCAAGCCTGCGCTGGAGATTCTCGCCGGCGTACCGACCGTGGTCTACGGCTATTTCGCCGCGCTCACCGTTGCCCCGGCGATCCGCGACATTGCCATCGCCTTCGGGATCGAGAACGCTTCCTCCGAGAGCGCGCTGGCCGCCGGGCTGGTGATGGGGATCATGATCATACCGTTCGTCTCTTCGATGGCTGACGATTCCATCGCCGCCGTGCCCCAAGCGATGCGCGACGGCAGCCTGGCCATGGGCGCCACCACCAACGAGACGATCCGGCGCGTGCTGGTGCCGGCCGCATTGCCCGGCATCGTGGCCGGCGTGATGCTGGCGGTCAGCCGCGCCATCGGCGAGACGATGATCGTCGTGATGGCCGCTGGCGCCGCCGCCAACCTTTCGGCCAATCCGCTGGAGGCGATGACCACCGTCACCTTCCAGATCGTCGCCATGCTCACCGGCGAAGGCAGCTTCGACCATCCCGCCACCCTGTCGGCGTTCGCGCTCGGCTTCGTGCTGTTCCTGGTGACGCTGGCGCTCAATTTCATCGCCCTGCGCGTCGTCAAGCGGTTCCGCGAAGCCTATGAGTGAGACCCTCAACCTGACCCGCACCGCCAGCTTCGAGAAGCGGCTGAAGCAGCGCTATGCGGCGGAAAAGCGGTTCCGCTTCGCCGGCCTCGCGGCGATCCTGTTCTCCGTCGCGGTGCTGCTGTTCCTGCTCGTTACGATGACCTACAACGGCATCGGCGGCTTCCAGCGCGCCACCCTCACCGTGCCGATCGATTTCACCCAGGTTGGCCTCGTGTTGCCCGCCGGCATCGAGGGCCAGGGCGTGGCGATCCGCTCACTCGAAGGCCAAGGGCTGCCGGAGGTGGTCAGCTTCGCGGCCGCGCAGGCGATCGGCGAGGAGGCAGCGAACGAGGTCAGCGCCGATGCCTGGCGGATGGTGGCCGAGCGCATCATCAGCGATCCCACCATCCTGCAGCAGCGCGTCGAGATGGCTCTCCCTACGAGCGAAAGCCTGTCGGCGGCCTATTCGGGCGACGGCCAGACCGCGTTGCAGCCGCTCGCCCGGCAGCTCGCCGCACAGGGCGTGCTCGGCAACAGCTTCGATCCCGGCTTCCTCACCCGCTCCGACGCCACCAATTCACAATTGGCCGGTATCTGGGGAGCGCTGAAGGGCTCGATGCTCACCATGCTGGTGACGCTGGCACTGGCCTTCCCGATCGGCGTGCTGGCCGCGCTGTACCTGGAGGAATATGCGCCGCGCAACCGCTGGACCGATCTCATCGAGGTCTCGATCAACAACCTTGCCGCGGTGCCGTCGATCATCTTCGGCCTGCTCGGCCTGGCGGTGTTCCTGGGGCTGTTTCCCAATCTGCGGTCCGCGCCCCTGATCGGCGGGATGACCTTGGCGTTGATGACCATGCCCGTGATCGTGATCACCGGCCGCAACGCTGTGAAGGCGGTGCCGCCCTCGATCCGCGATGGGGCCCTGGCGGTCGGCGCCAGCCCCGTGCAGGTGGTGTTCCACCATGTTCTCCCGCTGGCCCTGCCCGGCATCCTCACCGGCACGATCATCGGCATGGCCCGCGCGCTGGGTGAGACCGCACCGCTGCTGATGATCGGCATGCGCGCCTTCGTCGCCACCCCGCCCGGCGGCTTTACCGACCCGGCCACGGTGCTGCCGGTGCAGATTTTCCTCTGGTCCGACGAGATCAACCGCGGCTTCGTCGAGCGGACCAGCGCCGCGATCATCGTGCTGCTGGCATTCCTGCTGCTGATGAACGGGCTTGCCATCTACCTGCGCAACCGCTTCGAGAAAACATGGTGACCGAACCCCTCTCCCAACGCTCCAATGCCGAGCCCAAGATGCGCGCGCGCGACGTTTCCGTGTTCTACGGTGACAAGAAAGCGATCGACGCGGTCTCGATCGATATTCCCAGCGAGTATGTCACCGCCTTTATCGGCCCCTCGGGCTGCGGCAAGTCGACCTTCCTGCGCGCCTTCAACCGCATGAACGACACCATCGCCTCGGCCCGCGTGGAGGGGACCATCGAGCTTGATGGCGAGGATATCTACAAATCGGGAATGGACGTGGTGCAGCTGCGCGCCCGCGTGGGTATGGTGTTCCAGAAGCCCAACCCGTTCCCCAAATCGATTTACGAGAATGTCGCCTACGGGCCGCGGATTCACGGCTTTGCGGAAGGCAAGGCCGATCTGGACGCCATCGTGGAACGCTCGCTGCGCCGCGCCGGCTTGTGGGAAGAGGTAAAGGACCGCTTGGCTGAATCGGGCACCGCGCTTTCGGGCGGGCAGCAGCAGCGGCTGTGCATCGCACGCGCCATCGCGGTGGAACCCGAGGTGATCCTGATGGACGAGCCGTGTAGCGCGCTCGATCCGATCGCCACCGCCAAGATCGAGGAGCTGATCGACGAGTTGCGCGGCCGCTACGCCATCGTAATCGTCACCCACTCGATGCAGCAGGCGGCCCGCGTTTCGCAGCGCACCGCCTTCTTCCACCTCGGCAGTTTGATCGAGTTCGGCGAAACATCGCAGATCTTCACCACCCCGCGCGAGAGCCGGACGCAGGACTACATCACAGGGCGGTACGGTTGATGGTGGAACACACGGTAAAGGCGTTCGACGAGGACATCACGCGGCTGCGTGGTCTGATCGCCGAGATGGGCGGCCTGGCCGAGCTGGCCATCCAGGAAGCGCTGGAGGCACTGGTCACCGGCAACGAGGAACTCGCCCAGCAGGTCGTCGATCGCGACAAGAAGCTTGACCGGCTCGAAGGCGAGATCGATGCGATGGTCGTGCGCCTGCTCGCCCTGCGCGCGCCTCTGGCTGACGATCTGCGCGAGATCATCGCCGCGCTGAAGATCGCCGGAATGGTCGAACGGATCGGCGATTATTCCAAGAACATTGCCAAGCGCGTCGGGCGAATCGAGGGACGCGGCCGGTTCGAGCCGCTGACCCTGCTCGCCTCGATGGGCGAGCTGGCGGCCGAGATGGTGCACGACGTGCTCACCGCCTATGCCGCGCGCGATCCGCTCTCGGCCCGCGAGGTGATCGAGCGCGACGCCAAGGTGGATGCGTTCTACGACAGCGTCTTCCGCAACCTCGTCACCCACATGATGGAAAACCCGGCCACCATCAGCAGCGCCGCACAGTTGCTGTTCGTCGCGCGCAATCTCGAGCGGATCGGCGATCACGCCACCAACGTGGCCGAAATGGTCCACTTCGCCGCTGTGGGCCACTATCCGACCGATATCGAGCGCTAAACCCGCGCGGCCCGGCGGCTGCAACATTCCTGACGCAGTTCTGTCATAAGCCCACCGTCAGCGCTCGCCCCGGTTCGGCGGTGCGCCAAGGGGGAACACATGTCCGCGCCCAAGCTGCTTCTGGTCGAAGACGACCTGGCCCTTGCCGAACTGCTCGAATATCGCTTCGAAAGCGAAGGTTACCAGGTGCGCGTCACCGCCGATGGCGACGAGGCGCTGGTGTTCGCCAGCGAGGATGCGCCGGATCTGGTGATCCTTGACTGGATGATCGAAGGCACCAGCGGCATCGAGGTCTGCCGCCGATTGCGGCGCGACAAGGCCACCGCGCACGTACCCATCATCATGCTCACCGCGCGCGAGGCGGAAGACGATCGCATCAGGGGCCTCGAAACCGGGGCTGACGATTACGTCACCAAGCCGTTCTCCCCGCGCGAACTGCTCGCCCGCGTCTCGGCGGTCCTGCGCCGCGTGCGCCCGGCACTGGCCGGCGAGACGATCGAGGCCGGCGACATGAAGCTCGACCCCGTTGCTCACCGGGTGGAGCGGCGCGGCCGCCAGCTACAGATTGGCCCCACCGAATACCGGCTGCTCAAATTCTTCATGGAGCACCCGCGCCGCGTGTTCAGCCGCAGCCAGCTGCTTGACGCGGTCTGGGGCACGGGCAGCGAGATCGAGGAGCGCACGGTCGACGTGCACATCCGCCGCTTGAGAAAGGCGATCGCGCTTGATAACATGCGCGACCCGATCCGCACCGTGCGTTCCGCCGGCTACGCGCTGGAGCCGGTGTAGCCTCCTGATGCGCCGCGTCTTGCCAAAGGCCGCTGGGCGGAGAGGCAAGACGGTGATGAGAGGATCACGCTCGTAGTCACGCATGCGCCGTGTCGGACGGGCGGCGGCGGCAAGCGCCAAGCTGGTCCGGGCCGTTCGAGTGCCGAGCATCAGCGGCTGGCGCGTTTACCATCGCCTCCCATGAGCGCGCCATCCTAGTGGTGCATACCTGCCACGATGCGCTGCGCGAACAGAAGGGCCGCCCGGCCCTCGGTGTCGTCGTGAGCAGAGGTCGCATGGGCGAGCGGCCGCTGCTGGATAACACCCCCCACCTCCGTAGCAAGCGAGGACCCGCTGCTATCGGCAGACCCCGCCCAACCCTCGCGCTTCCTGATCGAAATGGAAGTGGTCTGCATGGGCGGCGTTGTAATCGGGGGAAAGAACGGTGCCGAACACGCCGCAGGCCTCGTCCCGCACGCGGCGCAGGAAGACGGCCTCGTCAGCCTGATCCTCCCCGCCCCCTTGCTCTTCGCCCTCTTCGGCCCAGTCTCCCAACACACTGATCCGCCGCCCGTCTTCCAGCACGAAAGCGGCGATATCGATCGCATTGCCGGTGGCGTGCTCGCTCCAGCGGCCGGTGTCGCCACCGGAGATGCGCCGGCAGCTGAAGGTGCCGTAATGCTCCACCCGCGCCACTTCCGAGCCCAGCAGTGCCTCGGCCGCGGGTTGCACACCCTGCCTCAGCCACAGCTCCACCCCCGCCGCCACGGCGCAGGTGCTGACCGGAGGGGTGGGGCTCAACGGCGCGGCGCTGAGCAGGGTGCGGTCTTCGCGCCGGCATTCACCCTCGCCCGCCGGATCGAGCGCTTGGAAAGCCACATCGCTGCGTTTGAGCACCGCGCGGCATTCGGCCGGATCGTCGCGCAGGGCGGCAAGCTTGCGCTGGGTGGCCCAGCCTGGCGGATGATCGAGGCTGAGCGGCGCCCAGGGGTCGTGCTGCGGATTGTCCGCCAGCCATGCCCGGCCGGCCAGCAGCAGCGCAGCCAGCACCAGCAGCCCCAAAACCGCCCGATCGAGCCCGAATTGGCCGATGCGGCGGGATATCCTCATACTGGCGCCAAGCCCCGGATGGCGCATGGGTTCCGGCCGGCCGGCAGAATGAGGCTCAGGCGATGGCGCCGCCCCGCCGCACCAGATCGGCCAGGATCAGTGCTGCAAGCAACAGGAAGGTGGTGCCCACGCCGCGCTCCAGCCACAGCCGCACCGCCGGCCGCCGCATCGTCGCCGCCAGCCCGCCGCCCGCGGCCACGTAAACCGCCCCCACCAGCGTATCGAGGGCAATCGCCACCGCTCCCAGCATCGCCAGCTGCGGCGCGACAGGCCGCGTGGCATCGACGAATGGCGGCAGCAGCGCGAGCACGTAGACCAGCGACTTGGGGTTGCTCATCGCTACGGCAAGGCTGTCGCGCAGCGCATGGCCGACGCGCGCCCGAGGCGGCTCGGCGCCACCCTCCTCCGCCGCTGTCCGGGAGTGGCGCCAGGCCTTGAAGCCGAGCCAGGCGAGATAGAGCGCTCCGCCCGCGGTGAGGGCGGTGAACGCATGGGGCCAGGCCAGCGCCAGCGCGCCCAGCCCCAGCCCCGCCAGCACGAACCACCCCGCATTGCCCAGCTGCAGCCCGGCGAGCGCCACCGCGCCCGCTCGCGGACCGCGCCAGGCGGCCTGGCTCAGCACGAAGATCACCTGCGGCCCCGGCACCATGCTCACCAGCCCCGTCACGGCGGCGAAGGCGGCGAGCTTGGCCGGGTCGATCATCGGGCCGCCCTTGGCCGCGGCGCCACAGTGGTCAATGAAAATCGCGCGGATGCGGCAGGATGCGGGGGATGATCCGGGCATCGCGCGGGTGGCCGCCCTGCACGAACCCGCACTCCCGATTGCCGGGCGGCGGCGGCTGCCATGGATCGATTGGCGGCTTGTCAGGCGCTTGCGGATCGTCTCCGCCCTCGCCTCGGCTCGGTCCCCAACGGGCGGGTAGCGGGCTGGTGACATGATCGGCGCGGGCGAAGGTGGGCTTGAGCAGATCCTCCGATAATGCGTGCAACCGCCCGGTCGCGTCGACCATATGCGCGGCGATCACGTGGATCACCTCGTCGTCATATTCCACCCGGCCGCGCACCTCCATCAGCCGCGCGCCCATCACCACGCGGCGCTGCTTCTCCTTCAGGTCGGGCCAGACGACGAGGTTGATCACCCCCGTCTCGTCCTCCAGCGTGATGAAGCACACACCCTTGGCGCTGCCCGGCCGCTGACGGATCAGCACCACGCCGGCCACTTGCACCTGGCTGCGGAACTTGCGCGAGCGCAGGTCGCAGGCGCGCACGAAGCCGCGCTCCGCCAGATCGGCGCGGAGGAAGGCGAGCGGATGCGCCTTCAGGCTGAAGCGGGTGGTCTGGTAATCGGCCACCACCTCCTCGGAGAGCGGCATGGGGGGGAGCGCCACCTGCACCCGCTCGGCCCCCTCGTCGCGCGCGGCGGCGGCGCGGAACAGCGGCAGGTCGGGCGCGGCGATCAGGCTGCGCGCATCCCACAGCGCCTGCCGGCGGGAAAGGCCCATCGAGCCAAAGCCATCGGCGCTGGCGAGCCGTTCGATCTGCGCAGGGCCGAGCCCGGCCCGGCTCTGCACATCGGCCACGGCGCGATAGGGGCCGCCGCCCTCCTCGCGCGCGGCGACCAGGCGGGCGACGACATGCTCGGGCAGCCCGTCAACCTGCCGCAGCCCGAGGCGCAATGCGAGGTGGCAGTCGAGCCGACCGGTGTCCGCCCCGCCCGGTTCCCGCTCGCCGATCTCTTCCAGCGTACAGTCCCACCCGGAATGGTTGACGTCCACCGGCAGCACCGTGCCGCCATGCTCGCGCAGATCACGCACGATCTGCGCCGGGGCGTAGAAGCCCATCGGCTGTGAGTTGAGCAGCGCGCAGGTGAAGGCGGCCGGAAAGTGGCACTTCAGCCAGCTGCTGACATAGACGATATGCGCAAAGCTAGCGGCGTGGCTCTCGGGAAAGCCATATTCCCCGAAGCCGCGGATCTGGTTGAAGCAGCGCTGGGCGAACTCGCGATTGTAACCACGGTTCACCATTCGTTCCACCATCATGTCCTGCAATTCGTCCACCATCCCACGGCTGCGAAAGGTGGCCATTGCCTTGCGCAACCGGTTGGCCTCGGCGCTGGAGAACCGCGCCGCATCGAGCGCGATTTTCATCGCCTGCTCCTGGAAGATCGGCACGCCTAGGGTTCGGGCGAGAATGCTGGAAAGCTCGTCGGGGGGCCCATGCTCGGGGGCGGGCGAGGGGATACGGACGGGTTCCGCCCCGCGCCGGCGCTTGAGATAGGGGTGCACCATATCGCCCTGGATCGGCCCGGGCCGCACGATCGCCACCTGGATGACGAGATCGTAGAATTCGCGCGGACGCAGGCGGGGCAGCATGTTCATCTGCGCCCGGCTCTCCACCTGGAACACGCCGAGTGAATCGCCCTTGCGCAGCATGGCGTAGACCTCCGGGTCCTCGCGCGGCACGCTGGCCAAGGTCAGCGCACGATCGTGATGCTTTTCAAGTAGATCGAGGCACTTCTTCACACAGGTCAGCATCCCCAGCGCGAGCACATCGACCTTGAGGATGCCGAGCGCTTCGATATCGTCCTTGTCCCATTCGATGAAGCTGCGCTCGGGCATGGCGCCATTGCCGATCGGCACCGTCTCGCTCAGCGCGCCCTCGGTGAGGATGAAGCCCCCGACATGCTGGCTGAGGTGGCGCGGCATGCCGATCATCTGCCGGGTGAGCTGGAGCACACGCTTGAGATGCGGGTCGGTGATGTCCAGCCCCACCTCCTCGGCATGGGCATCACCGATCTCCTTGCCCCACCCGCCCCACACCGTGCCGGCGAGCGCGGCGGTGACGTCTTCGCTCAGCCCCATTGCCTTGCCCACCTCGCGGATCGCCATGCGCGGGCGATAGTGGACCACGGTGGCGCACAGCCCGGCGCGGTGGCGGCCATATTTGCGATAGATGTGCTGGATTACCTCCTCGCGCCGCTCGTGCTCGAAATCGACGTCGATATCGGGCGGCTCGCGGCGCTCTTCGGAGATGAAGCGATCGAACAGCAGCTGGTGTTTCGCCGGATCCACCGCGGTGATGCCCAGACAATAGCACACCGCCGAATTGGCTGCCGAACCGCGCCCCTGGCACAGGATCGGCGGATTCACACTCCGCGCGTAATCGACGATGTCCTGGATAGTGAGGAAGTACCGCGCGAGATCGAGCTTGCCGATCAGTGCCAGCTCGCGTTCGAGTGTTTCAGCAACTGTGTCCGGTATCCCATTGGGATAACGCTCATTTGCGCCCTGCCAGGTCTGCCGGGTCAGGTGTTCCTGCGGGCTGATCCCGGTGGGGGTGATCTCCTGCGGGTATTCGTAGGCCAATTCGTCCAGCGAGAAGCGGCAGGCATCGGCAACTGCGCGCGCGGCGGCGATGGCGTGCGGCCAGCGGGCGAACAGGCGGACCATCTCGGCCGGCGATTTCAGGTGCCGCTCGGCATTGGCGTGGAGCAGGTGGCCGGCCGCGGCGACGGTGGTCTTGTGGCGGATGGCGGTCATCACGTCCTGCAGCGGGCGGCGATCCGGCGCGTGGTAATGCACGTCGTTGGTGGCGAGCAGGCCCAGCCCACTGGCGCGGGCAAGCGCATCGAGCCGGTCGATCCGGGCAATATCGTCGCCGGTGTAGAGGTAATTCGCGGCGAGGTGCCGCAGACTGGGCAGCAGCGCGGCGAGGTGTGGCAACACCTGTGTGAAGGGAAGCGTGCGCTGGAGGGTGTTGGGCGCAGGCGGTCCGCCCTCCCCATCCTCTCCCCGCACGGGAAGGGGGATGACGTTACTCGGCACCTCAATCGTGAACGCGGCCTCGAGATCGCTCGGAGGCAGCAGGACCAGCTGCACCGCCCCTTCTCCCGCCCCAGACGCATGCTGAGCCAGCATGGCGAGGCTGATCTCGCAGGCGCCTTTCTCCTGCCATTCGCCCGTGAGCGTGGCCATGCGTCCGGCCGAGATGAGGCGGCACAGGCGGCCATAGGCCGCGCGCGTGGTGGGATAGGCGAGGAAGGAAAGACCTTCCACCGTTTCTATTCTGCAGCCGATAAGCGGATGCAGTTTCAGTGTTTTCGCTTCGGTATGCAGGCGCACCACGCCGGCCATCGAATTGCCATCGGCGATGCCGAGCGCATCGTAGCCGAGCGCCCGGGCCGCCGTCACCAGGTCCACCGCATCCGATGCACCGCGCAGGAAGCTGAAGCACGAGACAATGCCAAGCTCGACGAAAGGTGCGCGCGGCGGCGCGTCGATCAGCTCGGGATCGAGCTCGATTGTGCGTTTGTCGGGAGTGGAGGAAGGATCGGGCATCGGGCGCGCCCCGCGCTGCCGCTAGAGCGCAACAGCGGGCCGCGAAGGCCGCTTTGCACCGCCTTGCAAGGGGGTTGCATCGGGGGCGCAACGGCACCGGACGAAGCCCACGCCACCACCCGTTCGGCGGGCAAATGCACCCGCCTTGCGGCGCCTTGCATCCCGCCCGAAACCGGGGTGAACCGGTGCTGCATCTGCTCCGCCGCAGCTTGCACGGGCCGCGCAAAATGCGGCGTCGGAACGCACGCGCAGGCCGGTTTGCAGCCGCCTTGCAATTGGAGCGTAACCGCCGCTCATTGCGCCAGCTCGGCCAGTCGCTCGGCCACCGCGGCGAGATCGGCGGCGAACAGGCGCTCCTGCTCCTCGCGTGCGGGGCCTTCGAGCCGCAGCAGATAGGATGGATGCGCGGTGACCCACAGTTCGCTGCCATCCTCCAGCATCTGCGCGGCGCCGCGCACCCTGGAGATGCTCACCGTCTTGCCGAGCAGGCCGCGCGCGGCGCTGGCGCCCAGCGCCAGCACCAGCCGGGGCTGCACCAGCGCACGCTCGCCCTCCAGCCACCAGCGGCAGATGTCGATCTCCTTGGCGGTGGGCGATTGGTGCAGTCGGCGCTTACCACGCTGGGTGAATTTGAAATGCTTGACCGCGTTGGTGACGTAGGTTTGCTCGCGGTCGATCCCGGCCTGTTGCAGGAAACGATCGAGCACCTGCCCGGCGGGGCCGACGAAGGGCTTGCCGGCGAGATCCTCCTGATCGCCGGGCTGTTCGCCCACCACCATCAGCGCAGCACGGCGCGGCCCCTCGCCCATCACCGCCTGGTTTTCCAGCTCGCCGATCGGGCAGCGGCGGCAGGAATGAATCGCGCTGGCGATGGCGTCGAGCGTATCGGGGCGCTCGCTCGGTTCGATTGACCCTGCATCGACCATGGCCGCCTCCCGCGCCTGTGCGCCCGCGACCAGCTCGGGGATGAGCGATGTTTCGGGCATGTTCTTCCAATATTTGCGGGGCATTTCCTTCAGCATCGCCCCGACCTTCAAACGCGCGGGGTTGAAGGTGGAGGCGTAATATTTGCGCCACAGGGCCTCCACCGGATCGCCGGCGGGGGCATCGGCGCGTTCGGCCGGGGGGCCTTCCGCCAGTGCCTGCGTGTCCCAGTGGAGCGAGCCTTTCGGGGTGAGGATCGACCAGCGCATATTGGCGAAGCGGCGGGTGAAAAAGCCGGCATTGGCGCGCAGGATGTGGTGCTCGGGCTCGAACCAGGCGACGTAATGCTCCTCGCTCTCGCCGCCTTGGGCCGCCTCATCTTCAACCAGGCGGAAGCGGACGAAGGCGCGCATCTTGTGAATGTCGCGCCGCACATGGCGGGCGAGTTCGTCCAGCCGGCGCACGTCGCCATCGGCGCGGTCTTCGAGCACTTTCGGGTTGGCCTGGTGGCGCCAGAGCAGGCGGTAGAGCAGCGCGAAGCGATCGGGGTCGCTGTGGCAGATCGCGCTTCTGGCGAGTTGGATGAAGGGCTTGCTGGCGCGCACCATCGCGGCATCGGCGGGGGGCACGGGGGCACGGCGCTCGCCATGAGTGAACAGATCGCCATTGCCGCCGGGGGGCACCCAGGCGATGCGATCGGGTGGCACGTCGCACTGGACGAGCGCGCGCGCCCGATCGCGCCAGAACTCGAAATCGTCCTGTTCGGGCAATTGCGCCACGTAGTAGGTGCCAAGCCGGACATGCTGGAGCGCGTTCATGCGGCGAACAGCTCCAGCTGCTCTTTCTTCGGCGCGAGCAGGCGGCGCAGATCGCCCCGGTCGATCAGCAAGGTGGGGCGCCAGTCGACGGTGACGATGAACGGGCGCACCTTGGTGAGCGAGACGGTGAGCTTGCCCACATCCTCCAGCCGCAGCGTGCGGTGGCGGCGCGAGGTGATGATCCGGTTCACCGCCTTCACCCCCAACCCTGGCACGCGCAGCAACATCTCGCGTGAGGAACGGTTCACATCCACCGGGAATTGCTCGCGAAACTTCAGCGCCCAGCCGAGCTTGGGATCGATATCGAGCGGCAGCATCCCATCATCGCCGGTGGCCTGCATCACCTCGCCTGAAGTGTAGCCGTAGAAGCGCATCAGCCAATCGGACTGGTACAGCCGGTGTTCGCGCATCAGCGGCGGGCGCTTCAATGGCAGCACCGCGCTGGCATCCGGAATGGGGCTGAAGGCGGAGTAATAGACGCGGCGCAGGCCGAACCCATCGTAAAGGCGGCTGGCCTTGCCCACGATATCGGCATCGCTGGCGGCATCGGCGCCGATGATCATTTGCGTCGACTGCCCGGCGGGGGCGAAGCGGGGGGCGTGCTTGAAGCGCTTGGTCTCGTCGCGCGCCTGTTTGATCGCCATCTTCATCCCGCCCATTGCGCCTTCGATGCCGCGTGCGTCCTTGTCCGGCGCGAGGCGGGCGAGGCCGGCATCGGTGGGCAGTTCGACATTGATCGAGACGCGATCCGCATGGAGCCCGGCCTGGTGGACCAGCTGCGGATCGGCATCGGGGATGGTCTTGAGGTGAATGTAGCCGCGGAAGTGGTGGTCCTCGCGCAGTGATCGCGCGACCTCGACCAGCTGTTCCATCGTGTAATCGGAGCTCTTGATGATGCCCGAGGAGAGGAACAGCCCTTCGATATAGTTGCGGCGATAGAAGCTGAGCGTGAGGTCGACCACCTCGGCCGGGGTGAAGCGCGCGCGGCGCACGTTCGAGCTCTTGCGGTTGATGCAATAGTGGCAATCGAAGATGCAGTGGTTGGTCAGCAAAATCTTGAGCAGCGAGATGCAGCGGCCATCGGGCGCGTAGGCGTGGCAGATGCCCATGCCCTCGGTCGAGCCGATACCCTTGGCGCTGCCAGCGCTGTTGCGCTTGGCGGTGCCGGAGGAGGCGCAGGAGGCGTCGTACTTCGCCGCATCGGCCAGCACCGCCAGCTTTTCCATGATGGAATGGGGGGTTCCGCTGGAGGTTTTGGGGCGATCCATTTGTTCCATATATGTTCGCGTGTTGGATTCGGCTAGTCCTGATGAGTGGCGATGGTGGGCAACCGATTGGCGAGGCGCGGGTTGGAAGGGCAACCTCAACATTTCCAAAAGGCGGACGCTGTATGAACCGGATCGACGCGCGCGATGGCACCCAGCTCTATGTGAAGACACTCGGCAGCGGGCGGCCGGTGGTGCTGATCCACGGCTGGCCGCTTTCGGCCGACAGCTGGGACCCGGTGATGATCGCCTTGGCGGAGGCCGGCTTCCAGGCGATCGCCTATGACCGGCGCGGTTTCGGCCGATCCGACCAGCCGCCCGCGGGTTATGATTACGACACCTTCGCCGATGATCTGGCCGATGTGATGGAGGCCACCGGCGCGAGCGAGGACGTGGCGCTGGTTGGATTTTCGATGGGGGGCGGCGAGATCGCCCGCTACATGTCGCGCCATGGCGGCAAGGGCGTGAGCCAGGCCGCATGTCGCGCATATCCATGGGCGCTTCAATGGGATGGGCGTGCCGATCAACTCGGTTAACCCCCCCTCCCTCTGCAGACACCGACGGTGACGGCTTTATCGAGGTTGCCGAGGGCGTGCCGTTCTACGGGCCAATTATCCTGAATCTGCCTGGCATCGGAAATACTCCCGGCGGGATCCTCAATTACTCGATGATGTTCGACCTTACGGACACTTCGATCTTTGCGGCGGCTTCAATGGTGCCGATCTGCTCCCGCTGGATTTCCGCGAGATCGTGCTGCACGGCGCCTTTGTCGATCCGAATGCGGGTGTGGGGACGCCCCATGAAATCAACGGCATGCAAGGCAATTACTCGGCTGCGCTCCCGGTTGCCTCCGGGATGATCTCGGCGGTGCCGGAGCCGGCCACCTGGGCGATGATGATCATCGGTTTCGGCGCGATCGGCGCAGCAATGCGTCGCCGTGCTGCCACCCGCACCACCGTCGCCTATGCCTGATTGAGCGCTTCGCTCGATGAATGAATGGGTCCGCGCCCGGGTTTCGATATCCAGGCGCGGACCCTTTTTTTTGACGCCGCGCCTCGAGCGGCGGCGGGCCGGTCAATTGCGGGGCGGATCGATCGGGATCATGGTCCCGTCGCCCTCGATATCGTCCACCACCTCGACGATGCCCTTGCCCAGATGGCTGTTGCGGCGGCTGTAGGCGAAGTAGATCAGCAGGCCGATCCCCGTCCAGATGGGAAGCACCAGCATCGCCGCGGTGGGCAGGTTGACGAACAGGAAGGCGCAACCCAGCACCGTGGCCGGGCCGACGAACCAGATGGCCGGGGTGCGGAAATCGCGCTTGCGATCGGGCTCGCGCTTGCGCAGCAGCATCACCGCCACCGCCACCATCAGAAAGGCGTAGAGCGTGCCGGCATTGGCGATATCCGCCAACTGTCCCACGGGGAAGAACGCCGCGCCGATCGCCACGATCACGCCGGTGATCGCGGTGACGACATAGGGCGTCCGCCACTTGGGATGCACTTTGGACAGACCTTCGGGCAGCAATCCGTCGCGGCTCATCACGAAGAACACGCGGGTCTGTGCGAAGAGCAGCACCAGGATGACCGAGGGCAAAGCGAGGAAAGCGGCGATGCCCAGCGCATTGCCGATGCCCGAAAAGCCGATCTGGCGCAGCACGTGGGCCAGCGCCTCGTCCGAACAGACCAGCATCGCGGCATATTGCGGCATGGCGCACTGGCGAGCGAGCGCTTCCGAGCCGGCGGGGAACGGGACGCCGCCCGGGCCCATGATCGGCTGGCCGCCGATCGTACCGATCGCGCCCGCCGCCACGAGGATATAGAAGACGGTGCAGAACAGCAGCGAACCCACCAGACCAATCGGCACGTTGCGCTGCGGGTTCTTGGTTTCCTCCGCCGCGGTGGAGACCGCATCGAAGCCCACATAGGCGAAGAAGATCGTTGCCGCCGCGCCGACCGCGCCGACGCCCGAACCGAAGCCGCCGAACACGCCCGCAGGCAGGAACGGGTTGAACTGGTCTGTATCGAAGGAGGGGCTGGTGAGGGTAAGCCCGATAAAGACGGTCAGCGCGATCACCTTGATGGCCACCAGCACGGCATTGACCCGCGCGCTCTCGCTGGTGCCGACCATCAGCAACCAGGTGACGAGCAGGGCGATGATCATCGCCGGCAGGTTGATGAAGCCACCCGGCTGTCCACCCAGAGCCAGCGGGCCCGCGGCCAGCCAGCGGGGCAACTCTAATCCGAAAAACTCGTTGAGGATGGTGCCTGCGAAATAACCCGACCAGCCGACCGAAACGGCCGCGGCGGCGATGGCATATTCGAGGATCAGCGCCCAGCCGACCGTCCAGGCGAGCATCTCACCCGTGGTGGCGTAGGAATAGGTGTAGGCCGAGCCGGCGACCGGGATCATCGCCGCGATCTCTGCATAGCAGAGCGCCGCCACGATGCACACGAGGCCCGCGATGACAAAGGCCAGCATCAGGCCGGGGCCCGCCTTCTGCGCGCCCGCCGCGGTGAGCACGAAAATGCCGGTGCCGATGATGCAGCCAATACCGAACAGCATTAGCTGGAAGGCGCCGAGCGTGCGGTGCAGCGATTTCTTGCGGGCCGTCGCCAGAATGGCATCGAGCGGCTTCACACGGCCGAGTATCATGGGCAATCAGGCTCCCCGCCGGGCCCAGTGAGTCCCCGCTCACTCCGCCAGCCCGCGGCGCGCAGTTCTATGCAGTTTTGTGACGGTGGCAATGGGCATTTACCGCAATGCACACCAAGAAACGGCAACCTGTCAGGGTGCTTTGCGCACCGGGCCGCGCGCGGCTACAAGTGCGGGCCATGTCCATCCACCAGCTCGATACCGCCACCAGCCGCGCCCACCCCACGCCCCAGCCGATGCGGCGGCTGACCGTGCCGGCGATCCGCCGACGAAAGGTGGATGGCGCCACTGCCCAGCCAATCGTGATGCTCACCGCTTACACTGCGCGACAGGCACAATTGCTCGACGAGCATTGCGACATGCTGCTGGTGGGCGATTCGCTGGCGCAGGTGATCTACGGCCTGCCTTCCACCGTGCCGGTGACGCTGGAGATGATGGAGGCGCATGGGGCGGCGGTGGTGCGCGGATCGTTCCATGCGCTGGTGGTGATCGACATGCCCTTCGGCAGCTACGAAGCGGCCCCGGAGCAGGCGTTCGCCAGCGCTGTGCGGCTGCTGAAGGCGAGCGGCGCGGCGGCGGTGAAGCTGGAGGGCGGCGCGGCGATGGCGCCGACCGTGCGCTTTCTGGTCGAGCGCGGAATTCCGGTGATGGGCCATGTGGGGCTGACCCCGCAGGCGGTGAACGTGCTGGGCGGCTATGCCGCGCGCGGGCGCAGTGAGGCCGAGGCGTCCAAGATCGTGAGCGATGCGCGGGCGCTCGACGAGGCGGGCGCGTTCGCCATCGTGATGGAGGGGGTGATGGAGCCGATCGCCATCGGCGCGACGGAGGCGGTGGGCTGCCCGGTGATCGGCATCGGCGCCTCGCCGCGGTGTGATGGGCAGGTGCTGGTGACCGACGACATGCTGGGAATGTTCGAGCGGGTGCCGCGCTTCGTGAAGCGCTATGCGGATTTGCGCCAGACCATCGCCGAGGCGGTGGAGCGCTATGCCCACGAGGTGCGCGAGCGCAGCTTTCCGGGGCCGGAAGCGATCTACCGCGAAGACTGACGGCGCGGGGTGCTCCCGGCGCAAGCTGGGCTTGGAGGCGGGAGCACCTCCGCGCTCTCGCCGACGCGCGGCACGACCGAAAGTGTGGATCTTCTGCGCCAGGTAGAGCTTCTACTCAGGTGATTGCAGGCGACGGGCTGAGCCTCTAGCTGCCGCTCCACACTTTTCGATCGATCACAGGTGCCCGCCCGCCGATGGCCACGCTGCTGCGCTTCTACAAATTCTCGCTTGTCTTCACGGTGACCTGCATCGCGCTGGGCGCCTGGTATGGCTGGGCGAGCACCGGGACGGTGGGCGGCATGGCCGCGATGCTGTGGATCATCGTGGTCCTCTCGATTCTCGAGGTCTCGCTCAGCTTCGACAATGCGGTGGTGAACGCCACCGTGCTGCGCGACATGGATCCGGTGTGGCAGCAGCGCTTCCTGCTGTGGGGCATCGCCATCGCCGTGTTCGGCACGCGGATTTTCTTCCCGCTCGCGATCGTGGCGATCGCCGCCGGGTTGGGGCCGCTGGAGACCATCGATCTCTCGCTGAACAACCCGGTGGAATACGAGCGCATCGTCTCGGGCGCGCATATCGGAATCGCCGGATTCGGCGGCGCCTTCCTGGCGATGGTGGGCCTGAAGTTCTTCTTCGATGCCGACAAGGAGGTGCACTGGATTGCCGCGATCGAGAAACATCTGGTGCGCGTCTCGGTGCTGCCGGCGATGGAGATCGCGCTGCTGCTGGTGGTGCTGTGGGGCATTTCCTCGATGCTGCCGGCAGAGGATGCGCTGACCTTCCTCACCGCCGGGCTGCTGGGCCTCGTCACCTATATCGCGGTGGATGCCCTGGGCACCTGGCTCAGGCTGCGCGAGGAGGCGAAGAAGGCCGCAGGGTTGGTCGTGCGCTCTGGCTTAGGCGGGTTTCTCTACCTCGAGGTGCTCGATGCCAGCTTCAGCTTCGACGGGGTGATCGGCGCTTTCGCGCTTTCCAACAACATGATCGTGATCGCGCTGGGCCTTTCGATCGGGGCCATGTTCGTGCGGTCCATGACCATCCACCTGGTGGAGCAGGGGACGCTGGCGCAATATCGCTTCCTCGAGCACGGTGCGTTCTGGGCCATCATCGTGCTGGGCTCGATCATGCTGCTGTCCGCCCGGTTCCATATTCCCGAGACCATCACCGGGCTGATTGGCGCGGTGCTGATCGGCATTTCGCTGTGGTGGTCGATCCGGCACAGGAAGCACGCCGAGCGGGAAGCGGCGGCAGTGCCTGGCCTGGGGGCGGACTAGCGGCCCATTTCCCCGCAGCAGGTGGAGAAGGAGCCAAGGCCCGCCCTCCACCTGCGTGTTTGCGTATCCGCCCCGTTCGAGGGGCATGGGACGGAGCGCCGGATCAGTCGGTGACGGCGCCTGCGGCATCCTGCGCGGCCGCGCCAACCTCTCCGGCGGCGGCGCCGACTTCGCCCGCGGCATCGGCGATCGCATTGTCCTTGGCGATCTCGGCTCCGCCAACATTGGTCATCATCCAGATGCCCGCGATGGCGACCAGCGCGACCACCAGCAGGATCACCAGCATGCCCCCGCCACTACTGCGGCGGCTCTCGGATGCGCCATCGGTGATGACGGTGGTGTGTGTGTTGCTCTGCCCCTCGGGCGAGCGGGTTTCGACGATGCGTTCTTCGGTCATCTAGCTATCTCCCACGTGCTGCGCGCCAAACCAGCAACGAGCGCGGCGGTTCCTAGGGAGGAATGCTTAACAACCCAGTGTCTTGCGCCGGTACAGTGCGGCATTCGCTCCTCGACCGGCGCTCCGCCACGGGCGCGATCACGCGGGCAACACAGGCTACATATCGTAGCTGATCACCAGCAGGATGCTCAGCGTGACGACCATCAGCAGGACCAGCGGCACGCCGGTGCGCAGGTAATCGCGGAACTCGTAGCTACCCTCGGCCATGATGAGCATGTTGGTCTGGTAAGCGATCGGCGTGGCGTAGCAGAGGTTGCAGCCGAACAGCACGGCGAGGATCAGCGGCTCTGCGGGCAACCCCAGCTGCGCGGCGATGGCGAAGGCGATCGGCGTGCCCACGGTGGCGGCGGTGGCGTTGGAGGCAAAGTTGGTCAGCAGCGTCACGAACAGCATGATGCACGCCAGCACCGCGGCGGGGACAAGGTGCTGGAGGCCGCTGGCCATCAGGGCTCCCAGCCACTCGGCCGCTCCGCTATCGAGGATAATCCGGCCGATAGCGATGCTCGCCGCCACCAGAACGATGACCTTGGCCGAGAGGGCGCGGCCCACCCGGTCGAACTTCACGCAGCCGGTGACGAACATCGCGATCGCCCCGCCAAGCGCCGCAATGGCGATGGGTAGCAGGCCGATCGAGGCGAATCCGACCGAGCCGAACATGATCGCCGCGGCCAGTACCGCCTTGGAGCGGCGCGGCACCTCCCTCGCGCCTTCGAGCTGGAGCAGACTATCGGCAGTGGCGAACTCCGTCAGCCCGTCCTGCAGGCCCATCACCAGCAGCACGTCGCCTTCCGCAAGGCGAATGTCTCCGCGCTCGTCGAAGGGTTCGTTGTGCATCAGCTTTTGCGGCTTGTGGATGCCGATCACCGCGACGCCGTAAAGGTCTGCGATGCCCGAGGTGGCGAGTGTGCGGTGGACGATGCGCGAATCGGCGGTGACGACCATTTCCACCACCTGTACATCTTCGCTGCGGCTGGTGGCGGTGCGGCGGATGCGGTCGATCACCCAGCCGGGTGCGACCTGCCCCTTGAGCTGGCGCAGAGCTTCCTCCAGCGCCTCATGCGTGCCCGAGATGCGCAGGCGCTGGCCTGCCTCGAACGCGCCACGGGGCTGTTCCTCGAAGGCGAAATCCTCGGGCAGGCCGACCATCGCCTCTTCCATCCGCTTGCCGACCATCTCGCTGCCGACGGGCACGCGCAGGCGGGTGATGAAGCGGCGCTGGGCCTGCACCTGATCGGGGCTGTTGTCGCCCAGCAGGCGCGGCATGACCAGCCACAGATAGGGCAGCGCGACGACGGCCGCGGCAAGGACGATGGGCGTGAAGTGGAACACGCTCATCTCCGGCATCCCCAGATCGGTCGCGATCGAGACGACCAGCAGGTTGGTGGAGGTGCCGATGGTGGTGGCCATGCCGCCGATCAGCACTGCGGCGTTGAGCGGGATCAGCGTCTTGGAGGCCGGCATGGCGCCGCGTTGCGCCAGCGAGACGAAGATGGGCAGCAGCAGGACGAGCACCGGCGTATCGTTGACGATCATCGACAGGCCCATCGCCAGCAGCAGCGAGACGAGCAGGCCCAGCTGGGTGTTGATCCGCCAGATCCGCTCCAGGAACCGCGCCGCCGGCTCCAGCGCGCCGGTGACGACGAGGCCGCGGCCCATGATCATCAGCGAGCAGATGGTGATGAGCGCGTAATGCCCGAAGCCCGAGAAGGCGAGCTGCAGCCCGTCCGTGGGTCCCTCCCCCGGCAGCGGAAAGAAGTAGAGGAACAGCGCGATGGCGGCGATGGTCAGGAGCGAGACGATCTCGGTGGAGAAGGTGCCGCGCGCGAAGGCGACGAACATCGCGACAGTGACTGCCATCGCCGCGATCGCGTGGAAGGAAGGCGCTGCGAAGGGCTCCACGTCGAGCGCTCAGACAGTAACCGGCTGGCCGCCGCGGTCCCGCGCGCAGAGTACAATCGACAAGCGGCTGGCGCCGTCGCGACGCAAACCCGCGCTCAGGCAGCGCATAGCGCGGGTGCGCAGACCCGCGCTCAAGTAGCGCGAAGCGCGGTAGCGCACCGAACTCGCGCTCAAGTAGCGCGAAGCGCGGTAGCGCACCGAACTCGCGCTCAAGTAGCGCGAAGCGCGATAGCGCAGACAAGGTTGGTGCCCCTGGCCAGACTCGAACTGGCACTTCACGAGGAAACTCGATTTTGAGTCGAGCGCGTCTACCGATTCCACCACAGGGGCCCCCGTCATGCCTTGCCCTAGCGGCAGGGTGGCCGGGCATCAACGCTCAACGCGGCACGGCGTTGCAGAGCCGAGCCCACAGGCTCAGTCGCGCAGGGCGCCGGCGACCAGCTTGTGAAGGCGCGAATGGAGCG
This sequence comes from Erythrobacter sp. ANT-B3C2, assembly GCA_001683845.1. Lineage (GTDB taxonomy): Bacteria > Pseudomonadota > Alphaproteobacteria > Sphingomonadales > Sphingomonadaceae > Croceibacterium. The sequence continues at coordinate 106,277 of LXQI01000007.1, read as the reverse complement.
GATCGTTGGCGGCGATCAGCTGCTTGGCGCAGATCGGCAGGGAGCGGCCGCGGTAATCGGTGACGAAGCCGCCGGCCTCGCGCACCAGCAGGCAGCCCGCCGCGGTGTCCCATGGCTGGAGGTCGCTTTCCCAGAACCCGTCGTACCGGCCCGCCGCGACCCAGGCGAGATCCAGCGCGGCCGAGCCGAAGCGGCGGATACCGGCGACCTGCGGGCCGATCTGCGCGAGAATCGCGAACCATTCGGCGAAATTGCCGTGACCGTGAAACGGGATGCCGGTGGCGACCAGCGCTTCCGACAACTGGCGCCGGCCGGAGACGCGCAGCCGCGCATCCTGCAGCCACGCGCCACGGGCCTTTTCGGCCCAGAAGCTTTCGTCGGTGATCGGCTGGTAGACCAGCCCGGCGGTGACATCGCCCCAGCCGCTGCCATCCGCTCCCTTGCCGTCTAGCGCGGGCTCCTGCACCGCGATGGAGATGGCGAAATGCGGGATTCCGTGAAGAAAATTCGTGGTGCCATCGAGCGGATCGATGATCCAGCGCGGCAGACGCGGATCGCCCTCGATCGTGCCGCCCTCTTCCAGCACAAAGCCCCAGTCCGGCCGGGCCACGCGCAACTCGTCCCATAGGGTGCGTTCGGCGTGGCGATCGGCGCGGGAGACGAAGTCGGCCGGGCCCTTGCGGCTGACCTGCAGCTGCTCGACCTCGCCGAAGTCGCGGCGCAGCCGGCCGCCGGCCTTGCGGGCGGCCTTTTCCATGACGCGGATGAGACCGGAAATCGCTGCCATAACTCAGCCTTCAGCCGGCCTTGCCGACATAGGTGCGCTCGTACACGTCGACCAGGATACGCGTGCCCGCCCCGATATGCGGCGGCACCATCACGCGCACGCCGTTTTCGAGGATCGCCGGCTTGAAGCTGGAGGAGGCGGTCTGCCCCTTCACCACCGCATCGGCCTCCACAATGGTGGCCTCGATCTGCTCGGGCAGCGCCACGCTGATGGGCTTTTCGTCCCACAGTTCCAGGGTCACCTCCATGCCGTCTTCCAAGAAGGCAACGGCCTCGCCCAGCAGATCGGCGGGGAGCTGGATCTGCTCGTACGTGTCCTTGTCCATGAAGACGAGCATGTCGCCTTCGGCATAGAGGAACTGGTATTCCTGCGTGTCGAGCCGGACGCGCTCGATCGTGTCGGCGCTGCGGAAGCGCACGTTGGTCTTGCGGCCATCCTGCAGGTTCTTCATCTCGACCTGCATGTAGGCCCCGCCCTTGCCCGGCTGGGTGTGCTGGATCTTGGCGACCTTCCAGATGCCGCCTTCATATTCGAGGATGTTGCCGGGACGGATGTCCACGCCGCTGATCTTCATCGCGCAAAACCTTGGGTCTGGTCGGGAAAGGTGCCGCGCACTAGCGGGTGGCGGCGTTCATGGCAATGCAAGCGGACCGGCTGTATAGGGCTGCCGATGAAGGGGGCTGTTTTCTCGCTGTCGCTTGCGGTGCTGTGCGCCGCGCCACTCGCCGCATCCGCCGCGGCGGTGGGGCCGATCGGCACCGTCGGGCAGGGGCGCTATGTGTGCGAACTGCCGGGGGATGCCGCGGGCCCGCGCGGGATCGTGCAGGAGGAGCTGGGCTTTAGCATCGAGAGCGCCTCGCGCTATTCCTCGGCGCAGGGGGCGGGCACCTACCTGCGGCGCGGCAATGTGCTGACCTTCACCAGCGGGCCGCGCAGTGGCGAGCAATATCAGCTCATCTCGGCCACTTTCATGCGCCGGATGGAGGTCGGGCAGCCGGGCCGCCTGCGCTGCGTGCGCCAGGGGCGCTAAGCCGCTCCCTGCGCCAGGGCGCTAACCCACACCATGCGCCGGACTTACCGGCCGGCGAGCAGCCGGTAGGGATTGAGCGCAGTCGCCGGCTCCCACCATTCGGCATCGGGCGCGGTGCGCAGGATGGCGAAATGCAGGTGCGACGCGGTGGGTTCGGCATTGCCGCTGGAGCCCACCGTACCCAGACGCTGGCCGCGGCGGACCTGCTGGCCCTCGCGCAGGCCCGGCGCATAGCCATCAAGGTGGGCGTAATAATGGATTGTCTCGCGGTCGGTCGTGCGGATGTAGATCGTGTTGCCGCCAGCCTCGGAATTGAACACCCGTTCCACCGAGCCGGCCGCCGCCGCCACCACTGCGGTGCCGGTGGGTGCCATGATGTCGATCGCCTCGTGCAGCCGTAGCCCCTCGTCCCGCCCATCGGTGAAGCTGTCGACCAGCTGATCAGGCCGCACACCGGCTACGGGGATCATCAGCCGGCTGACCTCCGCCCGGCCCGGACGCACCGGGGCGCCACGTTCAAGCGGCGCGCGAGCGGCCTGCGTCGCAGGCGAGCTGGCACCTTCGCCAGACCCCGCTTCCGCCACCTCAGCCTGATCCGCAGGAGTGACGGGGCCGGCCGGGCGGCCCCGATCGATGTAAGCGCTGCCGAACACCACCCACGCGGCGCTCGTCAGCGTGGCGGTGATGGCGATCGTCAGCAGGCGATCTGCAAGGTGCATGGCTTTAGGCCTCGAAGATCACTTTCGTGGAGGTATCGACCATCTGCGCGAGCCGTGCCGCGTCCCAATTGGTCAGGCGCACGCAGCCATGGCTCTGGGTACGGCCGATCGTCTCGGGCTCGGGAGTGCCGTGGATGCCATAATGCTCTTTGGTCAAATCGATCCACACCACGCCCACCGGGCCGTTGGGGCCGGGCGGCAGCTGCTGCTTGGCATCGCTGTCCGGCACATCCCAGAACAATTCCGGATTGTACGAGAAGGTGGGGTTGCGGCCGACGCCGGTGATCCCCCACTCGCCCAGCGGCAGCGGATCGTTCTGCGATCCGGTGGTGACGGTGAAGGTGACGACGAGGCGATCGTCCTTGTCATATCCCTTGAGCCATCCACCCCCTTCGCTCACCACGAGGCGAGAGAGCTTCGGCTGCTCGGTACCCACCCCAAGCGAGGCAAGCGTGCGCAGCCAATCCTGGTTGTCAACCGAGGCGCGGTCGATCCGATCGGCGCCGACATTGGGCACGCGCACCATCTGCCCGGGGCGGAAGGTGGATTGCGGCGCCGCAGCGGTCGTGCTGCCTGCGCGAGGCGATGCGCCGGCGGCGGGCGACCGAGTGGCGGTGGGGCTCGGGGTGGGCGATGGCGAGGCGGTGGCACCGGTGCGCGGGAGCGAACCCTGCCCCGTGGCTCCGCGCTGCCCCGTGGCTCCGCCCTGCCCCGTGGCTCCGCCCTGCCCTGCCGTTCCGGCTGCCATCCCGGCCGGACGCCCGCCGGGGTTAAGCTGGCGCAACACCTCGACCGTAGTGTGGAAGCGCTCGGCGAGCTTCTCGTCCAGGCTTTCGTATCCGAGCGCCTCCATCTGCGCCTGCTCGGCCGGGTTGTCGGGCACCGGCTGGAAGGAGATGCGGCTCCAGCTTTCGGGGATCGTCACCACCCGCGTGGCCGGAATGTTGTTCCACCGTGCGAGTGCCCGACGCGTCGCCTCGTCCAGCTCCCCAGTGATCTCGAGGTCGTTTGCCTCCTGAAAGCCTTCCAGCGCATTGCGGGTGGAAATGCCCATGTTCCCGTCGATTACGCCTGGGCCGAAGCCCTGCCGATCGAGCACCACCTGCGCCTGCATTAACGGCCGCTGTTCGGAATCAGCGATCTCCTCCTGCATCCGCTCGCCCGGAGCGGGATCGCGCGAGGCCAGGGGATCGACCGCGCTCGCGTCGGCGGTGGCTGCAGTGGCGCCCTCCTCCTCTGCGTCGTTGCGATCGGTTCCACTGAGGCCGCAGGCGGCGAGCAGCAGCAGTAGCGGCGGGGCGATCAGGTGGCGCATTGGTGTCTCCCGTTTGTTCCCGGATGAACAGTCGAAACCGCGAAAGGCTCCCTCAAAGTGCCTCTCCGAAGGCCCGCACCGCCGCCGCCTCGTCGCCCGACCACACTGCGGCGGAGACCGCGAGAAAGTCGGCGCCGGCAGTCACCAGCGGGGCGCCATTGGCGGGCGTGATGCCACCGATGGCGACGCAGGGGATCTCCATCAGCCGCTGCCACCATTCGAGCAACTCAGGCTCGGCGCGGTGCTCGCTGGGCTTGGTGGTGCTGGAGTAGAACGCGCCAAAGGCGACGTAATCGGCGCCGCTCTCGCCCGCTTCCATCGCCAGGTGGCGGCTGGCGTGGCACGTCACGCCGATCTGCGCCCCCGGGCCCAGCGTCTCGCGCGCCTCGGCAATGGCGCCATCCTGCTGGCCCAGATGCACGCCATCGGCTTTCAACCGCTTCGCAAGCGCGACATCGTCATTGACGATGAAACCCACCTCCCGCTCCCGGCACACCGCCAGCAACGGCGCTGCGAGCCGAGCGCATTCGTGCTGGTCAAGCCCCTTCAGCCGCAGCTGAAAGGCCGCCACCGGCATCGAGGGCAGCGCCGCGTCGATCGCCCGGGCCAGCCGTTCGGAAAAGGCGCCGGACACGTCCTTCGGGGAGATCAGATAGAGCTGGCAAGCGCTCCGGCGGGCTGCAGCGCCGCGCTTTTCGAGCGAATTGGTATCGCGATCAACGCTCAAGCCATGGCTCCTGCTATGCCGGTACGGATACGTCGGCGTGCGTGACCCACAAGCACCGGAGCGGGGCTTTCCACAAGTACTTGCTATTCCACAACCCGCAGCTCTTTGCCGAGGCGGGAGTGGCCGGCCTCGCAATCATTGCAGCCAGGCCGAAGCCACTCCGCGGACCGCATTGGCGGCAGCCGGTGCTGGTGCAGCTCGCCCTAGCTGCCGGTTTCAGCTCGAACAACGCGAAGCGCACCGGCCTCCGACACCAGCGCCTCCACCGTGCCCCGACCGCGCAGCGATCTCGCTATGCGGCCACCTTCTCCACGCTTGCATGATGGATCGCGGCAATCGCCGTATCCAGCGTCGCGTCGAACTCCGCGTCGGCCTGATGGGCGCGCAGCTCGTCGAGCAGGGCGCGGCTGAAGCTGGCGATCATGCCCTCGTTTTTCGCCAGTTCGGCGCAGGCCTCCTCGCGCGAATAGCCGCCCGAGAGCGCGACCACCTTCAGCACCTTGGGATGCGCGATTAGTGCGCGATAGGCGTTGCGCTCGCCGGGGATCGATAGCTTGAGCATCATTTGCTCGCCCTCGGGCAGCTGGGCGAGATGGGTGAGGATCGCCTCGCGCAGCATCGCCTCGCCTTCGGCGCGGCCTTCGGATCTGATCGAATATTCCGGCTCCAGGATCGGCATCAGCCCCGCAGCCAGCACCTGCCGCCCGATCTCGACCTGCTGCGCCACCACTGCGGCAATGCCCTGGCGATGGGCGGCATTGATCACCGAGCGCTGCTTGGTGCCGAACACGCCGAGGCTCTTCGCGCGGGCGAGCAGGCCATCGAGTTCCGGCATCGGCTTCATCAGCTGCACGCCGTTCGCCTCGTCTTCCAGACCCTTGTCGATCTTGAGAAAGGGGACAATCTCCTTTGCGGCGAGCGCCTGCGGCACGGGGGTGCCGTCAACCGTTCCGTCCATCGTCTTTTCGAACAGGATCGCGCCCACCACGCGCTCGCCGGTGAACGCAGCCGAGCGGATGATGCGGCAGCGCATCTCGTGGATCTTGCGGTACATCTCATCCTCGCCATTCCACTCCGCGTCGGCGACGCCATAGCCCCGCAGCGCCTTCGGGGTGGAGCCGCCCGACTGGTCGAGCGCGGCGATGAAGCCGTTGCCGGCCTCGATGCGGGCCTTCATCTCTTCGTAGGTCATGCCAAATTCCTCTGCTTTCCGGCGCGGTCCAGCCAGTGGCTTGCCGCAGTACGATTTGAGTGGGCGCTTCTAGCGGGCAAGCGCAGCCACGCCCGGCAGTTCGCGCCCTTCCATCCATTCGAGAAACGCGCCGCCAGCGGTCGAGACATAGCTGAAGCGGTCCACCACCCCCGCCTGCGCCAGCGCTGCCAGCGTATCGCCCCCGCCCGCGACCGTGACCAGCGAGCCCTCACTGGTCAGCGCGGCGGCGGTCTGCGCCAGCGCCACGGTGGCTGCCTCGAACGGCGGCGTCTCGAAGGCGCCCAGCGGGCCGTTCCACACCAGCGTGCGGCAGGTCTTGAGCACGTCGGCCAGCGCTTCGGTCGCCTGCGGGCCGACGTCGAGGATCATCTCGTCGGGCGCGACTTCGTGCACGTTGCAGGTGCGCAAACCCGGCGGGTTGGCGGCGAATTCGCGCGCCACCACCACGTCGTAGGGCAGGTGCACGGTGCAGCCCGCGCGGTCGGCGGCGTCCATGATCCCCTCGGCCTGTGGCGTGAGATCGTGCTCGCACAAGGACTTGCCCACATCCACGCCGCGCGCTGCGAGGAAGGTGTTGGCCATGCCGCCGCCGATGATCAAATGATCGACCCGCGCCACCAGATGTTTCAGCACCGCCAGCTTGGACGAGACCTTGGCCCCGCCGACCACCGCAGCCACCGGCTTCTCAGGGTTGCCCAGCGCCCGGTTCAGCGCCTGCAGTTCGGCCTCCATCGCGCGGCCCGCGTAGGCGGGGAGCAGATGCGCGAGCCCCTCGGTGCTGGCATGCGCCCGGTGTGCGGCGGAAAAGGCATCGTTGACATAGAAATCGCCGTTCGCCGCGATGGCGCGGGCGAAATCGGGATTATTCGCCTCCTCGCCCGGCCAGAAGCGGGTGTTTTCCAGCAGGCCGATGTTGCCCGGCCGCAGGATGGCGAGCGACTGCTCTACCACCGTGCCCGATACCTCGGAGATGTACATCACCTCGCGCCCGAGCACGCCTTCGATGGAGGGCTGGACGAGGCTGGTCGACAGGGTCGAGTGGCGCTCACCCTTGGGCCGGCCGAAATGTGCCAGCAGCAGCACCTTGGCGCCGGCATCGGCGAGTTCGAGAATAGTGGGGGCCACCGCGCGGGCACGGGTGAGATCGGTCGCCGCGCCATCGGCCATCGGCAGGTTGAGATCGACCCGCACCAGCGCGACCTTGCCGGAGACATCCCCCAGATCGTTCTCCAGATCATCCAGCGTGCGGAAGTGACTCATGGCTCGATCCTCACCTCGTTTCCGATGGCAATCTCACCATCTTCCAACACTCGCAACAAGAAGCCGCCGCGCCAGCCGGGCGTCAGCGCTGCCTTCAGGCCGGGCGCGACCTCTTCCATCCGGTGGCACGGATTGCACTCCGTTATGACCTCGAAAAGGCAGCCGGCGCCGATGCGGATGCGCGTGCCTTCCGCGCGCGGCAGGCGGATGCCCTCAACCAGCAAATTGGCACGGCGGCGCCACCAGGGCTCGGCCGAGTGCAGTGCGGCCTGCGACAGATCGGCCAGCGCCTCGGCCCAGCTCTCGGCCTCAATCAGCGAGACCTGCCGCCGGTAATTGCCCTTGCTGGCCGCCAGCGCACCCCGGAAATCCTGGGCCACACCGTGCGTGCGGCTGACATGGACATGATCGATCAGTTCGATCTCCCCGTGCGGCCGGCTTCGCCGCCCGATCCCCGCCAGCCGTCCGCCCACGCCCGTGCCGATCAGAGCAGCTTTGCCATCGCCCCGGCGGTGTCGATCATGCGATTGGAGAAGCCCCATTCATTATCGTACCACGAAACCACGCGGGCCAGCTGGCCTTCGAGCACCGCCGTCTCCAGACTGTCGATGGTGGAGCTGGCCGGGTAGTGATTGAAATCGCTGCTGACGAGCGGCTCGTCCGTATAGTCCAGCACGCCCTTCATCTCGCCCTCGGCGGCGGATTTGAGCGCGGCGTTGATCTCGTCCTTGGTCACTGCGCGTCCGGGCACGAACACCAGGTCGATCATCGAGACGTTGGGCGTGGGCACCCGCACCGACGATCCATCCAGCTTGCCCTTCAGCTCGGGCAGCACCAACCCCACCGCGCGGGCGGCGCCGGTGGTGGTGGGGATCATGTTCATCGCCCCGGCGCGGGCGCGGCGCAGATCCTTGTGGATCTGGTCCAGCATGCGCTGATCGTTGGTGTAGGAATGGATCGTGGTCATGAAGCCACGCTCGATCCCGAAACTGTCGTTCAGGACCTTGGCGACCGGTGCTAGGCAGTTGGTGGTGCAGCTGGCATTGGAAACGATCACATCCCCTGCCGTCAGCGCCGCATGGTTCACGCCATATACGATGGTGGCCGAAACACCGCTGGCCGGGGCCGAGATCAGCACCCGCCGGGCGCCGGCATCGAGATGCGGCTTGGCGGCATCATGGCTCTGGAAGAAGCCCGTGCATTCCAGCACGATGTCTACGCCCATGTCCTTGTGCGGCAGCTTCGCCGGATCGCGCTCCTTGGTGACAGCGATGTCGCGTCCGTCGACCTGCATGGAGTTACCGTCGCTGGTGACCTTGCCGGGAAAGCGCCCGTGCGTGCTGTCATAGGCGAACAGCAGCGCATTGTCCTTCGGCTCGGCGAGATCGTTGATTGCCACGAGCTCCAGATCGTGATCGTCGCGTTCCAGGATCGCCCGCGCGACGAGCCGGCCGATGCGGCCGAAGCCGTTGATGGATACCTTGGTCGCCATAGCGAACTCCTTGATTACTGGCCCAGACGAGCGGTGATTTGCGGCACGATCGCCTCCGGCGTAAAACCGAACTTCTCGAACAGATCCTCGCCCTTGCCCGACGAGCCGAAGCGATCGAGCCCGATGCGAAGGCCGTCGAGCAGGGTGTAGCGCTCCCACCCGAAGGTGGTGCCCGCCTCGATCGACACGCGCAGGATCTCGGACGGCAGCACCTCGGGCAGCAATTCGTTGCGATAAGCGGCCAGCTGCTCGTCGAATAACTCGGCGCAGGGCATGGAGACCACATCGGCGCCGATCCCCTGCCCTTCCAGCACCTCGGCGACGGCGCAGGCGAGCGAGACCTCGGAGCCGGTGGCAATGAGGATCACCCGCCGGTCCGCCTGCGCCGCCCGCAGGCGGTAGGCACCTCGCGCGCAGAGGTTTTCACTCGCATCGAAGCGCAGGGCGGGCAGGTTCTGCCGGCTCAGTGCGAGCACGCTCGGCCGGGCGCTCTCCTTTAGCGCAAGCTCCCAACACTCGGCGGTCTCCAGCGTATCGGCCGGGCGCATCACCAACAGATCGGGGACCATGCGCAGGGACTGCAGGTGCTCGACCGGCTGATGGGTCGGGCCATCCTCGCCCAAGCCGATCGAATCATGCGTGAACACATAGATCACGCGCGCCTGCTGAAGCGCCGAAAGGCGAACCGCCGGGCGGCAATAATCGGAGAAGATCAGGAAGGTGCCGCCGAACGGGATGATACCACCATGCAGCGCCATGCCGTTCATCGCCGCGCCCATGCCGAATTCGCGGATGCCGTAATAGATGTAGCGCCCGGCGTAGTCGTCCGCCATCAGCGGCGTGGTGGAGGGCGTCTTGGTGTTGTTCGATCCGGTGAGATCGGCCGATCCGCCCACCATCTGCGACAGGCTTTGCGTCAACACGCCCAGCGCCGCCTCGCTTGCCTTGCGGCTGGCCATCTCGGGCTTCGCTTCGGCCACTTGCGCCTTGTAATCGGCCCAATCGGCCCACTGCGAGACCTCTGGCAGTTCGCCCTTCATCCGAGCGGTGAATTCGTGGGCCTGCCCGCTCGCCTGCAGCCGATCGCGCCACTGCGCGTGAGCTTCCTGCCCGCGCGTACCGGCCGCGCGCCAATCTGCGAGGATCCGCTCGGGGATCTCGAAAGCCAGCGTATCCCAGCCGAGCATCTCGCGCGCGGCGGCCACCTCGTCCGCGCCCAGCGCCGCGCCGTGGACCTTGGAGGTGCCCGCCTTGTTGGGGGCACCCTTGCCGATCACCGTGCGGCAGGCGATCAGCGAGGGGCGCGGGTCGGCCAGCGCCTCGTCCAGCGCGCGGCGCACATCGTCAGCATCATGCCCGTTGCAGCTGACCACGTGCCAGCCGGTGGCAAGATAGCGGGCGCGCACGTCCTCGCTGGTGGAAAGATCGGTGCTGCCATCGATGGTAATGCGGTTATCGTCCCACAGCACGTTCATCCGGCCCAGCTTCAAATGGCCAGCCAGCCCGATCGCCTCGTGGTTGATGCCTTCCATCAGGCAGCCATCGCCGGCAATTACCCAGGTGCGGTGATCGACCAGCGCATCGCCATAGATTGCGTTGAGGTGCCGCTCGGCCAGCGCCATGCCCACCGCCATCGCAAGCCCCTGGCCGAGCGGCCCGGTGGTGGCCTCCACCCCCTCGATCAGGAAATTCTCCGGGTGCCCGGCGCACCGGCTGCCGACCTGGCGGAAGTTCTGGATGTCGTCCATCGTCGGCTGAGCGAACCCCGTGAGGTGCAGCAGCGAGTAGATCAGCATTGAGCCATGGCCGGCGGAGAGCACGAAGCGGTCGCGATCGGGCCAGTGCGGTGCGCTGGCGTCGAAGCGCAGATATTCGCTCCACAGCACGGTGGCCGCATCGGCCATTCCCATCGGCATGCCCGGATGGCCCGATTCGGCCGCCTCGACCGCATCCATCGACAGGGCGCGGATGGCATTGGCCATGGGGGCGAAGCGAGCAGGATCGTGGCGCATGGCGAAGGCTCCTGGAAAAGCATGTCCGGGCCGCGATTCGGCTGCGCGTTCCTTGGGGGAGCGCCGCCCCCCGCGTCAAGGCGGCGGCGCCCAAGCTGAGCCCTGTCGGGCTCTGCCAGTCCCTCGCCTGTTCACATCTGGTCTAAACAATGCTTTTGTAGTCGGCGGTGTTGTCGCCGGTTTCAAGCAACGGGCTCCAAGCGATGGAAGATGATCGATTTTCGCGTGCCCTGTCACGGATCGAGGCGGCCGCCGGGCGGATCGAGCGCGCATCCCGGCAGGCCGGCGCCGATGCGGCGCTGCGGCGGGAGGCGCAGGGCGCGCTGGCCGAGCTGGACCGGCTGATCGCGCGGATCGAGCCATGAGCAGCGCCACGAGCAACGTCACCTTGGCGATCGCCGGGCGCGAATATGCGCTCACCTGCGCCGCGGGCGAGGAGCAGCACCTTGCGATGCTGGGGCGTATGATCGACCAGCGGCTCGCGGGCCAAGCCGGTTTTACCGGCCAGCCGGAGGCAAGGCGCCTGCTTTACGCCGCGCTGCTGCTGGCCGACGAGCTGCACGAGATGGCGCAAGGCGGCGGAACTCCATCTCAGCCGCCAGCCGCAGCCTCGGCCGGGGCGCCAGGCCCTTCCGCCGCCGCGCTGGAAGCATTGGAGGCGCTCGCCACACGGCTCGAGCGCACCGCCGAGGCGCTGGAGGCCGGCGCGAATGATCACGCAGGTGCTTGAGAGAACGGCCACGAACGCTTAGATAAGAGTTGGCGGGACTGCCCGGAACGAGCCGTTAGAAAATCCCTGAGGCTATAAGCAAATCCTTGGGAGCTGTCCCTACCCGGTTCGCGGGGTTCGCCCCGAGGGCCGGTGTATATGGCGCCCACCTGACGTCGACGCGTCAGTGGATTTCCCGGCAAACGACCCATGGTGGTTCCGTCACACCCCATCAAAGGCAGGCAGGTTGAGCGAATGGACGAGCAGGCCGGCGAGCTGAAGCGGCAGCTACGCGAGGAACTGCGAGCATCGCGCCGCGCCCATGCCGGCGCCCTCCCGCGCGAAGTCAGTGCGCTGGTGTTCAAGCGCCCACCCGCAGCGGTGCTGGCGATGGTGCCGCAAGAGGCCGTGATCGGCCTCTACCGCGCCAGCGCCGGCGAGGCGCCGACCGCCGGTTACACCCGCTTCTTTTTCAAGACGGGCCATGCGGTCGCCCTGCCGCGCATCTCCCCGGACGGCGCCACCATGGCCTTCCACCGCCACACCGACCCATTCGAGGAGAGCGATCTTGTCCCCGGCCCGATGGGCCTGCGCCAGCCACGTGCCGATGCACCGCAGGTGCTGCCCGCCGTGCTGTTCGTACCCTTGCTCGGCTTCACCCCTACCGGCGAGCGGCTCGGCCAGGGCGGCGGGTTTTACGATCGCTGGCTGGCAACCCACCCGCAGACCGTGGCGATTGGGCTCGCATGGGACATGCAGGAGATCGCTTCCCTGCCACTGGAGTCCCACGATCGTCCGCTGGTGGCGATCGTCACGCCGACCCGTGTGCTTGGGCCGTTTGGAGCGGATTGATGCGCGACAAGCCCACCTGGCGCATCCCAGTCGGCATTCTTGCGCTGCTCGTGGGGCTGGTGCTCTATGCCTTGGCGGTGGTGCTCGCCTCTCCGCTAATCGAGCGACTTCCGGTGCTGGCGCAGACGCTGGCCTACCTCGTGCTGGGCCTTGCCTGGCTGCTGCCGCTCCGGCGATTCCTGATCTGGATGGAAACCGGCCGCTGGCGCTGAACGGCCGGGGACCTCGAGGGCCTGAGCTATAATGACCTAAAAAATCCGCCAAGTGGCGCGAGTGACGGGACTTGAACCCGCGACCTCCGGCGTGACAGGCCGGCGCTCTAACCAACTGAGCTACACCCGCATCATGGCCGCCTGGGGCGCCTCTCCGCTTGGGAAGCAGCGCCTCTAGTGGGGCGGTCTGGGGCTGTCAACCGCCCCGCAAACCCGTTCCGCCACTAGCTTGCGAGCAGCAGCGCGGGCGCTTCCAGCAGCCGCTTGACCGCCTGCACGAAGGCGGCGGCATCGTGCCCGTCGACCACCCGGTGATCGCAGCTGATCGAAAGGTTCATCAGCTTGCGCCGGGCAATCCGCTCGCCCCCCAGCCCGTCGGAAACGAACATCGGCCGCTCAACGATGCGGTTGGGCGCGAGGATCGCCACCTCGGGCCGGTTGACCACAGGGGTCGAGGCAATCCCGCCCAGCGGGCCCAGCGAGGAAACGGTGATGGTGGAGCCCGAAAGCTCTTCACTGCGCGCACTGCCGTCGCGCGATGCCTGCGAAAGCCGCACGATCTCAGCCGCCAGCTGCCACAGGTTCAGCCCCTGCGCATTGCGGATCACCGGCACCATCAGCCCGGCCGGCGTCGCGGTGGCCATGCCCAGATGCACCGTGCCGTGGCGGGTGACGGCATTCGCCTCGTCATCATAGCGGGCGTTGAGCATCGGATAGTCGGGCAAAGCGCGACAGAGTGCGGCGATCAGCAGCGGCAGGAGCGTCAGCTTGGGCCGCTCGCCTCCCGAGCTGGCCGATGCGCCGTTGAGCTGCGCGCGGGCCTGCTCCAGCTCGGTGACGTCGCATTCCTCGACATAGGTGAAATGCGGGATGTGGCGCTTGGATGCTGCCATGTTCTCGGCGATCCGGCGCCGCAAGCCGATGACCTTGATGGTCTCGTCCGGCCGCGCACGGCCGGAAGCAGCGTAGCCCTGCCCGCCCGAATAGCTGAGAAAGGCATCGAGATCGGCGTGGCGCACGCGGCCGTCCGCCGCCGGGCGCAACTGGGCCAGATCGACACCGAGCTCACTCGCTCGCTTGCGCACGGCTGGGCTTGCGAGGACCGCGGCCCTCGCTGCGTGTTGCTGAGCGGATGCGGGCGGCGGATCGGCAACATGGCCCTGCGGCGCTGGCGAAACCTCCTTCTTCGAGTTTGAACTCTCCGGGGCAACCTCTTGAACAGGCACGCCTTCCCTACTTTCGGGCGCTTCGGTGACCTTCTGCTCAACTGCCGCCACAGGCTCCGCCGAACTGCCGGGCTCCTCGCCCTCGGCCTCGGCTGTTTCCAGCACCACCAGCGGCGAGCCGATGGCGATCACCTCGCCCGCCTCGCCGGCGATCTCGATCACCCGTCCGGCGACCGGGCTTTCCATCTCCACGGTCGCCTTGTCGGTCATCAGGTCGGCAATGCGGCCATCCTCGGCCACCTCGTCGCCCACGGCGACGTGCCATGCGACGATCTCGGCTTCGGCGATGCCCTCGCCGATATCGGGCAGGCGGAAGGTGTAGCGGGCCATCGGATTTACTCGTTCAGCAGCCGGTCCATCGCCTCGCCGACGCGGATCGGACCGGGGAAATAGGACCATTCAAGGCTGTGGGGATAGGGAGTGTCGAACCCGGTGACGCGCTCGACCGGCGCCTCCAGGTGGTAGAAGCAGCGCTCGGTCACCAGCGCGCTCAACTCGGCGCCAAAGCCGGAGGTGCGGGTAGCCTCGTGTACGATCAGGCATTTGCCGGTTTTCTGCACAGACTTTTCCACCGTCTCGATATCGAGCGGCAGCAACGTGCGCAGGTCTATAATCTCGGCATCCACGCCTTTCTCCTGCGCAACACCGGCGGCGACATGCACCATCGTGCCATAGGCCAGCACCGTCAGCGCCTCGCCTGCGCGTGCAATGCGGGCCTTGCCCAGCGGCACGGTGTAATGCCCCTCGGGCACCATCGCGCCGGGCTGGCCCTTCCAGCTCTTGGTCGGGCGGTCGTAATAGCCGTCGAACGGGCCGTTGTAGATCCGCTTGGGCTCGAAGAAGATCACCGGATCGTTGTCCTCGATCGCGGCGATCAGCAGGCCCTTGGCATCGTAGGGAGTGCTCGGCACCACCGTCTTGAGCCCGCAAATGTGGGTGAAGATCGCCTCCGGGCTCTGGCTGTGGGTCTGCCCGCCAAAGATGCCGCCGCCGAACGGAGAGCGGATCGTCATAGGCGCGATGTACTCGGCCGCCGAGCGGTAGCGGAGCCGCGCCGCCTCACTGACGATCTGATCGAGCCCGGGATAGATGTAATCGGCAAACTGGATCTCGGGCACCGGCCGCAAGCCATAGGCGCCCATTCCCACCGCCACACCGATGATGCCGTTCTCGCTAATCGGCGTATCAAACACGCGGGTCTTGCCGTGCTTTTCCTGCAGGCCGGCGGTGCAGCGGAACACGCCCCCGAAATAGCCGATATCCTCGCCCAGCAGCACCACGTCGGGGTCGCGTGCCAGCATCACGTCGAGCGCATCGTTGATCGCTTCGATCATCGTCAGCTCGCGCTCGGGCACTTCGCTCTCTGCCTCCGCCGCCGGAGCGGTATCTAGTCCGGCCATTTGACGCTCCGCTCGCGCACCGCCTGCTCGCTCTGTTCCTTGAGGTGCCAAGGCATGGTCTCGAACACATCCTCGAACATCGTGCGGTCGGGCTGGTGCAGGCCATGGCCAAGAATGCCGTTGGCCTCCGCCGCGCGAGAGGCGGCGCGCACCTGCGCGTCCAGCTCGGCATCCATCGCCTCGTGCGCCTCGATCGACCACTCGCCGATCTCGAACAGGTGGTCGCGCAGCCGCTCGATCGGGTCGCCTAGCGGCCAGTCCTTGCCCTCCTGCGCGGGGCGATAGACGCTCGGGTCATCGGAAGTGGAGTGGCCCTCCACGCGATAGGTGAAGAACTCGATCAAAGTCGGTCCGTGGTTCGAACGCGCGCGGTCGGCTGCCCAGCGCTCGGCCGCATAGACCGCGAGCGCATCGTTGCCGTCCACCCGCAGCCCGGCGATGCCGTAGCCGATCGCCCGAGCGGCGAAGGTCGCCCGCTCGGCCCCGGCGATCCCCGAGAAGCTGGAGATAGCCCATTGATTGTTCACCACGTTGAAGATGGTGGGCGCGTTGTAGACGGCAGCAAAGGTCAGCGCGCAGTGGAAATCGCCCTCCGCCGTCGAGCCCTCGCCCACCCAGGCGGCGGCCAGCTTGCAATCACCGCGGATCGCACTCGCCATGGCAAATCCGGTCGCCTGCGGCAGCTGCGTGGCGAGATTGCCCGAAATGGTGAAGAAGTTCACCGCGCGCGCCGAATAGAGGATCGGCAGCTGCCGGCCCATCAGCCTGTCCGCCCGGTTGGAAAAGATCTGGTTGATCATCTCCACCAGCGGATATTCCCGCGCGATCAGGCAGCCCTGCTGGCGATAAGAGGGAAAGATCATGTCCTCGAAATCGAGCGCATGGGTGGCCGCAACCGATGTCGCCTCCTCCCCCGTGCACTTCAGGTAGAAGCTGGTCTTCCCCTGCCGCTGGGCGCGGTACATCCGGTTGTCGAAGGCGCGCACCAGCGCCATTTGCCGCAAAATCTGCCGCATGGCATCGGGCGAGAGCTGGGGGTTCCACGGCCCATGTGTCCGGTTGTCCTCGCCCAGCACGCGAATGAGATCGTTGCACAAAGGATAGGTGGCGGCAGCGGAACAGGCTTCATCGGGCCGCGGCTGGGCCCCGGCCGGGGGAAGATCAAGGTACGAGAAATCGGCCGTGTCGCCCGGGCGGGAGCGCGGCTCGGGCACGTGCAGCGAGAGGCGCGGGCGGTTTGCGCCCTCCTTGGCTGCCTCGCTGGCCATGCTTTCCTGCTCCAACCCGGCCCCGCTGAGCGAGACACTTTGTTCCAATTTCCTGCCACAATATTGCGAAGCAGGCGAGCGGTCAACGCCCCGGCTCAAACCGCAACCGGCGCGCGGATCGCCGGCTGAGGGTGATAATCGGTTACCACAATGTCTTCGAAGCGATAGTCGAAGATCGATGCGGGCACCCTTGCGAGCGCAAGCCGTGGCTCGCCGGCGGGTTCCCGCGCCAGCTGCTCGGCGACCAGCTCGGCATGGTTGAGGTAGAGGTGCGTGTCGCCCCCCGTCCACACCAGCTCGCCGGGCTCGTAGCCCGCCTGCGCCGCCACCATGCGGGTCAGCAAAGCGGCGCCGAACAGGTTGAACGGCAGCCCCAGCGCCACATCGCAGCTGCGCTGGTACAGCTGGCAGCTGAGGCGGTTCTTCACCACATGAAATTGGTAGGTCTTGTGGCACGGCGGCAACGCCATCTGGTCCAGCTCGGCGACATTCCACCCCTCGATGATGAGCCGCCGCCCGGCGGGATCGCGCCGCAATCCCTCCACCAGCAGTGCCACCTGGTTTATGCCGGGGCCGCGCGTGAACTTCCCGTCCGGCCCGTACTGATAGGTCGGCCAGTCGACCCATTGCTTGCCATAGACTGGCCCGAGATCGCCCCACCGCTGTGCGAACGCCTCATCCTCCACGATCCGCCGCTCGAACACCTCCTGCCCGATCGCTCTGCCCGTCTCCCGGCGGTAGCGGGCCAGCGGCCAGTCGCTCCAGATCGTCACGCCCTGTTCAAGCAGCGGGCGGATGTTGGTGGAGCCAGTGAGGAACCACAGCATCTCGCGTGCCGCAGCCTTCCAGAACACCCGCTTGGTGGTCAGCAGCGGTACCCGGCCCTCTGCCAGGTCAATCCTCAGCTGTGGCCCGAAGATCGAGCGGGTGCCCACTCCGGTGCGATCGAGCCGCTCGTCCCCCTCGTGCCAGATACGGCGAATCAGCGCGAGATAATGCCGCTCCCAATCCTGTTCCGGTGCGGCTTTGGAGGACTTACGGTGCGCGTGCATGAGGCTTGCGCTACCACTCCAAATGGCCGCTTGCCAGCCTGCCGGGCCAACCCTATAGGCCCGCCTCTGCCTCACCCCGCCCCGGTTCGCCGGTCAAAGCGGGCGCCGGTCGGGGAGTAGCTCAGCCTGGTAGAGCACTGTCTTCGGGAGGCAGGGGCCGGAGGTTCGAATCCTCTCTCCCCGACCAATGTTCGCGCATTAATCGTGGAAAGGGGTTGGCAATCTTTCCTACCGGCTATGCCGCCGGTTGTGCCGTAGAGCGTGTTTGCACCGTGCCCTGCCCCGCCCCCCAAGCAGCCAAGGTTGCTTGGCATCCGACGAGGAAGAAATGGCCCGGCACGCGTACTTCGCTGCGCTCGTTGCACCATTCTGCCTCAAGGTCGCTGACCGCGACGAGCTGTTGGCGCGCATCGCGTGGATCGTATCTTCTTTGCGCCGCTGAACCTTTGGCGCAAACTCGCGGCGTAGATCCAATCACCCGAGATCACGCCGCGATCAGCGGGCCATCCGCTTGGCGGACCGCCTCCACCCTCTTGGCACCGTCCTTGGGCATGTGCTCCTCGCTCCGATAGTGCGGCAGCCGCGTCAGGAACAGCCCGTTATAGAGCGTGACCTAGGCTCCGGCCGGCTAAGCTGGCCATTGCGGTTCTAAGCGACGATGCGACGGTGCTGCGCAGGCTAACGGAGCCGCCGATGGCGGCGATCTGAGAGCCTAAATGACAAGCTCCTCGGTCATGTGGTTGACCAATCGCTGCCGCTGCTCGGGGCTAAAGCGCAGGCCCAGTTTTGTCCGGCGCCACAGCACGTCGTCTGCCGTCTGCGCCCACTCGTGTCGCACAAGATAGTCGAGCTCACGCTTGGTGAATCCATGCCCGAAATCCCGACCACAGTCCGACCAGCTGCTGACGCCACCGAAGATCGCGAAGGCAGTCATTCCGTAAGCGCGGACGAGCCGGCCGGCAGTATCGCCTAAGAACGGGAATTGCTGGCGAAACTCGGCCTCGACCTGCGGCAGCGCGTCGACCGGAAAATTCCCACCCGGCAGTGCTTCGAGGCCCGTCCACCCTTTTCCGCGCAAAATGGGGAGCCGGGACGCAAGTTTGCCGACCGCATCCTCGGCCAGGTGGCGATAGGAGGTGATTTTGCCCCCGTAGATCGACAGCAGCGCCGCACCTTCGCTCTCGTCCGACAGGTCGAGATCGTACCCGCGCGTTGCTGCCTCGGGCCGACCTGAACCGTCGTCGATCAGCGGTCGCACTCCAGAAAAGGTCCAGACTACGTCGGCGGGGGCGATCCGTTGGCGGAAGAAGCGGCTCGCGCCTTCGCACAAATAAGCGATTTCTTCTGCGCTCGCCGCGATCGGTCCGCCATCGTGATCGACATCCGTCGTTCCGATAAGGGTGAAATCCTGCTCATAAGGAATTGCGAAGAAGATGCGGAGATCCGGCAACTGGAAGAAATAGGCATATTGGTGGTCGAACAGCTTGGACACCACGATGTGCGATCCGCGAACCAGCCGGAGGGCCTTGTCCGGTTGCAGTTTACTGGTTGAAAGCAGATCGACCACACCGGGGCCCGCGGCATTAACGACAGCGCGGGCGCTAAACGTTTCGCCGCCGGCATCGATTGACCACCCCGCGTCAACGCGCCGTACCCGTGTCACCCGGCAGCGGGTGCGGATATCCGCACCGCGGTCGGCTGCATCGCGGGCATTCAGCACGACCAGCCGCGCGTCGTCGACCCAGCAGTCGGAATAGACGAAGGCGCTGGTGAAATCCCTCTTGAGCGGCGCGCCGGCGGGATGGGTATAGAGCGCAATGGTCTCGGTCGCCGGAAGCCGCTTTCGCCCGCCGATGTGGTCGTAGAGGAACAGCCCCGCGCGCACGAGCCAGCGGGGGCGCACGCCCGGTACGTGCGGCAGCACGAAACGCATCGGCCAGGCGATGTGCGGGGCGATGCTCCACAATCGCTCACGCTCGGACAGGCTCTCACGCACAAGGCCGAACTCGTAATGCTCGAGGTAGCGCAAGCCTCCATGGATCAGCTTCGTCGAGGCCGACGAAGTACCCGAGGCGAGGTCGTTCTGCTCGAGCAAAAGAACTTCCGCGCCGCGCCCCGCGGCATCGCGCGCCACGCCGCAGCCGTTCACCCCGCCGCCGATCACAGCGAGGTCGTATGTCGTGCCCTCGCGTGCTTCAACAGGCTCAGGGGGGGCAGACGCGGGTCTATCGCTCATCGTCCCGTCCGTTGAGCAGGTGTTGCTTCATGACAGCATCGGTTCCGAAGGGCGCATGGCCTGAATCAGAACGTCAGCGGGCCGTGTTCGATATGCGGCAGCACGTAGCGGGCGAACATGTCGCATTCGTTGGTATGCGGGTATCCGGACAGGATGAACGCCTCGATCCCTTCGGCCTGATAGGCGCGCAGCTTGGCCAGGACCTGATCGGGCGTTCCCACGATTGCCGATCCGCAGCCCGAACGCGCGCGTCCGATACCGGTCCAGAGGTTGTCCTCAACAAAGCCGTCGCCGTCGGCTGCACCGCGCAGCTCGGCCTGGCGCTGGACGCCGTAGTTCTTTGCATCGAGTGAGGCTTCGCGAATCGCGCGGCCCTTCTCGTCGTCGAGCTTGGACAGCAGCCGGTCGGCGTAGGCCCGTGCCTCGTCCTCGGTCTCGCGCACGATGACATGGACGCGGTAGCCAAACCGAAGCGTGCGGCCGTACTTCGCCGCACGCGCGGTCATGTCAGCTATGATCTCGCGTACCTGTTCCATCCTGTCAGGCCACATCAGGTAGACGTCGCATGCCTCTGCCGCGCACTCGCGCGCCTCGTGGCTGAGGCCACCGAAATAGAACGGCGGGCATTTGCCGCTGATCGTGCTGATCCGCGGGGGATCGAGCTTGAGCTGGTAGTGCTCGCCCTGGTGGTCAATGCTCTCGCCATTGAGCAAGGCGCGAACGATCTTCATCACCTCGGTTGCGCGGGCATAGCGCGGGCCGCCCGCCATTGTCTGCCCGGGCATGTCGGAAGAGATGATGTTGACGTTGAGCCGCCCAGCGGTCCCTTCCATATTGGGGCCGAGGATGCGGTCCAGGGTTGCGATCCGGCGGGCGAGCTGCGGCGGCCAGTCCTCCCCGATGCGGGTCGCCCACAGGAGCTTCATCCGCGTGAGCATGGGTGCGATCGCCGCGGCGAAGACCGTTGTGTCGAGGCCCAATTGGTAGCCTGATGGAAGCAAGATATTGTCGAACCCACCCTCCTCCGCTCGGAGGACGATATTGCGGCAATGCTCCCAACTCGACCGTAGAGCGGGATCGGGGACGCCGAGAAACTCGTAATCGTCATCGCACAACGCGGAAAACCACGCGATCTCGCACTGTTTCGTCATGGTAGCTTTTCTCCTCGGGCGGCGACGAGCACCGCATACCAATCCTGCCGGGTCCATCGCATCGCCAGCGCTCCAGCCGCCTCGGCTATCCTGCCCGGATTTTGCGAGCCGACGAGGGGGACGATCCCCGCGGGGTGCGCCATCAGCCAGCCATAGGCTGCGACGCTGCGGCTCACCCCCTGCTCCTCCGCGATCCGGTCGAGTTCGGCGGCGGTCGCACGCTCGCGGTTGGTCTTGGGCGCGAGCAGCCGTCCGCCGCCCAGCGGCGACCATGCTAGCGCAGTAAGGCCTAGGCGCATCGCCTGATCGAGATCCCCGTTGGCGAAGCTATCAATCCGCAGCGGGCTGATTTCGAGCTGCGTCGCGGCAAGCGGCGTGTCGAGAAACGCCACTAACGCCTCGGCCTGTGCGGTCGTGAAGTTGGACACTCCAAGTGCGCGGATCTTGCCGGCGGAGAGCGCGTCCTCAAGCGTGCGGGCGACCTCTTGAGGGTGGGAAAGGATGTCAGGCCGGTGGATCTGCCATAGGTCGATCGTCTCGACCTGCAGGCGGCTCAGCGACCCTTCAATTGCCTCGGCGAGGTATGCTGGCGACTGATCGTATGGCAACGGTGGCCGGATGCCACCCTTACTCGCCAGAACCATCCGGCGGCGCAACCCGGGTTCGGCCGCGAGCACTTCACCCAGCAGCGCTTCGGCGTCGCCGAAGCCACTTACTCCGTCGAAACCGTAAATGTCGGCTGTGTCAAACAACGTGATCCCCGCATCGAGCGCAGCGTTGACCAGCTGCGCCGCCTCGCCCGCGCTCCGCCTATCATCGGCGAGCCGCCACATGCCCCAGGCGATCGGCGACATGCCGACCCCGGATTGCCCAAGAGAGCGGCCGGCGGGCGGGGCGGGCAGAAGGCTCATGCAATTCTCCTGGGTGGTGGCGCGACAGAGCCGCGCTCGACCAACTGGTGCGGCAAGCGGCGGTGGCTGATCTCGCCGCCGGTGATGAGAATCTCTGCCGCGGTACGCGCCAGCTCCGCCATCGGCTGGTGGATCGTTGTCAGGGGCGGCCAGACGGTGCGCGCGAGCGTGGTATCATCGAACCCGGCCACCGATAGCTCGGTCGGCACCTCGATCGCCCGGCCGTGCGCTTCGGCGAGCACGCCGGCGGCCATGTCGTCGTTCGAAGCGAAGATCGCCGTCGGCGCCTTGGGCAGATCGAGCAGCACCGCAGCGGCGCGCACCCCGCTGTCGAAGTCGAACTCGCCGTCGATGACCAGCGCCGGCTCGAAGCCGATCCCCGCGCGGTCGAGCGCCTTGCGATAGCCGTGGAGTCGCTCCCCGGTCGCCATGTGGCTCGGGTGGCCCTTGATGAAACCAATGCGTCGATGACCGTGGTTGACGAGGTGGGTCGTCATATCGTCGCCCGCCTGCACGTCGTCCATGAACACCGAGCTGGTGAGCGCGTGGTTGGTCCCTGGCGAGATGCGAACGAAGGGAATGTCGAGCATGTCGAGCACCGCGAGGACGGGGGCGCAGTCGGTCACCGGCGAGGATAGGATGATACCGTCGACATGGGTTTCGCTGATCAGCCCGCGCACTTGAGCGCCAACCGCCGGATCGTCGACGTCGATCGGCTGTGCGAGCAGGCGAGTGCCGTGCGCATGGCAATGTTCCCAACAGCCCTTCTGAATCTGGAAGGTGTAGTATGGGCTGTGATTGTCGTAAATCAGCGCGATCTGGTTGGATTTGGCGCCTGACAGGATGCGCGCCGCGATGCTGGGGCGAAAGTCGAGCGCGTCCATCGCTTCTTCGACCCGCTTTCTGGTCGCCTCACTGACATAGGCATGGCCATTCAGCACTCGGCTGACGGTTTTCACCGCCACACCCGCGCACGCGGCAACATCGCGGATGTTCGACCGTCCGCTCATCCGCCAAGCGCCTCAGGTAAGGCTGCGAACAGCTCTGCGTACAGGCTGCCAGGGCGGTAAAACACCGGCGGCTGACCGATCTGCGCGGCAATTGCATGCGTGCCCGGGGCGAAGTCCGCCCCGGTCCAGACATGCCGCCAATGCGCATCGCCCGGCAGGATGACCTCCCGGGCGGCTGCGCCTTCCTCAATCACTGGTGCTACGATCAGGTCAGGCCCATAAAAGTACTGGTCTTGCACCGCAAACAGCTCAGAATCGTCCGGAAACTCGAGAAACAAAGGCCGCTGCAGCGGCAATCCGCTAGTGGCTGCCTCGTCGCTCAGCGCGCGAATGTAAGGCGCAAGCGCGGCGTGGACCCGGCTCCACTTCGCAAAGCACGCGAGCAGTTCGGGTGTGCTGTCATACTGCAGGTTGTCATCGGGTCGGTTGCCTTCGTGGCTGCGCATCACCGGCGTGAACGCGGCGAGCTCGCACCAGCGCATCATCAGCTCTTCGCTGCGTACGTGGCCAAGGAGTGAGGTGTAGCCGCCGCAGTCCGAATGGCTGTATGCATTGCCCACTAAGCCCGCCGACAGTGCCGCGGTGATCACCGTGCCGATCCCGTCGTGCCGAGTGAAATCGACACACTGGTCACCCGCCCACAGCAGGGGACAATGCTCCTGCACTCCAGAGAAGCCGGCGCGCATGAAGAACACCGCATCGCCGGTCTTGCCGCGGCTCTCGAGCGCGCGCGCGTTCACCTCGGCCCACAGCACCGGCCAGCGGTTGTGCATGACCATCGGATCCGAGCCGTCGGCGAGCGCCAGGTCGACCGGCAGGTATTCGCCGAAATCGGCCATCCAACCGGCCATGCCCGCGTCGAGCAGCTCGCGACCCAACACGCGCTCGGCGAACCACTCGCGAGTTTCATCCCGGGTGAAGTCGACCACTCCGCAGTCGAACTCGCCAAAATCGACCAGGTAAACCTTGCCGCTGCCTCGCTGGAGACAGAGGTGCCCACCCTCGCGCGCCTCGACGAACAGCTCGCCGTCGTTGGCGAGATAGGGATTGGAGTAGCCGAGGAACCGTATGCCGCGCTCGTCGAGCTTGGCTAAGCGGCGGCGGAGGTCGGGAAATCGGGCTTCGCTGCGCTTGCCAATGTGCCAATCCCAGAAAAGGCGGCGGCCGAAGCTGGTTTCGCGAATGCCCGCCCAATCCTCGCACCACAGGCCCGAGACCGCTGCGCCGGCCTCGATGAACCGCTCGAGCCGGTCAAAACTCGATGCACCCGACTTGAGGCCGATGATGGCGCCGGTGATCGCCCAATCCGGAAGCGCGGCCTGGCGGCCGAAACGGTCGGCCATCTGGCTCACAAGTGGTTGCGGGCCGTCGGCGGCGAAGAATTCGAACCGCGCATCTCCCGTCCAGACTTCGACCTCGTGACGGGTCGGATCAGTGAAATCGAGTGCGCTATAGCAGCTCGCGTCGAGGTGGACCGCCAGCCAGCGCGAGGTGACGAACGTCGGCTGGGGGTAGTTGCTCGTCCAGTAGTCGCCGCCTGCCATGCCGGCTTCGTCCATCGCGCGGGTGAGATCGGTCGACTTGTCCCGGCCGACGCCGGGCTCGCTGGTCCACATCGGGAAACGCCGGCCGTTGAGAGCAAGGTAGCTCATCTGCTCGCCCCCGCCCCACACGGCCTCGCCCGGTTCGGCGTGAAACCGCACCCAAAGACGATCATGGCCTGCCGTCAGCGCGCGGACGCGGAGCGACCGCTCGTCCCATTCGAGCAGCGCGACCGGCCTTCCTTGCTCGAGCAACTCGGCGCCGGCTCCACCGTGCCGCCAGCCATCGGCAACGACCCGGTCGAACGGTGCATCCTCGATCCGGAAGTTGCCGCGAACCATGTCGATGTCCGGGCATCCTCGCGCGGTGGCCACCGCCGGACAATCAGGTGCATGGCGCAGCACAACCTGGTCCGCCACCACGAGTTCGAAGCCCTTGCTATTGTGGCACTCGCGCAGCTGCATAATGCGGCCTGTCCTAGAAGTATGACACCGCTTGACATATCGTGTCGTTTTACGCAAATCAATGGACCAAGCGAGCGGGTGACAAAACCCGCCGATCTTAAGCTTCGCAAGGTACTGTTTTGCCGAGCGAATTTCAGGGAGGGTTTCCATGAATTGCATGCTTCGCGCCACGAGCGCGCTGACGTTCGCCGGGCTCGCTACAATTCTGGCCACACCCGCAGCGGCGCAGGATGTCAGCGCCGAGCCAGCCAACGAGGCGGGCATTCAGGAGATCATCGTCACCGCGCAGAGGGTCGCGGAAAACGTCCAGGACGTGCCGATCTCGATCACCGCGCTCACGTCCGAGCGGCTCGAGGCGGCGGGCACAACGAGCCTCGAGGGACTGAGCCAGCTCGTTCCCTCGGTCACCTTCCGCAAGGGCACCACGAGCGCCAATAGTGCGATTGTGATGCGCGGAGTGGGAACCATCACCTTCTCGATCGCCGCCGAGCCGAGCGTGTCCACCGTCGTCGACGGCATCGTACTAAGCCGCTCGGGGCAGGCCTTCATGGACCTGGTCGACATCGAGCGGCTCGAGGTGCTGCGCGGGCCTCAGGGCACGCTGTTCGGTAAGAACGCAAGCGCGGGTCTCGTCAACATCATCTCCAAGGGCGGCAGCGACAGCTTTGAGGCTGAGGCTCGCGCCGAGTGGTTCGAAGGCGACGAATATCGGTTCCGTGGCGCGCTCTCCGGACCGATCGGCATGGACCTCACCGCACGCGTAACCGGCTTCTACGGGTCTTACGACGGCAACATCACCAATGTCTTCGGTGGCGAACGCAACAACGTGAACGGCTACGAGCATTACGGCGCCCGCGGCATCGTCGACTACGATGGGGCGATCGCCCGACTGCGGTTCATCGCCGACTACTTCCGCGCCGACGACGACTGCTGCGCCGACGTGACCACAGTCAGCCGCGGCGCGGTGCTTGACGCCGAACTGGGCCTTCCAGGTGGCGTCGCTCAAGGGCTCAACCAACGCTTTGTGAACCACAACCTCGTCACCCAGACCAGGGATACGCAGTGGAGCCTGACCGCCAACGCCGACTTTGACCTGACCGATTCCCACACGCTCAGCGTGATCTACGGCTATCGCGACTGGAGAAACCGTGAGCTGCGCGAAGGCGACTTTCTTCCGCGCGCGCTCGTCGGCACCGCCGAGCTGCACGACAACGGCCTGGTCGAAACGCGGCAAATCTCGCTGGAGGCACGGATCGCGTCGGATCCTGCCCTTCCGTTCTTCTACCAGGTCGGCGGCTTACTCTGGCATTCGGACAATTCGCAGGTTTTCACCCGCCGCGATATCACGTGCGCGAGCTCGACGCTTCCGGTTGCCCCCTCCGGTGGGCGCCCGTGCAACATCGCCGATACGGTCAGCACGCTGTTCCCGACCGCAACCTCCCAAAGCGATGTCAGTTCATCGAACTATGCGGTGTTCGGGCAGGCCACTTATCGTCTGAGCGATCTGATCGCCGTAACGGGCGGGTTGCGCTATACTTGGGACGATCTGTCGTTCATTCACACCCGCGCGCCGGGCGTGAACGCGACGAACGGCGCGCCGGCTACCGGCCCCGGTATCTCGGCCAACCCGGCGGGCGGGACGCTCGCTTCGGGCGGCAACGGCACCAATACCTCGCGGGGCAGCAGCAACAACGGCAACCTCTCGGGCAAGGCTGTGTTGCAGCTTACGCCGCTCGACGACGTCATGCTCTACGGCAGCTACACGCGCGGATATAAGGGGCCCGCTTTCAACGTCTTCTTCAACCACACCGCCCCCGTCAACGCGATCCCCATCGATGAGGAAACTTCTGACGCGTTCGAGATCGGCGCCAAGACGCAGTTTCTCGACAACCGTGTGCAGCTCAACGTCGCGGCTTTCACCGTCGAATATGACGGCTTCCAGGCCAACAACTTCGTGACGCTGAACGGCGCCGTCGTGACCAACCTCACCAACGCGGGCACAGTGAAGTCCGATGGCTTCGAAGCCGATCTGCTGGTGGTTCCGGTCGAAGGACTGACCTTGCGCGCGAGCGCTGCGTCCGCCGATGCACGGGTCAAGCGGTTCAACCCCAATCCGCTGACCAATGCGCCTGACGCGCGCGACGGCACGCAGCTGCCGCTGGCGCCAAAGTTCGTCTACACATTGGGCGGCAGCTACGAGGCCGATCTCGGTCGCTTCAGGACGTATTTGGACACCGACTACCGCCACGCCAGCAAGCAGTTCTCGGACCTTGGCGAACAGGGCCTGATCGACCCCTACGGGATCTGGAACGCCTCACTCGGCTTTTCGGACGCCGAAGACCGCTATCGCTTAACGTTCCACGCGCGAAACATAGCCGACGAGAGCTACGCGCTGCTCAATATTAGCGCAGGCCAGCGCTTGCAGATCGCGCGCGATGCGGATCGCTACTTTGGGATTAGCCTGCGCGCTCAGATCAACTGACCATTATCGCCCAAGCGGCACACGATAGGGCCCGGCTAAAAGCCGGGCCCTTTCTTGATCACGATCATGCAATGTCGGCGGCTTCCTCCCATTCGCTCGCGATAGAGTCAGGCAACCCGCTCGCCTGCGCCTCGCCGGTAGCGCCTGCCTGCAGCCCGTCGCGGCTCTGCCGTTACCCGGCGCGGGTGACATCCGCACCCCAAAATCGCACCATAACTAGCGAAGATCGTGTTGCTTTGCCTTAGTCCGCAAGCAAGTAGGCGCGAACCTGTCCGAGGGATCAGCCCATCCTTTCGTCTTCGGCCACGATCCGGGGCACCAGTAAGTGGATCCAGGCCAACGCCAGCAGGTAGGCCCCTGCGGCGGCCCAGAACAGCGGTGCGTAGCCAACGCCGGATGAGAGAAGCACCCCGGTGACCTCCTGAATACCGAAGCCGGCGATGTTGCCCGCGATCGCACCGATCGCCATGACCGTCGCGACGCGCCGCGCAGGGACCGCATCAGCCGCAAAGCCGAAGATATTGGTCGAGAAGCCCTGGTGCGCGAACAGCCCAAGGCCGATGATCGCAGCTGCGGTCCATGCGCTCTCCACCGACAACGCAAGCGGGATTGGCACGATCACGCAGGCGAACAGCAGCATCCCGGTCTTGCGCGCTGAATTGACTGTCCTCCCGGTTCCCAGAAGCACCCCAAAAAGTTTGCCGGCAAACAGCGCGCCGAGCGCGGCAAGCGAAAATGCCAATGCGGTCGGGCCGACAAGCTCGGTCTGCGAGAGATTGAACACTTTGTTGAACAAGTCGGGAAGCCAGAAGGTGAAGAACCACCAAAACATGTCGGTAATCGCTTTGGCGCCCGCGATCGCCCACGTCTTGCGATCGGCGAAAGCCTCGCTGTAGGATGAGCGCGCGGGTGTGCCTTTCTCGGCCGCCCTGGCCCGCGGTAGTGGACGCAGCTTCGCGGTTCCTGCGATCCAAAATGCCAGCCACACAAAGCCGAGCAGGCCGGTAACGATGAACGCCGCTTTCCATCCGAAGACCATCGCAAACGGCACCACGGTCAGTGGCGCCAGGATGTTGCCGATATTGGGGGCGGTGTTGATGATCCCCAGGCCGATCGTGCGCTGCTGGATCGGCAAGTATTCGGCTGCCGCCTTTACGACGGCCGGCGTGTTCACCGACTCGAAGGCGATCAGAGCTACGCGCGCGCTGACGAACTGGGTCACGGTTGCGGCAACCGCGTGCGCCATGCCGGCTACCGACCAGAGCGCGACCGCCGCACCGTAGGCGAGACGAACCCCGAAACGATCAATAATCCACCCCACGAACAGCAGCGCGCCCGCGGCGGCGAGCTGGCTGGCCGCAGCAAAGTGGGCAAATTCGGCGTCGCCCCAACCGTACTCGGCCGAAATCGTCGGCTTAAGCAGCGAGAGCACCTGCCGATCGACGTAGTTGATGATCGTGCCGAAAAAGAGCAACGCGATAAGGAGCCGGCGGGTTCGAACCAGCCCCGGATCCTCCGGCGCTTCTTGCGTCGCGTCCACCCGTCCTTCGGTCGCCATCGCTCTCTCCCCACTCGCCCACGTACGCGGCGCAGCTTGCACGATAGCGGCTCGGAGGCGTAAAGGAAGATCCATATGACACCGTCGGACAACCGCGACCGCCCGATCGACTGGGATGCTGTTCCTAATGGAGGCGATCTGTTCGGCGAACTCTACCTTGCCGAGCAAGAGGCGAAGGAGGTCCTCGCCCAACCAACCGAAAACACCCTCTGGCCGGGACTGGTCGCTTGCGGCGTGGCCGCAGCAGCCGCCGCTTGGCTGTCTGAGCATTACGGATTTCCGATCATTCTCCTGGGCCTGCTGGTCGGCCTGTCGCTGAATTTCGTCGCGCGCGAGCCGAGCACCCACCGCGGGCTCGACTTTGCCGCGCGTAGTTTCCTGCGGATGGGCATTGTGCTGCTTGGCTTGCAGGTAACCATCGGCCAGATCAGCTCACTCGGCCCGGCACCCTTTGCCGCGTTGCTCGTCGTGATGGCGCTCACCTTCGCCGCCGGTCTCGCCGGCGCGCGCCTAGCCGGGCAGACTCAATATGCCGGCGTGCTCGCGGGCGGAGCTACGGCGATCTGCGGGGCGAGCGCCGCGCTCGCGCTCTATGGGGTGATCGGCAAGGATCGGATGAGCCAGGCGCAATTCGCGTTAACGTTGGTCGGCGTATCACTCGCGAGCGCGCTGGCAATGTCCCTTTATCCGCTGCTCGCCGCCGTGCTCGGCCTCGACGACCGGCAGGCCGGTTTCCTGATCGGCGCGTCTATCCACGATGTCGCGCAGGCGATCGGGGGTGCCTACGCGTTTTCCGATCCCGCCGGGTCCTACGCCACGGTAGTCAAGCTCTCGCGGGTGGCCCTGCTCGCCCCGCTGGTGGCACTTGTGGCTTTGGCCATCGGAGGCAGCGGATCGGGTGTAGGCCGCCCGTGGTTCCGGCGTCTCGTGCCGCCATGGTTCATCATCGCGTTTCTTGTGATCGTCACGGTCAATTCGCTCGCGCCGCTTCCGCGCAACCTTTCGGATGGTGCGTTGACCGTGTCAAAGGGCCTGCTGCTGCTGGCGGTCACCGCAACTGCGATGCGCAGCCGGATGGACCTGCTGATGCAGATGGGCTGGCGCGCCACCGTTCCCACACTGACGGCAACGCTCGCCAGCTTCGTCGCCGCGCTCGGTTTCTCGCTCTTGCTTTTGTAAAAGCTTGAACGCCGATATTGCGAACGGTCGGTTGGGCGTCCACTTGAGGTCTGGCCGCAGCGAGCGGTAGAATTGACTAGCTCGTGATCATCAGGATCCTATGGGCGCGACGCCTCATTGGTCGCGCGCTGTCCCGTCCACGCTCGCGTGGACATTAAGCGGCGCTGTTCTCCAAAGAACTCTAGAAGATGTGGAGCGCCTCACGCCCGCGCCTTGCTACCCTAGCCCGCTCCACTTTGCCGTGTCCCCGACAATAGCTGCCGCCCCTCGCATGGCTGGGTCGGTCTGTGGCTTGGTGGGCCACGGGACTGCCAGCCTGTAAAGAGGTCTTGA
Organism: Erythrobacter sp. ANT-B3C2; assembly: GCA_001683845.1. Taxonomy (GTDB): domain Bacteria; phylum Pseudomonadota; class Alphaproteobacteria; order Sphingomonadales; family Sphingomonadaceae; genus Croceibacterium. The sequence continues at coordinate 76,137 of LXQI01000007.1, read as the reverse complement.
CAGACAAGAGCTCTTTACAGATATCCAGCTGATGGAGAACCGGATCAGGTCTTTTCGCGAAGCGCAAGGGTGGAGCCAGGGTGAGCTCGCCCGGCGCCTTGGCGTCTCGCGCCAGACGATCAATGCTGTCGAGACCGACAAATATGATCCGAGCCTCCCACTGGCCCTGCGGCTGGCGAAACTCTTCGCTGAGCCGGTGGACCAACTGTTCCTCGACCATTGGCATCCGGAGCATTCTCGATGACTGGCAACGTCGCTCAACTGAACTGGAAGAAATTATCCGTGCAGACGCTTTCCGGCGCAGCGGTCGGGGGCGCGTCCATGGGGGCAGTCTTGTTTGCGTTGGACCGCGGTGGTCACGATTTCGCGGATCCGTCGCAAATGATCGCGCTTGTCACTGGCATGATCTATGCGCTGCTAGGCTTGATGGTTGGCTTCGGTGCGTTCGCGCCACGTACGGGGGCCCGCTATCTTAATGTCGAGGATGCCGATGATTTGCGCGATCAGCGCCTCGTCCTTGGGCTCAGCTCCGCTGCATGTGTACTGATCGGGCTGCTGTTCCTGGTTCTGGCGGCGATTTCGGCTGCCGACAGGACCGGGCCGTTCAGCCCAGAGGTAGCTGCGGTCGTAGTGGGTATTTGCCTGATTGGGCTGACCGCTCTGACGCGGCTGACCACTCGCCGGGTGGACGAACTGTCGCGCCAGGTCAGCCTGGAAGCATCTGCACTCGCGTTGCAGGGAGGCTTTCTCGTCTTCGGAGGCTGGGCCTGCTTGGCGCACCTCGGCTTCACTAACTGGATAGAGCCGCTGGCGTTTGTCTCCGGGATGGCGCTGCTCCAGTTGCTCGCGATCTTCTGGGTGGCCGCAAGGCGCGGGCTAATGGTTCCTGCAAACGATAAGTGACAAGCCTTTCAATCGAACGATAAATAGTTGATCCCTGATCTCCGTCGCATGTGGTCGTGTCACCCGAAATTCCAAGCTCAGTCTTAGAAGGGACAAACATATGAAGATAACAAAGACAATGTCGGCACTGGTACTCGTCTTCGCTCTCGCGCCTGCAGGAGGCGCGGCGGCAACGCAGGAAAAGACGTTGGTGACGCGCGCAGAACAGCTTCCGGTCTACAGCTACCAATTGCCCGCAGCGCCCTCGGTCTTACTCGAGGGGCCCATCGAGCCAATACTCTCCTTGGCCGATCAAATACTGCGCGACGATGCTAAGACGCTTGCCGCCTATGACATAGCCGACCTGTCGACGCGGGAGGGGCTGCTGGGGCGAAAAATTACCGTTGCGGCGCTCAAACGTGACGTTGCCACGGTCAAGGCGACGGCGGCTGAGCTGCGCTCGATCCAGCAGCGCGAGGATCGAAAACTGACTGCGGGGCTTGTCAGTGAGATAATAGCAGAAAGCTGCGCCTCAAACGACCCCGAAGCCACAGTGAACGCGCTTGTTCCGGCGCGGCTCGGCACCCTCCCCTGGGCCCAGGTCGATAGCTGGATGAATCAGACCCGTGCGAGCTTCTCGACTGCAAATCCCGGCCTCATCGTCGGCGCGTTTAAGCAGCAGCTCGACCCCGTCGTGGCCAAGAACGGCAACAAGGTCGATATGGGTACAGCCAGCAGCATCGTCGCGTCCCGAATGGCCTTGCAATGCGTCCTGCCCGTCGCTGCGGCGATGGATGCTGCAATCGGGACGATCATCGCCCAGCAGGCTGCGGCCGCGCCTGACATCGATATTTGGACGGAGCGCGACGTCTTCCTGACAACCGCAATGCCCGGCGAGGCCGTAACGGTCACCATTTGGGATTCGGGCGTCGACATGAGCCTGTTCAACGCCGCGGCCAACCCCGGCGTTGCAGTCTCGTGGGACGGCACGATCACAGAGGCTCCGCTCCTTCGCGCCGCCGGCCCGTACCAGAACGATACTCAACGGCTGATGGACCTCGTAAAGGGCTCGATGGACCTTCAGGCGGGGCAACAGACTGCCGAGGCAACCGCCTTCCAATCGTACATGCGTGGATTGAAACCGGAGCAGGCAAAGGAGGTCGCCGACTTCCTCGGCTTCATCGGCAACTACATCCACGGCACCCACGTCGCCGGCATTGCCACCGAAGGCAACCCTTTCGCCCGGGTGCAGGCGATCGCCAATTACTGGCCGTTCCGGCTAGAGGATTTCAGGCTCGATCGAGCGGGAGCGGAGGGACGAGCGAAGTTCTACCGGGAGATCGTGGAGCAGATGAAGCGCGATGGCGTGCGCGTCGTCAACATGAGCTGGCGGGTGAGCCCTGCGGCGTATGATGGCATGCTGCAGTTGCAAGGCGGACACTCCGAAGCCGAGGCTCGCAAGAAGCTTGCCCAGGAGCTCTACTTGATCGAGAAAACCGCGTTGGATGCCGCAATCAAGGCGGCACCAAACATTTTGTTTGTTGCGGGAGCGGGCAACGAGGCGAACGACTCCACCTTTTCAGATTACATTCCCGCTGGGCTGACCGCTCCCAATTTGCTGACCGTCGGGGCAGTCGACCGGGCCGGACGCGAAGCCCTCTTCACCTCCATCGGAGGAACGGTGGCGGTGTATGCCAACGGCGTGAACGTGGAGAGCTTCTTTCCAGGAGGGCAGCGCAGGGCGCTGTCGGGCACGTCCATGGCAAGCCCTCAAGTGGCAGGCATTGCGGCGAAACTGGTGGCGATGAAGCCGTCCTTGACTGCCGTGGAGCTTCGCGATCTGCTGGTGTCGACCGCCGACCAGGAAGGGCGCACGAAGCTCGTGAATGCGAAGGCTGCCTTTGCAAAGGCGGGTGTGCCACTCCGCTAATTTCAGCTGATATGTCGTCGTGGTCTACTGCGTCTCGCAGTGGCCACGGCTGCATGCTGATCGCAGCGATAGGGGAGGATTCCGCGGCAACCTTAAGGATTGTGATGTCTGCTTTCTCTCTCGCTCAATCGGCCGGACCCGGGGTCAACTCTCGTAAGCCAGATCGGCCGCGGCCTTGTAATCGTCCCGTAATATCGCCATTGGGAAAACGCTCTCGGCATCCCACTGGAATCGATGAACCTCACCCACCCCTTCCTCGACTTGGATGGTGACAAGCTGCGCGAAGAGTGCGGCGTGTTCGGCGTTATCGGTGCGGCCGAGGCTGCCGCCGCTTGTGCCTTGGGCCTGCACGCGCTTCAGCATCGCGGACAAGAGGCGGTGGGGATCACCAGCTTCGACGGGGCCGAGTTCTACACCCGCCGTGGCCTTGGCCATGTGGCCGACAATTTTGCGACCGGCGTATCGATCGCCGAGCTGCCGGGCATCATGGCTGCAGGCCACGTCCGCTATTCCACCACCGGTGGCGCCGGCCTGCGCAACGTCCAGCCGCTCTATGCCGATCTCGCCACGGGCGGTTTCGCGGTGGCGCACAACGGCAATATCTCCAATGCGCGCACCGTGCGCCAGGAACTGGTGCGCAAGGGCGCGATCTTCCAGTCCACCTCCGATACCGAAGTGATCATCCACCTCGTCGCCACCAGCCGCTACCCGACCCTGCTCGACAAATTCATCGATGCGCTACGGATGCTGGAGGGCGCCTGGTCGCTGATCTGCATGACGCCCGCGGGGATGATCGCCTGCCGCGATCCACTGGGCATCCGTCCGTTGGTGATGGGACGGCTGGGCGATGCGGTCACCTTCGCCAGTGAAACGGTTGCGCTCGACGTTGTCGGCGCGGAGTTCGAGCGGCAGGTGGAGCCGGGCGAGCTGATCGAGGTCGATCTCGACGGTAAGATCACCAGCCACCATCCGTTGGGCAACCAGCCGGGCCGCCCCTGCATCTTCGAACACGTCTATTTCAGCCGACCCGATTCCATCCTCGACAAGCGCTCGGTCTACGAATCGCGCAAGCAGATCGGCGTGGAGCTGGCCCGCGAGGCGCCGGTCTCGGCCGAGATCGTCGTGCCGGTGCCCGATAGCGGCGTTCCGGCGGCGATCGGCTTCTCGCAGCAATCGGGCATTCCATTCGAGCTGGGGATCGTCCGCTCGCATTATGTCGGGCGCACCTTCATCCAGCCTTCGGACAGCGCTCGCCACGCAGGCGTGAAGCGCAAGCACAACGTCAACCGCAAGCTGGTGGAGGGCAAGAGCATCGTCCTGATCGACGATTCGATCGTGCGGGGCACCACCAGCATGAAGATCGTCGAGATGATGCGCGATGCCGGCGCCCGCGAGGTCCACTTCCGCGTCGCCAGCCCGCCCACGGGGCACGGCTGCTACTACGGCGTGGACACGCCCGAGCGGTCCAAGCTGCTGGCGGGGCGGATGGATGTCCAGGCGATGTGCGCCTTCATCAAGGCCGACAGCCTGGCCTTCGTCTCCATCGAGGGGCTCTATCGCGCGGTCGGGCTGGAGGGTCGTAACGCGGCCCGCCCCCAATATTGCGACGCCTGCTTTACGGGCGACTACCCCACCCGGCTCACCGACATCGCCGAGCGGCACGAGGCGGACGCGCAGCTCTCACTGCCGGTCAACCCGGCCGTTCCGCAGGTCGCCTGATGGTCGAGGATGCCACCGGGTCGCATGCCACTGGGCCGCTGGGCGGGCGCATTGCGTACGTCACGGGCGCCAGCCGCGGCATCGGCGCGGCCACCGCGCAGGCGCTCGCAGCGGCGGGTGCGCATGTGCTGATCAGTGGCCGCACCGTCTCTGATCTCGAGCGGGTGGAGGATGCGATCCACCAGGCTGGTGGCAGCGCCACCATTGCCCCGTTCGACCTTGCCGAGGGCGATGCTCTCCCCCGCCTCGCCGCCGCCGTCGCTGAACGGTGGGAGCGGCTCGACATCCTCGTCCTCAACGCCGCGGTCCTGCCGCAGCTCGGGCCGGTCGCACAGATCGAAGCCAAGGAGTTCACCCGCGTGCTGACGCTCAACGTGATGGCGACCCAGGCGCTGATTGCCGCCTTCGATCCGCTGCTGCGACGCAGCGAAGTCGCCCGCGTGGTTGGCCTCACCAGCTCCGTTGGCGCGGCTCCCCGCGCCTATTGGGGCGCCTATGGTGCCACCAAGGCGGCGTTCGATTGCCTGCTGGCCACCTATGCGCAGGAAGTGGAGCGGATCTCGTCCATCCGCGTGGCGATCCTCGATCCGGGCGCAACCCGCACCACCATGCGCGCCCGCGCCTTTCCCGGCGAAGATCCGCAAACCGTCAAACCGCCGGAGACCGTCGCGCAACGCATCGCCGCGCTGGTGGCCGAGGATTTCCCCACTGGTCATCGCGAGCGGGTGGAGGGATAGGCGCAGCGGGGGCGCGGCCCGCCTCGCTGACGTGGCGGACCGCAGGCTGCCTCTTCGCTCCACCGTGTATGCTATTCCGGCTCGCGAGGGCTCGACGCGAGGCGTCATTCATGAGTAGGAGCACTGCCTTATAGGCGCGCTGCCGGCCTTGGACTGGCGGCGACTCTCTTGGAGAACCTCGCTTGGTGCAACGACCTTACGGCCGCAGCCGCATCCTGGTGACAGGCGGCGCAGGTTTCCTCGGCTCGCATCTCATCGATCGCTTGCTCGAACGTGGCAGCGAGGTGCTGTGCGTCGACAATCTGTTCACCGGTGACAAGAGCAATCTCGATCATCTCGCCGGGCACCCCCGGTTCGAGTTCATGCGCCACGACGTGTGCTTTCCGCTCTATGTCGAGGTGGATGCGATCTACAATCTCGCCTGCCCCGCTTCCCCCATTCACTATCAGCACGATCCGGTGCAGACGACCAAGACCAGCGTGCTGGGGGCGATCAACATGCTGGGCCTTGCCAAGCGGGTGAAGGTGCCGATCTTCCACGCCTCCACCAGCGAGGTCTATGGCGATCCCACCGTCCATCCGCAGCCGGAAAGCTATTGGGGGAACGTCAACCCGATCGGCGTGCGCAGCTGCTACGACGAGGGCAAGCGCTGTGCCGAAACGCTGTTCTTCGATTACCAGCGCCAGCTCGGGATCGACGTGAAGGTGGTGCGCATCTTCAACACCTACGGCCCGCGCATGCATCCCTCGGATGGGCGGGTGGTCTCCAACTTCATCGTGCAGGCGCTGCGGGGCGAAGACATCACCATCTACGGCGAGGGCTTGCAGACGCGCTCGTTTTGCTATGTGGACGACCTGATCGAAGGGTTTGTGCGGTTCATGGATGCCGGGCCCGACGTGCACGGGCCGATCAACATCGGCAATCCCAACGAGTTCACCATCCGCGAACTGGCGGAAAAGGTGCTGGAGAAGGTCGGGGGTCGCTCGCGGCTGGTCAATCGTCCCCTGCCGCAAGACGATCCCACGCAGCGCCAGCCCGATATATCGCTGGCGCGCGAGGTGCTCGGTTGGCAGCCAAAGATCGAGCTCGACGAGGGGCTCGACCGCACCATCGCCTATTTCCGCAAGGTGGTGGAAGCGGGCTGAAAGGTGGGTCGGGGCTGCAGGCTCGCGGGATCGAGCGAGCCTGTTGCGAAGGGCCAACGGCGGCGTGCCATTGCTGCACTGCACCCAAGCCGCCGCAGCCACCGGTTGATATAGGCAGGGCGATCTGCAACAGCGCGACCGGCTGCGATCGGCCACAGGGGATCGTCTTATGGAACGCAAGGGCATCATCCTGGCCGGAGGCTCGGGCACGCGGCTCTATCCCCTGACCAAGGGCGTCTCCAAGCAGTTGATGCCGGTCTACGACAAGCCAATGATCTATTATCCGCTGAGCGTTCTGATCCTCAGCGGCATCCACGAAATCCTGATCATCACCACCCCGCACGACCAGCCGGCGTTCCAGGCGCTGCTCGGCGACGGGTCGGAGATTGGCCTGTCGCTCAGCTATTCGGTGCAGCCGGAGCCGGGCGGGCTGGCGCAAGCCTATCACATCGGCGCCGATTTCGTGGGCGAGGCGCCCTCCTCGCTGATCCTGGGCGACAACATCTTCTACGGGCACGGACTGACCGAACTGCTGCAGCGCGCCTCCGGCCGAGAAACCGGCGCAACGGTGTTCGGCTACCACGTCGAGGATGCACGGGCCTACGGCGTGGTCGAGTTCGACGATGCGGGCCGCGCGATCTCGATCGAGGAGAAGCCCGAGCGCCCCCGGTCGAACTATGCGGTGACCGGGCTCTATTTCTACGATGGCCGCGCGGTGGAGATGGCGCACCGGATCGAGCCGTCCGAACGCGGCGAGCTGGAGATAACCGATCTCAACCGGATGTATCTCGAAGCGGGCGAACTGAATGTCGAGATCATGGGCCGCGGCTATGCCTGGCTCGATACCGGCACGCACGCCTCGCTCAGCGATGCGGGCAATTACGTGCGGATCACCGAGGAGCGGCAGGGCCTCAAAATCGCCTGCCCGGAAGAGCTCGCCTGGCGGATGGGCTTCATCGACGATGCCCAGCTGGAACGGGTCGCCGCGCCGCTGCGTAAGTCCGGTTATGGCGAATATCTGATGAAGTTGCTCGCGGGTGGCACGCGGTGGAACTGATCGAGACCGGCATCGACGGCGCGTGGCTGATCAAGCCGCGCGTGTTCGGCGATGAGCGCGGCTTCTTCATGGAGAGCTGGAACGCACGCGCCTTTGCCGAAGCCGGGCTGGACTTTGCATTCGTGCAGGACAATCATAGCCGCTCGGCCAGGGGCGTGCTGCGCGGGCTGCACTTCCAGAGCCCCAACCCCCAGGGCAAGCTGGTGCGGGTGGCGAGCGGCGCGGTGTTCGACGTGATCGTGGATGTTCGGCGCTCCTCGCCCAGCTTCGGCAAATGGTTCGGGGCCGAGTTGAGCGCGGCCAACAAGCACATGCTGTGGGCCCCGCCGGGCATGGCGCACGGCTTCCTGTGCCTGGAGGACGGCACGGACTTTCTCTACAAGTGCACCGCCTTCTACGATCCGGCGAGCGAGCACAGCCTGCTCTGGAACGACCCCACGCTCGGCATCGAATGGCCGCTGGACGGCATCGAGCCGCAGCTATCGGCCAAAGACAAGGCGGCGCAGCCTTTTGCCGAGATCACGGCCTTCACATGAAGGTGCTCGTCACCGGAGCGGGCGGGCAACTCGGCCGGGCGCTGCTCGCCTCGGCGCCAGCCGGGGCCGAGACCGTCGCCGCCGATCATTCCACGCTCGACATTGCCGATGCCGCCGCGGTCGAGCGCTTCGTGAGCGAGCTTGCCCCCACGCACATCTTCAACGCCGCCGCCTATACCGCCGTCGACCGCGCCGAGAGCGAGGAAGCAGCCGCGCTGGCCATCAACGGCCACGCCGTCGGCCACCTCGCCGCCGCTGCCGCGGAGGCGGGCGCGCAGCTGGTGCATGTCTCGACCGATTTCGTGTTCGACGGCACCGCCGGCCGCCCCTTCCCGCCCGACGCCTCCACCGCCCCGCTCGGCGCCTATGGCCGCAGCAAGCTCGCCGGCGAACAAGCCGCCGGCTCCGATGCGTTGGTGGTCCGCACCGCCTGGGTCTACGATGCGCAGGGTGCCAATTTCGTGCGCACCATGCTGCGCCTGATGGGCGAGCGCGAGGAGGTTCGCGTGGTCGCCGACCAGATCGGCACCCCCACCTGGGCGCCTGCGCTGGCTTCGGCGATCTGGGCGCTTGCGCAGCAAGGCGCCACGGGCCTGTATCACTACACCGATAGCGGCGTCGCCAGCTGGTACGATTTCGCCGTCGCGATCCAGGAGGAGGCGCTGGCGCTCGGCCTGCTGCAAACGGCTGCGCAGATCGTGCCGATCGCCACCGAAGATTTCCCCACCCCCGCGCAGCGCCCGGCCTATTCCGTGCTTGAGAAGAGCGCGACCTGGCGTCTGCTCGGCGGCCCCGCGCCGCACTGGCGGGTCAATTTGCGGCACATGCTAGAAGAGTTGAACAACGATGGCTGAACTTCTCGTCACCGGCGGCGCCGGCTTCATCGGCGCCAATTTTGTGCATTTCTGGCGGGCACGGCATCCGGACGATACAATCACCGTGCTCGACCTGCTCACCTATGCCGGCAATCCGGCCAACATCGCCGGCCTCCCGGGAGTGGAGCTGGTTGAGGGCGATATCCTCGACACCGAACTGGTCGAGCAGCTGCTGCGCCAGCGCGGGATCGACACGATCGTGCACTTCGCCGCCGAGAGCCATGTCGATCGCTCCATCACCGGGCCAGACGCCTTCGTCTCCACCAACGTCATTGGCACGCACAGCCTGCTGAAGGCGGCGCGCACGGTGTGGCTGGACGATGGCGGGCGCCCGCATCGCTTCCACCATGTCTCGACCGACGAGGTCTACGGCTCGCTCGGCCCGCAGGATCCGGCCTTCAGCGAGGCCACGCAATATGCGCCGAACTCACCCTACTCGGCCTCCAAGGCGGGCTCCGATCATCTGGTGCGCGCCTATCACCACACCTTTGGCCTGCAGACCACCACCAGCAATTGCTCGAACAATTACGGGCCCTACCAATTCCCTGAGAAGCTGATCCCGCTGTTCCTCCTCAACTGCCTGGAGGGGCGCAACCTGCCGATCTACGGCGACGGAATGAACGTGCGCGACTGGCTGCATGTGGAGGATCATTGCTACGGCATCGAGCGCGTGATCGAGGATGGGCGGCCGGGCGAGATGTACAATATCGGCGGCGGGGCCGAGCTGCCGAACATGCAGGTAATCGACGAGATCTGCGCCGCGGTGGACCGCGCCTTTACGGAGCGGCCGGACCTCGCCACCCGCTTCCCCGATGCGCCAGCCGCGCGTGGCGATCCTTCCGCATCGCTGAAGACCTACGTCACCGATCGCGCCGGCCACGATCGGCGCTATGCGATCGATTGCTCCAAGATCGAGAGCGAACTGGGCTACGCGCCGCAGCGCGACTTCACTGCAGGCTTCGCGCAGACGCTGGCGTGGTATCTTGAGAATGAGGATTGGTGGCGCCCGCTGCTGGAGCGCCGGGGCTGAAGCCTCCGCGGTTCAGCGCTTGACCAGCGTGATCTGGCTGACGTCGATCCCGCCGCCGCGGAAGCCGCCCTCGCAATACATCAGGTAATAGCGCCACAGGTCGCAGAACCGCCGGTCGAAACCGGGCGGCAGCCGGCCCTGCGCCACCGCCGCCTCAAACCGCTCGCGCCAGGCCTTCAGCGTTTCGGCATAGTCGGGGCCGAAATCCTCTTGGTCCTGCCAATCGAGCCCGCGCTCTGCGGCGAGTGAGCGGAATTCGCTGGTCTTGATCAGCAGCCCGCCGGGGAAAATATAGGCCTGGATGAAATCGGCGCTGGCGGCATAGGCCTCGAACAGTACCTCCTTCAACGAGATGAACTGGATCGCCGCCTGCCCGCCGGGTTTCAGTGCGTGGGCGATGGCATCGAGATAGGCCGGCCAATATTCACGGCCCAGCGCCTCGACCATCTCCACACTGACGATGGCGTCGTACGGCCCCGCTACATCGCGGTAATCACGCTTTTCGAAGCGGACGACCGGATGGTGGTGTGCCCTCGCCCAGGCCAGCTGCTCGGCGGAAAGGCTGATGCCGGTCACCGCTGCGCCGCGCTCGGCCAGGAAGGTGCACAGCCCGCCCCAGCCGCAGCCAATGTCGAGCACGGTGGCGGGAGTGCCAATCCGCTCGGCCAGGCGCGCCCATTTTCGGTGCTGCGCCGCCTCGAGCCCGTCCGCGCCCACTCCCATCCCGCTCGAATAGCTCATCGTCGGATCGAGCCAGGCGGCGTAGAAATCGTTGCCCAGATCGTAATGGGCTTGGATGTTGCGCTGCGCCCTCGCCCGGGTGTTGCGGTTGAGCGCATGCAGCGCCCTCGCCGCCCAGCGCCACGGGCCCTTGGCGCGGGCCGCGTCGCCCAAGCTCTCGCCATTGGCCATGAACAGGGCGAACAGCGGCACCGGATCGGGGCTCGCCCACTCGCCCGCCTCCCACGCCTGGTACCAGCCGGCCGAGCCGCCGGTCGCCAGCCGCAGCAGCGCCCGCCAGTCGCGCAGTTCCACGATCGGCTCAAAACCGGGGCGGCGCCCTCCGAGCATCAGGCGCGAGCCATCGGGCAGCGTGGCGTGGATGGCGCCGGTCTGGAGCCCGGCGTCGATCCGCTCGACCACTCGCTGCAGGCCCCAGCCGCACAGGCGCGTAAAGGCCCGCGCGAAGATGCCATGCCGGGAGCGAAAGCGCCGCCCTGCTGCCAGCAATGCCGTGCCGCGTAAAGGGCCCTGCCCGCCCATACGCCGCTCTATGGCCGTGCACCGTGGCGGCGGCAAGGCACGACCCATCGGCTCAACCGCGCAGCATGCGATAGGCGACGAGCGCCCGCTCGCGCGCTTCCCTGTGGCCGATCAGCCGCGGCGGATAGGCCGCCGGGCGAGGCTCGTCGGCCGGATCGTGAATGTCGGCGTCGGGCAGCTCGGCCAGCTCAGGCACGAACTCGCGAATATAGCCGGCGGCATCGAACTTCTCGGACTGGCTAAGCGGGGCCATGATGCGGGTGAACAGCTGGGTATCGACGCCCGTGCCGCTGACCCACTGCCAGTTGACCGAATTATTGGCATGATCGGCATCCACCAGCGCATTCCAAAACCAGCGCTCGCCGTGGCGCCAGTCAATCAGCAGGTGCTTGATGAGGAAGCTGGCGGTGATCATCCGCACGCGATTGTGCATCCAGCCCATCCGCCACAGCTGGCGCATCCCGGCATCGACGATCGGGTAGCCGGTGCGGCCCTGCTGCCAGGCGGCAAGATCGGCAGCGGCGGCCGGGTCGGTGGCCGGGTCGCGCCAAGGGAAATTGTCGAATTGCTGGCGGTAATTACCGTCAGGATAGTGCGGAAACGCGTAGATGATGTTCTGCGTGAAATCCCGCCAGACGATCTCACGGCGGTAAGTGTCCGCGCCCTCGCCGGCCGTCCCTTGCAGCGCGTGCCACACCTGTGCGGGCGAGATCTCGCCCCAGTGCAGGTGTGGGGACAGTTGCGAGGAACCATCGACCGAGGGCAGGTTGCGGTGCCCCGCATAATCCCGGACCCGGCCGAGGAAATCGTCGAGCCTCGCGTGAGCGGCCTGCTCGCCCACTTGCCAATGGACGACGAAACCCGTCGCCCAGTCGGGGGTGGTCGGCAGGAGGTGCCAATCGGTGAGGCTGTCGCTGGCGGGCCATGCACCGGGCGCGCGAAGCTCGGGCGCGGGCAGCGGATCGCCGGGCGGCATGTGCTCCATCAGTGCGTTCGCAAAGGGGGTGTAGATCTTGTAGGTTTGGCCTGAGCCGGTGGTGACGCTGCCCGGCGGGGCGAGGTAATTGCCATCGTGCAGGCACAGCCGGGTGCGGCCGGCGAGTTCGTCTTCGGCGTTACGCCACCACGGCTCGTAATGGCGCAGGGCGTGGACGGCGGCGGCGCCGGTTTCGGCGGCGAGTTGGGCAATTTGCTCCGCGCTGTTGCCGTGGCGCAGGATCAGGCGGGAGCCGCGCCGCTCCAGTTCCGCGCCCAGCGAGATCAGCGAATGGTGCAGCCACCAGCGCGAGGCGCCGCCCAGCTGGCGCTCGCCGGCGCGTTCGTCGTCGAGCACATAGACCGCGATTACCGGGCCTGCTTCGGCGGCGCAGGCGAAGGCGGGTTGGTCGGCGAGGCGCAGGTCGCGGCGGAGCCAGACGATGTGCGGTGCGGTCAAATTCTCATCCCCTCTGGCACTTCAAAGCGGCTCAGGCGCCGGGGCGTTCCGGGCAGGTCCCCTGGGGCAGAACGACACTGAAGCGGCTTTGGCTGCGGGAATCGGCGAAGCGGGCATCGCCGAGCAGGTGGGTGCCATCCTCGCGCGGGGTGACGAAGGGTGCGCGCGCCCAGATCAGGAAATTGTCCACCGCCGGAACGGCCGCGCGCGCCGCCGCTAGATCGCAGCGATCGAGCGGCACTCCAGGCAGGGTCTCACCATCCACCGCGTAAAGGCCGTTGCCCCCGGAGACTACCGAGCGGCGGTAGGAGGCCAGCGGCTGCGGATTGGCGATAACCTGCTCGGTTCCGGTGGGCGCATCGGCGACCGAGCGTTCGGCCTGCCAGGTGATGGCGGCGTTCAGCCCGACATAGGCCAGCGACGCCGCCAGTGCGACCTGCGCCGGGCGGCGCCACTCCCCGCCTCGCTTCTCGCGTCGCAGCGAAAGCCAGGTGGCGAAGCCGAGGCCGAGCCACAGCCACAGATCGATGATGAACAGCACGTCGCCATAGAACCAGCGGCTGCTGAAAGGTGCGAGCAGACGGACACCGTAGCTGTTCAGCCAGTCGAGCGCCGGGTGTGAGAGGCAGCCGATGAAGGCGAGCGCATAGAGCCAGCCGAAGTGCACCGGGCGGCGGCTTTCCGGACGCCTGCCGCGTCGGGCTTGCCATCGGTCCCATCCGTAAAGCAGGCCGGCCAAGGCGAGCGGGAGCAGCACCCAGGCAATGGGACCGTGGGTGATCCCGCGGCGCAGGGCGAGGTGCTGCATGTCGCCCAGCAGAACGCAGCCGGCGTCGATATCGGGCAGGTTGGCGCCGATCACCAGCGCGGGCATGGCAAGGCCGGTTTTCCGCTTCAGCCCCGCCTGCCCAATGAGCGCGCCCACGAGGCTGTGCGTCAGATTGTCCATGCGATGCGCTCCACCGGGAGGCGATTACGCGCTGCGATTAGGGGCCGCAAGATGGGCTTTTGCACCGGGTTACGCCGCCATGGAAAGCGGGGTGGGACGGGTTTGCATCGGTGGTGCAATGGGCTGCAAGCCGGGTACATCGGGAGCGCAAATCGGCTCTGATTGGCGATTTGCAACGCGGGTAGAACGCCGCCGCAAGCGGCTCCTAAGCCAGTTGCGGGCGGGTCAGATCGGATCCGCAGCGGTGCCGGAAACGGTCCAGGTCTGGCCCTTGGCGAGCAGGCGGGCGAGGCTGGAATCCTTGCCCTCACTGGCCTTGGCGCGCTCTGCGATGATGCCGGCCTCGAAGGTCGCTGCGGGGTGATCGTAGATCACGCCCAGCGCCATCGGGAAGGCACCGAAGGGCATTTCCACCAGCATGTGCGCGAGGGTGCGGTTGCGGGCGTTGTGGACCAGCACGCCGGCGGCCTGCCAATCCGCCCCGGAGTCACTGGGGGGCACCTCGACCACTTTCAGAGAGAAGCTCTCGGGATCGAGCCGCAGGCCCTTGATACCGCAGCTCTTTTCGCTGCCGAAGAGCATCGGTTCGCCGTGGGTAAGCCAGAGCTGGCGGTCTTCGGCGCCCTTGGGCGAGGCGAAGGCTTCGAACACGTCCTTGTTGTAGACGACGCAGTTCTGGAAGATCTCGATGAAGGCCGCGCCCTGATGGGCGTGGGCGGCGACCAGCACGTCCGGCAGGTTCTTCGAGACGTCGAAGCCGCGCGCGACGAAGCGGGCGCCGGCGCCGAGCGCGAAGGCGCAGGGGTTGGCCGGGGCGTCGACTGAGCCGAGCGGGGTGGAGGGCGTGGTGGTGCCGACGCGGCTGGTGGGCGAATATTGCCCCTTGGTGAGGCCGTAGATCTCGTTGTTGAACAGCAGGATCTGCAAGTTCACATTCCGGCGAAGAATGTGCATCAAGTGGTTGCCGCCAATGGACAATCCGTCGCCATCGCCGGTGACCATCCAGACGTCGAGTTCCGGGTTGGCGAGCTTGATGCCGGTGGCGAAGGCGGGGGCGCGGCCGTGGATCGTGTGGAAGCCGTAGCTCTCGATGTAATAGGGAAAGCGGCTGGAGCAGCCGATGCCGCTGACGAACACCGTGTTCGCCGGGTCTGCGCGCAGTTGCGGCAGCGTGCGCTGCACGGCCTTGAGGATGGCGTAATCCCCGCAGCCGGGGCACCAGCGGACCTCCTGGTCGGTTTCCCAGTCCTTCAGCGTGGTCGCCGTGGCAGCGTTGGGGGGAGTCATCTCGTTCACTGGTTTACCGCCTTGTTGGGGTTCGCCTCGCCCGGCAGGGCCGAGCCGGCGCCGTGGAACGGGGCGTCAGGCTGGGTGCCGTCATCATGGCCCTGTTCGCGGCCGGGGAGCTGCTGGCTGTTGGGCGGAACCTCGCCGCCTTCGTTGCCTTCGATGCCGTCGAAATACTTGCCGATGGCGGTTTCGAGTTCGGCAATCTGGAAGGGTTGGCCGCTGGTCTTGGTGAGGCTTTGGGCGTCGACCAGCAGCTGGTCTCGCAAGACGGTCTTGAACTGGCCGGTGTTCATTTCGGGCACCAGGACATTGTCGAAGCCGGCCAGCAGTTCGCCCAGGTTGGCAGGCAGCGGCCAGATGTGGCGGACGTGGATATGGCTGACCGCCCGGCCCTTCTCGCGCCAGCGGCGGACCGCCTGGCGGATCGGGCCGTAGGTGCTGCCCCAGCCGACCACGGCCAGCTCGCCGGTTTGCTCGCCGACGGCGACCTCCTGCAGCGGGATCTCCACGCCCGAGATCTTGCTCTGGCGCGCATCGGTCATCAGCTGGTGGTTGGCGGGGGAATAATCGATATTGCCGGTCTCGACGTGCTTTTCGATGCCGCCAATGCGGTGCATCAGGCCGGGGGTGCCGGGCTTGATCCACGGGCGGGCGCCGTCCGCATTGCGCTTGTAGGGAAGCAGCTGGTCGCCGGCATTGGGCGCTTCGAGGAAGCGGGCGGGGAACGGCGCGTAATCCTCCGGATCGGGGACTTTCCACGGTTCGGCGGCATTGGCGATATAGCCATCAGTGAGCAGCATCACCGGGGTCATGTAGCGGGTGGCGAGACGGCAGGCCTCGATCGCGCAATCGAAGGCATCGCCCGGTGAGCGCGCAGCGACCACGGGCATCGGCGCATCGCCGTTGCGCCCGTAGACCGCCTGGTAGAGATCGCTTTGCTCGGTCTTGGTGGGCAGGCCGGTGGAGGGGCCGCCGCGCTGCGAATTGACGATCACCAGCGGCAGCTCGACCATGATGGCAAGGCCCATCGCCTCGCCCTTCAGCGCGATGCCAGGACCGCTGGAGGAGGTGACGCCGAGCTGACCGGCATAGGCGGCGCCGATGGCAGCGCAGATGGCGGCGATCTCGTCTTCGGCCTGGAAGGTGGTGACGCCGAACTCCTTGAGCCGGGCGAGGTGGTGGAGGATCGCGCTAGCCGGCGTGATCGGGTAACCGCCGAAGAACATCGGCAATTCGGCCAGCTGTGCGCCGGCGACGAGGCCGAGGCTGATGGCTTCGGCGCCGGTGACGGTGCGGTAGAGGCCGGGCTCCTGCACCGCGGGGGGCAGGAAGGTCTTGCGCAGGGGGCCGGAGAGCTCGGCGGTCTCGCCATAGGCGTGGCCGGCATCGAGTGCGGCGATATTGGCGGCGGCGATTTCGGGCTTCTTGCGGAACTTGGCATTGAGCCAGTCGACGATCGGCTGGCGATCGCGATCGAACATCCACAGGGCGAGGCCCAGCGTCCACATGTTCTTGGAGCGCAACGCGTCCTTGTTGCCGAGGCCGAAAGGCTTGACCGCCTGGATGGTGAGCGCGCTGATGTCGAACGCCAGCACGTCCCATCTGGCGAGGGAGCCGTCTTCCAGCGGGTTGCTGGTGTATTTCGCCTTGTCGAGGTTGCGCTTGGTGAACTCACCGGTGTCGATGATGACGAGGCCACCAGGCTTCAGCGCCTCGAGGTTCACCTTTAGCGCGGCGGGGTTCATCGCCACCAGCACGTCGGGTGCGTCGCCCGCGGTGCTGATCTGGCGGCTGCCGAAATTGATCTGGAAGGCCGAGACGCCGAAGAGCGTACCCTGCGGGGCGCGGATCTCGGCCGGGAAATCCGGGAAGGTGGCGAGATCGTTGCCGGCCAGCGCGGTGGAGAGGGTGAACTGGCCGCCGGTGAGCTGCATGCCATCGCCGCTATCGCCCGCGAAGCGCACCACCACCGCATCGGGAGAGGCTTCGGCTCTGGCATTGGCGGCGCTGGGGCCGGCGCCGGGATTTGCTGGTTGGGCTGGCTTTTCAGCCGCTTGGGTCGCCATCATCTGTTCCTGCCGGCGCGGTTCTTGCGCCTGTTCTTGTACGGATCGCGTATGCTCCCGTGGCGCTTCGGGCACAATGCCCTCGTGCCGTGAGCAAGCGGGGACGCGCGAGCTAGGTTCCCGGAAGGGCGCGGGCAACCAAGTTTTTCTGTGGCCCACTGCAACAGCGGTGGTGGCACTCGGCGCTGCGCTGGCCTAGCAGCGGCGGATGGCGAAGCACGACACATTGAAATACCGCCCCTGCGTGGGGGTGATGCTGGTGAATGGCGAGGGCCAGGCCTTCGTAGGCCGGCGGATCGACAACAAGGAGGGCGACCGCTGGCAGATGCCGCAGGGTGGCGTCGACCCCGGCGAGGAGCTGGACGTGGCGATGCTGCGCGAACTGGCGGAAGAGACCGGGGCGCGGCCCGAGCATCTGGAGGTGCTCGACCGGATGGCGGAGGAGCTGTTCTACGATCTGCCGCCCGAGTTGCAGGGGAAGCTGTGGGGCGGGCGCTACAAGGGGCAGCGGCAGGCGTGGTATTTGGTGCGGTTCACCGGGAGCGATGCGGATATCGACCTGGAGGCGCATTCCGACCCGGAATTCTGCGAGTGGAAATGGGTCGAGCCCGAGCTGCTGCCCGACATGATCGTGCCGTTCAAGCGCGAGGTCTATGCGGCGGTGTTGGCGGCGTTTCGCGCGGCGCTGGCCCGGGACTGAGGATCAGGCTGCGCTAGGCGGCGCGGGGGCCCCACAGGATGATGGCTGCGCCGATGAGGCAAATGCTCGCGCCGATGAGATCCCACCGATCGGGCTTCACGCCTTCGGCCAGCCATAGCCACAGCAGCGCCGAGAGGATGTAGACGCCGCCATAGGCTGCGTAGGTGCGGCCGGCGTGTTCGGCATCGACCAGCGTGAGCAGCCAGGCGAACAGCGCCAGCGACGCGAGGCCGGGCACCAGCCACCAAGGCGAGTGCCCCAGCCGCAGCCAGGCCCAGAAGGCGAAGCAGCCGGCGATCTCCGCGAGTGCGGCGGCGATGTAGAGGATGGGGGCCACCTGCGACCCTCCCTCGGGCCGGGGTTGCCGGTGCTAGTTTTGTGTCACCAGCGGATCGGGCGCGATCGCCTCGGCGCGCAGGATGATCGGAGGGCCCTGCTGGATGGCCGCGGCGAGCTGTTGCGTTTCGGTGCAGCCGTCGCCGCAGAGCGATTCGAGCTGGGAGAGGTTGCGCCGGGCTTTTTCGAGCGCGCCCTTTTCCACCAGTGCAGCGCCCTCGCCCGAGATGGCGGCGAGGTTGCCGGGCTCGCGCTCCAGCGCCGAGCGATAATAGTGGATCGCCTTGCCTTGCAGGCCCTGCAGGCGGGCGGCTTCCGCGAGATCGAGATAGACCGCGGTGTAGGCCGGATCGACCGCCAGCGCCGCCTCGAACTGGTCGATCGCCGCCTGTATATCGCCGCTTGCCAGCGCGCCCTGCCCTTGTGCCGCCAGCGCGGCGGCGCGTGGATCAGGCCCCTGTTCGGCTCCGTGGCCCACGCTCGATACGACTGCGGCGAGCAGGGACAAGGCGAGGGCGGCGGGGGTGTAGCGCATCACGAACTCCTTGAGCGTGACGTGGGGCGGGTGGCGTGGCTGTGCCATGAACGGCGTAGCTATCACGGCCGCAGCAGGCGCGCGATGAAAAAGCCGTCCACGCCGTCGCGAGCGGGTTCGAGCCGCCAGCCGGGGCCGCGGGGGGCGCCGAGCGGGAGCGGCGGTGGGTCCGCGGTCCACTCGGGATGGGCGGCGAGGAAGGCATCGGTGCGCGAGGGGCCCTCCTCGTCGAGCAGCGAGCAGGTGACGTAGATTAACCGTCCGCCGGGGCGGACCAGCGCGGCGGCGATCTCCAGCAGGTGCCGCTGGAGTGTGCCCAGCTGTTTCAGCGCCGCCGGATCGAGCCGCCAGCGTGCTTCCGGGTTGCGGCGCCAGGTTCCGGTGCCCGAGCAGGGCGCATCGACCAGCACGGCATCGGCCTGCCCGTGCCAGGCGGCGAGCGCGGGGAGTTCGCGGCCAGGGTTGAGCAGGATGGACTCTTGGATCGTGGCGCCGGCGCGCTCGGCCCGGGGGGCGAGGCGCTGGAGGCGGGTTCGATCCGTATCGGCGGCGATCAGGCGGCCCTCCCCCCGCATCGCTGCGGCGAGCGCGAGGGTCTTGCCGCCAGCGCCGGCGCATAGGTCGACGATGGTTTCGCCCCGGCGCGCGGCCACGGCCTCGCAGGCGAGCTGGCTGCCGCCGTCCTGCACCTCGACGAGGCCCTGATCGAACGCCTCCCAGCGCTCGACCGGGGTGCCCGGCGGGAGGCGCAGGCCATGGGGCGCGGCGAGCGGCTCGCCGGGGAGTGGGAGTTCGATGGTGGCGCGGCTCGCCTTGAGCGCATTCACGCGGATATCGAGCGGGGCGCGGCCCAGCAGTGCCTGGGCCTCGGCGCCGGCGATGCCGGAGGAGGCGAGGCGCTTGGCAAGCCACCCGGGGGCGACTCCGCCTTCGGCCGCCGGCTCGCCTTCGGCAGTGGGCGCGGGGCCGTAGGGGGAGCCGTCGAAATAGGGCGGCAGCGAGCGGTCTTCCTCGGCCAGCCGCAGCATGGCCGCCCGGCCGCTTTGGGGGATCGGGCCGCAGGCGCGGACGGCGCGGTAGACCAATTCGCGGATCGCGCGGCGGTCCTTGGAGCCGGCGAAGCGGCGGGTGCGGAACCAATCGGCCAGGATCCGGTCGGCCGGTGGGCCCTTGGCCAGCGCGGCGGCGACGATCTGGTCGGTGATCTCGATGGCGGATTGCAGGCGGGCGGCGGGGGTCATGCGCCCTCCCCTGCCCGGCGTGCGGTGGCGGAGTGGCGGGGCCCGGCCAGCGGCATCGGGCGGTCAGCGCGTGGGATAATTGGGTGCCTCGCGGGTGATCGCGACATCGTGGACGTGGCTTTCGCTGAGGCCCGCATTGGTGATTCGGATGAAGCGGGCGCGGGTGCGCAGCGCCTCGATCGTATCGGCGCCGGTGTAGCCCATCGCCGCCTTGATGCCGCCGACGAGTTGGTGGACCACGTCGCGCGCCGGGCCCTTGAAGGGGACCTGCCCCTCGATCCCCTCGGGCACCAGCTTGATTGCCGCCACGTCCTGCTGGAAGTAGCGATCCGCGCTGCCGCGGGCCATTGCGCCCACGCTGCCCATGCCCCGATAGGACTTGTAGGCGCGGCCCTGGTACAGGAAGGTATCGCCCGGCGCCTCTTCGGTGCCGGCCAGCAACGAGCCGACCATCACCGTGGAGGCGCCTGCCGCCAGCGCCTTGGCCGCATCGCCGCTGGTGCGCAGGCCGCCATCGGCGATGACCGGTACGTCGCCCGCGGCGCCCGCCGCCTCCATGATCGCGGTGAGCTGTGGCACACCCACGCCCGCGACGATGCGGGTGGTGCAGATCGAGCCGGGGCCGATGCCGACCTTGATCGCATCCGCCCCTGCATCGACCAGCGCCTTCGCGCCCTCCCCCGTGGCGACGTTGCCGGCGATCACCTGCACCGCGTTGGAGAGGCGCTTCACCCGCTCCACCGCGCGGGCGACCTCCTTGTTGTGGCCGTGCGCGGTATCGATGATGATCACGTCGCACTCGGCATCGACCAGCGCCTCGGTGCGGGCGAAGCCCTTGTCGCCCACGGTGGTGGCGGCGGCGACGCGCAGGCGTCCGGTGCCATCCTTGGTGGCATCGGGGTTGAGCACCGCCTTTTCGATGTCTTTCACGGTGATCAGGCCGATGCATTTGTAATCGGCATCGACCACCAGCAGCTTTTCGATCCGGCGGGCGTGGAGCAGGCGGCGGGCCTCTTCCTGGCTGACGCCCTCGCTGACTGTGGCGAGGTTGTCCGCGGTCATCAGCTCGCGCACCGGCTGGGTGGGATCGGCGGCGAAGCGCACGTCGCGATTGGTGAGGATGCCGGCGAGGCGGCCATCGCTGGCGACCACGGGGATGCCGCTGATCCGGTGCTGGATCATCAGCGCCTGCGCCTCTCCCAGCGTGGCATCGGGCAGGATGGTGATCGGGTTAACCACCATGCCGCTCTCAAAGCGCTTGACCCGGCGCACCGCGTCGCACTGCTCCTCCACGGTGAGGTTGCGATGGAGCACGCCGATGCCGCCCATCTGCGCCATGACGATGGCCATTTCGGATTCGGTGACCGTGTCCATCGCGGCTGAGAGGATCGGAATGTTGAGGCCGATGGCGCGGGTGAGCTGCGTGCGGGTGCTGGCACCCGAGGGCAGGATATCGCTTTCGGCCGGCCGCAGCAGGACGTCGTCGAAGGTGAGGCCGGTTTCGATATCCATGGGTGCCACTTGCCTTGCGCGCCGGAGCGCTGGGGTGTCGATTCGTGGCGGCCCATGTAACGACGGTGTGTGACGGGTGCTAGGGCACAGCGGTGAAGGAATGCGCGGTGGGGCTGCGCGGTAGCCGCAGTTGGGTGGGGAGCGGATGCTGGATCTCCGCTCCTCCCCGTCGAAACTAGGCTGTGCGGGCGGCCTTGCGGAACAGCCAGGCCGAAAAGAGCCAGCCTGCGGTCCACACCAGGGTGAACGGCCAAGTGAAGTGCCCGAGGAGATGGACGATCACACCGACCATGAACTGTGCGGCAGCGGTGGCCGCCATCGCCACGGCCATGCCCGGAGCGGAGAACCGCGCTCCGATGGCGCCGAACAGCGCGAGGAGGGGGATCAGGTTGAACCACAGATTGATCAGCTGGTCCTCGTTGCCGACGATCCCGACCGCCGCGTTCGCCCACAGCATCAGCAATCCGGCGCCCAGGGCCACCGCCGCACCGCCGCGGTACGCCCAGCTGCCGCTCGCGCGGACCGCCATTTCGAAGGCCAGGCCCACGCCGCCCAGCATCACGATGGCAAAGACGAAATCCTCCGTCTCCCAATCGACTTCGCTGGTGAATCGCATCGCGATGGCAGGCAGCGCGATCAAACCGGCGATGGTGCCCCAGCCCACCAGGCGCCAGGGGTTGAGCAGCGCATGGGTGCGTTCGTTGGCAGTGTTCGTCATGGTTCTTGTCTCCTCGGCAGCGGAGCGCCATCACTGGCCGCAACAGGGGCTGAGCGGCATGAGACAAAAGTGAGCAATCGCTGAAATGAGCCATTCTGCCATGCGTTTCGGGGCATTTTGCCTCGATCCGTCCGATCGCAGGCTTTCGCGCGGCGGCCAGACCGTCGAGCTGAACGCGCGCTACATGGATGCGCTGATCCTGCTGGTGGAGGCTGGTGGAGATCTGGTCACCAAGGATCGGTTCATGGACGAGGTGTGGCGGGGGGTTCCGGTGACCGACGAGGCACTCACCCAAGCCATTCGGACCTTGCGGCGCGCGCTGGGCGACAGCGCGGGCATGCCACAATATATCGAGACCGTGCCCAAGCATGGCTATCGGTTCATCGCGCCCGTCGAGCCCTTCGCGCCGGTGCGGGACATCGCCACCGGCGCAACGCCATCGGTTCTGGTTTCGGATGGGCGCTTCATTCGCCTGGCTCTGGCGGGAACGGCGGGCGCGATGCTGGCCGGTGCGCTGATCGGCCTGCTGTACGGTTTTATCGGCACCACGCAGCCGCAGACGAGCGGTGGAGGAGCGGTGTCGTTGCTGATCGTGCTTGTGCTGGTCTCCGTGTTTTCGGCCGGAGTGGCGGGCGCGGGGATCGCAGCCGGCCTGGCCGCCGCTCTCCAGTTCATCCGGCCGTGGAAATGGTACTGGACGGTGGCGGGCGGGATGCTGGGCGGCGTGATTGTCGGGGCCTTCGCCAATCTGATCGGCAGCGACGCGTTCCGTCTGCTGTTCGGCCGGTCCATCGGAGAGTTTGCGGGCGCGTTCGAAGGCCTGGTTCTCGGGGGTGCCGTGGGACTGGCGGCGTTCCTGGCCCGCGACGGGATGTGGCGGAGCGTGAGCATTGCTGCCGTGCTGGGTGCGGGTGCGGGCCTGCTGATTGCGCTGCTCGATGGGCGGATGATGGCGGGGAGTCTGCTGGCCCTCGTAGACGCCTTCCCCTCCTCGCAATTCAGGCTCGATGCCGTGGGTAGAGCGCTTGGGGAGGCAGGGCTCGGTCCGGTCGGCCTGAGCATCAGTGCGGCCGCGGAGGGTGCTTTGTTCTCGATGGGAGTGGTGCGCGGGTTGAGCACCGCCGCTCAGGGTCAATCGCAAGCTGAGGCGCCACTGGACCGGTGAAGGGGCGCCGGTTCACACTGTGCCGTCCCGGCTGAACCATCGTGCCCGGCCGGGAGGTGGCGCACGGCGGGTCGATTGCCGCTGCTAAATCTCCACCTGGCTGCCCAGTTCGACGACGCGGTTGGTGGGCAGGTTGAAAAATTGCATCGGGGTGGCGGCGTTGCGCATCATCCAGGCGAACAGGCGTTCGCGCCAGATCGCCATGCCGGGCCGGGCCGCGCTCAGGAGCGTCTGGCGCGAGAGGAAGAAGCTGGTCTGCATCATCTCGAACGGGGCGCCGCACAGGCCGCCGGTCGAGCCGATCTCCTTGAGTGCGGCGGGCACATTGGTTTCTTCCATGAAGCCGTAGTGCAGCTTTACCCGGTAGAAGCCATCGCCCATCTCGCTGATCTCGGTGCGCGCCTCCTCCTCCACGTAGGGGATGTCGGCGATGAGCACCGTCAGCACCACCACCCGCTCGTGCAGCACCTTGTTGTGCTTGATATTGTGCAGCAGCGCGCTCGGCGTGCCGCTGGCGCCCGAGTTCATGAAGATCGCCGTGCCGGGCACGCGCGCGGTGGAATTGCGCGCCGAGCGGGCGAAGATATCGAGCGGGAGCGAGACCTCGCCCATTCGCTCCCGCATCAGCCGGCGGCCCTTGGCCCAGGTGGTCAGCAGAGTAAAGGCGATGGCGCCCACCAGCAGCGGAAACCAGCCGCCATCGGGGATCTTGATCAGGTTGGCGGCGAAATAGGCGCCGTCCACCACCAGGAACAGCAGCACCAGGGGCGCGGCATACCACCAGCGCCATTTCCATACGCCGATGAACAGCACCGCCATCAGCAGCGTGTCGATGGTGACCGCGCCGGTGACCGCGATGCCATAGGCCGAGGCGAGGCTGGAGGAGTTCTGGAAGAACAGCACCAACATGATCACCGCGATGCACAGCGCCCAGTTGATCACCGGGATGTAGATCTGCCCCTGGTGGGTCTTGCTGGTGTGCAGCGTGGAGAGGCGGGGAATGAAGCCCAGCTGGATCGCCTGGTGGGTGATCGAGAAGGCGCCGGTGATCACCGCCTGGCTGGCGATGAAGGTGGCGGCCGTGGCCAGCAGCACCAGCGGCAGGCGCAGGCTTTCGGGTGCGAGGAAGAAGAACGGGTTGAGGATCGCCTCCTCGGCCGCCGCGTCGCCCAGCGCGATGATCATCGCGCCCTGGCCGAAATAGTTGAGCAGCAGGCAGGGCATGACGAAGCCGAACCAGGAGAGCCGCATCGGCCCGCGGCCGAAATGGCCCATGTCCGAATAGAGCGCCTCCGCGCCCGTGACCGCCAGCACCACCGAGCCCAGCGCGAGGAAGGCGAACCATTTGTCGGTGATGAAGAACTGGATCGCGTACCACGGGTTCAGCGCCGCGAGGATGCCGGGAGCCTGGGAGATGTGGTAGATGCCCAGCACCGCCAGCACGATGAAATAGACGATCATCACCGGCGCGAACAGGGCTCCCACGCGGGCGGTGCCGCGCTTCTGGATGACGAACAGCGCCACCAGCAGCACCAGTGCAATGGGGATGACCAGCGGATCGAGCGCGGGATTCACCACCGTCAGCCCCTCCACTGCCGAGAGCACCGAGATGGCCGGCGTGATCATGCTGTCGCCATAGAACAGCGCGGTGGCGAACACGCCCAGCAGCACAGTGATCCAGCCGTAGCGCGATTTGCCGATGTGGCGGCTGAGCAGGGCCACCAGCGCGAGACTGCCGCCCTGCCCGTTATTATCCGCCCGCATCAGGATGGTGACGTACTGGATCGAGACCACCAGCGTCATCGACCAGAAGATCAGGCTGACGACGCCCAGGATGTGCAAATCGTCGATCGGCAGCGGGTTGGGGCCGCGAAAGGTTTCGCGAAAGGCGTAGAGCGGGCTGGTGCCGATATCGCCGAACACGACGCCGATGGCCCCCACCGCCATCTTTACCTTGGCGGAGGTGCGCTGATCCCCCTCGGCGGCGCTCATTGGCCTATAAGCCCCTTCTGTCCGACCCGAAACCGGAGGCCGGCCCGTTATCAGGGCACGGGCTGTGCTGCAATATGCCGGGCTGAATCATGCATTATTCCGGCGACCTGCCGGTGGACGGAGCCGGTTGTTCCGGCATGGCGGCCGCCCGATTCAACAGAACATCGAGCACCCCGAGCCGTTCCGCCAGTAGCGCGCGGCCAGCCGCTCCTTCCGGCGCAGCGGCGAGCGCATCGGCCCACAGGTCGCGGCCTTCGAGCACGGAACCCTGGCGCAACATCGTGAGGCCGAGGAAGTAGCTGGCGCCGATCGAGCCCGGATCGGCCTCGGCCGCGCGGCGATAGGCCAGCAGGGCCGGTTCGGTCAGCGTGCCCTGCGCGTGCAACACCAGGGCGTTGGCGAGCGCCAGCCAGCTTTCGCCATCGCGCGGGTTCTGCTCGACGGCACCGCCCAGCAGGGCGACGGCTTCGGCATATTGGCCGCGCGCGGCAAAGGCATCGGCGGTGAGCAGGTGGGGGCTGCGCGAACGGGCATTGGGGGCGACGAATTCCTGCCGCGCCTGCTTGAGCGAGGGGCCCGGCGCGGTGGCTTCGGCGCTCAAGCGCGCAGGGGCGGCCGGAACATCGGGGCTCGCCTGCATCGCATAGCCGGCAAGGCCCACCGCCAGCGCGGCGGCGAGGCTGGTCCAGGCGCGCCGGCCCACGCGCAGCACGAAGGCCGCGAGTGCAAAGGCCGCGACGGCCAGCCCGATCGTCACCAGCCAGCTCATCGCCTGGCGCCGAGCCGGCGGCGCAGGATTAGCAGCACGATGACGAGCAAGACGGCCGGCACGGCGAACAGTGGCCAGGTGGCGGTGCCGATGCGCGGTTCGTAGCTGACGTAATCGCCATAGCGTTCGACCAGCCAGGCGCGCACCGACTCGGGGCTCTCGCCGGCGGCGATCCGGCTGCGCACCTGGTGGCGCATGTCTCCGGCCATGGGCGCGTTGCTGTCGGCGATCGACTGGCTCTGGCAGGTGATGCAGCGCAGCTGTTCCATCAGCGCGCGCGCCTCCGCCTCCTGCCCCGGATCGGCCAGCTGGCGATCGGCGTAGGGCGCGGGCGGCAAGCGGTCCTGCGCGGTGGCGGGGACCGGCGCCATGGCTGCGAACAGCAGCGCGGCGGCCGCTGCGAGGAAGCGGCTCATCCGCCAGCCTCGCGCAATTGTTCGAGCAGCACGGGCACGTCGCGGTCGGCAATGTCGCCGATATGCTGGTAGCGGATAATGCCCTGGCCATCGATCACGAAGGTTTCGGGCACGCCCGACGAGCCGAGCGCCAGCTGCACCTCGCTGATCGGATCGGCGCCGATGCGGGTGAAGGGGTTGCCGAAGGCTTCGAGGAAGGCGGCGACATCCTCCGGCCGGTCGCGGATCGCCACGGCGACGATCTGCGCGCCCTGCTGTTCGAGCGCGGCGAGCTGCGGCGCCTCGGCCGCGCAGGGCACGCACCAGCTGGCGAACACGTTGAGGAGGCGCGGCTGCCCATCGGCGAGATCGGCGCTGGAGAGGCCCGGGCGGCTCTCCGCCGCGGGTTCGAGCGCAAAGGCGGGCAGCGGCTGGCCGATCAGCGCGCTGCGCACGAATTCCTCCTTGGGTCGCGACAGCTGGACGAAGAACAGCACGAATATCGCCAGGGCGAGCGCCACCACCAGCCACAGGCTCCAGCGCAGGCGGATCATGCGAGTGCTTCGGCCCGGCGCCCGGCGATGAGCCCGCGCCGGGTGCGACGGCGCAGATCCTCACTGACCCGGCCGACGAGCGAGAGCGTGCCGCCCAGCGCGATCAACAGCCCGCCATACCAGATGAAGGTGACGAACGGCTTCCACCACAGGCGCAGCTGCCAGCGGGATGTGCCGCTCTGGCCCATCGTCTCGCCCGCTGCCTCACTGGGGGCCTCGCCGCCGATCACTGCGTAGAGCTGGCCGTTCCAGCGGGTCAGCAGCGCCACTTCGCTGACCTCCTGCTGCGGCGCCCAGAAGCTGCGCGACTGGGGCGCCATGCTGCGCGGTGCACCGCCATCGTAGCGCACCTGCAAATCGGCCGTAATCGCGGTCCAATTGGCTCCGGCGGTGGGTGAAACCGCCGCCAGTTCGACCGCGAACGGGCCCACCCGGATGGTCTCGCCGACGCGCGAGGCGACCAGCCGCTCGGTCTGGAAGGCGCTATCGGCGGCCATGCCGAACAGGGCAACGGCGACGCCGAAGTGGGCGATCACCATGCCCCAAACCGGCAGCGGCAGGCGCAGGAGCGACCGGCCGCGCAGGGGCAGGAAGCTGCCCACCCCGACCATCGCCGCCAGCGCCATGCCGAGCAGCGGCAGCAGGGCGATCCCCGTGAGGAGCCAGACGAGCAGCAGGACGCCCAGACCGACGGCCGCGACCATTATGACCGGGCGGCTGACCCGCTTGAAACTGTCTCCGCGCCAGCGCAGCAGCGGTCCGACCGCCAGCACCACCAGCATCGGCAGGAAGAAGATTGCGCCGACGGGATTGAAATAGGGCGGGCCGACCGAGACGCGCACGCCGAACGCCTCGGTCAGCAGCGGGTAGAGCGTGCCGAGCAGCACGATGCCAAGGATCGCCGAGAGTGCGACGTTGTTGACCACCAGTGCGCCCTCGCGGCTGAGCGGGGCGAAGCGCTCTCCTTCGGACACTGTGCCCGCCCGCAGCGCGAACAACACCAGCGCGCCTCCGATATAAATCAGCAGCAGGGCCAGGATGAAGGTGCCGCGCTGCGGATCTACGGCGAATGCGTGCACGCTGGTGAGGATGCCCGAACGCACGAGGAAGGTGCCCAGCATGCTCATCGAGAAGGCGAGCACGCCGAGCATGATCGTCCAGGCGCGCAGGGCATCGCGCGCGGCGAGCACGCTGGCCGAATGCAGCAGCGCGGTGGCGGCGAGCCATGGCATCAGGCTGGCGTTCTCGACCGGATCCCAGAACCACCAGCCGCCCCAGCCCAGCTCGTAATAGGCCCAGTAGCTGCCCGCCGTGATGCCCAGCGTGAGGAACACCCACGCGCCCAGCACCCAGGGGCGCATCACCTTGGCGAATTCGGGCGTGACCTGGCGGGTGACGAGCGCGCCGACCGCGAAGCTGAACGCGACCGAAAGCCCGACATAGCCGGCGTAGAGCGTGGGCGGATGCAGCGCGAGGCCGACATCCTGCAGCAGCGGGTTGAGGCCCATCCCCTGGGGCGGGGCGGGGGAGAGCCGCGTGAACGGGTTGGAGGAGAACAGCAGGAAGGCGTAGAAGCCCAGCGCCACGAAGGCCTGCGCGGCGAGGGTCGCCAGCATGGTGCGCTCTGGCAGGCGCCGCTCGACTGCCGCGATCAGGCCGCCGGCGAGTGCCATCACCGTGACCCACAGCAGCATCGAGCCCTCGTGGTTCCCCCAGGTGCCGGTGAGCTTGTAGAGCATCGGCTTGGCGACGTGCGAATTGTCGGCCACCAGCGAGACCGAAAGATCGGTGCGGGCAAACAGCACCAGCAGCGCGGCGAAGGCGGTGGCGCAGAGCGCCGCCTGCAGCACCGCGGCCGGGCGCACCAGCGGGCCCGGGCCGGTTTCCGGGGGGTCCGCCACTGAAGGGGCATGCCCCCTTCGGCCAGCGGTGACCGCCGCCTGCTCGGGGCGCATGAGGGCGAGCACGCCGGCGAGCAATTGCAGCGCGGACAGCGCTGCCGCGAGCCACAGGGCCGCGAGGCCGAATTCAGCGATCATGCGGTGGGCCTGCTCCGGACTGGCAGCCAAGCAGCGGGGTGCGGGTCGATCATTCGAGTGTTTCCGCCACGGTGGTGCGGGCCTGCGCCGTGCTCATGCCCTCCAGCTCGCGGGGCATGTAATTCTCATCGTGCTTGGCGAGGAGGTTGGTGGCGGCGAAGGTGCCGTTGGCGAGCAGCGCGCCTTCGGCGACCACCCCCGAGCCTTCGACGAACAGGGCCGGCGCAATGCCCGCGAAAGTGACCGGCACGCGCTCCTGCCCGTCGCCCACCACGAAGCGGATGGTGATGCCATCGGGCAAGGTGGCGATCGAGCCGGTCTCGACCATGCCGCCCAGCCGCACCGCCTGGCCGGGGGCGGGCGGATCGGCCACCATATCGGCGGGGACGTAGAAATAGTTCGCCTGGCTGCGCAGGCCCCAGGCCGCGAGCAGGCCCGCGCCAAACAGCGCGAGCACCGCGAGGACCACGAGCACCAGCCGCTGGTGCTTGGGCTTGAGCGCCGGGCGAGACCTGGGTGAGTTCATGACCGGCGCCCCCCTTCGCGGCGGCGCTCGGCCGCCCGCATGGCGAGCCAGCTCCACGCCGCAAGCAGCAGCGTGCCGAGCACTGCGACCGCATAGGCGGCGAGGACGAAGCCCCATTGATCGGGCTCTTCGCGCATCAGCCAGTCCCTTGCATCGGATGGAGCCTCATACGGGCGCCTCGAGCGCGCGGCGGCGCAGGCGGGCCTCGGCCTGCACCTCCGCCAGCAGCGTGCGCATCCGCGCCAGCACCACCCCGCCGAAGATCAGCGAGAAGCCGAGCGTCGCCACCAGCAGCGGCACGAGGAACACGGTGTCGATCGCGGATTGGCCCAGCGTGATGCTGGGCGGCTGGTGCAGCGAGTTCCACCACACCACCGAGCGGTTGATGATCGGCACGTTGACCGCCCCTACGAGGCCGAAGATCGCCGCAATGCGCGTGGAGCTGCCCTCGCGTGCGAGGGCCTGAGCGAGCGCAATATAGCCGAAATAGAGGAACAGAAGCACCAGCATCGAGGTCAGCCGCCCGTCCCACACCCACCAGGTGCCCCAGGTGGGACGGCCCCAGATCGAGCCGGTGGCCAAGCAGATCGCGGTAAAGACCGCGCCGGGCAAGGCGGCGGCGCGTGCTGCGATGGTGGCCAGCGGGTGGCGCCAGACCAGCTCGACCAGGCTGGCGATGGCGATGGCCATCCACCCGCCCATCCCCAGCCATGCGGCGGGGACGTGGACGAACAGGATGCGCACCGTCTCGCCCATCAGCCGGTCCGGCGGGACGACGAACAGGCCCCACGCGAGCGCGAGCGCAGTGAGCAGCAGGCCGCCCAGCAACAGCGGCGCCGTCAGTGGGCGGGCGATCCGCAGGAAGCGGGCGGGATTGGCGTATGCGTGCATGGTTGAGCGAGGTTGCCAGAGCTTTTGGCAGGTGGCGAACCGGCGGGCAAGGGCCAATGGATGCCCGTCGCAAAGCGCCCCGCAGCGGCCGATTTTGGCGTGAGATGAACCCCCATAGGGCCCCCTGCAGGACCGCTGTTCAGGCCCTCCCCCTTAGCCCTCTCCTCAGGCTCGACCGATGAGCTTTTGCGCCATGCGATCGGCCACCAGGTCCGGCCGGTCGCCGGTGGTGTCGCTTTCCTGCCAGATCGATTGCAGCCGGCCGGGGATCTGCGCGATGCGCTTGCGCACCTCGTTGATGTCGCACTCGGTGCCCGCCCGGCTGGAGAGATATTCGAGGCTGACGTTGATGATGCCGCCGGCGTTGATGACGTAATCGGGCGCGTAGAGGATGCCGCGCTCCGTCAGCAGCGCGCCGTGTTCGGGGCGGGCGAGCTGGTTGTTGGCACCGCCGGCCACGATTGTGCAATCGAGCCGGGCGATGCCCTCCTCGTCGAGCACCGCGCCCAGAGCGTTGGGGCTGAAGACATCGCATTGCGTGCCCATGATGCGATCGCTGGGCACTGCCTGGGCGTCGAGTTCGGACGCGAGGGCCTTGGCGCGGGCAGCGTCGAGATCGGCGAGGGTGAGGCGTGCGCCCTCGCCCGCCAGCAGCCGCGCGACGCCGCCGCCGACGCTGCCGCAGCCCTGGATAGCGACGCGCACGCCCTGGACGGAGGACTGGCCGAGCCGGTGGGCCACGGCGGCCTTGATGCCGTGGAAGATGCCCATCGCGGTGAACGGGCCGGGATCGCCGCCGACCGCGCCCTCGCCCGCCGGGAGCCCGCAGACATGCGCGGTGCGCCTGGCGATCGCGACCATGTCGGCCTCGCTGGCGCCGACATCTTCGGCGGTGACGTAGCGGCCGCCGAGTGCCTCCACCGCATCGCCGAAGGCGGCGAGCATCTCGGGCGTCTTGCGGCCTGCGCGATCGAGCAGCACCACCGCCTTTCCGCCGCCCATCGGCAGACCGGCCATGGCGTTCTTGTAGCTCATCCCGCGGCTGAGGCGCAGCGCATCGCGCAGGCCATCGGCCGGCTCGGGATAGTGCCAGAAGCGGGTCCCGCCGGCACCGGGGCCCAAATGGGTGGAATGGAGCGCGACGATCGCGACGAGCCCGGAGGCGCAGTGGTGGACCAGCTGGACGAGCTCATGCGCGTCGAAATCGGGCTCGGTCCAGAATGCTTGCATGGGATTGGTCCTTCGCGGCGGTGGTCACGGCGAAGGAGAGGTGGGGCGATTGACGGGGTTTGAACCCGCGACCTCCGGTACCACAAACCGGCGCTCTAACCAACTGAGCTACAATCGCCATCAGCCGACACAGCCGTGAAGCCCGGGGCTGTTAGGCCGCTGCGCCGCGCGGTCAAGCAGCGATCGGCGCACGGGCGGCGTGTTGCACAACGGGCCGGAGCGATGCAAAGGAAATCGCTCCGGGAGCCCCGCTGGCGTAACATTGTTGCGCCTTGTTTCGGCGGGTTGCGCGGCGGGGCGCGAGGGGTATGACGGGAGTGATGGCGAATCCGGGCGAGACGAGTGCGGCGTTCCTGCTCGCCCGGCCGGGCGTGCGGCGTGTGCCCACAGCGCGGCTGGAGCTGTTCGACCAGCCGGGCTTTCTCTCCGCGGACCTGTGCGAGGAGCTGATCGGGCTGATCGACCAAGACCGCCGGCCCTCGACCATCGCCGATCCGAATGGCGACCATTATTTCCGCACCAGCGAGACCTGCGACCTGAACCCGGCGGAACCGGCAGTGCAGGCTCTCGAGGAGCGGTTGCTCGCGCTTAACGGCATCGACCCTGCGCATGGCGAGCCGGCGCAGGGCCAGCGCTACGATGTGGGGCAGGAGTTCAAGGCCCACACCGACTATTTCGAGCCCGACGGGCAGGATTTCGCACGCTTCTGCTCGGTGGCCGGGCAGCGCACCTGGACCTTCATGATCTACCTCAATGTAGTGGAAGCGGGCGGCGGGACGCGCTTCAAGGTGATTGACAAGACCTTCCACCCCGAGACCGGCAAGCTGCTGGGCTGGAACAACCATCGGCCCGACGGCACGCTCAACCCGGCGACGCTCCACCACGGGATGAAGGTGCGCAAGGGCGTGAAATACGTGATCACCAAATGGTATCGCGAGCGGCCGTGGGGCTGGGAGTGATGGACTTAGGGATAGTGGCACGGGAGTGATGCGGTGAGCGAGCACATGGGCGGGTGCCATTGCGGGGCGGTGCGCTTTGCCGTTCGGCTGCCGGCCCAGCTGCGACCCCGGCGGTGCAATTGCACGATCTGCGCGATGAAGGGCGCGGTGATGATCGATGTGCCGCTCGCCGACCTGCGGATCACGCGGGGCGAGGAGCGGCTGACGCTCTACACCTTCGGCACCGGGGAGGCGAAGCACCGCTTCTGCGCAATGTGCGGCATCCATCCGTTCCACCAGACCCGCAGCGACCCGGACAAGTTCGGGATCAACGCCGCATGTCTGGACGGGATCAGCCCGTACGACTGGCGCGAGATGCCGGTGTATGACGGGCAGCGCCACCAGAGCGACCATAGTGGGCGCAGGCGCGATGCGGGCGTGGTGCGGTTCGAGCCGGTTGGGGAGGGCTGAGCGGCCAGCGCCGATGCGGCGAGGAGCGACGGGCGCGGTGTTGCGGCTTCAGCCGGGGCTTGGCACGGCCGGACCGCGCGGCCGAGGATGGTGAGCCGGGCTGGTCGGGGCGGCGCCGCAGCGCCGCGCCGAAGCTTACTTACCCTTGAGCGACAGCCCGCCGAAGCGCTTGTTGAACTGCGCCACGCGGCCGCCCTGATCAAGCTGGCGGGTGCCGCCGGTCCAGGCCGGGTGGCTGGTCGGGTCGATATCCAGCGTCATCGTGTCGCCCTCCTTGCCCCAGGTGGAGCGGGTCTCGAACAGCGTGCCGTCGGTCATCTGGACCTTGATCATGTGGTAATCGGGGTGAATATCGGCCTTCATGGCGCTTGGTTCCTAGTGCGTTGGGCCGGTTCCGACCGGCCGGGCAATATCGGGAAGGCGCGGCGCTTAGAGGCTCGCGCCCGCAATGGCAAGGACGCAGGTACGGGCCCTCGCACTCGCCCGCCGCTCGTCAGCCCTGCGGCGCGTCGGAGATCATGGCGGTGAAGGCGACCTCGCAGCTGGTCTTGCCCGCCACGCTGGCGGTGCCGGCGAACTTGCAGACGCGGGCGCGTTTCTGGACGAAGCGGACCGACAGCTCCAGCAGGCAGCCGGGCTCCACGGGTGCGCGGAATTTGGCGTTCTCGATGGCCATGAAATAGACCAGCTTGCCGCTGCCCGCGAGGCCCAGCGTTTCCACCGCAAGGATGCCCGCCGCCTGCGCCAGCGCCTCCACCTGCAGCACGCCCGGCATGATCGGCCGGCCGGGGAAGTGGCCCTGGAAGAATTGTTCGTTGAAGCTGACCGCCTTGACCGCGCAAATCTCCTCGTCCGGGGTCAAGCTGAGGACGCGATCGACCAACAGCAGCGGGTAGCGGTGGGGCAAGGCGGCGAGGATGCGCGGGACGTCCCACGCGTCATCGCCACCCGCGCCTTGCGCGCCGCCGGCCGGTTCGGCCATCAGCGGCCCTGGACCGGCGTGACCGGCTGTGCCGGTGCGGCGCCCTGCTGTGCCTGGGCGGCCTGCTGCTCACGCACCTCGCGCGGAACCCAGCCGGTGGGCGGAACGAGCTGGGCGCTGGGGAGCAGCCGGTTCAGCTCATCCAGCACGGGCTGGTTTATATTGTAGGAAGCGTCGGCATAAAGGATCACGTCGGGCGTGATCACAAGCGATATGTTCTGAGCGCGCGCGGCGTTCTGGATGGCGGTGTTCAGCTGATCGTTGATCTGCTCTTCCACATAGGCCTGGCTGAGCGCCACCGGGGCGAGGAGCTGCTGAAGCTCCTGCTGGCCGGCCTGTTCGATTTGCTGCGCCTGCAGCGCCTGCTGCTGGAGCGCCTGCTGATTGGCATTGGGCTGCTGGCTTGCGGTCTGCAGCTGCTGAATGAGCGGCTGGAGCTGCTGGCCGATCGCCTGGCGGCGCTGGTTGGCCTGCTCGATCTGCGCCTGGTAGGTGGTCTGCCGCTGCTGCTGAGCGGTGCGATAGGCGTTGGAATTGGCCACCACGGCAGGCACGTTGACCACGCCGATGGTGCGCGCGCCGGCGGCGGCCTGCGCCGCGACCGGGGTAATGGCGGCCGGAGCAGAGAGCGCGGCGAGAGCGAGACCGGCGGCAATGGCCGGCTTGAGGAAATGAGTCATCAGAATTGGGTCCCTACGTTGAACGACACGATCTTGGTGTCGTCGCCTTCCTGCTTCAGCAGCGGGTAGGCGATGTTGATGCGGAACGGGCCGAACGGCGAGTTCCAGTTAACGCCGACGCCGACCGCGACCCGCGGACGCCATGTATCGCCGTAGAATTCCTCGACGAAGGCCGGGAGGTTGGTGCCGATCGCTGTGTTGGCAGTGCCGTCCGGCGCGGTCGGGCTGGTGGTAGGGATGGTGCCGGTGACCACGCCGGCACTGTCGCGAACGGGTTGCGAGAACAGCGCCGCGCCGCTTTCGTCCCGCTGTGGGATGAACAGGCCATCGGGGAACGGGCTGATGTTGAGCTGCGGGCGCTGCACATTGTACACCGCGCCCGCATCGATGAACACCGAGGGGCGCAGACCGAGCTCGCGCGCGCCCGAGCCGAGCGGGATCTCGATCTCGGCACTGGCGAGGTACATTGCCTTGCCGCCGAGCGCATCGTCGACCGTGGAATCGCTGTCGAGAGCGGTTAGAACCGGGTTGCCATCATCATCCGTGGTGAAGAACCGGCGCAGCACGCGCGGGCCGACGCCGCGGATGTCGAAGCCCCGCAGACCCTGCTGCTCGCCGAGGAAGAAGCGATCGGTCAGCAGAACGTCGTCTACCCCCTCGCCCCGATCGCGCAGGCCCTGGATGAGGCCGGTCTGGCCGCGCAGGCTGAAGATGAAGCCGCTGCCCAGGTTCCAGTACTTCGTGGCCTCGCCAGTGAAGCGCAGGTAGCGGGTGGAGCCGCCGAGGCCGGCGAAATCGAGGTTCAGCACCGCGTTCTCACCGCGCGTCGGGCGCAGGCGATTGTCCAGCGTGCTGTAGATCAGCGAGGCGCCCAGCATCGAGGTGGTGCGCTCGCCCACCGCCTCGCACAAATAGCGGCCCGCGAGTAGCGGCTCGCAGGTGCGGATACCGTCGCCATCGAAATCGGCGAAGAACTGGTTTTCGTCGAGCGTGATCTGGTCGTAATTGAAGGTGTAGCGGCCCAGTGCCGACATAAATTCCGTCAGCGGCACGCCCGCGCGCAGCTGGGTGCCGGTGGTGGCCTGCTCGTAAGTGGCGCTGGAGCGATCGAAATAGCCGTTGTTGAAATCCCGCCGGTAGATGTCGAGGCCGGCGGAGATGTTCTTGTCGAACACGTAGGGCTCGGTGAAGCTGATCGACCCCGAGCGCGAGTAGCGCGACCAATTGGCCGAGAGGCCGACCGTTTGCCCGCGGCCACGGAAATTGCGCTGGCGGATCGAGCCCTGGAAGATGAACGACTCGAGGCTGGAGAAGCCGGCCGAGAGCGAAAGCTCGCCGGTGGCCTGTTCCTGTACGTTGGCTTCGAGGATGATCCGATCCGGCGCCGAACCGTCGACCTGCTCGATCTTGAAGTTTTCCTGGAAGTAGCCGAGCGAGTTGATCCGATTGGTCGAGCGACTGACCTGCAGCGAATTGAACGCATCGCCCTCTGAAATGCGGAACTCGCGACGCACGACCTTGTCCTGCGTAAGCGTGTTGCCGTTGATGTCGATCCGCTCGACATAAACGCGCGGCGCCTCGCCGATGACGAAGTTTACCGCCATCGTGCGGTTCTCGCGATCGGGGACGAAGCGTGGGCGCACGCTGGCGAAGGCGTAGCCGAAGGTGCCGGCGGTTTCGGTCAGCCGCTCGATCGTGTCCTCGACCAGCTTCGCGTCGTACCAGTCGCCCGCGCTCATCGGCAGCGAGCCGGTCATGATGTCGCTGTCGAAATCGCGCAGCTCGCTGTTCACCGCGACATCGCCGAAGCGGTAGCGCTCGCCTTCCTCCACCACGTAGGTGATGATGAAATCGCGCTTGTCCGGTGTCAGCTCGGCGACCGCGGAGACGACGCGGAAATCGGCATAGCCGTTCTCGAGGTAGAAGGCGCGCAGCTGCTGCTGGTCGTAGGCGAGCCGGTCGGGATCGTAGCTGGTGTTCGAGCTCAGGATGGTGAGCAGGCCGCCCGAGGCCTTGGTGACCATCTGATCACGAACTTCGCCGTCGGTGAACGCCTCGTTGCCGATGACGTTGATCTGGCGGACCTTGGACTTGGGGCCCTCGGTGATCTCGAACACCACGTCCACCCGGTTCTGATCGAGCTGCACCATCTGCGGTTCGACCGTGGCGGCAAAGCGGCCCTGGCGCTTGTACAGCTCGATGATCCGCGCGACATCGGCGCGCACCTTGGATCGAGTGAAGATCTGGCGCGGGGCGAGGCGGATTTCGGGGAGGATCTTGTCCTCCTTCAGCCGCCGGTTGCCTTCGAGCACGATGCGGTTGATCACCGGGTTCTCGATCACGGTGATCAGCATGTCGCCATTATTGTTGGCGAGGCGGAAATCGGCGAACAGTTCGGTGGCGGCGAGGTCCTTGAGCGCCTGGTCGGCCGCGGCGGGCGTGTAGATATCGCCCGGGCGCAGCTGGATGTAGCTGACGATCGTCTCAGGCTCGAGCCGCTGGGCGCCGGCCACTGCAATAGTGCGGATCTGCTGGCCGGGCTCGGGGGTTCCGGGCGACGCCAGCGGGCCGGGCTGAGAAGCGGTGGCCGGCTGTGCGGCAGGTGCTTCCTGCGGTGCGGGCCCTGCCGGCACTTCCTGAGCGCCAGCCGCTTCCTGCGCGTGAGCGCTCGCCGGAAAGCCGGCCAGCACTGTGCATCCGAGCAGAGCTGCTACGAAGCGAGAGGGTGAGAGCGTGGTCACGCTAGAAATCATGTCCGTCCGTTTCCATTCGACACCTTGCCGATCCGCCGCCCCCGAAGCAGATCGATCAACCGGTCAGCACGCAGGACGCGCCCCTTGCCCGATGGCGGGCGGGCGGGCAAGCAAACCAACCGGCTAAATTGTGCGAAGCGCCTTTCCTGCACCGCCGTTCTTTCGAGCGGCGACGTTTAATTCTCCGCCGCGCTGCCGAAGACGGGCAGCGAAACGATATCGTTGATGGTCACGAACAGCATCAGCGCGAGCACGAAGCCGATGCCGGTGCGGAACGCCCAATCCTGACTGCGGGAGCTGGCCGGCCGGCGGCGGATTGCCTCGGCCGCGTAGAAAGCCAGATGCCCGCCGTCCAGCGCCGGAATTGGCAGCAGGTTAATGAATGCCAAGTTAATCGAGATGAGCGCCGCAAAGGTGAAGAATTGCTGCCAGCCAAGGCTCAGCTGTTCGCCCGAGAACTTGGCGATCTTGATCGGGCCGCCCAGCTCGTCGACCGAACGGTAGCCGGCGATGATCTGCCAGATGCCGGTGACCATCAGCTGCAGCGTCTCGCCCGTCTGGCCGATCCCCAGCACGACCGCCTCGACGGGGTCGACGGGGACGTAGCGAGTTTCGCTCGGCTGTGCCTCTATGCCGATCAGCCCGATGCGGGTGGCATTGCCGAAACGATCGCGCATCTCGTGCGAGCCGGTGGTGACGGGGATGGTCAACCGCTCGCCGGAGCGCTGGATGGTGAGGGCGAGCGGGGTATCGGGGTAGATCTGAATGCGGCGCTGGACCTCGCGGAAGCTTTCCATCGCCTCGCCATCGATCGCGACGATCCGGTCGCCCACGCGCAAGCCCGCCGCTTGCGCGGGCGAGCCTTCGGTAAATGCGGCGACGATGCTCTCCTGCTCGGGATCGGCGGGGACGGGCTTGCCGTAAGCCAGGTTGAAGGCTGCGAGGATGGCGATGGCGACGAGGAAATTCATCACCGGCCCGGCGAGGACAATCAGCGCCTTCTGCCACAGGGTGGCGGCCTGGAAGGTCTGCGCTCGCTCCACCTCCGGCAGGGCGAGCCATTCCTCGCTAGGCTGGCTTGCCGGGTTCATGTCTCCGGCGAATTTGACGTAGCCGCCGAGTGGCAGGGCGGAGAGCTTCCAGCGTGTGCCGCGCCGGTCTGTCCAGCCAGCGAGCTCGCTGCCGAAACCGACCGAAAAGGCATCCGCCTTCACCCCAAACCAGCGGCCCACGAGATAGTGGCCCAGCTCGTGCAGGGTGACCAGCGGCCCCAGCACGAGCAGGAAGCCGACGATCCACATCCAGAAGGGCGGGCTTTCGAACAATTCAGGCAGGCTCCAGCATGGCCGAGGCCCGCGCCCGCGCCTCGGCATCGACGGCGAGGACGTCGTCGAGCGAGGCGGGAGGGCGTGGGCGGTCGGCGCTGAGGATTTGCGCCACGATATCCGCAATTTGCGTGAACGCGATGTGACCAGCGAGGAAGGCGGCGACCGCGACCTCGTTGGCGGCGTTCAGCACGGCCGGGGCCGCGCCCCCTTCCAGCACCGCCTCGCGCGCCAGGCGGGTGGCGGGGAAGCGCTCTTCATCTGGCGCGAGGAAGGTCAGCTCGCCGATCGCGGGCAGGTCGAGGGGGGTACAGGGCGTATCCATTCGCCGGGGCCAGGCCAGCGCCGAGGCGATCGGCACGCGCATGTCCGACGGGCCGAGCTGCGCCAGCGTGGAGCCGTCGCGGAACTCGACCATCGAGTGGATAACGCTTTGAGGATGGACCACGATGCGCAGTGCCTCGGCGCCGACCGGGAACAGGTGGAAGGCCTCGATCAGTTCGAGCCCCTTGTTCATCATGGTGGCCGAATCGACGCTGATCTTGGCGCCCATCGACCAATTCGGGTGCGCGACCGCTTGCGCCGGGGTTGCGGCGCGCAGCTGCTCGTAACTCCAGCAGCGCAGCGGGCCGCCGCTGGCGGTGAGCGTGATCCAGCGCACATCGGCCAGCCGATTGCCGGCGAGGCACTGGAAAATCGCATTGTGTTCCGAATCGACCGGCAGCAGCGTGGCGCCGTGGCGCGCGACGGCGGCGGTCATCACCGCTCCGGCGGAGACCAGCGCCTCCTTGTTCGCGAGCGCGATGGTGCCACCCTGTTCAATAGCGGCCATGGTGGGGGCGAGCCCGGCGCAGCCGACGATGGCGGCGACGGTGAGATCGGCGCCGCGCTGCGCCGCCTCGACCAGCGCCGCCTCGCCGCCGGAAGCTTCGATGCCGCTGCCGGCAAGCGCTTCGCGGAGCTCGGGCAGGCAGCTCTCGTCGGCCACAACGGCGAGTTCGGCGTCAAATTCGCGGGCGAGCGCCGCCAGTTCGCGCGCCTGGCAATTGGCGGTGAGCGCGAGCACGCGCCACTCCTCCGACTGGCGGCGGACCAGATCGAGCGTGGAGCTGCCGACGGAGCCGGTGGCGCCCAGGATGGTCAGCGAGCGGCTCACCAGCCCCACCCCGACCCGGCCAACCCGGTCCCGACCAGCCCCACCACCAGCGCCACCGGAATCAGCCCGTCGACCCGGTCGAGAATGCCGCCATGGCCCGGGATCAGGCGCGAGCTGTCCTTCACCCCGGCCTTGCGCTTGAGCCAGCTTTCGAGAAAATCGCCCGCCTGCGCGACGATCGCCAGCCCCGCGCCCGCAGCGGCGGCCAGTGCTAGGCCGCCGGCGCCAAGGCCGGCGGATTTGCCCGTGTCGAGCGCGCCCAACGCGGATTCGATCACCGAAGCGGCCACCACCAGCCACAGGGCCGCGGCGGCCATCCCGCCGAACAGGCCGGCCCAGGTCTTTGAAGGGCTGATCCGCGGCGCGATGCGCGGGCCGCCGATGGCGCGACCGACGAAATAGGCGCCGGTATCGGTGGCGATGACGGTGACCACCGCCAGCACCAGCACCACCACTGGCATTTGCGCGAGCGCCGCGGCGGCAAGGCCGATGTAGACCAGCGCGGCGAGCAGTCCGGCAAGGCGGTAGGCCATGTTGCCGGTGGCGCGCCAGATCAGCCGCATCGCCTCCCCCGCCCCGGCTAGCGCCACGATGATCACGAACAGATCGAGCACCAGCCCACCCAAAGCCACCGCCCCGCCGGCAATCAGCAGCAACACCAGCGCCGAACCGAGCCGCTTGGGCAGGTCCCCCGTGCGGATGCGGAGCGGGACCGGGACGAACCGCCGGGCGCGGCGGCGCAGGCGATCGCGCCGGCGCTCCTCCCTCAGCTCAGCGCCCGCCAAAGCGCCGGTCCCGCGCGGCAAAGCTCGCCAGCGCCTGTTCGAGGTGAGCGGGCGTGAAATCGGGCCACAGCACATCGGTGAACCACATTTCGGCATAGGCCGCCTGCCACAGCAGGAAGTTCGACAGACGGATCTCGCCGCTGGTGCGGATCAGCAGGTCGAGCGGCGGCAGGTCGGCGGTGTCGAGATGGGCGGCGATCGTCTCGGCGGTGATCTCGCCCTGTTTGGCGGCGCGCGCGGCGGCCCGGGCGATTTCCTGCTGCGAACCGTAGTTCAGCGCCACCGCCAGGATGTGGCGCCCGTTGGCGGTCTGCGCCAGCGCATCGTCCAGCATCGCCACGATATCGGGATCGAGCGCCCGGTAGTCCCCGATGATCTTCAGGCGCACGTCTTTGGCGATGAAATCGGGCAGATCGGTGCGGATGAAGCGGCGCATCAGCTCCATCAGGTCGGAGATCTCGTCTTCGGGCCGCTTCCAGTTCTCGGAAGAGAAGGCGTAGAGCGTGAGGCAATCGAGCCCCATCGGCCCAAGCGAGCGGACCAGCTGGCGCAGCGCCTCTACCCCGCGGCGGTGGCCCAACGCGCGGGGCACGAAGTGGCGCTTGGCCCAGCGGCCATTGCCATCCATGATGATCGCCACATGGCGCGCGGTTCGGGGGCCCGGAAGGGCATTGCCATCCAAGCTCGCATCTCCGGCCTGAGCCCCCGCCTGAGACCCGGCCGCACTGCCGTCATCTCCCCGGCCCAGCATGGGTGCGCGTGCGCTCACCGCTGGAGAATTTCCTTCTCCTTGGCCTCGGCCGCGCTGTCGACCTCGGCGATGTAGCGGTCGGTCGTGGTCTGCACCTCGGTCTCGAGCTTCTTGCGATCGTCCTCGGAGATCTCCTTCTTGCGCTCGTCTTCCTTGAGCGCCTCCATCCCGTCACGGCGGACGTTGCGGATGGCGATCTTGGCCCCTTCGGCATATTTGCCGGCCAGCTTGGCAAGATCCTTGCGGCGATCTTCGGTGAGATCGGGCAGCGGCAGGCGCAGCGTCTGGCCGTCGATCATCGGGTTGAGGCCGAGATTGGCGTGGGCGATGCCCTTTTCCACCGCGGTGACATTGGCCTTATCCCACACCTGCACGCTGAGCATGCGCGGCTCGGGCGTGGAGACGGTGGCGACCTGGTTCAGCGGCATCATCGAGCCGTAGACCTCCACCACCACCGGATCGAGCAGCGCCACATTGGCGCGGCCGGTCCGAAGGCCCGAGAGATCGCCCTTGAGGCTTTCCACCGCTCCGGCCATGCGCCGTTCGAGATCGGCCTTGTCGTACTTTGCCATTATCGTGCCTTCCTTGCGCGCGCCTCGTTCCTGATCACGCCTGCTCTTTCACTACGATCGTCTGCACGCCCTCACCCGCCAGCACGCGTGCCACATTGCCCCGTTCGCGGATGGAGAAGACCACGATCGGGATGTCGTTCTCACGGCACAGCGCCACGGCGGAGGCGTCCATTACCTTGAGATTATCCGACAACACCCGGTCGTAGGTAATTGTTTCAAAGCGCTTCGCGTCAGGAGAAAGCTTCGGGTCGCGATCATAGACGCCATCAACGCTGGTGCCCTTGAGCAGCGCGTCGCAGCCCATCTCGGCCGCGCGCAAAGCGGCGCCCGTATCGGTGGTGAAGAACGGGTTGCCGGTGCCCGCGGCGAAGATGACGATACGCCCCTTCTCGAGGTGCCGCACCGCGCGCCGGCGGATATAGGCCTCGCACACCGCCGGCATCGGGATGGCCGATTGCACGCGCGTTTCCACGCCCAACTGTTCGAGCGCGGCCTGCATCGCCAACGCGTTCATCACCGTGGCGAGCATGCCCATGTAATCGCCGGTGGTGCGCTCCAGCCCGCGCGCCGCGGCGGCCATGCCGCGGAAGATGTTGCCGCCGCCGATGACCAGGCAGATCTCCAGCCCAGTCTCCTTCGCCGCCTTCACCTCCTCGGCAAGGCGGGCGACATAGGCGGGATCGATGCCGAATTGCTGCTCACCCATCAGCACCTCACCCGACAGCTTGAGCAGGATGCGCTTGGTGTCGGGGAGAAGCATGGAGGAATTGAACCTGTGGGTGGCGCGAAGTGGCGCCCTTATAGAGCGCGCGGGGGCCGTGCCAAGGGGCGGGGTTCTTGCCAGGACAGGCATTTGGCCCGAGGGGCGCACCGCATGAGCGGGTCGATGGGAATGCGGAAGGCGGGTGGACGGCGACGCGGGCTGACGGCGGCCGGCGCGCTGCTCGTGCTGGTGGCGCTGGCCGGCTTCGCCAAGGCGTGGAGCGATACCATGGCCAAGCCGCGGGCGATGCGCGCGAGCCTCGTGCTCGCGGCCTTGCCGCCGGGGACGGCGCCGATCCGCCTCGCCTTCATTGCCGATACTCAGGTGGCGGGGCCGGACATGCCGCCCGCTCGCCTGGCCAGGATTGTCGAGCGGATCAATGCGCTGCGGCCTGATCTCGTGCTGCTCGGCGGGGATTTCGTGGACGACAAGGCAGTGGCGACGCGGCACTACACCGCCGCCGAAGCAATAGCTCCGCTCGGCGGGCTGCGTCCGGCGATTGCGAGCGTGGCGGTGCCGGGCAACCACGACCACTGGCGCGACATAGACGCCGTCCGGCGCGCTCTGGCGGCGAACGGGATCGTCGTACTCGAGAACACGGCCCGCCGGTTCGGTCCGCTGACCGTCGGCGGGCTGGACGACGAGGATACCGGACATGCCGACGTGGCGGCCCTGCTGCGCTGGATGGACCGGCTCGGCGGTGCCGGCATCGTACTGACCCACAGCCCGGACCCGTTCCCCCGACTGCCGGAGCGGGTCGGGCTGGCGCTGGCCGGGCACACGCATTGTGGGCAGATCCGCTATCCGTGGGGTGGCAGCCCGGCAACGATGTCGCGCTATGGCGACCTCTATGCCTGTGGGATGGTGCGGGAGGGCGGCAAGGTGCTGATCACCACGGCGGGGATCGGCACCAGCATGCTGCCGGTGCGCTTCGGAACGCAGGCGGAAATCTGGCTGATCGAGCTGCGGCCGCCGGTGCAAGAGGCACCGGCGGCCGGGTAGCTCCACCCAGCCTCAGTCGTTGGCTCAGCCTTTGATCGCGGCGGCGACTTCGGCGGCAAAGTCGGTCTCTTCCTTCTCGATGCCCTCGCCCAGCTGGAAGCGGACGTAGTCCACCAGCTGGATCGGCTTGCCAGCCTGCTTGCCCGCCTGCGCGACGACGTCCGCGATTGGCGTCTTGTTATCCATCACGAGCAGCTGGCTGAGGAGCGCATTTTCCTTGGCGAACTTCTTCACCGCGCCATCGACCATCTTTTCCTGCACGTTCTCCGGCTTGCCGCTCTCGGCCGCCTTTTCGCGCGCAATCGAGCGCTCGCGCTCCAGCACATCGGCATCGAGCCCGTCGGCATCGAGCGCCATCGGGAAGGCAGCGGCGATGTGCATGGCCAGCTGCTTGCCCAGCGGCTCCAGCACCTCGGCGCCCGCTTCGCTCTCCAGCGCAACCAGCACGCCGATCTTGCCGAGGTTGGCAGCTTGCGCGTTGTGCACATATGGCACAACCATGCCCTGCGCCACGTGTACGGTCTTCATCCGGCGCAACTGCTGGTTCTCGCCGATGGTCGCGACATTGTCGGTCAGCTTGTCGCCCACGGTTCCGCCTTCCGGATAAGGAGCGGACCGCAGCGACTCGACCTCATCGGCCTCCTGCGCCAGCGCGACCTGC
Organism: Erythrobacter sp. ANT-B3C2; assembly: GCA_001683845.1. Lineage (GTDB taxonomy): Bacteria > Pseudomonadota > Alphaproteobacteria > Sphingomonadales > Sphingomonadaceae > Croceibacterium. The sequence goes on along the minus strand of LXQI01000007.1, from coordinate 31,781 downwards.
GTCACTTTTCGGACGAAATCCTGGAACTGCTCGTTCTTGGCGACGAAATCGGTTTCCGAATTGACCTCTACCGCCACGCCGCGCAGGCCCTCGACGGCCAGGCCCACGAGCCCCTCGGCCGCGGTCCGGCTGGACTTTTTCTGCGCGGCGGCGAGGCCACGGGCGCGCAGCGCGTCGACCGCGGCCTCCACGTCGCCATCGCTTTCGGCCAGCGCCTTCTTGCAATCCATCATGCCCGCGCCGGTGCGCTCGCGCAGGTTCTTGACGTCAGCGGCGGTGTAGCTCGCCATGATCATAATCCTTTTGAATAGTATTGCCGGCGCCGGGCCGATCGCCGGCCCGGCGCTCTGGTCTGCAATTGTGACGGGGTGCTGACGCCGCCCGGAACCCTGCCTTCTAGGCTTGCTGGGTAACCGTCTCATCCGAAGTTTCGGCGGACACCGGCTCCGGGGTGGCCGGCTCGGCAGCCGCCGGCTCTTCGGGAGCGGGCTCGGCCGCGACGGGCTCGGGTGCTACAGGCTCAGGGGCTACGGGCTCGAGAGCCGCAGGCTCTTGGGGCGGCTGCTCCATCGCGCCGAAGTCGACACCCAGATCCACCACGCCCTCACCACGGCCCTGGCTGGCGGCGGCGGCGATGGCTTCGCAATAGAGGCGCACCGCCCGCGCGGCATCGTCATTGCCCGGGATCGGGAAGGCGATGCCCGAAGGATCAACATTGGTATCGAGCACCGCGACTACGGGGATGCCGAGCACGCCCGCTTCCTTGATCGCCAGCTCTTCCTTGTTGGCATCGATCACGAACATCACCGTAGGAACGCCGCCCATGTCGCGGATGCCGCCGAGCGAGTTCTCCAGCTTCTCGCGCTCGCGGGTCAGCTGCAGGACTTCCTTCTTGGTGAGGCCTGCAGTATCGCCCGAGAGCTGCTCCTCAAGGCTCTTGAGGCGCTTGATCGATTGCGAGATGGTCTTCCAGTTGGTCAGCATCCCGCCTAACCAACGGTGGTTGACGAAGTGCTGGCCACAGCTGCGCGCCGCCTCGGCGATCGGCTCGGCCGCCTGTCGCTTGGTGCCGACGAACAGCACCTTGCCACCCGAACGCACGCTGGCAGCGACGAAATCGAGCGCACGCGCCATCAGCGGCACGGTCTGCGAGAGATCGATGATGTGGACGCCGTTGCGGCTGCCGAAAATGTACGGCTTCATCCGCGGGTTCCAGCGGTGAGTCTGGTGGCCGAAATGCGCGCCGGCCTCGATCAATTGATGCATGGAGACGGTGGGTACCGCCATAGTAAATTCCTTTCCGGTTGGTCCTCTGACAGGCGGGGAACCGGGGCAGCAAAGGCCGCCGCGGCACCGGGAGATGTGTGCCTGCCATGTGAATTTGCCCCGAGGCTCAGAGAGCGTGCGAACACGCATCCCGAGCCCTGTGGCGGCGCGCGCTTACGCGATTGGCGGCGCGATTGCCAGCAGAATGATCGCTGGCCGCGGCAGCGGGTCGCTGCTTGACAGAAAAGAACAAACGGAGAACAATAGCATCCGAGTCGTAAGCAGAAGATTAACACCCGCTCGGTTTCGTCATGGGTCTTCCCCGGCGTAAGCAGGGGGCCACAGCCGGAGTTCGCCAGAATGGTCGCCGCTCTTATCTCGCTCCTGTTCGGCCTTGCCGCCGCGCTGGCCCTCGCCGTGGTGTGGCTCTCCGCGCGCAGCGGGTTCGTGCTCGCGCTTGCACTGCTGGAGGTTCAGGAGCGGGCGGAGCGTGGTGGCAGTGCCACTGGCAAAGGCGAGCTAACGCCCGACTCGGCTCGGGGCTCGGGGCTCAGATGGCCGGCCGCTCCATCGCGGCGCGCTGCCGCCTGATCCGGCGATAGCGGAGCATGCCGTAGGGCATCATTGCCAAATAGCCGATCGAGATCGCAGCGAGGGTCCACCAGGTTTCGGTCAGCAGTGCGGCGAAGAAGAGGCCGGCCAGCGCAATCGCCACCAGCCGCACGCTGGCGCGCGGACGCAGCGAGGTCCAGCTGAGCGTAGCGAGGTTGGAGATCATCAGCGCGGCAATGGCGGTCACCCACAGCGCCACCAGCCACGGCTCGCGGAACGCATCCTCACCGCTCGCCAGCCACAGATAGAGCGGCAGAAAGGCCAACCCGGCCGCGACTGGCGCCGGAACGCCGGTGAGGAAGCCGTTTGATTTGTGCGGCTGCTCCTCGGTATCGATCTGCGCATTGAACCGGGCGAGGCGAAGCGCGCAGCAGATCGCGAAGGCGAGGCTGGCAAACCAGCCGAAGCGCGGCAGATCCTGCAGCGACCAGAGGAACAGCAGCAGGGCGGGTGCCATGCCGAAACTGAGCGAATCGGCCAAACTGTCGAGCTCTGCGCCGAAGCGGCTCTGCGCCTTCAGCAGCCGGGCGATGCGCCCGTCCAGGCCGTCGAGCACGCCCGCGAGCACGATGGCGAAGATCGCCTTGTCCCAATCGCCGGCGATGCCGAAGCGCACGCCGGTGAGGCCCGAACAAAGCGCCGCGGCAGTGATCGCGTTGGGCACCACGGCGCGCAGCGACAGGCCGGGCCGACCTCTAGCCACCTCGCTATCCTCGTCCTCGCTCGCCTTCGGGCCCATTCGGCCGTCCTTGCCGACATGCAGGCGCGGATCGTCGGTGACCCGACGGCTGTTCACTGGTTGACGCCTTCGATCAGCCGCTGTTGCCCCAGTTCCGCCAGCACCGTCTCACCGGCGACCATCGTCTGGCCCAGCACCACCCGTGGGTCGGTTCCTTCAGGCAGGTAGACATCGACCCGGCTGCCGAAGCGGATCAGCCCGATCCGCTGGCCGGTTGCGAGAATGTCCCCCGGCTTGACGAACGGCACGATGCGGCGCGCGATGAAGCCGGCGATCTGGGTGCAGGCGATCGGTGGGCCGGCGGGCGGCTCGATCAACACGTGCTGGCGCTCGTTGTCATCGCTTGCCTTGTCGAGATCGGCGTTGATGAAGGTGCCGGGGATGTAGATCACGCGGCGCACCGTGCCGCCCACCGGCGCGCGGTTGATGTGCACGTCGAACACCGTCATGAAGATCGAGATGCGCGTTACCGGTTCGCTGCCCAGCCCCGGCCGCCCTTCGGCATCGGCGCCCTGCAGTTCGATCGGTGGCGCCATGCGGACGATCTGCGTGACGAGGCCATCGGCTGGCGAAACCACCAGATCGTCGCCTTGCGGCACCACCCTTTCGGGGTCACGGAAGAAGGCGAACACACCGGCGGCCAACATCATCAACGGCCAGCCGATGATCTCCCAATCGAACAGCAGCAGGAAGACGAGCGCAATGCCGACCGCGATCAGACCAAAACGCCGCCCTTCGGGATGAATGGCGGGCCACGACCACCCGGCCTCGCCGCGGCCCCTGTTATCGCGCAATTCTCCGGCCATCGGCCCGTCCTAGGGCTTGCAGCCGCTCGTAACAAGGCGTTGAGGCGTTGCGCCGGGCAACCCGCTGAACGACCCACCGAAACGATCGGGGAACGTGGTGGCAGCCGTCGAGCCCGGCCGGCGCTGGTCAGCCTGCAGTTTCCACGCCAGCCGGAGGTGCGGGAAGCATTCGAACACGATCCAATTTCCTGAATTGATCGACGGGTAGCGACGGACGGAGCCGGAAGAACCGCCTGTTTCTCGCCACTGCGGCCGGCCGGGAATTGGCGGATCCGGCTGGGTGCCCGAGCTCGATTGACGCCCATCCGCGAATGCCCGAGCGCCGTGTGCAGGCGTTCGGCTGACCAAGTAGGCCGGCTGGTGGACAGGGCTGGATTCGAACCAGCGTACGCTTGCACGGGCAGATTTACAGTCTGCTGCCTTTAACCACTCGGCCACCTGTCCACCGGATGAGCCGGAAGCGGGAGAAATCCGCAAGGGTATTGGCCCTGTTGCGAGGGACCGCCCGGCCGAGTGCGCGGGTCCATGGCGAAGCCGCGCTTGCCTGTCAATGGTGGCGCTGGCAGGAGCGCCAGCCATGGCGAAGCGTGACGAGAAGCGGAACCTGCGCGGGCGCGCGGGGCGGATGCAGGGGGGCCGCGGCTCCGGCAGGGCAACGCAGGGCAATGTGCGCCTGTGGGGCCGCCACGCGGTGGAGGCGGCGCTGCGCAATCCCGGGCGGCAACACCGCAAGCTGTGGGCCACGCGCGAGGGGATCGCCTCGCTCGATGGCGAACTGCCGCGCAACTTCCCGCTCGAATTCGCCGAAGCGCCCGATCTTGCCCGGCTGGTCGCGCGGGACGCGCCGCACCAGGGGCTGGTGCTCGAATGCGAGCCGCTGAAGGAACTTCACCTGGCCGATCTGCTAGAGGGCAAGGCGGCCCGGCCGCTGGTGGTGCTCGACCAGGTGACCGATCCGCACAATTTGGGCGCCATCCTGCGCTCGGCCGCCGCGTTCGGTGCGGCCGCGTTGGTGACGCAGGATCGGCACGCCCCGCCCGAAAGCGGGGTGGTGGCCAAATCGGCCTCCGGCGCGCTGGAGATTGTGCCCTGGGTGCGGGTGGTGAACCTCGCTCGCGCGCTGGAGGAGATAGCCGAGGCCGGCTATTGGCGGCTCGGGCTCGCCGGCGAGGCCGATCTGCTGTTTGGCGAGGCGCTGCCCGCCGGCCCCGTGGCGCTGGTGCTCGGGGCGGAGGGCGATGGGCTGCGGCAGAATATCGCCGCTCATTGCGATGCGCTCGCCCGGCTGCCGATGAGTGGGGCGATGGAGAGCCTCAATGTCTCCAATGCTGCGGCGATCGCCCTGTATGCGGTAGCGACGCGCTAGGCGGTTGCCCCAAGCGAAAGGGCCGCTCCACCCGGAACGGCCTTTTCGACTTCTAGACCTAGTGGGCCCAAGTCAGTTCACCGAATCCTTGAGCACCTTACCAGCTTTGAACTTGGGCTGGGTCGATGCCTTGATCGTCATCGGCTCGCCGGTGCGCGGGTTGCGCCCAGTGGATGCCTTGCGCTTGGCAACGGAAAACGTTCCGAAGCCGACCAGCCGCACCTCGTCCCCCTTCGACAGCGTGCCGGTGATGGTCTCGAACACGCTTTCCACCGCCTTGGTGGCATCGCTGCGCGACAGCCCGCTGGCATCGGCGACGGCACCGATCAATTCGTTCTTGTTCATGTGCGAGTGAACCCCCTCCTCTGCGATATCGGCAACACAGCCTGCTGCGCTAATTCCGCGAATTGAGCGATTTTTTCCCCCCGAGTCAAAGCCAAACCCTGCTTTAGAGCCGCTTGATCGGCATCCCGATGGAATTGCTGCAAAACCATGACAGCGCGGCTGTCGCAAGTTCACTCGCGCATTTTGCCATACCGGGAAAAGCCCGCGCAGGGCGCGGGCCCACCCTTCGCCGTCGAGCAGGCCCCTCCCGTCGCGAAGCCCTCTCAGTGCGCGACCTGGACGGGGGGCGGTGCGCCCGGATGCGGCGGCTGGCTCGCCAGGTCGTCGGCCTCGGTCCACTCGATCGCGGCCGGCATCGTGGTCAACGCATGGGCGAGCACCTGGTCGACATGCTCGACTGCGATGATTTCCAGCCCCTCCTTCACATTGGCGGGAATCTCGGCCAGGTCCTTCTCGTTCTCCGCCGGGATCAGCACGGTGCGAATGCCACCGCGCAGCGCCGCCAGCAGCTTTTCCTTGAGCCCGCCGATCGGCAGCACGCGCCCGCGCAGCGTCACCTCGCCGGTCATTGCAACGTCGGGCCGCACGGCGATGCCGGTCAGCGTGGAGACGATCGAGGTCACCATGCCCACGCCCGCGCTCGGCCCGTCCTTAGGCACCGCGCCCTCGGGCAGATGGATGTGAATGTTCTTGCGCTGGAAAATCGATGGCTTGATGCCATAGGCCGGCGCGCGCGCCTTGACGAAGCTGAACGCCGCGGCGACGCTCTCGGTCATCACCTCGCCGAGCTTGCCGGTGGTCTTGATCTCGCCCTTGCCCGGCGTGGTCACGCTCTCGATCGTCAGCAACTCGCCGCCCACCTCGGTCCAGGCGAGGCCGGTCACCGCACCGACCTGCGCGTCCTCGTCGGATTTGCCGTGGCGGAACTTGCGAACGCCCGCGAACTCGCCAAGGTTCTCGGGCGTGATCGTCACACTTTCCGCCTGTTTTTCGAGAATGCGGCGAAGAGACTTTCTCGACAGCCGGGCGATTTCGCGCTCCAGCGTCCGCACCCCAGCCTCGCGGGTGTAATAGCGGATGAGGTCGCGCAGGGCTTCCTCGGTCAGCGCGAACTCGCCCTCGGTCAGCCCGTGCGCCTTGGCCTGCTTCTCGATGAGGTGGCGCTGGGCGATCTCCACCTTCTCGTCCTCGGTGTAGCCCTCCAGCCGGATGATCTCCATCCTGTCGAGCAGCGGCTGCGGCAGGTTGAGGCTGTTCGCGGTGCAAACGAACATGATGTCACTGAGGTCGATGTCCAGCTCCAGATAATGGTCCTGGAACTTGGCGTTCTGCTCGGGGTCGAGCACTTCCAGTAGCGCGCTGGCCGGATCGCCGCGGAAATCCTGCCCCAGCTTGTCGATTTCGTCGAGCAGGAACAGGGGGTTGGACGCGCCGGCCTTCTTGAGGTTGCTGACGATCTTTCCCGGCAGCGAGCCAATATAAGTGCGCCGGTGGCCGCGGATCTCCGCCTCGTCACGCACGCCGCCCAATGATTGCCGGATGAACTCGCGGCCGCAGGCTCGCGCGATCGACTTGCCCAGGCTCGTCTTGCCCACGCCCGGCGGGCCAACAAGGCACAGGATCGGGCCCTTGAGCTGGTTGGTCCGCGCCTGCACGGCGAGGTATTCCACGATCCGGTCCTTGACCTTGTCGAGCGCGTAATGATCCTCGTCGAGCACGCTTTGCGCCTTGCCAATATCCTTCTTCAGCCGGCTCTTCTTCCCCCATGGCAAGCCCAGCAGCACGTCCAGGTAATTGCGCACCACGGTGGCCTCGGCGCTCATCGGCTGCATGCTCTTGAGCTTCTTGAGTTCGGCCAGCGCCTTGGTCCGCGCCTCGGCCGAGAGCTTGGTGCTCTCGATCTTCTGCGCCAGTTCGGCGAGTTCGTTGACCTCGCCCTCCTCGCCGCCGCCCAGCTCGTTCTGGATCGCCTTTAGCTGCTCGTTGAGGTAATATTCGCGCTGGGTCTTCTCCATCTGCCGCTTCACGCGGCCGCGGATCTTGCGTTCCACCTGCAGGACCGAAAGCTCGCCCTCCATGATCGAGAACAGCATCTCCAGCCGCTTGACCGCATCGCCCTCGGTCAACAGCGATTGCTTGGTGCCCACCTTGGCGGAAAGCGCGGCGGCGATGGCGTCGGCCAGCCGGCCGGCATCGTCGATCTGGGCCAGCTCCTCCTCGATATCATCGGGCAGCTTCTTGTTGTGCTTGGCGTAATCGGCGAACTGCTCGAGCGCGGAGCGCATCATCGCCGCGCCTTCGGCGCCCTCCGGCGCCGCTTCCTCGTAGGGCTCGATCTCGGCCGAGACATGCTCGCCCTCCTCGGCCAGCGAGACGAGCTTCGCCCGGGCCTGCCCCTCGACCAGAACGCGCACCGTGCCATCGGGCAGCTTGAGCAGCTGCAGCACCTGGGCGATCACCCCCACGTCGTAGAGATCATCCGCCGCGGGATCGTCGCACGCAGGGTCGAGCTGCGAAAGCAGGAAAATGTCCTTGTTGCCGTCCATCGCCGCATCGAGCGCCGCCACCGACTTGTCGCGCCCCACGAACAGCGGCACGACCATTCCGGGGAACACCACGATGTCGCGAAGTGGAAGCAGGGGATAGGCTGTCATGACACGGTCCGTCTGTGGTGCGGGCCGCCAGGGCCCCGCGCTTGGCTGGAATATGGGGCGGAGCCCCGAAGGCTGCAATGCACGGGGCCGCCGAAGGTGTGAACCGGTCGCTGCAGCGGCGTTGCTGCGCTAATGAAGTGCGCATGAGGCACCCCTTCGCCACATTGCTGGAACCGCCGCCCGGGCTGGCGTTGAATTTCGCAGATCCACCCGGAGCCGAGGCACTGGCGGCGGCGAATTCGGTATCCTGGCGGGTCTTCGCCAGCCCGGTTAGCCTGTTCATCGGCGGAGTGACGGCGGTGGTGCTGGAACTGGCACAGCCGCAGGTGCGCGCGGGCGTTTGGAACCACAGCAGCTTCCGCGCCGATCCGCTCACCCGCCTGCGGCGCACGGGCGCGGCGGCGATGATCACCGTCTACGCCCCGCGCGATGTGGCGGCGACGATGATCGAGCGGGTGGTGGCGCTGCACGGGAGGGTGAGCGGCCATTTGCCCGACGGGCGCGCCTACGCCGCCAGCGATCCGCGCCTGCTCGACTGGGTGCAGGCGACCGCCACTTATGGCTTCGCGCAGGCCTTCCACAGCTACGTCGCACCGCTGGATGCGGCCGGACGCTCAGCCATCTTCGCCGAGGGCCAACCACCGGCGCAGCTGTTCGGGGCCACCGGCATGCCCCGTTGCTGGGCAGAATGGGAGGCGCTGCTCGCCGGTATGCTGCCGGAGCTGGAGCCATCGGAGGCGCTCGCCGAATTCCTCGCCATCATGCGCCGGAGCGCGATCCTGCCGCTGCCGCTGCGCCCGCTTCAAGCGCTATTGGTCAAGGCGGCACTGGCCATCGTGCCGCCGCAGGTCAGCACGAAGCTCAGGCTGGGTGACACCACTTTGTGGATGCACGAGCAGCTTGCCGTCACCGCCCTCGCCCGGATGGCCAACCGACTGCCGCTGCCCTCCTCGCCACCTGCGCAGTCCCGTCGGCGAATGCGAGTGGAACGTTGATCAGCGCGGGATCAGCCGCGGATCAACCGAGGCCCGGAATGTTGAAGCCCGGCGGCAGGCCCATGCCCGACTGGATGTTCTGCATCTGCTCGTTGGCCGCTCGGTCGGCCTTGCCGCGCGCATCGTTGAACGCGGCGGCGACCAGATCCTCCAGCATCTGCTTGTCTTCGGGCACGATCAGGCTGTCGTCGATCGACACGCCCAGCATGCGCCCCTTGGCGGTGCAGCGCACCTTGACCAGCCCGCCACCCGCTGTGCCCTCGACCTCGATCGAATCAAGCTTGGCCTGCGCTTCGTTCATCTGCTTTTGTATGGTCTCGGCCGCCGCTTGCGCCGCCTGCATCATCTCTTCCATTGACTTCATGCCCGTCTCCAGTTCCTCTCGCCACGCCCTGGATCGGGCGGTGTATCCTGTTCGATCAGCTCGGCGCCGGGGAAGGCGGCGAGCGCGGCTTGTACCAGCGGTGCAAGGCGGATGCGATCGGCTTGCGCCTGCCGTTCGGCCTCGTCCTGCTCGCGCAACGACGGGGTGCCCCCATCCGATCCGCATTCGACGATCCAGCCCTCGCCGGTGACCTGCCGCAGCGCCTCGCGCACCGATTGCGCGGGATCGTCCAACAGCCCCGGCGCCAGCGCATAGGCCAGTCGGCCGGGCGCGAGCTCGATCACCCGCAGCCAGTCGCGCATCGTATTGGCGACGCGCAGCATGCCGGCGTCCTCAACCTGCCCGCATAGCCCTCGCCAGTCGAGCGCGGCCAGCGGCGCGGCCGAGGGTCCGCTATCGCCGGAAGCTACCGCCGGTCCGGCCTCGGCCGCCATTCGCTCGAACTGCCGCGCCAGCGTACCGGGATCGGGCAAATCGGCCGCGTGCAGCACCCGAAGCAGCGCCATCTGCGCTGCCACCAGCGGGTCGGGCGCGGTCTTCACCTCATCGTGCCCCTTGAGCAGCAGCTGCCACAACCGATGGACCTGGCCGGCCGAGAGCCGCGCCGACCAGCCCCCGATGTCGCGCCGCTCCTCCAGCGTCGGCGCCTCCGCCTCGCCTCCGCCGACCTGCGCGAGCGCGATGCGGTGAGTCAGCGCCAACAGCGAGCGCAGCAGCGCCAGCGGATCGACACCGAGCCCATATTGCCGCTCCACCTCGTCCAGCATCGCCGCCGGCTCTCCCTCCAGCAAGGCAGTGAAAAGGCGGCGGCGGCCGGATTTGTCGGCGAGGCCGAGCATGTCGCGCACCCGGCCGGCGGTGACCAGGGCGGCATCGCTGTCGCGCTCCACGTCGGCATGGGCGATTGCCTGGTCGAGGATCGAGAGCCCGTCGCGCACCGAGCCTTCGGCCGCGGCGGCGATCATCGCCAGCGCCTCCTCCTCGGCCTCGACCGCTTCCTGGCGGCAGATGCTGGCGAAGTGCTCCTGCAACATCGGCGCGGGAATCCGCCGCAGGTCGAAGCGCTGGGTGCGGCTGAGCACCGTGACCGGCAGTTTCTCCACCTCAGTGGTGGCGAACAGGAACTTCACATGCGCCGGCGGCTCCTCAAGAGTCTTCAGCAAGGCATTGAAGGCATGGCGGCTGAGCATGTGGACTTCGTCGATGATGTAGATTTTGTAGCGCGCGCTCACCGCAGCGTAGCGCACCGCCTCGATAATTTCGCGCACATCGTCGACGCCGGTGTGGCTGGCCGCATCCATCTCGATCACGTCGATGTGCCGGCCCTCGGCAATGGCGCGGCACGGCTCGCACAGCCCGCATGGGTCGATCGTCGGCCCGCCCTGCCCATCGGGACCGATGCAATTCAGCGCCTTGGCGATCAGCCGCGCGGTGGAGGTCTTGCCCACCCCGCGCACGCCGGTCATCAGGAAGGCATGCGCCAGCCGCCCGCGCTCGATCGCATTGGCGAGCGTCTTCACCATCGGCTCCTGCCCGATCAACTGGCTGAAGGTCTGCGGCCGGTATTTCCGCGCAAGCACGCGATAGGCCTGCATCGGCGCAGGGGCGGGCGAAGTCTGGGGTGAAGGCTCAGGGCAAGGCGCGGGCGGCTTGGCAGGGGCGACGGGTGCTTCTGGCGGCTGGCCGAACAGCACAGACTGGCCGGCCGCCTCCAGCTCGGAAGCGCTCGCGGGTTTCTCCTCCCCCTGGGTTGGCGGGGCACCGAACATATCGCCGGAATCACTCATCGGCCGCCAAGCTAGGCATGATCGGGCCGCTTGTCATGGCGCGATTGGCATGAAAATAGGAGCCGGGCGACCCGCTGCCATCCGTTGTGGCTGCTTCCTTCCGGACCTGACCAGGTTGGCGGACGCGAACGTCCACCCGACTCCCGCCACCGATATGGCGAAATGCTCGCAGGATTGCAACACGAGCGGCCCTGCGCTGAACGCCGGCGCAAACTCAGCGGAAGTTGTCGGAGTAGGCCTGCAGCTTCAGGCGCCGGGGGGGCGGCTCGTGGACCATCGCATCAATCCCGTTCTTCCCGGCATAGGCGAGCGCTTCCTCCTTGCTGGCGAACTTCAGCTGCACCTGCCCGCGCGTATCGCCGCTGCCGGCCCAGCCCATCAGCGGATCGGGCCGTTGCGGCTCGTTAGAGACAAAGGCAAGGATCCACTGGTCGGTCAGCGCCTTGCCAGATTGCATCACGTTCTTGGGGCGCTTGAAGATACGGGCCTGCATGGAGCGGAGCTTTCCTTCGGTTCAACGATGAAATCAAGAGCGCTCGAAGGCGTTCCGGGTCTTGAGGCTGGGCGCCTCGGCCCACGGTTCCTCCGGCCAGCGATGGCGGGGGTAGCGCCCCTTCATCTCGCGGCGGACATCGGCCCAGCTGCCGCCCCAGAAACCGGGCAGGTCGCGCGTCGCCTGAAGTGGGCGCCCGGCCGGGCTGGTGAGCTTGAGCAGCAGCGGCACGCCGCTCATTTCGGGCCCGACGACCGGATGCCGCTGGAGCCCGAACAATGCCTGCACCCGCACCTCCACGCTGGGCGCATCGTCGCCTTCGTAATCGATCGGGTGGCGGGTGCCGGCCGGGCTGGTGAATTCGCGCGGCGCAAGCCGGTCGAGCCGCTGGCGCTCGTCCCAGCCGAGTAGGTTCAACAGCGCCTCCGTCATTGCCCCGTCGGGGATGGCAAGGTCGCGCCGGCCGTGGAGCAGCGGCGCGAGCCAAAACGCGGCATCCTCGGCAAGGCGCTCCGGGGCTAGCGGATCTAGTCGGGCAAAGCGGGCTCGCGCCAGCAGCCCTGCCGGCAGGATTTCCCCCAGCTTCTCCACAGCCTTGTCCACCAGCAGAGAGACAATCGCCGCCTCATCGGGCTGCGGATCGGGGCCGCTGGCGAGGATAATCGCGCCGATCCGCCGTTCGAGCCGGGGCTCCACCCGAGCGCCAGTCCAGCGCAGCGTGGCGCGGCGCTCGATCCGCCCGGTGAGCCAGCGCTCGATTTCGGCGGTAGTCAGCGGCAGCGCGGCGGTGATCCGGGCGCTCTTCGCCTGCCCCTGCGCATCGCCGATAGCGAGCCATTCGGCAGTGGCGAGCGGCGAGGCAAGATCGGCTGTGTACCCACGCCCGCCGGCCGAAAGCCAGTTCTCACCTGAGCCATCGCGCCGCCGCGCAAGGTTGTCCGGCAGGGCGAGCGCGAGGAGGATGCCAGGCGGCGGCTGGGGCGCCGACGCGGGGCGATTGGCGGAGAGGGCCCTCGTCCGTTTCGCCCAGCCTTGCGCCAGTTGCCGGCTGGCCTGCGCGCGCGGCGAACGGTCAGTCTCCCACCGAGACAGCCGCTGCGCTAGGTCCTCGCCCCGCCCGCCGAGGCCCCGCTCCTGCAGCAGCAGCGCCAACCGCGCTGCCGCATGCTCCATGCCGTGTTCGGCGCCGTGGAGCAGCATCGCGGCCTGCCACGGCGCCATCGGCAGCGCGGCGATCCGGCGCCCGCGGGGGGTGATCTTGCCCGCTGCATCGAGCGCATCCAGCCGCGCCAGCCGCTCGCACGCACCCCCCAGCGCGGCCGCTGGCGGCGGATCGAGCCAGCCAAGGGTGGCCGGATCGTCCACCCCCCATTGTGCCAGCGCGAGCACCAGCGGGGCGAGATCGCTGGTGAGCATCTCGGGCGGATCGAAGGGCTCGCGCCCGGCATCTCCCGCCTGCTCCCACAACCGACAAGCGACACCCGGGCCGGTCCGTGCCGCGCGGCCGGCGCGCTGGGCGGCGGCGGCTTGGCTGGCGCGGCGGGTTTTTAGGTGGGTGAGCCCGGCGGCGATATCGAACTCGGCCCTGCGGGACAGACCGCTGTCGACCACCACCGACACCCCTTCGAGAGTGAGCGATGTTTCGGCGATGCTGGTGGCGAGCACGATGCGCCGCCGCCCTTCGGCATCGCGCCGGATCGCGGCGCGCTGCGCGGCTGGCTCGACCTGCCCGTGGAGCGGCAGGATCGGTACTTCCGGCAAGCGTTCGGCCAGCCGTTCACGTGTCCGCTCGATTTCGCCCACGCCGGGGAGGAAGGCGAGCAGGTCGCCCTCTTCCGCGCGCCAGGCGGCTAGGATCGCGCCGGCCATCGCCTCGTCGATGCGCAGCTCGGGACGGCTGCCGAGCCATTCGATCCGCAGCGGGTAGTCCTTGCCCTCGCTCTCGATCACCGGTGCGCGCGCTTCGCCCTCGCCGCCCAGCAGCCGGGCGAAACGCGTGCCGTCGATCGTGGCGCTCATCACCACCAGCCGCAGGGCCGGTCGCAGCACGGATTGGCTCTCCAGCGCTAGCGCCAGCCCGAGATCGCTGTCGAGATGCCGCTCGTGCGCCTCGTCGAACAGCACCGCCGAGATGCCGGCAAGCTCCTGGTCGGCAAGGATGCGGGCGACGAAGATCGCCTCGGTGACCACCAAGATCCGGGTGGCGGCCGATTGCCGGCTGTCGAGCCGGGTGAGATAGCCAACCCGCTGGCCGACCGGCTCGCCCATCCCCTCCGCGATGCGCTCGGCCGCCGCACGCGCGGCCACCCGGCGCGGGCTGAGCAGGATCACCTGCCCACTGCACCAACTCTCGCCGATCAGCGCCGGGGCGACCGCGGTGGTCTTGCCTGCGCCGGGCGGCGCAATCAGCACCGCCCCGCTCCGCTCGCGAAGGGCGCCGAGCAGCTTCGGCAGCACGGCGTCGATGGGCAGCGTGCTCATGTCAGGGTCACTCGAATGTGGGCTTGGTGGGATCGCCGAATCGGGCGTTAAGTGCGGCCGCCTGTCGCGCAAACGCCGTGATGTGTGCCGTATCGATGCTGTCGCCAGCCCGCAACTCGATGTTACCCAACTCGTATTTGCCGCTGACCTTGATCCTCGGCTCCGCATCGCGCAGCCGCTGGCCGCGCCAGAAGCCGAGCAGCGCGCGCTCCGTCTTCGCGCGGGTGAGTATGCAGGGCCCAAGATGGAGAAAGACGAGATTGCCCCATTCGATCGTCTCGTCAAACGCGGCAACCGCGTGGATGGCGGGCCGCAGTGAGCCGGTCCGTTCAGCCTGCCAGCCGGCATGGTCTGCACGGAAGGCGCCGGTACTTGCCGCCGCCTTCATCCCCATCGCCTAATAACCGCGCGACACCGCGAAGCGGGCTGTTTCGACCAGTGCCGCACGCGCGCGGTTGTCTGGGAAGATCGACAGCGCGTCGCACGCGCGCTCGGCAAAATGGCGGGCGCGCTCGCGCGTGGCGCCGACGCAATCGTGCCGCCGGATCAGCCCGATTGCATGGGCCAGATCCTCGTCCTCGATCCGGAACCCGGCGATCGCCTCTTCCCAGAAGCGCCGCTCCTCGGCGGTGCCACGGGCATAGGCGAGAATCGCCGGGAGGGTCATCTTGCCCTCGCGAAAATCGTCGCCGCATTCCTTGCCCATCTCGGCCGCCGAGCTGTCGTAATCAATCGCATCGTCGACCAGCTGGAAAGCGATGCCTAGGTTGCGGCCGTAATCGTCGAGCGCGCGCTCCTCCACTTCGCGGCATTCGCCCACCACTGCGGCGATGCGGCTGGCGGCGGCGAACAGCGCGGCGGTCTTGGCGCCGATGATGTTGAGATAGCGCTCCTCGCTGGTCTCGATCCGGCGCTGGGCGGTGAGTTGGTCGACCTCGCCCTGCGCGATGATCGCACTGGCGCCGGAGAGGATCTTCAACACCTTGAGGCTGCCATCCTCCACCATCAGCTCGAAGGCGCGGCTGAACAGAAAATCGCCGACGAGGACCGTGGCCGGGTTGCCGAACACGACATTGGCGGTTTCCCGACCGCGGCGGGTGTCCGATCCATCCACCACGTCGTCGTGCAGCAGGGTGGCGGTGTGAATGAACTCGACAGCTGCGGCCAGCCGGTGGTGCCGCTCGCCCTCATAGCCGACCAGCCGGGCCCCGGCGAGAGTCAGCATCGGCCGCATCCGCTTGCCGCCGCCCGAGATCAGATGCCCGGCCAGCGCCGGGATCAGCGGGATCTCGCTCTGCATCCGTTCGAGGATGATTGCGTTGACGGAGTTCATGGAAGAGGCCGTCAGCGACAGGATCGGAGACAGCGATGCGGGCTTCGCTGGCAGCGGGACGACCTTGGCGCTCATGCCGATGAAATGGCGATGGACGCGGCGCTTGGCAAGCCGCCCTGGGGCCTTTAGCCTCGCGCGACTGACAGAGCCGGACGCGGCGCGCGCAGCCGAGCCCGACGGCACCCATGGAGGAATCCGCATCGCCAGCCCGCAGGACGCACCGCAGGACGGATCCGGACCGGATCCCGTACTGGCCACGTTCCGGCGCAGCATCGACAATATCGACGCGGCGCTGATCCATATCCTGGCCGAGCGGTTCCGCATCACCCAGGCGGTGGGCGAGTACAAGGCCAAGGCGGCGATGCCACCGGCCGATCCCGCGCGCGAGCGGCGGCAGATTGATCGGCTGCGGCAACTGGCGTCCGAGGCCGACCTCGATCCCGAATTCAGCGAGAAGTTCATCCGCTTCGTGATCGACGAGGTGATCCGCCACCATCAGCGCGCCCGTGGCGACTGAAACGTGGGGCCTCAAGCGGGCTTACCCGACGAACCGGCAGCACGGGCAGGACCTGCCGGGCGCTGCACGGGTTGTTCTCTTATGCCGGCGGCGAAATTGAATGCCGGCGAGGAGATTGGCGTGCTTGCATCCTTCCTGATGGGCCTTGTCGGCGGTCAGCGCGCCATGACGCCGCTTGCCGCCTTAGCGATGGCAACCGCCCGGGACGAATTACCCGCCGATCATGCCGCCCAGCGCCTGCTGGGCCATCCAGTGATCGCCGCGGGCGCGGTAGCGCTGGCGATTGCCGAAATGGCCGGGGACAAGCAGAAGAGCGCGCCCGACCGGACCGTCGCGATCGGGCTTACCGCCCGTTTCGTTACCTCCGCACTGTCCGGGGCAGTGCTGGCGCCACGGGGGCAGCGATGGCTCGGGGCCATGGTCGCGGGGTAACGGCAGTCGCCGCTGCGTACCCCGGCTGGCGGGCGCGGATGCTGGCTATGGGCCGCTTTGGTCAATCGGCCACGGGATTTGTCGAAGACGCTCTCGTGCTGGTGGGGGCCGCCGCCATCGTGTGCGGCAAAGCGGCAGGGACGATGGCCTGACAGGGCGGAGCACCGCCTGACCAGCGGCCGCTCACGCCACCCGCGGCAGCGTCACCGTCACCAGCAGGCCGCCCAGATCTTCGCTCTCGCCCAGCTCCACTTCGCCACCATAGATCCCGACCACATCGCGCACGATCGCAAGGCCGAGACCGGTGCCGGGCTTCTCCGTATCCAGCCGCGCGCCTCGCGCGAACAGTTTTCCGCGCTGCTCGGGCGGTATGCCCAGGCCGTCATCCTCGACCCAGATCGCGCACAGCGGCGCCTGCGGATCGGCATCGACGGTGACGAACACGCTGCCCCCGCCATATTTGGCCGCGTTCTCCACCAGATTGCCGAAAATCTCCTCCAGATCCTGTCGCTCGATCGCCACCTGTGCATCGGCGGATCCGGCAAGATCGAACCGCACCGCCGGGTATAGGCGTGAGACCGCCCGCTCCACCGCCCGCGCGCTTTCCATCACATTGGCGCGAGAGAGGCCCACCGCCCGCCGCCCGACCGCCCGGGCCCGCGCGAGGTGGTGATCGACCTGCCGGCGCATCACCCCCGCCTCGCGCAGCACGGTGTGGCCGAGATCCGGCGCCTCGGCGCTCGCCGCATTCGTCAGCACCGTCAGCGGCGTTTTGAGCGCATGGGCGAGGTTGCCGGCATGGGTGCGTGCCTCTTCCGCCTGCCGGTCCGAATGGGCGAGCAGGGCGTTCAGCTCCTCGACCATTGGCTGCACTTCCTGCGGCAGCGGATCGGTCACGCGGTTGTGCCCGGTGGTGCGGATGCGCGCGATCGCCCGCCGCACCCGGCGCAGGGGGCCGAGGCCGTACCAGGTCTGCAGCATCGCCATCAGGAACAGGCCGATACCCAGCACCGCGAAGCTCCAGATCAGGATCGCGCGGATATCGGCCAGCTGCCCATCGAGTTCTGCGCGGGCTCCGGCCACGGCAAATTGCCAGCGGGTGGCGCTGCCCGGCAGATGGATTGTCCGCTCGACTACCCGCAAGGGCTCGCCGGGGAACTGGTTGGAATTGTAGTAATGCGGGGCCAGGTCGGCGTGCCCGCCCTCCAGATCCAGCGTGCGGTCCCATAGCGAGCGGGAGGGATAGTCGTCTCGCCCTTGCCCGCTGATCTGCCAGTAAAGCCCGCTATTGGGTTCAAGGAAGCGCTGATCGGCCAGGGTTCGGTTGAACCAGACATCGCCATAGGGATCGAGCTCGGCCGACGCGATCATGGCAGTGAGGTTGTATTGCAGCTGCTCGTCGAATTGGTTGGCGACCAGTGCGCTCAGTGTTCGGTCGAGCGCCACGCCGCCGAGCAGCAGCAGGATGGAGATCCACCCTGCGGCGATGACGATCATCCGCCGCGCCAGGCTGCCCGTATGCGGCGGCGCTGCGCCCGCGGCGATCGCCTGCTCGCGCGCTGCCGCGTCCGTCGCGCCCGGCGCTACGGACGCGGGCTCACTCGCGGGGCTGATCGTCGGGGTCGTCGAGGCTGTAGCCGAGGCCACGGATGGTGGTGATCACATTGGCACCCAGCTTCTTGCGGATGCGGGTTACAAACACTTCGATCGTGTTCGAATCGCGGTCGAAATCCTGGTCGTAAATATGTTCGATCAGCTCGGTCCGGCTGACCACCTTGCCCTTGTGGTGCATCAGATAGGAGAGCAGCTTGTACTCCTGCGCGGTCAGCTTCACCGGCTCGCCGCCCAGCGTCACCCGGCCCGAGCGTGTATCCAGCCGCACCTCACCCGCGGTGAGTTCGGAACTGGCATTGCCCGATGCACGGCGGATCAGCGCCCGCAGCCGGGCGATCAGCTCCTCGGTCTGGAACGGCTTGGCGAGATAATCGTCGGCCCCGGCGTCGAGACCAGCCACTTTATCCGACCAGCTGTCCCGCGCGGTCAGCACCAGCACCGGGAACTTGCGCCCCTCTTTACGCCACATGCCGAGCACGGTCAGTCCGTCGATCTCCGGAAGGCCCAGATCGAGGACGACGGCGTCATACTCCTCGGTCGAGCCGAGATAATGACCATCCTCCCCATCGACCGAAAGGTCCACCGCATAGCCGGTCTGTTCCAGCGTGCTCTTCAGCTGCCGGCCGAGCGTCGGCTCGTCCTCGACGATCAGGATGCGCATCTTAGGTCCCCTGCTTGGCCCGCTTGTTCATGTGGGCGCATGCGCTGAACGCGTCAACGGTCCGGCCGTTTCACCCACCTATTTGGAGATCTGCAGCACCCTGGCCGTCCGCGCATCGACATCGACCCACACCACTCGCCCGTCGCGGATGAACTTCAGCCGATAGGCCGCGGCCGCGGCATCATATTCGAAGCCCAGATATTCGTGGCCGCGCATCTGCTGGATAACGCGCCGCTCGATCTCGCGCGCGGGCAGCACCTTGCCATCGCGCATCTCCTGCCGCGCGCTTGCCTGATCGCCGCTACTCTGGGCGAGCGCAGGAGTGGCGGAACCGCCCGCCAGCATGGCGGCGGTGAGAAGAAGGGTGGTGCTGCGCATATCGGCACTGTGTCTGTGGGCAAGCCATTGAACAAGGACTGAATATCGCTTCGCGCCTGCAGCAAGGCGTCAGCGGGTAAGCTCGTAAGTGACCTGGACGGTCACTGCCTGCTCCACCATGCCGGGCTGAACGGGCGTTCTGGCAATCCGAGATCCCGTTACCATGATCGCGTCGCGCATCAGCGGCTGGGTCTCGCCATCAACTCCCTCGGCGATCCGCAGCAGGCGAATGTCGCTGAACCCAGCCATCCGCGCATAGGCCAGCGCCTGCTCGCGCGCGGTGGTCATCGCGGCTTCTCGCGCTTGTGCCTGGGCCTGCGAGGCGGCAGCATCGGCGAGGGCAAATTGCGGGCCGTTGATGTCGGTTGCTCCTGCGGTGACCAGCGCATCGAGGATCTCGCCCGTGCGTTCGACCTCGTCCAGTTCCACGCTGACGCGGTTGGAAGCGCTGTAGCCGGCGAATACCGGGCGCTGCGTCCGCTGGTCGTGATTGTAGCGCGCACCCAGGTTAATGCCGGTGGTCTGGATATTGCGCTCGGGAATGCCGAGCTTGCGGATGCGGGCGATCACGCCGGTCATCGCCGCGGTGTTGAGCCGCATCGCCTCGACCGCGGTGGGCGCCTCGGTGGTGACGCCGGCGCCGATGCGCACGAGATCGGGCTCGGCCTCTACCCGCTCGGTGACGCTCAGCTCCACGACCGGGCCGGTGGTGGCCACCTGCACCTGGGCGGTGGCAGGGGCGGCCGCCGCAACCGCGATGGCGGCGACGGAGAGTGACAGGGCAAAGCGGTGCATTGAGGATCTCCCTAACAGGCTCGCGCCGAGTTCAAGCGCCGGCGATGAGCCGCTGCTCACTCGCCCGCGCTTGCCGTGAGTAGCACCGCCGACTACCTGCCCGCCATGGCGGAAGCACCGATCCTCTCCTGGGAGTCCCTTGGTCTGCAGCAGGGCGGGCGCTGGCTGTTCGGCGGGCCCGACTTGGAGGACAATTGGAGTGGCCTCGATCTTCACATCGCCCCGCGCGACCGGCTGGCGCTGATCGGGCGCAACGGCGTGGGCAAGACCACGCTGCTCAAGCTCGTCGCCAACCGGATCGAGGCCGATCGCGGCACCCGCTCGGTCCAGCCGGGCACGCGCATCGTGATGCTGGAGCAGGAGCCGGACCTCACCGCCTTTGCCACGCTGATGGACTTCGCGCTCTCCGGCGACGATGGACCGGATCGGCACGAGGTCGATGCGATGGCGGACCAGATCGGCATCGCGCTCGATCGCCCCGCCAGCACAGCCAGCGGCGGCGAGCGGCGCCGGGCCGCATTGGCCCGCGCGCTGGCGCAGGAGCCGGACCTTCTGCTGCTCGACGAGCCGACCAACCATCTCGATCTCGCCGGCATCGAGTGGCTCGAAGGCTGGCTGCAGCGCTACAAGGGCGCCTTCATCGTGATCAGCCACGATCGCACCTTCCTCAAGCGGCTGACCCGCGCGACCCTGTGGCTCGACCGCGGAGGGCTGCGCCGCAAGGAGATCGGCTTCGGTGGATATGAGGTGTGGGAGGAACAGGTCTATGCCGAGGAGGCGCGCGCGGCCGAGAAGCTGGATGCGCGGCTGAAGCTGGAGGCACACTGGCTGCAACGCGGGGTCACCGCCCGGCGCAAGCGCAACCAGGGCCGGCTGGCGGCGCTGCACACGATGCGCCAGCGCCGCGCGGCAATGATCGACCCCGCCGGCGCCGCCAAGCTGGCGCTGGCGACCGATAACGAGGTGCGAACCAAGTCGGTGATTGTGGCCGAGGGAGTGACCAAGCGCTACGATGACCGCAGTGTAATCCGGGATTTCACCCTGCGCATCCAGCGCGGCGACCGGATCGGCGTCGTCGGCGCGAACGGTGCCGGCAAGACCACGCTGCTCAAGCTGCTGACCGGCGAGATTGCGCCTGACCAGGGCGAGGTCACTTTAGCGAAGACGCTCAGCGGCGTGATGATCGACCAGCAGCGCGCACTGATGCAGCCCGAGCGCAGCGTGCGGCAGATCCTCGCCGAGGGCGGCGACTGGATCGATGTGCGCGGCGTGCGCAAGCATGTGCAAGGCTATCTCAAGGATTTCCTGTTCGATCCGGGTATCGTAGACATGAAGGTAGGCGTGCTCTCGGGCGGGGAACGCAGCCGGCTGCTGCTGGCACGCGAATTCGCCAAGGCCTCCAACCTGCTGGTACTCGACGAGCCGACCAACGATCTCGATCTCGAGACGCTCGACCTGCTGCAGGAGGTGATCGCCGATTACGAAGGCACGGTGCTGATCGTCAGCCACGACCGCGATTTTCTCGACCGGACGGTGACGGTAACGCTGGGGCTCGACGGCAGCGGCGATGTCGACATCGTGGCCGGCGGCTATGAGGATTGGAAGGCCAAGCGCGTGCGGCGCAGCGCGCCCGCCGGCAAGGTGAAGGCGGGTGCGCCCACGCCGCCGCCCCCCAAGAGCGCCAAGCTCAGCTACAAGGACCAGCGCGATTTCGACCTGCTGCCCGCACGGATCGAGGAACTGGACGCGATGATCGCACGCGGCGAAAAAGCGCTGGGCGACCCCGATCTCTATACGAGCGACCCTGTCAGGTTTGCCCGCCTCAACGCCGGGCTGGAGCAGGTCCGGCGCGAGAAGGAGCAGGCGGAGGAGCGCTGGCTGGAGCTGGCGGAACTCGTCGAGGGCTAAGACGCTGGCGACGCCCGGGCTCAGGCGATGCGGTAGTAGTCAGCCACCCGATCCAATGCCAGTTTCAGCACCAGCTTGCCGCTGCGCGCGGGCCACGCGAGCGCCCTCTCGGCCGCGGGCAGCGTTTCGCCGGCACAGACCACCCGCCAGAGTATATCCCCGAGCCCCTTGCCAGCGGCGCTGCATGCTTCGTCGAACCGTCGGCGCGCAGCGATCTGGCGCTCGCCCGGGCTCAGCCCGGCGTCGCCGGTGGTCTTGATGCGCACCGGATCCCACCGCATCGTGACTGACGACGCCAATTGCGCGCGCTCGTAATCGGCCCGCAACCTCTCGCCGGCATCGAACAGCCGGTCTTCCAGGTGGCCGTGGGCGTGCAGCCAGGTGAGCGGCGATTCGGCCAAGTTGACGCTGACGCTGCGCCGCCGCCGCCCCACACCCGCCTCTCGCCGGGGGCCTTCCTGGGTCAGCTCGCGCTCGACCAATTTGCGCTGCATCCTTGTGCTCCCTTGCCGGCCTGTGTCTGCGTCCTATTGCCAAAAAGGCCGGTCTGTAGGAAAACGCAAAACCACAATGGTTAGGAAAAGTGATCGATGATCAACCGGATCCGCGACATTCGCCAGCAGAAGGGCATGACGCTGGCGCAGGTCGCCGCCGCATGTGATCCGCCGACCACGGCTCAGACCATCGGGCGGCTCGAAACCGGCATGCGCAATCTCTCGCTCGGCTGGATGAACCGGATCGCCTCGGCGCTGGAGGTGGAGCCCGAACTGCTGGTGCGTGGCTCCGGCGCCGAGCAGGCCAAGATCGTCGCGCGGCTCACCGAGGCCGGGGCCGAGGCACTGACCGCCCCCCGTGATGCAATCCTGCCGACCGCATTGGGCAGTGGCAATGATGCTGCCAGCCCGCTGCTGTGCCTGGCGATCGAGGTGGCCCAGGGAGAATACCGGGCGGGCGACCAGCTGTGGCTGCGGCAGGTCGATCCGCAGGAAGCGCCGCGGCTGGTCAATCGCGATGTGCTGGCCCCCCGGCCCGGCGGGCGCTTCGCCTTCGGGCGGCTGATCGACCGGCAAGGGACCAAGGTCGGCCTGCTCCCGCCCGTCCTTGGGCAGCGGCAGGTGGTGATCGACAGCCCGGCCTGGCTGGCAGTGGCCGAGATGCTCGTGCGGCGGCTCTGACCCCGGCGCATTAGGACCGGTTCAAGCTTCCCCGCGCGCTTTGCGATCCTGCAGATCGGCGGCGGTCTCGCGCGGCACGAAGCTGTTGGAATCGACCCCCAGCCAGATCAGGATCGGCGCTGCCATGTAGACCGTGCTGTACGTGCCGACGAAGATGCCCAGCGTGATCGCCGCGGTAAGGCCGAACAGACTGGCGGGGCCGACCAGCAGCAACGGAACCAGCGCCACCAGCAAAGTGAGGGAGGTCATCACCGTGCGCGCCAGCGTCTCGTTGACCGAAAGGTCCAGCAATTCGCTCAGCGGCATCCGCCGGTATTTCTTAAGGTTTTCGCGAATGCGGTCGTAAATTACGATTGTGTCGTTCAGCGAATAGCCGATGATGGCCAGCACCGCGGCCACGATCTGCAAGGAGAACTCCAGCTGCAACAGCGCGAACATGCCCAGCGTCAGCGAAACGTCGTGGAACAGGGCGAACAGCGCGCCCACGCCGAACTGCCATTCGAAACGAACCCAGATATAGACCGAGATCGCCAGCATCGCCGCCAGCAGTGCATAGGCTGCGGTGGTGCGGAACTCGGCCGCGACCTTGCCCGAGACGGTCTCATTCGCATCGCGCCGCACGCCAGGAAACTCGGCTCCGATCGTATCGATCACCTGATTGCCGATGCGGGTCGCAGCGCCCGGCTGGTTCTCGGTACCTTCGGGCAGCCGCACGCGGATCGATACCGCGTTGGGCTCGCCGAAGCGCTGGATCACCGGTTCCCCATAGCCGAGGGCACCCACGAGTTCCCGCAGCTGCCCGATCGGCGCCTCGGCATCCTGCGTGAAGGTGACGCGGATCTCCTGCCCGCCGGCAAAGTCGACCCCGAAATTGAGCCCCTTGGTCAGTACGAGCCCCCAGCTTGTCGCAATCAGCAGCAGGCTGACCACATAGAACGGCGCGCGCCACTTCAGGAACTTGATATTGGTGTTGTCAGGGACGAGCTTGATGAGGCGCATGGGTGTTTCCCTAGACCGTCAGATCGTTCGGCCGCGCGCGGCGCAGCCACATCGCCACCCACATGCGCGTCAGCGTGACCGCGGTGAAGACCGAGGTGAACAGGCCGATGATCAGCACCACGGCAAACCCGCGAATGGGGCCCGAGCCGAACAGGAACAGCAGCACGCCGGCAATGAAGTTGGTGACGTTGGCATCGTAGATCGCGCGGCTTGCCTCCCGGTAGCCGGTCTCGACCGCTGCGATCACCTTGCGGCCCCGCCGGCGCTCCTCGCGAATGCGCTCGTAGATCAGCACGTTGGCATCCACCGCCGCGCCGATCGTCAGCACGAAGCCGGCGATGCCGGGCAGCGTCAGCGTGGCGTTCATCACCGCCATCACGCCCAAGATCATCAGCACGTTGATCACCAGCGCGATGGTCGCATACACGCCGAACCGGCCATAGGTCGCCATCATCAGTGCGATCACCAGCAGCGAGCCGATGGTCATCGCCAGCAGGCCCTGGCGGATCGAATCGGCACCAAGGTCGGGGCCGACGGTGCGCTCCTCCACCACCGTGAGATCGACCGGCAGCGCGCCCGAGCGCAGCGAAATGGCGAGCGCATTCGCGGTCTCCACCGTGAAGCTGCCCGAGATCACCGCCGTGCCGCCCAGGATCGGCTCGTTGATCACCGGGGCGGAGAGCACCTCATCGTCGAGGATGATGGCGAATTGCCGGTTGACGTTCTCGGTCGTCAGTCGCGCGAACCGCTGCGCTCCTTGCGAATCAAAGGTGATGGTCACCACCGCGGCGTTGGTCTGCGGGTCGAAGCTCTGCTGGGCATCGGTCAGCGAATCGCCCCGGATTCCACCCAGCCGGCGCACCGCGATGCCCGTTCCGGCCTGGCCGCTATCGGCCGAGAACGGCACGATCTGGCTACCCGGCGGCACCACGCCCTGCGCAATTTCGGTCGGCAGCACACTGCTGTCGACCAGCTTGAATTCGAGGTTTGCGGTCTGGCCCAGCAAGTCTTTCAGCGCCTGCGGATCTTCCAGCCCCGGCACCTGCACCACGATGCGGTTGGCGCCCTGCCGGATGATCGTCGGCTCGCGTGTGCCGAGCGAATCGATGCGCTTGCGCACCACCTCGGTGGCGCTGTCCATCGCCTGCGTCACCGCAAGGTCGACGCCGGCGCTGGTCGGCGCCATGACGATACGCTGCCCGTCAAGCACCTCGATTGTCCAGTCGCGCTGGCCGGTCATCCCCGCGCCGGTGGTCAGCGGCTCCAGCACGCCACGCGCGGCGTCGACCCGCGCCGGCTCTTCCACCATGAAGGACAATTGCCCGCCCGTGGTGGAAATCTCACTGTGGCGGATGCGCGGCTCGGCCGTGCGGAGCGCGTCGCGCACCGCTTCCTCCATCGTCTCCAGCCGCTGGCGAGCGACCTGCGCCGGATCGGCCTCCAGCAGGATATGCGAGCCGCCGGCAAGATCAAGTCCGAGGTTCACCATCGGGCTGGGCAATGCCGCCGGCCAGCGGGCGCCCGTCAGCGAGGCGAGCGAAGGCAGCGCCGCCAGCATCGCGAGCACCGTGATGGCCCACAGGAACAGCCGCTTCCAGGGCGGGAAATCGAGCATTTGCGGGCCTTGCTCCGGCTCAGTCGTTGGCCGGCTTGCCGCCGGGCGGCAGGATATCGCCGATCGTCGCCTTGACCGCCTTCACCCGCACATTGGGCGCCAGTTCGACCTCCGCATAATCGTCGTCGACCCGAACCACCTTGCCGACCAGCCCACCGCCGGTGACGACCTGGTCGCCCTTCTTCATCCCGGCAACCTTGGCCTGGTGCTGCTTCTGGCGCTGCATCTGCGGGCGGATGATCAGGAACCAGAAGATCAGCACCATGCCGATGATCGGCAGGAACTGCACCCATCCGGGGGGCCCGGCGCCGGCGGCGCCGGCGGCTAGAAGATCAAGCATCGTATCGGCCTATCAGGGCAAGGGAACGAGGGGGCGCAGACGGCCAGAGGCACCGCCAGTCGCGCCCCGGCTGGTGGCCGCGGCGCCTAGCAGCAATGGAAAGGGCGCGCAATCGGGGCACAAGCCGACCACAAGCGCTCTGCCCGAACACCTGCGAGCCGGGCGCTTGCCATGCTTGGGAGCCGCGCCTATAGGGCCGCCTCCCACTGGATCCGGGACGTAGCGCAGCCTGGTAGCGCATCACACTGGGGGTGTGGGGGTCGGAGGTTCGAATCCTCTCGTCCCGACCAGTGGTTCCCCCCTTGACCCGCTTG
Organism: Erythrobacter sp. ANT-B3C2; assembly: GCA_001683845.1. Taxonomy (GTDB): domain Bacteria; phylum Pseudomonadota; class Alphaproteobacteria; order Sphingomonadales; family Sphingomonadaceae; genus Croceibacterium. The sequence goes on along the minus strand of LXQI01000007.1, from coordinate 5,771 downwards.
CAACGTCGCTGCGCGCCGGAAGCGGGTGCGATGCGGCGCCTCCCAGCGTGACGATTGCTGTCCTACACGAACCATCTTGGTTCAAGGAATATGCGACTCATCACCAGAGGAGCTGCCGCCATGCCCTTCGTTGAATCCATCATCGGCCCTGTCGCGGCCCTTATCGACAAGATCATCCCCGATAAGGAGGCGCGCGAGCGGGCCAAGCTGGAGTTGCTCCGGCTTGAAAGCACGAATGAACTGGAAACGATGAAGGCCCAGCTTTCCGCCATCGTGGCCGAGGCAGGCTCGACCGATCCGTGGACCAGCCGCGCACGGCCCAGTTTCCTTTACGTTATGTACGTCATGCTGCTGTTCTCGCTGCCGATGGGGGTGCTCGCCGCATTCCGTCCGGAGATGGCGGGATCCATCGCCGGGGGTATCAATTCATACCTCAACGGCTTGCCCGATGCGCTCTACGCGCTCTTCGGCACCGGCTATCTTGGCTACACCGCCGCCCGCCAGTGGGGCAAGGTGAAGGGCGTGGACCACTAAGGCTTTTGCTCTCTCGCTCCCCCGACGCTAGGGCCATTCCAAAGCTGCCGGGGGAGCGCGCATGGCCGAGATCGTCTACGTCCTCAACGGACCCAATCTGAACCTTTTGGGCCTGCGCGAGCCCGAGATCTACGGCACCGATACGCTGGACGACATCGCTGGCCGGCTGGAGGATCGCGCTCGTACGCTCGGACTGTCCATCGAGATGCGCCAGTCGAACCACGAGGGCCATCTGGTCGACTGGCTGCACGAGGCGCAGAGCGAGTCCGCCCGCGCCGTGCTGCTGAACGCCGGCGCGCTTACCCACACCAGCCTCGCGCTGTACGATGCGATCCGCTCGATACGCACTCCGGTGATCGAGGTGCACCTTTCCAACCCTCATGCGCGCGAGGCCTATCGCCACAAGAGCTTCGTGGCGATGGCGGCCAAGGGAACGATCGCGGGCTTCGGCGCGCTGGGCTACGAACTGGCGCTGGACGCCGCCGCACGGATGTAGCGCGGCTGTCATTGAGCGGGGATCGCTCGCCTGGGCGCCCGGGCTTGCCTTGGCGCGCGGCAGTGCCCATAGCGCCTCGCTTGTCCGTCACCGCGCAACGGGGGGAGTGCATGGCCGCAGACGAAGGCACCAAGCGTGCCTCACCAGTGATGAAGATCGACGCCAAGCTGGTTCGCGAACTGGCCGACATGATTGCCGAGACCGGGCTGACCGAGATCGAAGTTGTTGATGGTGATCGGCGAATCCGCGTCGCGCGCACCGCCGCGCCGGCCCCCAGCGCCGCGCCCGCGTACATCACTGCGGGTCCTGCGCCTGCCGCCGCACCCGTTGTCCCGGCAGCGGTGCCCTCCGTCGCACCGGCTGCGTCGGCGGATGCGCTGCGCTCGCCAATGGTGGGCACCGCCTATCTCTCGTCCGAGCCCACCTCCGATCCTTTCGTCAGTGTCGGTGACACGGTGAAGGCGGGCGACACGCTGCTGATCGTCGAGGCGATGAAGGTGATGAACCCGATCACCGCCACCACCGACGGCACCGTGCGCGAGATCCTTATCTCCAACGCGCAGCCGGTGGAGTTCGACCAGCCGCTGATGATCATCTCCTGACACTCATGACGGCCAGCCGATGACGATCACCCGCCTGCTGATCGCCAATCGCGGCGAGATCGCGCTGCGCATCCACCGCGCCGCGCACGAGATGGGCATCGAAACCGTGGCGGTGCATTCCACCGCGGATGCGGAGGCGATGCATGTGCGGCTGGCCGACCATGCGATCTGCATAGGGCCGCCGCAGGCTTCGGAAAGCTATCTCAATACCGCCGCAATCATCGCCGCGGCCGAAATTAGCGGCGCCGATGCGATCCACCCCGGCTACGGCTTTCTCTCGGAAAACGCGCAATTCGCCGAGATCGTGGAGGCGCACGATATCGTGTGGATCGGGCCGAAGCCCGAGCACATCCGGACCATGGGCGACAAGGTGGAGGCCAAGCGCACCGCTGGCGCGCTCGGCCTGCCGCTGGTGCCCGGCTCCGCCGGGGCGATCTCGACCTTCGACGAAGCCGCCGAGGTGGCCGCCGAGATCGGCTATCCGGTGCTGGTGAAGGCGGCGAGCGGCGGCGGCGGGCGCGGCATGAAGGTGGTGCCCGGCCCCGAGATGCTCGACAGTCTGATGCGGCAGGCCAAGAGCGAGGCCAAGGCTGCTTTCGGCGATGATACGGTCTATCTCGAGAAATACCTCGGCAATCCGCGCCATATCGAGTTCCAGGTGTTCGGCGACGGACGCGGCAATGCGATCCATCTGGGCGAGCGCGATTGCTCGCTCCAGCGCCGCCACCAGAAGGTGCTGGAGGAGGCCCCCTCGCCCGTTCTCAACGCCGAGGACAGAGAGCGGATGGGCGCGACCGTCTCCAAGGCGATGTCCGACATGGCCTATCGTGGCGCGGGCACGATCGAGTTCCTGTGGGAGAACGGCGAGTTCTACTTCATCGAGATGAATACCCGCCTGCAAGTTGAGCATCCGGTGACCGAGGCGATCACCGGTGTCGACCTGGTGCGCGAGCAGATCCGCATCGCCGATGGGAAGGCGCTCTCCGTCAAGCAGGAGGAGATCGAGTTCAAGGGCCACGCGATCGAGTGCCGGATCAATGCCGAGGATGCCTTCACCTTCGCCCCCTCGCCCGGCCTCGTCACCGCCTATCATGCGGCTGGTGGCATGCATGTGCGCGTCGATAGCGGGCTCTACGCCGGCTACCGCATTCCACCATATTACGATTCGATGATCGCCAAGCTGATCGTCTACGGCCGCACGCGCGAGGGGTGCATCATGCGGCTGCGCCGCGCTTTGGAGGAAATGGTGATCGACGGCGTCAAGACCTCGATCCCGCTGCACAAGGCCCTGCTGCACGAGCCCGATATCCTGAACGGCGATTATTCGATCAAGTGGCTGGAGGACTGGCTCGCCCGGCGGGCAGGGTGACTATGCCAGTGCTCGGCCGCGATGGAGCCGAGCACCAAGCAATGGCGGCAATTACGCTGCTTGAGCCGCCGGGCATGTGTTCGGTTCGGCGAGTGGGGCCGGTACGCGGCGGGTCAGCGTGGTGGGCCTACGGCCCGCGTTGGAGGCCGGTGGTTGCTGCATAGGCGCCATTGCCGCCATTTGGGACCGCAGGCGCGCCCGGTGAGGGGATCGCCCTCGACAAATCCGCTGATACAATCTGGTCGCTCGGCTGGCATCAGGATCGGACGATCTGCGTCGCCGTGAGCGGCAAGGCGGACAATTTCGGGCCGTGGAGCGTAAACATGGCTGCCCGCCCTTCGCGCTGCGCTAGGATCCCACCGGAACGGCCCGATTGCGGAGGATTGCATTACGCAGAAGATAAGCCGGTGCCGGGAGTGGGCCTGCTTGGCCGCTCCAGGAGACACTTGGGCCTATGCGACGCCCATCCTCCACGCTTCACCGCGCCGTCGGCGGGTGCTACAGATCGTCTACGCGAGCGAGGTGCTGCCGCATGGGCTCCGCTGCCCGGGTATCGACGAGCGCTTTACCCTAGCGGGACGCCGGGTTCGCTCTTGGCGGTGCGGATAGTCAACGAGGTTTTCACACTGGCCACGTTGGGCGCGGGGGTCAGCTTGCTGGTGAGGAATTCCTGGAAGCTCTGCAGGTCGCGGCTGACGATCTTGAGGATGAAGTCGATCTCGCCGTTCAGCATGTGGCATTCGCGCACTTCGGGTAGATCCCTGATGTGGTTCTCGAAGGCACGCAGGTCCTCCTCCGCCTGGCTCTTCAGGCTGACCATCGCGAACACGGTAATGGCGAAGCCGAGCTTGGATGCGTCCAGATCGGCGTGGTAGCCGCGGATGACACCCGCCTCCTCCAGCGATCGGACCCGGCGCAGGCAGGGCGGCGCGGTGAGGCCGACGCGGCGGGCGAGATCGACATTGGTGACGCGCCCCTGCGCCTGCAATTCGGCGAGGAGCAAGCGATCGATCTTGTCGAGCGTGGCCATGGCGGTTCCCGTGCTGCGCTGTCTCCCACCTTGCGTGTGCGAGCAACCGAAGGGCTGCTGGAATCCACGTGGGAGTAACATTGTTGTCTATGGCCGCAACCGAAGGCCTTGGCAACGCACGAAACGGGCGTTGACCGGCCCCGATACGCTTCGTAGGCGCTGCTATCCAGGCCGCGCAAGCGAGGAGGGCGATCCGTTCCACCATGCGCTCGATTGCCGATCCACCGACCCGCTCCGACCTCGCCCGCTTCACGCCGGGCTTTGGCCAGCGCTTTGTTGTGACGATGGACCTCGCGGGACCAGGGCATGACGAACCGGGCGCGCTCGGACAATTCCAGTGCCTGTGCGAGGCGGAAGGGGTGGTGCCGGTCTATCTGGCAGACGAGAGCGCCGCCTGTGCTAATGCGGTAAGGCGGGTGCTGGCAGCGCCAGTTGCCGCGCACCGCGCCGAGATGGGCTTGCTTTACCCGGCCACAATCTATGTCGAGGCGCTGGAGCGGCTGGTCGACACAATCGAGCGGCTATTTGGCGCAGCCCCGCTGCTGTGCCGAGCCGCTGTCCCGGGCAGCGCAACGGACCCGGCGCTCCTCATCGAATGCGGGCTGGCGATCGATTGCTCGGCGCGGCCGAGATGCGCTGGCCCCGGCGGCGGAGTCGATTTCCGGCGCCACCCGCTCGCCCCCTATTGGCTCGATCCGGAGCGGACCTTCCTGGAACTGCCTCAGACGACTGTCTTTTGGGGCATGCTGCGGCGGCAGGGCGACCACATCGCTCCACTGCTGCCGGGCGCGCCCCGCTGGAGCCGCCTGCTCGCCCGCCTGGGCCTGTTCGAATGTGTTACCCTCTCGCCGCATGAGGCGGACGTGGAGCAGGCGATCCGTGCGATTGACATGGCGCTGGACGATGGCCTGCCGCTGCTGGTGATCACCGCCGGCTTGCCGCCGGCCGAGGACGTCGCCGCTTTCACCGACTGGTGGCAGCGGGTGTTCGCCTATCTGGACCTTCGGGGTGTGCTCAACACTGGCATCGCCGCGCTGATGCGCGCGGTCGAACGCTGACCGGCGGATGCTTGCCAGCGCAAAGGCGGGCGGCTAACTGCTGGGGCCGCGCAAAACGGTGTGGGGGCCTGTAGCTCAGCGGTTAGAGCTGGCCGCTCATAACGGCTAGGTCGCGGGTTCGAATCCTGCCGGGCCCACCACCGCAGCCCAAAGACAGTCATGAATGGTGCTTGCGCTGATACACGGGCAAACCTAGAGGCGCGGGACTGGTGTCGGGGAGTAGCGCAGCCTGGTAGCGCATCTGCTTTGGGAGCAGAGGGCCGGAGGTTCGAATCCTCTCTCCCCGACCATTATTCAAGAGCTTGGTAAGCTCTTGGAATATAACGGTTAAAATGGTCATATTTGACCTGTGTAGAAGTTGTGTAGGAAAATTTGCGGATTCCAGTTTGGCGCTGTTCTTAATCCGCTGGGCTGATAGCTGGGTGCGCCTTAGATCATTAAACACCGCACGCCTCCGTGATACTCAAATGCGGATTCCATGCGACCGATGCCGCGGGCGTTGAGTCCGTGCGAAACTGCACAACCGCGCCACTGCGAAACTGCAGCCTGCACTTCGCCGATGATCTCTTTGGCGGCAGGCAGCTTCAACCCGCACTGACGCGCCATGCCGAGCGCCACGTCGAGCGAGGCGGTATCATCGGCCTCGTCGATGGCGAGGCTCAGGATGCGCGCCTTCACGTCC